>NZ_SRYA01000007.1 GCF_004793545.1 Petralouisia muris | reverse complement strand
CTTTCGTGAAAAAGAGCGAAAGTATGATAAAATCATCTGTTCTTATAAGAGTCCTGAAATATCTTGTCCAACAAAAGGGCTATCATTTATAAAAGTTGTAAACTGGTGTTTCTCTTATAAAAAACTAAAATTCTTCGGCAGAGTCTGAGATTCATCTTTCATACTTGCAATCTGCCCAATGTTGTATGATCTCTTTTTCTCCAAAAACGGCCTTACAGGTACCTTTAGCCTGATAGTTGTATTGTTCTCACACGTTAAAACACTGTTTACAGAGATTATTTCTATCTAAAATTTATTTTCAACTATATTTTTTATTGCACAACATTAACCACTAATAGTGAATATGGCAATTAAGGCTTTTTATCATTATTTTATGTATTCATGTCCCCCATCAGTATGCAACTCTGCTTCAGATATCGGCGCTGAATTTGGTTGTTCTTCATAAAATTCCACATCCTGCTCTTCTTCCTCATGTAGAATTATCTCATTCGATTCAGAATTTGAGTCAAAATCTGACTGCTGTATCGCAGATTCCTGATATTCATGTTCTGATTTGCTCTCATTTAACGTTACTAAATTCGACTGGCTTTCATAAAAACTTTCTCTGCCTGCCTGTGCAGTAATGCCAATTAACACAAAACATCCGAGTAAACTTGCTACTGAGATCAATTTCTTTTTCATATAATTTCTGTACCTTTCATTTTTGTGACAATTTTAAACTGAGTAACTTCCACTATACGTAATTGTACGTGATGACTTATTTCGAATAGAAAATGAAAAATGTCCGCTATACCCAACTACAATTACGCCATTGCTCCAACCATTTGTCGTTATAGATGAAGATGGATAGCCAAAAGAGCCATTATCGTTATCACGCAACCCCACATAACTAACACATCCTGCTCCAGAAGGATTTTGCGATGCGGATACATATATCCTATCTCCCTTAACAAAAGAAATATTGTTATTGCTCCAAGATCAGTATTAGGGGCTGTTTTCCAATTAAACGAACCTCTTGTAGTTTTAGCTTCCCGTTCATCCATTTCTGCATTAGGCAGAAAATAACCCATTACTTTCCCATCATCACTAACAAGTTCATGAACTTCTATTCCAGCCGCTTTCTTTTCTGCAATTTCAGCTTCTAAATCATCTGTTACTTCGTCTGCATATACTGGTTGAATATTAACGAAGCACAAACATATCGCTAATACCGCCATTAAAGTTACACCTGTAATTTTTGAATAATCACTTTTTGATCCATTTTACTTTCTCCCTTTATAAGAAATAAATTTTGTTCCAGAAATAATCTCTCTAAACAATATTTTCCCCTATCCGCTATCTTTCTTCATGTTCTGTTTCCTCCTGTCCCTCCTTTCTCTTCCAACCACTTTATATACTTTATAAATAAAATATATATTTAAAAAATCATTATCCCTTCCACCAATTCCTATCCAGATTTTCTCCCACCCAAAACTATTATCATATATATCGTCCATATTTTCCAATATTTTACACCAGAATCAAAAAAACATTACATCTTGTCTATTCCTTTTTTAATCTTCCCAATACTTTTTTTATAAACTATTTACTTTTAAAACTGCCCGTAGTATGATATTCATAATTGAAACTGCCAGACAACTGTCAGTTCCCAATAGAAAAGGCTTTTCACCCCCCCCCAACTATATGCATAGCCGGGAGAATCATATGAGCAGGAAAATCAAAATAACTGGAACAGAAGACAGCTTTGCCGAAAGCCTGCAAAACTGCCTGGGCGAAATGCTGGTTCTGTTCCTTCTAAAACAAAAACCCATGTACACCTACGAGATTATGCAGGAAATCAACCGCATCAGCAATGGTTCCTTTTCCTATAAATCTCTCTATCCTTATATCTACCGGCTGAAAAACGCCGGCTGTATTGACGAAGAAAGCACTGCCGTAGCCAACAACCGGACACGGATCTATTTCCATATTACGGAAAGCGGACGGGAACACCTGGTTAAAATCAAACGGAAATACCGGGAAATCACCACTGCCGCCAATCTTATGCTTGATCTTGATGACATGATTTATACAAGGAGAGATGAATGATTATGAACAGCAATTTCAGCAAACCAGTCAGACGCTACATAAGGGCCGCCAAGCGTTTATTGGCTTGTCCCCACAATTACCGCAGCAATTTCACCACAGACATGAAAAAAGATATCCAGCAATACCTTTTGGAAAACACCTCAGCCGGATATGAGGAAATCACCAGCTACTTCGGCACGCCTGCGGAACTGGCCCGGCTTTATCTGGACAGTGTTCCGCCGGAAGAAATCAATGCCTATACAGCCAGAAAGAAATTTTTTACCAGATTTGGATGCGGCGTTCTGGTACTTCTGTTTACTATTTCAGTCACCTGCTTCTACTTTAATCACATTAAACCACGGGAATTGAATGTTATTTACATAGAAGAATCCCTTGAGGTAGAAGAAAAATAATTATTAAAATGCAAGCTTAAGGAGAAACACACTATGAAAAAAATACTTTTTGTTATAGCAACGCTTATCTTCACTATAAGCAATCCCATCACTTCCCATGCCAGGCAGTCTTCTCCACCTGCATCCTCGCTCTATAACATTAACGAAAAAATAGAATTGGAAAATGGAAATACTGTTGATTACGAACTAACAACATTTCCCTCAGATACACGTTCCAATATTAAAACCGCCACAAAAACTGCCACTTGCAAAAGAAATAATAAGACAGTTGCCACTATAAAACTATCTGCCACATTCACCTACACCGGCTCCTCCGCCACCTGCACCAGCGCTTCTTCCACCTATTCCATGGAAGGCGGATGGAGTTACAGCAACAGGACAACCACACGCACCAAAAATACCGCTTCCACAAGCGCCAAAATCTCCAAAAACAACGAATACTTTAACGCCGGCGTAACCATTACATGCAGCAATTCCGGCGTAATCTCATAACCAACATATTTCAAACAGAAAGGTGAGAAAACTATGAACACAACCGTTACCCTTGGAAAAACAGGAATTACCGTTAACAAAAACGGCTTCGGAGCTCTCCCCATCCAGCGCATTACTACAGAAGACGCTGGAAAACTGCTGAAAAAGGCATATGACGCCGGCATCCGCTTCTTTGACACTGCGCGGTTCTACACTGACAGCGAAGTAAAAATTGGAGAAGCCCTCTCTCCCGTCCGAAGCAGCATTTATATCGCCACCAAAACCGCCGCTCAGAATGCAGAAGATTTCTGGAAGGATCTTGATACCAGCCTGACCCTGCTGAAAACAGACTATATTGACATCTACCAGTTCCATAACCCATCCTTCTGCCCCAAGCCAGGAGACGGAACCGGACTGTACGAAGCCATGGAAGAAGCCAGAAAAGAAGGGAAAGTCCGCCACATCGGCATCACTAACCACAGGCTGAAAATCGCCCACGAAGCCATTGACAGCGGGCTGTATGAAACTTTGCAGTTTCCCTTCTGCTACCTTGCCACAGACAAAGACATTGAAATTGTCACACGCTGCAAACAGGAAAACATTGGATTTATATCCATGAAAGCATTGTCCGGCGGACTGATTACCAACTCTGCCGCTGCCTACGCATTCCAGGCCCAGTACGACAATGCTCTGCCCATCTGGGGCGTCCAGCGGGAGTCCGAACTGGATGAATTTTTAAGCTATATTGGAAATCCCCCGGCTATGACGCAGGAACTTTCTGACCTGATTGCCAGGGATAGAGAGCAGCTTGCAGGAAACTTCTGCCGGGGCTGCGGCTACTGCGTCCCCACCTGTCCTGCTGGAATTGAGATTAACAACTGCGCCCGGATGTCGCTGCTGCTGCGCCGCTCCCCATCTGAACTGCAGCTTACGCCGCAAGTACAGGAAAAGATGAAAAAGATCGAAGACTGCATTCACTGCGGCCAATGCAGGGCACACTGCCCCTACGGGCTGGACACCCCTGGGCTTCTGGAAGAAAACTACAAAGATTACAAGGAAGTGCTGGCTGGAAAACCTCTGTAAGCCAGAGCCCTGACGTATCGTTCTTCCAACGCTCCAGAAGAAAGGAGATTTCCATGCCGCCATCCGAAAAAAACATTTACACGATTTTGAAAAGGAATGCCGCTCCAACCAATATAACTTTTCCGACAATATTTCTTCCTGTATTTTTGAGAACTTTCATATAAATCTTGACCAATTACTAAAACACGCCTAAACCTGGGAAGAGAACCTTATGAAAACCAGAACATAGACAATAGAACCGAATTTGACTGGGGAAAACCTCAGAAGATTTTGGAACTTGGAACGGGAATCGGCCTCCTTCCCAGAAATATGTACTGATACGACGCTCCGGCAGTTAAATGCCGACAAAGTTTAGGGCAAGTATAAACGTCGATATTTAACCACCGGAGCAATCCTTTACAGCGCAAACTCCAACTGGCAGTCACAGGGCTCTGCCGCATATAACTTTTCATTATATTCTTCCGCTTCCACGCATCCAAGCGCATGGTAGAATGCCTGTGTCTCCTGGGAAGAGTGGGCTGATATGTACAATTTCTCCGCTTCTAATTTTCTCGCCGCCAGCAGCGCCCGCTCAAACAACCGTTTTCCATATCTTTTCCCTCTGCATTCGCAGGACACATGGATGCAGGAAAGCTGCACATACTGTTTTCTGGATCCGAAATGTTCCTGTTCCACGGAAGTAAATCCCACAAGCTTTTCCCCTTCAAAACAGCCAAATACAAAACCTCCTGTATTTATCGTATTTTTCAGGCATTTTACCAGGAATTCATACTCTGCGTCCTTCCATTCCTCCACAAAGGAAATATCTTTCAGTATCCAACTGCCTTCTTCCTTCCGCCAGCAGCGCGTCACTTCCTGATGGCGGTTAAAATGCCGAAATAAATCCCGGCTGATCCTGGATTCTGACAGTATTTGAATGGTAGCTGCCATTTTCTTTTATCTCCTTTTCAAATCTTCTGTGCCATGGACAAGCTTCAAACTCCAGACCCCATTTATGGCCTGACCTGCCCGTTTCCGTATATAATGTATTTTGTGCTTGTCAGCTCCTTCAACCCCATAGGCCCCCTTGCATGAAGCTTCTGGGTGCTGATGCCGATTTCGCCCCCAAATCCGAATTCAAACCCGTCGGTAAACCGTGTGGAGGCGTTCACATATACGGCCGCCGCATCAATTTCATCCAAAAATTTCCTGGAATTATCATAATCTTTCGTTATAATGGCTTCGGAATGCCCGGTATTGTATTGATTGATATGGGCAATTGCTTCCTCTATTGAAGATACTGTTTTGACAGAGAGAATATAGTCCAGGTACTCCATGCCCCAGTCCTCCTCTTTTGCAGGCAAAATACTGCCGCACACCTTCCTGCTTTCTTCATCTCCCCGAAGCTCCACCTGCCTCTCTTCCAGCCGCTTCGCCAGCCGGGGAAGCAGGGCGTCCTTTACTTTTTCATGGACTACCAGGGATTCACATGCATTACAGACGCCAATTCTCTGAGTCTTCGCATTGAAAATAATATCCAGCGCCATTGCAAGGTCTGCGCTTTCATCCACATAAATATGGCAATTGCCGGTTCCTGTTTCAATGACAGGCACAGTGGCCTGCTCTACCACAGTGCGGATCAGCCCTGCGCCGCCCCGGGGAATCAGCACATCCACATACTGATTCAGCTTCATGAATTTTGCCGCTGTCTCATGACTGGCGTCTGTAATGAGCTGAATTGCATCAGAGGGCAATTCACATTTTGCCAGCGCTTCCTGCAACGTCATGGTAATGGCGTTATTGGAATGGATGGCGTCTTTTCCGCCCCGGAGAATCACCACATTTCCCGCTTTAAAGCACAGGCCGAATGCATCTGCCGTCACGTTGGGCCGGGACTCATAAATAATGCCGATGACTCCCAGGGGCACGCGCTTCTGCCCAATCAAAAGTCCGTTGGGCCTCTGCTTCATGGACAGCACCTCTCCGACTGGATCATCCAGACCTGCAATCTGCCTGAGTCCTTCCGCCATCTGGGCGATCCTGGCTTCTGTGAGAAGCAAACGATCTACCAGAGCAGGGGCCATACCATTCTCTTTGGCTCGTTCCACATCCGTGTGGTTGGCTTCTAACAGCATTTTCATATTTGCCATTAAATAATCCGCTGAAGTAGTCAGTGCTTTATTTTTTTGATTGGCAGACAATGTACGCAGCGTCACTTCCGCTTTCTTGGCTTTCTCCCCAATCTGTTCCAATGTAAGGTTCATAATGATTCCTCCCTTCCGGCATTGCGGTTTCTGTTCAGATATGGTAACAGTATAACAAGTTCCAGTGGATTTGTCATTAACGAAATTTTATTTCTCCAAAATCCCGCCGAAACAAGGCTATTCATTTTTCTTTTACTTTTTGAAACTTTTTCTTGCTGGCTTTCATCTAATAAGCAGTAACCAGAAAGGAGATGCCGCTATGAATTCACAAAAGATGCAGCAATTGGTGGAACAAGAATTGCTGTCCTCTTACGATTCCCTGTACCGTCTGGCATATACTTATGTAAAAAATGAATCCGACGCTATGGACATTGTGCAGGAAAGTTCCTACAAAGCCATTAAAAATTCCAGTTCTGTCAAGAACGCTGCCTTTATTAAAACCTGGCTCTGGCGCATTGTAATCAACACTTCTTTAGAAGTTCTGCGCAAAAACCAGAGAGAAGTTTCTTTTGATGCAGCAAAGGAACAGGGAAAGGAAGACATTTACCTGGATTTCGACACGATCGACGCCTTGGACATTCTGAATGAAAAGGAACGGGCCGTCATTGTACTCCGTTATTTTGAAGAACGGAAACTTCAGGAAATCGCAGATGTATTAGAAGAAAACCTCAACACCACCAAAAGCATCCTATACCGCAGTCTTGGAAAACTGCGAATCAAATTAACAGAAGGAGAACTCAGCCATGAATCATAAATTAAACCAACTCAAACAGGATTACCAAAACATCCCCATTCCCGAAGCCTTAAAACAGCAGACGAAGCTTTCTATAGAAAAAGCCAAGGCTGATTTGGCAGAAAGCGCCAAAACCACGAAACCTTCACGTCAAAGATTGTTCCAGGCTGCAAAATCTGATGCGGCAGAACCCGCCCTGCTGAAACAGGACACAAAAAAATCCTCTGTCTTTTCTTTCTGGATTGTCCGGGGAGCTGCCGGAGCCGCCGCCGCAATAACGGTTCTTAC
Source organism: Petralouisia muris (assembly GCF_004793545.1). GTDB lineage: Bacteria > Bacillota > Clostridia > Lachnospirales > Lachnospiraceae > Petralouisia > Petralouisia muris. Next base: position 125,551 of record NZ_SRYA01000007.1, on the reverse strand, counting down.
CATCCTTGTCAATTCCAACGCTTCCATTGCATATGCCATGGAACGGATTCCTGTTCTGGGCGCTATTGTAAAAGTAATTACTTTCCGGGAATACGAGCATCGTGAAAACGATATGGAAGCAAATATTAAAATTCCAAAATTACAAATAGAAGACAGAGAAGGAAATCTGCTGGAGGACTCCACCAATAAGCTCAATGACAAGATCGAAGCTTATACCAACGAAATTATCGCCGCATACGAGGCCGACCTGAAGGCTGCCGGAGGCGAGGGCATCCAGGCAGTGGATTTGGACTATGAAACAGTGACCGACAACGATAAACTGTTTTCCCTCCGGTTCCATCAGACCGTCACTATGGCAGGAGCTGTGCAAATGGAGAAAATCTACCATATTGACAAGCAGACCGGGGAACTGATTACTCTAAAAGATTTATTCCAGGAGGGCGCAGACTACCAAACGCCTATTACAGAAAATATTAAAGAACAAATGAAAAACCAGATGGCACAGGATGAAACCATCACCTACTGGCTGGACAGTGATGTGCCTGAATGGAATTTTACGGAACTGTCAGATTCCGTGAACTTCTTTATCAGCGAGTCCGGCAAACTGAACATTGTTTTCGATGAATACAAAGTGGCTCCTGGTTTCATGGGTGTTGTCACCTTTGAGATTCCCACAGAAACAGTCAAAGATATCATAAAGGATGGCTATTTGCTGTGAGAACCTTATCCTTTCACAGCAGGTGAACTATGGGGCGCCGGAACACAGACGAAACAGGAATTATCTAACAATCATAATTCCTGTTTCCGCAGCCACCCCATCCATCCTGACATCATGCTCCTTTGGATGCAGCCTTTCCACCAACTGCATGGCATAGGCCACTCCCAGCTTATATTTGTGAGGACGCCCTGCAAAATATCTGTCATAATATCCTCCGCCGTAACCAATCCGGGCGCCCTGCCAATCAAACCCCAGTCCCGGCGTTAACACCAGGGCGTCCTCCTGGTAAATTACCGTTGTTCCCACAGGCTCCATTACATGAAAACTGCCCTCTGCAAATTCCGTAAAAGAATCAGCCTGGTAAAACTGCATTTCCCTTCCTGCCACTCTGGGGAATGCAGTTTTTTTGCCCATACTCCATGCGGTTTCTGCCAGAGGCCGCAAATCCGCTTCCTTTCCCAATGGATAATAAAAACAAACCGTTTCCGCCTGTACAAACCAGGGATGCGCTTCTATGTTCTTACAGATTTCCGCTGACCACTGCTGGACCTGCGCCTGGGACAGACTGTCCCTTTTTTGCTTCAGCCGCTCTCTAATTTGCTTCCTTGTTTCCATATTTTTCTCCCAGATTTTCTGTCGTCCCGTCAGGATTTACCACGTCAATGCTGTCAAGCTGGGCCCGCAGATTTCTTCTGATATTTGCAATATATTCTTTCCGCAGAAGCTCCTGTTCTTTTCTCTCTCCCTCTGTCAATCCTTCCGCCTTGGATTTTCTTGCCAATACATTGATTCTGTCTATTTTACTCTGATCCATTCTAAGCTCCTTTCCATTCCGGCCGTTTTAATTCTAAACACAGTTCTTTTGCTTTCTCTTTATTCCAGACTTTTTTCAATAAAATCAGCAATATAAAAATCTTCATCCCGATGCTCTAAAAAGAGCGTTCCTACAAATTCCCCCTGAAAAATATCATGGAGAATACTTACATCTTTCCCATTGGCAATAATCATATCCGCGCCGGAAAGCGTTGCAATCCTTGCCGCCGTCAGCTTTGTCTCCATTCCTCCGGTTCCCACATCGCTTCCTGTGGTTCCCTTTGCCATGGAACTAATTTTCTCATCCAGCCGGTCCACCACCCGAATCAGCTCTGCATCCGGATTTTTATGGGGATCGTCTGTAAACAAACCATCGATATCTGACAAAAGAATCAGCAAATCCGCCCCTACCAGGGACGCTACCAAAGCAGACAACGTATCGTTGTCTCCAAACTGCATTTCGTATGTGGATATGGTATCATTTTCATTTACAATAGGAATAATCCCAAGCCGGAATAATTCTTCAAACGTATTCTGGGCGTTTTTCCGGGAAACATTATCCTGCATGGTTCCCTTTGTCATAAGAATCTGCCCTGCAGTCTGATGGTATTCCGAAAACATTTTCTGATAGGTCATCATCAGCCTGGCCTGGCCCACCGCTGCGCACGCCTGCTTGGTTGATATATTGTCCGGACGCTCTTCAATTCCAATGACCTTACGGCCCACTGCAATGGCGCCGGAGCTTACCAGACATACGTCCACACCCTGATTGCGGATATCACAAAGCTCCCTCACCAGGCGCTCCACCTTCCCAAGATTCAGCCTTCCTGTGGCTTCATGGTGTAAAGCTGCTGATCCAATTTTCACCACTATCCTTTTCTTCTGTTTTAAATAATCTCTCGCTTCCAATTTATTGTCTTCCTTCCTAGCTCTTCCTCGTAGTAAAACCTTACCCAAATCAGTCCACGATATTCTGCAGCCAAATTCCCTTTTTTACCAGAACATAACCCAGAATGCACTTCAAAGTTTCAATTAACTGACAGCACAGATACACCAGCACAATATTCAGGCCGGTAAAGTGAGCCAGCACATAGGCAAGGGGAATATCCGCCAGCCACACATATACACTGTCAAACAGCACGGTAATCCATGTTTTCCCGCCGGAACGCAGAGTGAAATAACAGCCATGCATAAAAGCATACAAGGGCATACATCCAGCGGCAATTAGGATAAACCTGGCGGCAAGAGCCTGAACCTCTCCGGAGGTATTATATATCATAGGGAAGAAGGGTGAAATTGCTGCCAGCAGGCTTCCGAACACCAGGCAGGTGGAAACTGTAAAAACCAAAAGTTTCCGGTCTGTATCCCTGGCTTCCTCCATTTTCCCGGCTCCCAATAATTGGCCCACAATAATTGCAATAGCGCTTCCCATGGACAGAAATACCACATTAAACAGATTGGATACGGTACTGGAAATATTAAGAGCCGCCACTACAGACAGTCCCCGTACAGAATAACACTGCAGTAAAAACGCCTGCCCGGTAGACCAGGCAATCTCATTGAGCATAATGGGAATTCCCTTTTTCACAATATTCACCGTCAAGTCCCTGGGAATTGTCAGACTACGAAAAGCCCCTTGGATAAATGGATGCTCTTTTCTGTGCCGATACGTCCAGAAAACAAGGATCAGGCATTCCACTATCCGGGCAATATCCGTTGCAACCGCCGCTCCCACTGCTCCCAGGGCCGGAAAACCGAACTTTCCGAAAATCAAAAGGAAATTCCCCAGCAGATTTACCATTACGGCAATAATTCCGGCCTTCATAGGCAGCACCGTTTCCCCTGTCTCACGCAGGGTGCTGGCATAGGCCTGAGAAACAGCGTAGGGCACAATCCCAAAAATAATCACCCGCAGATATTCTCTTCCATATTCCAGTGTTCTGGCTATGTCCCCGCCTTGAGAACCTTCATGAAGATACAGCATAATCAGGCCGTCCCCGGCAGTGAAAAGCACCGCAATGGCAATCACTGTCATTATTATGCAGATGATAAACTTGAACCGGAAAGTGTTGCGAACTCCCTCATGGCTTTTCTGCCCATAATATTGAGCGGTGAAAATTCCCGCACTGGAAACGCCGCCGAAAATACAGATATTAAACACCGCCATAAACTGGTTCACAATGGCAACGCCGCTCATTTGCTCCGTGCCCACCTGCCCCACCATAATATTATCCAGCATGTTGACAAAATTCGTTATGCCGTTCTGAATAATGATAGGAACCACAATGAGAAGAACCATTCTGTAAAAAGCCTTATCTCCTATGTACTTTCTCCAAACACTTTTCTCCATATCTGTATCCTTCCTGATTCTGAAGTATTTTAATTCCAACATGAATGTAAGTCTATCACAAATAGCTGACTGTTACAATATGAAATCTGCAAAAAACAGGACATAAGCCATATCATACATAAACATATGATACAGACTTACGCCCTGATTTCAGCTTACTTCAATTTCCTTGATTTCATGCTCATTGCCCTGCAGCAGATAGGTATGTCCGCTGCCGCAATAAGGACAGGTCTTTCCATACGCCACCGTACCATAGGTTTCTTTGCAGCTCTCGCAGAAGGTGACGGCTGGAATTGTCTCAATTTCCAGTTTACATCCATCCATCAATGAACTTTTAGAACATTTCCAGTTCCAGCAGTCCTCCAAATAAGAAGGAATAATGGTGGAAACCTCCCCAATCTGAAGCACCACTTTCCCCACCCTGGACGCCTGGTTTTCTTTTGCCACCTGTTCTACTGTTTTAACAATATGAAAGACAATTCCTAATTCATGCATGTCGAATCCTCCTGCGCTGCTGTTTCCTATATTAAATCAACATAAGTTTTTCAAAACCGGCTGTCTCTCTATTTCAAATCAGCGGACGTTTTCTCGTTTCCAGATTCCTTGCCCCTGGACGCTGACGCTTTCCCTGCTGCTTTTTTGCCGGAACCTGCCATTTTCCCCGCTGCCTTTCTGCTGGAACCTGCCATTTTCCCTGCTGCCCTTCTGCTGGAACCTGCCATTTTCCCCGCTGTCTTTCTGCTGGAACCTGCCGCTTTTCTTATAGCTTCCGCTGCTTTTCCCGCTGCTTTCCCTGATTTTTTGACCGTTTGGGCCACTTTCTTTGTGACAACCGGCGCTTTGGAAAAAGCAGTTTTGGCTGCTCTCCCTGCCATATATGCGCCGATTTCTTTAAATTTGTCTTCAGAGCGCACCATCTTAGAGCATTCCGGATGGTCACGGTGCAGATGGATGGCGTCAAATTCACACTTGGTAGTGCAGACGCCGCAGCCAATACACTTATTTTCATCCACTACGGAAGCTCCGCAGCTTAAGCACCTTCCTGCCTCTAAATGCACCTGTTCCTCCGTCAATGTTTTATGGGCGTCCCGGAAAGAATGTTTGTGATCCGCTGATTCATCCATGCCTGCTTCCTGACGGCCGATGGTGTCATATCCATCCACTTTAATATTCTCTTTATCCAATTCATGGAAATCCCGCCGGTTGCGGCCAATGGTCATACTGGTTCCCGGATGTACATAACGGTGCAGGGACACAGCGGCGTTTTTGCCTGCTTCAATAGCGTCAATGACAAATTGCGGCCCGGTATAGACATCTCCGCCTACGAAAATATCCGGCTCTGCCGTCTGATAGGTCAAAGCATCCGCTGCCGGATAATTGCCATGACAGAATTCCACTTTCGTTCCCTCTAACAAATTGCCCCATTCCACGGACTGCCCCACTGCAAAAATCAGCTGGCTGCATTCCACAGTCATTAACTCTTCTTCCTCATACCGGGGATTGAACTTTCCTTCCTCATCAAATACAGAAATACACTTCTGGAAAACCACAGAGGTTACGTTTCCATCTCCATCTTTGATAATTTCTTTCGGACCCCAGCCGTTGTGGATGGCAATATCCTCTTCCAGCGTCTCCTGAATCTCTTCTGTGGAAGCTGGCATGGCGTCTCTGGACTCCAAGCAAAACATTGCTGTCTCTTTGGCGCCAAAACGGGAAGCTGTTCTGGCACAGTCCACGGCTACATTGCCGCCGCCTACTACCACAACCTTTCCCTCTATCTTCTGTTCCTGATTTTCAGCGGCATGATGCAGGAAATCCACTGCTATTTGAACGCCCTTCCCATCGTTTCCGGGGATTGGCGGGATTTTGCCTCCCTGACATCCGATGGCAAGATAGAACGCCTGATATCCTTCTTCCCGAAGCTTTTGGATTGTTACATCCTTTCCCACTTCCACGCCGCACTTAATCTCAACGCCCAAATCACGAAGCACATCAATTTCCGCTTCGATGACATCTTTTTCCAGCTTGTAGGACGGAATTCCATAGGTCATCATTCCGCCCGGACGGGAATGTTTCTCAAATACCGTAGGCTTATATCCCTTTACAGCCAAATAATATGCACAGGACAGGCCTGCCGGGCCTGCGCCGATAATAGCAATCTTCTGCTCCCACTGGGTCAGGCGGTTGGATGCAATCACAATCGGAGGAACATATCTGGTTTCCTTATGTAAATCCTGCTCTGCAATGAATTTCTTAATATCGTCAATAGCCACCGCCTCATCAATAGTTCCCCGGGTACAGGCAATCTCACAGCGGCGGTTGCAGACGCGTCCGCAGACAGCAGGGAATGGATTGTCCTGCTTAATCAACGCCAGAGCTTCCCGGTATTTGCCCTCCTTGGCTTTGCGGATATAGCCCTGCACTGCAATATGAGCCGGACAGGCCGCCTTACAGGGGGCGGTTCCTGTTTCGTAACAGTTAATCCGGTTGTTGTCCCTGTAATCTTCATCATATTTGTCCTTGCCCCACACCAGCTTATCCGGCAGTTCATGCTTGGGATATTTGACCTCTGTGCCGTCTTTTTTGCACAGCTTCTGTCCCAACTTCACTGCGCCTGCCGGACAGTATTCCACGCATTTTCCGCAGGCTACGCATTTCTCTTTTTCCACTTTGGCCGTAAATGCGCTGCGGCTCATATTGGGGGTATTAAATAACTGAGAGGTTCTCAGTCCATTGCAGATATTCACATTGCAGTTGCAGATGCCGAAAATCTTATTTTCCCCGTCAATATTGGTAATCTGATGGACAAATCCATTGTCCTCTGCCTTTCGAAAAATTTCCATGGCTTCTTCGTAAGTGATGTCATGGCCTTTTCCGGTTTCCCGGCAATAATCCGCAAAATCCCCAACCGCTATACACCAGTTCATCTCATCATCGCCGCAGCCTTCTCCCAGCACCTGGCGGCTGGCCCGGCAGGAACACTGGCCTACGCCGATATGTCCTTCATATTTTTTCAGCCAATAGGAAATATGCTCCAAATCAATGGTTCCGTTTTCCATGGAAATAGCTTTTTCCACCGGAATTACATGCATACCAATGCCTGCCCCTCCCGGCGGAACCATATGGGTAATCCCATCCAGCGGAATGAAAGTCATCCGCTCAAAAAAACTTGCCAGTGCAGGATGCTCCCGCAGGCGCTTATTCCCCTCCGGTCCCTCTTCCATATTGAACAGCTCTGCTGAGCCAGGCACAAACATGGGCAGACAGTATCTGCGGTGTTTCGGTCCCGGAATGGAACCGTAATGGTCGTAGTTATTGCCATAGTCATATTCCAGCAGGCCGATATAACTCATCTCATCCAGCACTTCCTGAAAATGCTCCTTCTCATCCTCCTGCACCTGGTTCATTTCCCAAAGTTCTTCGATTCTGTAATGATGGCGCACTTTCATAGTCAGCGCAATGTCCGCCATCTCTTCCGTTACAATTTCAGCCAGTCCCCAATACTCTGGATCGGCCACGGTAACGCCTTTGATTTTGTGCTTTGCCACATCTGTGATCTTTTTCCCAAGCTTTATGATTTTCTCACTTGGCTCCTTGTCCCCCATATGAGGAGGGATAACTGCTTTACTCATTTCCGGCATAATATTCTCTCCTTCTCCTTTAATTTTAATCCGTGAATCACCAAATCATATATGTTCATTATACCGAAAAATGATGCAATACTCAACGGAAAAATCCCCCTGTTTTTTGATCAATCCTGTGGTTTTGTCCAAGAGCGGGGCTGAAAATGGCGGTAAATGAAGCGTATGCTGAATAACAATATATGCCGGATAATTTGCTATTCCAGATCAATCCGGTAGATACAGCTTTGGGTCCGCCCTCCACTGCGCAGTTCATGGCCCTCTGGCAGTTCCACGATTCCTTCCAGAACCCCTCCGGCATATTCGCTGGTTTTCCGAGAGGCTATATTGTCAGGATTGCAGGTGATTAGAACATATTCCATCTTGCAGGCTTTGGCTAACTGCAGCAGCGCCTTGCATGCTTTTTGGGCATAGTGGCGCCCCCGATAAGACTCTTCTATTTCATAGCCAATATTTCCACCGTAGTATGTATTCTCATTGTGGCCCATCCGCAGATCGCAGGCGCCTATTTTCTGCTCCTTTTTGTCGCAGATGGCAAAACAACAGGCGGGAACATATCCCTTTTCTTTGTCTTCCTGGAAGGTTCGCTCCAGGATTAGTTTGATTTCGTTAGTTTCTAAGAATTCCGGTATTTTCATGATTTATTTTTCCTTACTTTTTACATCGAATTCTAACCACAGCTTGTCAACTTGTTTCAATTGTCCTATAAGAACGTCAACCAGTGCTTTCAATATTATCACAGAACATTTTCTTTTACAATTCGCATGAACAAAACTTTGCAGCCCGTACATTTTTCTGGTATAATACAAGTACTTTTTCGGCATCCGTCAACAAATCAGCAGCAGACGAAACATCAAACATCCAATTAGGAGGCGCTTCATGGAACAATCTATTTCAATCGACAAGCCAATTTATGAATGCCAGCCCCTGTGCATCAACGCTTTCGGCCATTCTGTCACTGCCCCGCTTCATAAATGCGGACCGGCAGTGCGTTCTTATTACCTGATTCACTTTATTCTGGAGGGAAAGGGGGAATTTTTTGTCAACAATACCAACTATAAACTTTCTGCCGGACAGGGATTTCTGATTGAACCGGATTACCAGACCGTATACATGTCAGACAGCCAACAGCCCTGGACTTATATCTGGGTAGGTTTTTCCGGAAGTTCGGCAGCCTCTGTCATCTCCGCCCTGGGCCTGTCCCAGGAACAGCCGATTTTCAGCAGCACAGAATCTGAAAAATTGAAACAATACATCATGGATATGATACAGCACAACCACAGTCACGCCGAAGACACCTTTTACACCCTTGGAATACTGTTCTTATTTCTAAGCGTGATTGCATCCTCCAATCGGGATATCCTGCCCCAGACAGAAGGGAATACTTATGTCAACCAGGCGATTGCCTATATTCAAAACCATATTTCCGATCCTTTGCAGGTACAGGATATTGCAGGATACGTCGGCTTGAACCGCAGTTATCTCAACACGCTTTTCCGGCAGTTTACCGGGCTCTCTCCCCTGAAATATATCCAGCGGTTCCGGCTGACAAAGGCAAAACATATGTTAGAATCATCCAAACTTTCTGTTTCTGCCATTGCATATTCCTGCGGCTACCAGAGACCGGAATCCCTGATTAAAATTTTCAGCCAGACCTACGGCATTTCACCCGCCGCTTACCGGAAGGCTGTCTTGTCCAAAATCCATTTCATACAGGAACATGAGGGAGACCCTCTGCCGGAAACAGTGGACTCCCTCAATAAAAATTTTTATAAGATCCAGGTCTAAACGCTGAAACTATACCCTTCCCCCGCCAGATTATATTTCCGCATCCTGCTTTTTTTGCCTCTGCCATATAAAAACGGCTCTGACAAATGCGTGTTAAACCACTGGATCACAGGCCCCATGAACAAAGCCGTAATCACCGTACCAACGCCGATTGTCACATGGCAGGCAAACCCTGTAATGACACAGACAAAATCCGTTGCAATTCGGCAAAGCTTAAATGCCATGATTTTATACTTATTGGCTGCAATCAAAGATACTGCATCATATGCAGACACCCCCAGATCTGCTGTAAAGTACAAAGACGCCGCAAAACAAGTTCCCAGAATTCCAAATGCCATAATTCCCGCCCGAACTGCCATAGACGGCTCCAGAAACCAGGCATCCAAAATACGGCCCATAAAATCCGCTGCTACTCCAACTCCAAACAAGTTAAATACCGTTGCAATTCCAATATAGTGACGCTCTACAACAAACACAGCTATCAGAAGCATCCCTGTAATTACCAGATAAAACACGCTGTATTTGGAATGGAATAAACCGGCAACCCCTGTCACAAAACAGGTAAAAGGGTCAGCGCCCAAATCCGCTTTCTGAAAAGCGCCTACACAAAAGCCGGTAACAATGACGCCAAATAACGCCATCCCGATCCGCTTCCATTTCTGCGGCATCTCATCCCCCTCCTATCCTTCTTTTTCAGGATTCTTCTGCATCCAACAGAAAAATCCTGGACCAGAAATCCGTACAGTGCTTCTCGCCAGCCGCCGGTTCTCCGGCTGATGCATCTGAGGTTACAAGACCGATATTTATAAGCTCCGCACCGAAAAATCTTCCGCTCAGGGCTCCTTCTTCCGTTACATGGTACAAAAGTTCCTGATCCAGTCCTTTCAGCTTAAGCCTGCGGAATTCGCAGTTTACGTCATTGAGCACTTTAAAATATGCTACAATAGCATGTTTCTTGTCCTCTGATACTGCCATCCATGCGGAAATATTTCCCTCAAAGGGGCTTGCCAGCCGATAAAACGTTCCAGTATGGATTAATTTCCGGTATTTTTTCACAAACCGGATCTGTTCCTTTACCTCCTCCTTCTCTTTCTCTGTAAGCTGCGCCAAATCCAGTTCGTATCCAAACGCCCCGAAATACGCCACATCACCGCGCATTTTCAGGGGTGTATTTCGAAACAGCTGATGGTTGGGCGTAATGGACACATGGGCTCCCATGGAACTGATGGGGTAAGCATAAGACGTCCCATATTGGATTTTCAGCCGTTCTACCGCATCCGTATCATCGCTGACCCAGGCCTGCGGCGCATAATACAGCATACCGGGATCAAACCGTCCGCCGCCGCTCGCACAGGATTCAAAAAGAATCTCCGGAAATTCACTGGTAAGTCTCTCATACAAATCATAAACTCCAAGGATATAGCGGCGGAAAATTTCTCCCTGCCGGCAGGCTTCCCACGCTCCGGAAAAGCATTCTGTAATATTGCGGTTCATATCCCACTTAATGTAGGATATTTTTGATTCCCGAAGAATCGCTGCAACCATTCCGTAAATATAATCCACCACTTCTTTTCTGGAGAAATCCAGTACATACTGTTTCCTTCCATGAGAGCTGGGGCGGCCCGGCGTACGGAGAATCCAATCCGGATGACTCCGGTATAATTCACTGTCCTTATTCACCATCTCCAGTTCAAACCAGAGTCCAAATTTTAATCCCAGCGCTTCCACCTTTTCGGAAAGACCCCGGATTCCGCCAGGCAGCCGGTCCTTATTGGGCCACCAGTCCCCAAGTCCGCTGGTCTCTCCGCATCTGCTGGAGAACCAGCCGTCATCCAGAACAAATAATTCCACCCCGGCTTCCTTTGCTGTTTTTGCAATTTCCAGCAATTTCTCCTCTGTGAAATCAAAATAAGTTGCTTCCCAGTTATTCAAAAGAACTGGCCGCTCTCTGTCCCTCCAATATCCCCGGGCAAGGCGCGTGCGGTACAAGCGGTGAAAGGTCTGACTCATCTGATTCATGCCGCCGTCCGAATATACCATAACCGCCTCCGGAGTCTGAAATTCCTCTCCCGGTTTTAAACACCAGGAAAATCCAGCAGGATGGATTCCCATCATCATTCTTGTAACCTTATAAGTATCCACCTCTGCCTGTGCCAGAAAATTTCCGCTGTACACCAAAGAAAAACCAATAGCCTCTCCCTGAAATTCATCTGCAGCAGGCCGTTTCAAAATTACAAAGGGATTATGTACATGGCTGGATGCCCCGCGTCTGCTTCCTATAGACTGGATACCCTGCTGAAGCCTGCGGGTTTTCATATAGCGCTCCCTGGACCATGCGCCGGAAAACTGCACCCATTCATATTCATCATCCGGCAAATCCAGCGAAAGGCTCATAGCTGTGGTAAGCTGATAATCCCCTCTGCCTTTATTTTCAAAATGCACACTTCGCGCAATTGCATTTTCTTTCCGGAAAATGGTATATAGAAGCGTCAATTCCACCTGCAGCACCTCATCCCGCAACAGGATTTCCAAAGTATCCGCTTCCTCTGCAGATTCCGTATAAGTTGCCGGAAGCCCATAAAGCGCCGGTTTCCCTTGAGAAATCTTATGAGAGACATATTTAAAATCTGTAACCCTGCTTCCATTTCCTTGAAAAATTTCCACTGCAGGCATCCTGAAATCCGTTGTCCCATAAGACGGATACTCCTGTTTCAGATGTTCCAGAGAGAAAGAATACTCTCCCTCATATACATAAGCAGAAACCGGACGATAACAATTTTCTGTCAGATAATTATAGTTTTCTTTCTGAGGCACCCGTTTTCCAAAATATAACTGCCCCATCTGTCCATTTCGCATTACTTTCATTAAATAACTGATTTCATCATTGTACAAATGGAACTCCTGCGTTTTTTCATTATAGATAATTCCCATTTTACATCTCCTTTCCTTATTTCATATTTCCCTGAGCCATGCGAAGCTGATTCATCTGTTCTGTCACCTGATCCATTTTCTCCCCTTTCAGTGTATAACATTTCGTATAAATCAGATAACTGCATACTGCCATGAAAATCGGAAGCGCCACCATCAGCGCCCGCAAGCCGTTCACGGTAAAGGGGCTCTGAGTTTCCAGCTTTGCGTTATACCCTACAATCTGAAGGCCGATTCCTGTAAAGAGACCTGCCGCCGCCTGTGCTGATTTCATCAAAAATGTCTGGGTGGAACAGATAATTGATTCATTCCTAGTGCCGAATTTCACTTCCCCGTAATCGATCACATCCGCAATACAACAGGTGGTTACGCCAAGAGACAGACCTGAACCAAACATGAACAGGCAGCAGCAAATTACCACGAGCACTGCATTAGTGGGCATCACGATACCACAGATCCCCAGAAGAGCCAGACCAACAATAGGCAGTGCGCAGGCCAGCGTATAGGTTTTTTCCCTTGATATTTTCTCTGCAATCAGCGGAAAGCACACAAGTCCCAGCATCTCCGCCAGCTTCGTACCGCCGAATACAGAATACAGATATTCATTTCCGCAAACCACTTTGAAATAATACACTGCAAATCCCCATACTATCTGAGTACAGAGGTTGAAGGTCAAAAGCAGCCCGATAAACGCCAGCAGTTCTTTGTTTTTCGTAATAACCTGCACCGCCTGCTTCAGCCCGATTTTCTGCCCGCTTCCTCCGGTGGTGGCTTCCTCTCCCACATTCAATACTGTAATTGCAATTGTCACAATAAAAATCACAACAATTACAGACGCAAACATGGTAAATCCATATTCATCCATTTTCTCCTTTCCGGCCCTTTCATTGAAACCCTGGATGATATACAGCCCAAAAGTCGCAATGCAAAACCCTGCCAGGGAAGCAAAAAACCGCGGTATCACTGATACTTTTTCCCGCTGCCTCGGATCATTCGTCAGATTCGGCAGCCAGGACCAGTAAGGCACGTCCATAATGGTATAAGTCATGCCATACAGGATATACACTACAGACACATAGGCATACAGGGAAGTTCCCTGCAGTCCGAAGCTTTTAAACAGCAGGACAAACACGGCTGAGTTCAGCAGCGTTCCCACGGACAGCCAGATACGGAACTTGCCGTATTTGGTCCGAGTATTATCCACAATCATCCCCATTACCGGGTCGTTGACTGCATCCCATACCCGCGCTACAAAAAACAATCCTCCCACAAAAGCGGCGCCAGAAACAGTGTATCCGTAAAATAAAGCATTAAAAATGCCGCCACCATATTTACCACACTATCTTTCCCGATTGCTCCAATGCCAAAACAATATTTCTCCCTGTTTGTCACCTGTTTATACACAGGCATACTGGTATTTTTATTGCTCATAGTTATTCTCCTTTTCTGTGCATTTGAATCGGCCGTGTTCCTTTTACAATACCTATTTTACCTTTTTTCCTACATTATTCCAGCTAGCTTCGTCACAAAAAACTATCCATTTGTTAGATAGAAATCAAAAAAACCGTTTTTTCCCCGCATATTCTGCAGAGAAAAAACGGTTTCTCAAAATATCAAATTGCAAAATGCCAGCGTTCTGTCATCCCGCCTTGCTGATAATCTTCTTCGGGCACTTCTCAGCGCAGGTTCCGCAGCCCGTACATTTCTCATAATCAATATGGGCAATATTATCTGTTACGGTAACTGCGCCTTCCGGACAATTCTTCTCACAGAGTTTACATCCGATGCATCCTACGGAACAGGCTGCCATCACGTCCTTGCCCTTATCCTTGGAGCTGCACTGCACCTTATTCTTTGCATCATAAGGCACCAGTTCAATCAGGTTCTTAGGGCAGGCTGCCACACATTTTCCACAAGCCTTGCAGGCGTCTTTATCCACCAGTGCAATGCCGTTGACAATATGCACTGCATCAAAGGGACACGCCTTTACGCAGCTTCCATAGCCAAGACAGCCGTAGCTGCAGGATTTCGGCCCGCCGCCGGGAATAAAGGCCATTGCTGCACAATCTTCCACACCGGTGTATTCATAGTCCTGCTTTGCTTTCTCGCAGTCGCCGGCACATTTTACAAAGGCAGCCATTTTCACGCCACCTTCTGCAGAAACGCCCATAATCTCACCAATCTGAGCTGCCACCGGATCGCCGCCTACCGGACACTGGCCTACCGGAGCTTCCCCTTTGGCAATGGCAGCTGCAAGGCCGGAACACCCTGCATAACCGCAGCCGCCGCAGTTATTTCCCGGAAGAACCCCCAGGATTGCCTCTTCTCTTTCATCTACTTCTACTTTGAATTTTTCCCCAAAGATCCCAAGGAAAAAGCCAAGGAAAATACCAGTTCCGCCCACTACCAGGGCGGCAATGATAATTGCTGTTACATTCATTTTTTTCCCTCCTAATATTGCTGGCCTCTCGCGCCAAACTGTGAAATCAGATCATTCCTGAGAATCCCATAAAAGCAATTGACATCAGGCTGGCTGTAATCAACACAATGGCTGTTCCCTGAAACCGTTTGGGAATATCGTTATACTCAATTTTCTCACGGATACCTGCCATAATTACAATAGCAATAAAGAATCCAATAGAGGTTGCAAGGCCGTTAACCACGCCCTGCAGCAAATCATAGCCTTTGCTTACATTATTCAGGGCAACGCCTAATACTGCACAGTTTGTAGTAATCAGAGGAAGGAATACACCCAGGGATTCATACAGCGGGGGCATATTTTTCTTTAAAAACATTTCCACAAACTGCACCAGTGACGCAATGACAAGGATAAATACAATCGTCTGTAAATATTCCACATGGCAAGGCGTCAAAATAAACTTATAAATCAGACCGGTAACAAAGGAAGCCAGGGTAATAACGAAAATAACCGCGCCGCCCATTCCGGCTGCTGTTTCTGTTTTCTTAGACACTCCCAGAAACGGGCAGATGCCCAAAAACTGGCTTAATACTACGTTATTTACAATGGCAGAGCCGATTGCTATAATTAATAATTCTTTCATCTATTCTGCCTCCTATTCTTCGGACTTTTTCTGTGACCCTGGTAATTTACCGGTACACATAGCTGACTGGGAACAGCTTGCGCAGTCTCCGGTCAGACATCCGGAAGGAGCTGCCAGCGGCTTGCCCTTCTTCTCCATCTTTTCCCGGATGACATTCATGCCGGCAACCAGAAAGGCCAATACCAGGAACGCGCCCGGCGCCATAATAAACACGGTAATTCCAAGGCTTGCCCCTAAAATCTGACGGATCAATCCAATGCAGGTCAGGCCAATGGTAAATCCAAGGCCCATTCCAAGCCCGTCAAAGATAGACGGCGCAATTGGATTTTTGGAAGCATAGCTTTCCGCCCTTCCCAGGATGATACAGTTTACCACAATCAATGGGATATACACGCCTAAAGATGCGGAAAGGGATGGCGTATACGCCTGCATCACGAACTGCACAATTGTAACAAGAGAAGCCACCACCACAATATAAGCCGGCATACGGACGCCGTTTGGAATCACTTTACGGAACATGGAAATCAGCAGGTTGGACATAACCAGAACCACCGTGGTGGAAAGACCCATGCCGATTCCGTTGATTGCGGAAGACGTCACCGCCAGGGTGGGACACATTCCCAGCATCAGCACAAAGGTAGGATTTTCCTTAATAATACCGTTATATAAACGTTCTACATATTTATTCATACTTAGTTACCTCCCTGCAAAGCGTTTCTGAAATACACCAGGCATGCATTTACGCCGTTGGTGACTGCTCTGGAAGAAATGGTAGCGCCGGTGACTGCCTGAATCTCATTTTCAGCTGCCGGAGCTGTCTTTACTACGGAATAAGTCTCTTCGGTCTTGCCTTCAAACTGGGAATAGAAGGGCTCTTCCTGTACCAGAACTCCAAGGCCCGGCGTCTCGCTGATAGACGTAATGGAATAACCGTTTAACGTCCCGTCATTCTGTACACCTACGGAAAAAGAAATATCCGCCTGGCTTCCCTCATGTGAAGTCACATTGATGACATACCCAAGCACATTGCCGGAGCCGTCCAAAGCCTTGTTGACTGCCGTAATTTCATCCTTGGAAAACTCACTTGCTCCAATAATCTCCGCTGCCTTTGCCGCATCAAAATTCTCATCTGCTTCAAAAGAAGCCGCATCTGCAAACACGACTTTATACGCTTCGTCCAATGCGGCTTTTTCTGCCGCTGCAATGGGTTCTTTGGTGATATCATATACCACGCCCAGCAGAAATCCCAGCACTAAGGTAAAGGCGGTTAAAATCAACGCATCATGTACAATCTTTTTATTCATGCTATTTTACCTCCTTTTTCTGGCCAAACGCTCTTGGAATGGTAAATTTCTCAATAATCGGAACCAGAAGGTTGCCTAAAATAATCGCAAAGGAAACGCCTTCTGCATTGGCTCCGAACAGACGGAACAATCCCGTCAGGATTCCTAAAACAATCCCGAATACTACTTTTCCCATTGGGGTAATGGGGGAGGTCACATAATCTGTCGCCATGAAAAACGCTCCCAGCATCAGTCCGCCGCCGCAAAGATGTGCTGTCAGGTAAGTCACATCAAATCCATGGCCGCCGAACAGAAGCACAAACACGCCAAAGGACAGAATGTAACTTGCAGGAATGGTCAAATCAATGACTCCCATCAGAATCAGGAAAATCGCTCCGATTAAAATGGCAATCACACTGGTCTCACCAATGGTCCCCGCCGTGGTTCCCAACAGCATTTTCATGGTATCCACACTCTCGCCGTTCTTTAAAAGAGCCAGCGGGGTAGCTCCTGTCACTCCGTCATAGGTAAAGCTGGTCATCGTTCCTGCAAAAGACACAAGCAAAAAACATCTGCCGCCCAAAGCCGGATTCATAAAGTTCTGTCCCAGGCCGCCAAACAGCATTTTTACAATGACAATGGCAAAAACACTGCCCAAAACCGCCTGCCAGATAGGCAGTGTGTGAGGCAGGTTTAACGCCAGCAGTAATCCTGTTACTACAGCGCTGAAATCATTAATAGTACTTTTTTTATGTATCAGCTTCTCAAATATCCATTCCGAAGCCACACAGGTTGCAACGCACACTAAAATCAATATCAACGCCTGTAATCCGAAGTTCCAGATGCCAAACAAGCTGGCCGGCAGCAATGCAATTGCCACATAAAGCATTATTTTGGCAGATGTATCCTGGGAACGAATGTGGGATGACGATGATACATTATACATATCACTCACAATAAGACACCTCTTTCTATCCTGAATTTATATGGTATCACGCACATTTTTATGCACTTCGTGCCAGCGCGTGAACAGGTAATCAATTTATTTCTTTCTCCGCTCTGCAAGAATCTGCTTCTTCATGGTGCGGATGGACTGTGCCAGCGGTATTTTGGCCGGGCAGATATAGCTGCAGCTTCCGCATTCAATACATTCCATGCCGTTCCACTTTTCAAATCCTGCCATATCCCCATGGCCTGCCATTTTCGCCAGCCTGGTGGGAATAATCTGTTCCGGACATGCAGATACGCAGCGGCCGCAGTTGATACATGCGGTTGTCTCGCTTGCCGCCACATCATCTTTGGCAAGACAGAGCAGGGAAGAGGACGTCTTTGTAGTGGGAATATCCAACCCGAACATGGAAAATCCCATCATAGGCCCACCGGAAATAATTTTCTCAGGCTGCACCTTAAATCCGCCTGCCGCTTCTAACACTTCCCCGTAACTCATACCCAGGCAGATATCAAAGTTCCCCGGCTCTGCCACCGCATCTCCCGTTACCGTAAAAATACGGTTCATCACAGGCTTGCCCAGCTTTACAGCCTTATAAATAGAAATCAAGGTTTCAACATTGTCTACAATGCAGCCTGCATCTGCGGGAAGCATGGTGGAATTGATTTCTCTGTGAGTGGTGGCGTAAATCAGCTGGCGCTCACCGCCCTGGGGATATTTTGTCTTTAACGGACATACTTCCATGCGAGGTTCATCCTTTGTCAGCTCCTGCATTTTAGCAATGCAGTCCGGTTTGTTGTCCTCAATGCCGAATAATCCCTTGGCGTGGTCAAACAACTGAAGGACAATGCGCATCCCCTCTATCAATTCTTTTGGATTCTCCAGCATGCGCCGGTAATCCGCCGTCAGATAAGGCTCACATTCTGCGCAATTTGCAATGATGTACTCAATTTTATCCGGCTCCTTGGGAGATAATTTTACATGAGTTGGGAACCCGGCTCCGCCCATTCCCACTACACCTGCTTCTTTCACTTTTCCTATAATCTCTTCTTTGGAAAGAACAGCCGCATCTTCGGCCGGAACATATTCCACTTCCTTCATCTCTCCGTCATTTTCAATAATGATGGAATTCACCATATCGCCTACTGCGCCTCTGCGCGGCTGAATTGCCTTCACCGTACCAGATACGGAAGAATAAATCGGTGCAGATACGAATCCGCCGGCTTCTGCAATCTTCTGTCCCCGCAGTACGGTATCGCCAACTGCTACCACCGGGCTTGCCGGCGCCCCGATATGCTGCGATACAGGAAATACCAGTTCACCTTTGGGCAGTAACTCACGTATTGGCTTATCTTTGGAAAATTCTTTTCCATCGTGCGGATGGACGCCGCCCTTAAATGTCATGAAACCCATTTTTCGTGCCCCACTTTCTTTAAAAATATTTTTAAGAAACGGTACAGAATACTTCTGTACAATTTCTAAGCACAGCTTCCTGCATATTTGTGCAGGCTGCTGTCCATCTTAACTGAATATATTTTATGCCTTATGATAAATCATAAGTCAATAATTTTGATTATAGCACATTTTATTAACTGTAGCACATCTTTTTTCGATAAATTTGTACTTTTTTCAGCACAATAAACCATTGGGCATGGCAAAGCCCAGGAACGCCCATTTAAGCTAAAAAGAGAGCTGCATTTCTCTAAGCAGCTCCCGCAATTCTTTTTGATATATTATTTTCTAATGGCATAAACTGAAAGATATCAATCATCGGCAAATTCCTCTTTGATTTCTTTCCGGATTGATTTAATCAAGCAGCTCTTTCTTAATGCGCAAAATATTCTGCCCATCCTTATATTCATACGAAATCTCATCCATGCTCTTCTTCACTATATAGATGCCAAGACCGCCGATTTCCCGCTCCTGTGCTGTAAGCGCCACATTGGGGTCTTCCCTGGCAAGGGGATCATAGGCTATGCCATTGTCAATAAACGTCACCACAACAGAAAGAGGCTCCTGCAGGACATCCACGCGGACTGTAGCCGGACCTGTCTCGGGATTGTAGGCATAGTGGGCAATATTGCCAAAGAGCTCGTCAATGGCAATGTCAATCTGCATCTGCGCTTTCAGCGGACAATTCAGCTGCTCTAACTGCTCATCCACAAATGCCGTCACTTTTCCTATATTTTCTATTGTTGCATCAATTGTCAATTCCTTCATTATGCATCCTTTCCCTGTATTCCAGACATAACATGGTGATATCGTCAAACTGCGGCGCATCGCCCACAAAAGCATCAATATCTTCTTTAATTTTCCCCAGCAGTTCCATCGGCGGCAAAGCTGCATTCCGTGCAAGGATATCTCCCAGCCGCGCCATGCCATAGAGCCTGCCGTCCTTATCCGTTGCCTCTGTCACCCCATCCGTATACTGGAACAGCCGGTCACCGGGAGATAGCTGCATCGTGCCGCATTTGTAACGTATCCCCTCCATACCGGCAAGCACAAATCCTGCACGGATTTTATAGGGCTCATAGCTGCCATCCTTTTTGCAGATAAAAGGAATTTCATGGCCTGCATTGACAAATGTAAACTCACCGCTCACAAGATCCAGTACGCCCTCAAAGGCGGTAATAAACAGCCCTTCACTATTAGACTCGCATAAGAGGTCATTGACCTTGGTAAACACCTCCCCCAAATCTTTGCCGGGCTGGGTATGATCCTTAATCAAGGTCTTGCCAATCACCATGAACAGCGCCGCTGGCACGCCTTTTCCTGAAACATCCGCCATGACAATCGCCAAATGACTTTCATCCACCATGAAAAAATCATAGAAATCACCGCCTACCTCTTTTGCCGGATTCATGGTGGCATAAATATCAAATTCCGTTTTCTCGGGAAACGCCGGGAAAATGCCGGGCAGCATATCCGCCTGTATCTGGGTGGCAATGGAAAGCTCCGCGCCAATCCGCTCCTTTTCTGCCGTGACCATGGTAAGGTTTTCTACATACTCCACAATATCTCTTTCCATCTTCTCCACAGCCTTTGCCAGCACGCCGATTTCATCATTTTTCTTAATGGCTGACAGCTTATCCGAAGGCGTATTGGAATCCGCAAAACGCTTGGCCTCGTCTGTGACAGCAAGAATCGGCAGCAGGATCTCCCGGTACAGGAACATGCTGTACACAAGCAGAAACAGGCAGACAGCAGCCAAAACCCCAAGCAACACATCTTTTACATAAGTATTGCGGGCATTTTCCAGTCTCTTCATCGCCTTTTCCACACCGAGAATTGCCACAATTTCTCCCTTTGAGTCATATATGGCAATGCCTGCCGTGGTATGTGCCCCGGATTCCTCCGAATAAGAATAAAGATACTCTGTGGCACGCTCCCCTTTGGTAATGATATTGCGTACATTATTCACATACTCCTCAGCCACGCCAATTGCTGTATAGCCCAGAGGATAACGGTCAAAACCGCTGGCGGAATTCACCGAGTCATAAATATAAGTAAGCGTGCGGTAATCTGAAGTATCAACCTTCGCCACATAGACCAGCGTCGTGCCCGTGGCATCCACCAAATCGTCCAGCCGTTTTTCAATCTCACGATACTCCCCATCCACTTTCCCTGTGGACAAATATTCTTCAAATTTATCGGGATTTAAGTACCTTGCAGCAGTTTCCGCAATCTCGTAAGCCGAATCATTGTACTGCTGTTCCAACACAGAGGTAAATTCCCGGTAGCCAATTATGCTGATGATTGCCCCCAGCAAAATGCCAAAGATTATGATGCCCAGCGTCAGCTTTCCCGTAAGTCCGGTAATCCTTTTTTTCATTCCACTTCTTCCTTCCCTGACAGCACCTGGCTCTATTATGATACATGATCCTTAGGAATTTCTCTAATTTTCCGGTAAGAATTCTCCTGGGCAGCAAAAAACTGCTTCTTCTCCGCCGTGTCCAGAATGCACGCCTGCTTATGCTGCCCCATCTGCTTACCACTCTTTGCCAAATGCTCCTCATAACATTCAAAACTGCCTGCACGCAGATAGGAAATCCGGACTTTGCCGATTTCATTCATCTTTCTGCAGCCCTGATATTCATAATTCACACGGCACAGACAATCATCTAAAATATCTTCTGCGCCTGAACTATTAATATCTGTACATTCCAGATAAAACTGATACCGGGGCAACAGATCTGACATATCCTCCTGCACGCAATACCCCATAACCTCACAGCGCATACAAAACGCAAACCGCTTGATGGCCTCCGCAAGCTGCTCCTGGTTGCTCTTTTCCCCGGCAATATTGATCACCTGGTTTTTACGGTAGCAAAACTGCACGATGGGCGCCTGCCCATACCATCCAATGACCTCAATCACGTCCCCCATACAGTAACGGTACAACCCGGAATGATTTGTAAACACAAGCTCGTACCGCTCCCCGGTGCTGATCTCCCACATAAATAAAGGCCGATTTTCTTCCACCTGCCCTTCATTAAGCGGCAGGAACTCAAAGAATCCCGCCTCTGGAAAAAGAATATAACGATCCGGCTGATCCATCTTCTCCGCAATGCCAAAAATTCCTTCGGAAGCCGCATAGGCATAAGGATGGATGGGAATGTCTCCCGCATATTCCTTCATCTTTTTTGTATAATGAGCAAAGGATTTCCCGCCAATTGCCAGCACATACCGGACCTTCGGCCAAATCTTTTTAATCATATTTTCACGCAGCGTCTCATGGGAAAGAAGGCGCAGCTGTGCTGCCCGCAAAGGATTGGGCGGCAGTTTTCTCTCTACATACTCCCGCCACCTGGGGCTTAAACCCACGCATTCATCCACACTTCCATGCTCCATATCCCTCAGCAGCATTTCCCAGTTTCTCCAGATATAATCCATAACACCTGCCGCCCGGTTGATAAAAACGCCGTGTATGGCGCGAAGCTCCCCTTCTGCCAATGCAAACCGAACCTTAACGTAGAGCAAATCTTCCAACGTATCCGGAAACAACACCTCCTTAGGCACACAATAATCCCCCGCATCAAACTTCCCATCCCTGTCCAGCCACTGGTACACGCAGCCGGATCGGATGCCGTTCATTGTGCCGTTTTCCATATAGGTCTTTGCAAACTCCCCAATCTGAAAAATCTTACCAAAAACCTCCTCCTCCGGCAAATCCCGGTAATACTCTTTTACCATGCCAAAAAGAACGCCATACGCATAAGTATACTGAATCTTTAAATCTGTCTCCGTAAGGGGCAAATACTTCGCATCTCCGGTGGTGCCGGAACTGATACAATAATAAACGGCTGGCTCTTCTGTCAGAACCCTTTCCTCTCCTGCAATCATCCGCAGAATGTAATCCGCATAATTTCCATACACAGAAAGCGGCACTTTTTTCTGAAACTCCCCGGCAGTCCTGATTTCCCCAAAACCATATTTCTTCCCATATACGGTTTCACAGTTGCGGCACATGAGCTCAGCAAGCAGCTGCAGCTGCACATCGGCTGCCCGTTCCAGGGTATCCTTAAGTGAATTCATAGATTCCTGCCCCAGTTTCCCATAATTGGTTTTCATTCTTTCCTCCGTCTCCTGTTATATGTAAATCTGAATCGTGTTCATGCCAAAGGTCCGCTGATACATTGC
The DNA here is from genome assembly GCF_004793545.1 of Petralouisia muris. Taxonomy (GTDB): domain Bacteria; phylum Bacillota; class Clostridia; order Lachnospirales; family Lachnospiraceae; genus Petralouisia; species Petralouisia muris. Next base: position 102,379 of record NZ_SRYA01000007.1, on the reverse strand, counting down.
CGTCTCCACCATATCCTCAATCATACGGACGCCCAGATACATATCAGAAAGCCCTGCTTCCTCCCCAGGCACATCATCACCATTCAGTCCTTTGTTTTCTATAGGGCAGAATGGATTGAACTCCTGGCCGCTGTAACGAATGCGGATGCCGATAACGCCCTCCAGGGCATACACCCGGAGGTCAAATTCCACGCCTTTTGCCTGATTCACAGACAGAATCAACGTCATCAGCTCTTCCATCGCCAAACTCACACGCATAACCTGTCCGGGAAGCATACCGTTTTCCTCACAGAATACCGTAATCTTGCTGCTGGCGTCGCAGATAGCCTCTTCCTTGCCCTGAACAGAAAAATTAATGACCCGGCCAGTCTCTTCCAACGTATGATCCATCAACAGGAAACGGGAACAGCGCCTGTGGAAATGCTGATACATACCTGTTGCCCCAAACCATACAAGCAGAGTGAGGACTTCACCTGTAACTAAAAACCACCAGGGATTGCAATTTTGCCGGCAAAGCACATAAAGGCTTGCACATGGCATAACAAACACCCGCAGCAAAATAATGACATTTGCCCACATGGCATATCCCGACACATTATAGTATCCCGACAAAATACAATTACATAATGCTGGAACCATACCAAACGACATGCACAAAAAGGCAAATCTCAGTGGTTCTGTCAGCCCATACGCACCCGCTATCAAATCTGCCCCCACAAGAATCACAACAGAAAATAACAGACAATAGGGGATGCCGCTCCTGACTTGCCTTGCCATCAGCAAACGTGCACTCTTATTGTCATGCTCTCCGCTGTAAATGCCCAGCATCGCAGACGCTGCCTGGGGCACGCCGCCAGTAACACTCTCCTCAAATGCACTGATACAGTTTACTGCCGTAAATGCTGCCACCAATCCGCTGCCGCCCCTTTGCAAAAGCAACGTATTTACCGCCATGACACGCAGGGTCTGAAGCAGATTATTCAAGGCGGATGGACTGCCTGCCCTGGCAATGGACATAAAGGAAATGTCCCTGCAAATAGCACACATACCAAAAGAAAAACTGCTCTTTTTATCGCACAGCCAGATGAAGCCCAACAAACAGGAGAGCGCCGTTGCCGCAACACTGGCAAGGGCGGCCCCAAACACACCCATGTCAAAGACATATAAAAACAACAAATCCAGCAGGACATTTCCCACACCCATCACAAGCATCATCCATGTAACGTGTCGATTCCTTCCATCCAGTCTGAGGTACCAGAAGGGAATGTAAATGAGAATTTTCGGCAATGTCCCGGCAAGGGTCACGCCCGCATACTCCATCACCAGAGGCAATACCTCCGTCTCGGAACACAACGCCCCGGCAAGGGGTTTTATACACAAAAGCCCTGCCGCCGTAATCACTGCTGAAAAAAATATACACCAGAAAACCGACATCCTGTAAAGTTCCTGCGCCCTGATCCCCTGATGATTGCCAATTGCCTCCGCTGCGCAGATGGCAGTCCCCGAAACAATAAAAGAACCGATAATACACAGGACAAGATAAACTGGTAAACTGAAATTAATAGCAGCTAAGGCATCCGTTCCGAGCCGCTGCCCGACAAGGATGCCGTCTGCAAGAATATTGATATTGCCGCTTAATATGGACAGCATACAGGGAATCAGCGCCTTCCCATATGCCTTTTTCAGAAACTGCTCATTCTGCTCCAGCGAAACGGAGGATATCTGCTCACTCATACGCTCTCATTCCTCATAAGGCATATCCAAACACATCCAACTTATGACTCTATCGTAAGGATATCGGCAAATCCGGTCACTTCAAAGATCTCCATAATCGTCTCGTTCACGTTCATGACCTTCATGCTGCCCTGCTTGTTCATCCGTTTCTGTGCCCCCAGAAGAATGCGCAGCCCCGCCGATGACAGATAGTCAAGGGCGCCCATGTCAAAGGTCAGCTCCGTTACTCCCTCCAGACTGCCAGACAGAACCTTCTCAAGCTCCGGCGCAGTGGTAGTGTCTAACCTTCCCTCCAGGGAAATGCATAACTGGTTCCCATTTAATTTCTCTGTAATATTCATATCCTTAGCTCCTTAATCTCCGATATCTGTATGTCCCTGCTCAAACTCCCACTGCAGACCATACTTATCAATAAAGTAAAAATATTTGGTATTGCCCAGAATATCCGCCGCTTTCTGTTTTCCTTCAGCATTTTTCTCTTTCACTGCATCAAAATAGTAAAAATCTGACGGCTCTGTTTTGCTGATCTGGTAAACTTTATAGTCCTCTGTGGTATTAATTAACGTTACGTCCGGCTGTGCCTTTATGTATTCAAATGCCTCCTCAATATTGATGACTTTCAACGCCACATGCCTGGCTCCGCTGATATCATTGGCTTTAAAAATCACAGGCTCATGGCGTCCCCTGGGATTGTGATAGCACATCAGTTCAATGGTAAACTTCGTCCCCGGCACATCCATAAAGCCGATGGAAACCTCCCCTTCTTCCGCTTCTTCTATAAAACCTCCCGCCTGGAAAAAACCTTTGTTCTTCCAATGGGGAATATGCTGATTGGGAATAGCACCCAAAATCCTCTCATAATATTGAAACGCCTCCATTACATCATCCACAAAAATACATACATGCGATAATCCTGTAAAAACCGGTTTTTCCATATTGTGTTTGCTCCTTTCTTTCACTATTTTTTTAATTAAGATCAGGGTATCAAAAGCACCTTTGGCGCCGCCCTCATACCATATTAACAAATATTTTCCCAAATAATTTTTTTCGGGACAATCGATATCTATTTAGGGATAAATCCTAATTTTTCCGGATATTCAGCTTCACCACTGTGTTATTCATATTCAGCACCCGCATATATTGGAAATCCGAAGTGATTTTTTTCAGCAGACCAATTCCTCCTACCGTCACTTCCTCTTCTTTCTGCGGCACATATTCCAACGGATTAAATGGAATACCGTCATCACGGATTCGCAGAATATATTTCTCATCCTGTATGGTAAAACTGATGTCCATATAATTCCTCTGGCCGCCTCGATAACCATACTGCACAATATTGGCAGCAATCTCCTCCACAGCAAGCCCAAGAATTGTGGCCTCCCGTTCACTTATGTGGTTGTCTGCGCAGAATGCAAACAGCTTTTCCCGAAAGGCAATTACCTCTTCCAGATTGCTCTCAACGGAACAATCTAAAGATGTCTCATCCATAATCTGCGGCAGCATATAAACGCCTCCTGGCTCGAACTTTCCCCTGCGCTGACCCGCAATCCGCCAGAAGGAAGCCAGAAGAATTGTGACGGCTTCACTTACTACTGCCATCAAGCATACACCGGGAAGCCCCCAGAAGAAAATCCCCGCTAAGGTAAGCGGCATGATCACCACAAATCCCTGCAGCACCGTCACCACCGTGGACAGCCCCGGCTGCAAAATCGTCTGGTAATAAGATATCAGGAACTTATTGTACACATAAAAAGGAAAGCTGCAGGCAAAGATACGCAGTGACGCCTCACAGAGTGCAAGCATATGGCCCTCCGTGATTCCAAACAACCCGGCAATGACCCCGGGGACAGCAAAAAATATCACCATCAAGATAACTATGGCCATGTAGCTGTAAGTGAGCACTCTCTTACAGAGGGTACGGATACCGTAAAAATCACGCTCCCCATAGAGAATGCCTGCGATATTCTGAACCAGTCCAATCATGCCCCCTACACACAATTCCGCAATCAGCACAGCGTTGGCGCAGACGGAATAGACCGCCATAGGGTCATTTCCCAAAATACGCACAATGGCAGAATTGACAATCACAGATTTCAGCGCCGACATCAGCGTAAAAGCTGCGCTGGGAATGCCTGCTTTCATGGAAAGCCTCACATAATGGAAAGCCTTTTTATCCAGTTTTCGCAGATGCAGCATCCGCTGTTTGGAACTAAAATAAATTACCACCGTCACCATTCCCGCCAGGTAACCAATCACTGTAGACAGGGCGCTGCCTGCCATGCCCATATGAAAATTCTGGATAAACACAACATCCAGAGCCAGGTTAACTACATTGGCAATGATGAAAAGCGCACTCCCCAACTGGGGATGGTTATCTGCATTCATAAAATAGCAGAAGATAATAGCCACCGTCAGAATAGGGATTCCCGCAAAATTCACCATAATATACGGCTGGGCAAGGGCGGCCAAATCCTCATTGCCGGCAAGCAGCATGGCAGCCGGTCCCGGCAGGATTGGCGTAAACAGTGCAAAAAGCACTGATACAGCCAGCCCGGCTGCCAGCGAGGCAGTGAACACCCCGCTGGCTTTTTCCATATCCCGTTTGCCAAGGAACACCGCTGCCTCAGCCGCACCTCCCATAGCAAGCATCAAAGCCGTCATCTGCAGCAGCAAAAGCACCGGCATGGAAATCTCAATCGCCGCCATCGCCTCCGCTCCCAGAAGGTTACCGACAATCATGCCGTCCACCACATTGCCAAGCTGCATAGCAACCGTCATCAGCACTCCCGGCAGAATATACTGGTGGATTTTTTTATTAATTAAAAACCCATTTCTCTCCATGAAATCCTCCTGTAACAGTCTGGCTGGCAGAACTGTTTGTTACAACCTTCCATCAAAGAATCCCAACGTCTCAAGGGCTGTCAGCGCATTTTTAAGGTAAACGCCATCCGGCATCGGCCACTTAAATCCAAGACGGTACAAGGCCTTGGTAGTGAAACTATTGTCCGCATCTATGTAGACGGAACTGTTATCCGCATCACTGGACGCATAGGCAATCAGGCCGGAAATCAGCTGGTTGTTCTCCTCATCTTCCAACGCGGCAAGCAGCGACTGCTGGAATTCCTCATCACTGACCGTCTCCACAAGAATGCCCGACTGGTTCATCTGCTCAACCACATCCGCCATCTGGATCAAGTAGCTGCTATAAGCATGGAATACTGTAAATCCACCCTGAACCGCAGACAATTTGACAATCGCCTCCGCTGTAGCATCAATTGGTGAAAATTCCGTTGGCATATCCAGCATGGACACCGGGAATCTGCCCAATGCCACATAACCGCGCAGGGTGCGCATAAATCCGTTCGTCACAGAGTTAATCTGGAATTCACCGTCACTGACACGGCTCATCAGGTTTCCTACGCGGATAACCTTGCCCTTCATGCCCTGGGCCGCCGCCTCTAAGACAGCCTTTTCTGCGCGGAACTTCGTGTCAATATACTTGTTGGAAAGGCTCTGTCCAAAGTATAGTTCATTCTCATACAGCTTCTTTTCCTGAGGGAATTTGCCGCCCACATTCTCCCCGGCAATGCTCACCGTGGAAATCTGAATCAGCTCGCGCCCGGTCTTTTCACATAAACGAATCAGATTCAAAACGCCCTGATAATTCACCTGCTCTAAGGTGTCATCCGCAGAAAAATGCTTCACGCACGCCGCACAGTTAATCACTCTGGCAAAGTCGTACTCCTTAAGGCTTTCTACCCTGGCAGCGTCCGTAATATCGCCTTCAATTAATTGGATCCGCTTGCCGAATAATTCTTCATAGGGATTGCTGAAATAATACACCAGCATACTCTTTAACCGTTTCTCCAAAGTGGAAGCTTTTCCTTTACGCATCAGACAATATATCACATTGTCCTCATGGTCTATCATGTTCTTTAAGATGTGCGCTCCCAGGAAACCGTTTGCGCCTGTAAGCAGCACATTGCCAAGGGCAGATGGGGCAATCTCGTCTACATGCTCTGGTACATTGCGGCTTAACACTTTTTCCAGGGCGCTCTGTCCTTCACCGTTCTTTTCCTCTCCTCCTGTGGCAATGTTCTCACCCTGCAGCTCCTGGATATGGCGTTCCAGTTCCAGAGGAGTCTTATAATCAAACAAATCAGCGTACGCTACCTGAATGCCTGCGCTCATGCATTTCATTGCCACCTTGGACGCCGACAGTGACGTACCGCCATTTTCAAAGAAATCATCCTCAATGCCAATCTGTTCCACACCCAGGGCCATCTCAAAGATTTCGCATAATTTACGCTGCAATTCTGTGCGCGGCTTCACATAATTCTTATTCTCCACCGTATACTCCGGTTCCGGCAGGGCGCGCTTATTGACCTTACCGTTATTGGTAAGAGGCAGCTCAGAAAGCTGCATGAGCACGCTTGGCACCATATAAGGCGTCAAATATTTCTGCATAAAGCACGTCAGATTCTGCTTTTCCACCTGGCTCTCTGCCACAAAATAGCCGCACAGGAATTGATTCGAATCCTTTTCTTTCACAAGCACCACGCTGGATTTCACTGTAGGATACTGGTTCATAACATTTTCAATCTCATCCAGCTCCACCCGAAGCCCCCGCAGCTTCACCTGGTTATCCATACGCCCCATAAATTCAATCTTGCCATGGTGGTTCCACTTTGCCAAATCACCGCTGCGGTAAGCATTCCTGCCTTCAAACTGTATAAATTTGTCCGCTGTCATTTCCGGCTTGCCCACATACCCTCTGCCAACGCCATTTCCAATAATCAGCAGCTCGCCCGGCACGCCGGCGGGAAGCAGGTTGCGGTATTTATCAATCATCACCATCCTGATGTTTGCCATTGGCTTGCCAATCGTAATCTTATCTCCTGTCACCTGGTCAAAGGCACAGCCAATCGTGGTTTCAGTAGGACCATAGCCATTGAAGGTGATGGCATTGGTTCCCAAAGCCATAATTTTGTCGTAGAGCGCCTCCGGGAATGCTTCTGCACCCACATTAAATACCTTAATCTGCGACAAGGCTTTCTTCATCTCCGGCATGTCGATAATATTGATTAAGAATGAGGGCGTACAAGTCATCATGTCCACGCCATTTTCCAGAATCAGCTTCGAAAGGGCAAGGGGATTGTGGATTTCCTCTTCGTTTGCCATGCAGACGGTAATACCGTGGTACAGCGGGATACATTCCTCCAAAATGGAAACGTCAAAGGTAATCGCCGCAAATGCCAGCGATACCGTGGCATTATATACATAAGACTGCGCCTCCACATTATAGGGATTATCATCCACATAGTTCACCAAATTGCGATGCTCAATCATTACGCCTTTCGGCTTTCCGGTAGAACCGGAAGTATAAATACAGTAGCACAGATTCTCCGGGCGGATATCTACCTCAGGATTCTCGGTATTGCCATCCTTCTCCAAAAGTTCCTCCAAAATCAGCACTTTAGCAGACAGCTTGTCAAGCAGCATTTTCCGCTCTCTGGCAAGCTCCCCTGGCATCAGCACAAATTCCGCTCTGGAATCTTCCAGGATATAGCTGATACGCTCATCCGGGTATTCAGGATCTATCGGCAGGAATGCGCCGCCTGCTTTCATGATGCCCTGCCTTGCTGCGTAGACATCCACGGTCCTGGGCAGCATCATGCCCACCATCTGCTCGATGGATAATCCCATTTCTATTAAATGGTTGGCAATCTTATTGGCATTCTCATTCAGTTCACAAAAAGTAAGGCTCCTGCCGCCGGCAATCACCGCCGTTTTATCAGGATAAAGTGCAGCCTGCCGCTCAAACAATCTATTTGCTGTAGTCTGCTCTACTGCATGATCTGTCTCATTGTAGCTGTCCAGTTCACAGCGCGCCCTCTGGCTTACCATGCAGACTTCCTTTAACTGCTTCTTATTCTGGAATTCCTGCACCACCACAGCAAGACTGTCAACCAGCCCGGCAATCGTACGCTCCTCATACAGATCACTGCGGTATTCCACCTGATAGCAGACCTCATTTTCATTGACCAGTACATCTATGGACAACGGCGCTTTTGCTGTATCTAAAGAGAGTTCCTCGCTGACAACTTTCTCCCCGGCAATCTCCTCAAAACGGAAGTTATCGCCCTGGAAGGCAAACATGATGTCAGCCTTAATACCGTAAGCCCTGCTGATTTCCGCAAAAGAATAGATATCGGCGTTCATGCTGTTCATCAATTGTTCCCCAGTTTCTTTCAGATAAGATCCGATCTCCTTTTCCCCATCCAGGCTGCAGTAAACCGGCAGCGTCTTCACCAGCATATTGATGGTGGATGACAGCCTGGAATCATTTCTTCCATTATAAATAGTCGTAAACACTGCCTCATCCTTGTAGACATAACGCCCCGTCACAAATCCAAAGGCTGCCGTAAACAATGTATTCAAGGTAACCTTCTGCTGGATGCAGAATCGGCGCAGCCCTTCCATATCGACCTTATCTGCCCTCTGGTATCTGCCAAGCCCCGGCGTGTCCTCCCTGCGGTCTTTATTGGGAAGGAAATCCGTATCGCAGTCTTTAAAAATGGAATCGTAATACTGTTTCGCAAGCACATATTCCTGTCCCTGCAATGCTTTCTGTTCCACAAGGGCCACCTCAAAACCGCTGAACTTCTCTTTTACCGGCGATTTCCCGCCATATGCCCCATTCATGTCACGGAGAAAAATGCCGCAGGACTCCCCATCGCTGATTATATGATGTAACTCTAAGAAGAGATATTTCCCTTCCGGCGTATCAAACAATTGTATACGAAACAGCCTGTCGCCAAGAATCTGGTAAGGCTTTACCAACTCTTCCTTATGCAGTTCCCCGCATATCTCAACATCAAAGGGCTGCCCGTCATTGCGTTTCTGCCAGATATCACCGTTATCATCCATAGTAAGCGTTGTCTTAATATAGGGATGGGCCTCTACCGTCTCCTCAATGGCCCTCTTCAAACGCTGCAGATCCACATGCTCACCCAATCGGAACAAGAACGGAATATTATATATGGTGCTCCCCGGGTTGGCGGCGCACTCCACAAAAATACCATTTTGGGTCTGGGTCAGGGGGTACATTTCCTGTTTCTCAAAGGATTCCTCCTGACTGCTGTTTGCCAGGAATTTTTCCAATCTCTCCACCGTATTGTGCTCTTTTAAATCTTTATTGCGGATGACCGCACCCTCAAATGCATCAGACAGCAGCACATTCAGCTTGACCGCGCCAATGGAAGTCAGCCCCGCCTTATAGATATCTGTATTCACGCCGAATTCCCGGTGCCCAATGACTTCTGCCACGCAGTCAAAAATCTTCTGCTGCACTTCTCCTTCCGGCGTCACCAAATCTTCCTGCCTGCGCTCCGGCATTGGCAGCGCGCGCTTATTGACTTTCTGGTTCTGGTTCAGCGGAATCTTGTCAATCTGCATCGTCACCGCCGGAACCATATACGGCGGTTTGCTTTCCTCAATAAATGCATTCATCGCCTCCACGTCAACCGCTTCGTCTGACACCACATAGGCAGCGATATACTTACCGCCTGAGGGTTCGTCAAAGGCTGCCACAGTAGCGTCTTTAATGCCCGGAAAACGGCGGATAATCTCTTCCACCTCAGTCAGTTCAATACGGAAACCACGGATCTTCACCTGACCATCCCGTCTGCCGATAAACTGAATATTTCCATCCGGCAGATACCGCACAATGTCCCCGGTATGGTAAATCCTGCTATACTCCGGCAAATCACTATATGGATTGTCCCCATACACTTCCGCGGTCTTCTCCGGGCGGTTCAGGTAACCCCTTGATACATGGACGCCGGAAATGCACAGTTCACCCGGCACGCCCACCGGAACTCTTCTGCCAAGGCTGTCCACAACATATAATTTTACATTTGGCAGGGGCTTGCCGATTGGCGGATCTTCCTCATATTTCTCAAGGGGATAGGAAGTTGCTAATATCGTACATTCTGTAGGCCCATACACATTCAGGTAATGTGTGCTGCCCTCAGGCACAAAGGGCGTCAACGATTCTCCGCCCATCAGCAGATATTTCAAATGGGTATTCTTTGTATCCCCCGCTCCGCCTGAATGGGCTGCGCCGGAAATCATGCTGGTGGCAAACGCCCGCCCAATCTGGGTCGTCATAAATACATTGGTAATTCCCTGCTCCTCAAAATACGCATACAATGCATTCAAGTCTAAACGTATGGACTCATCTATAATATGGAGCACAGCGCCAGACGTGAGCGTGGGGTACATATCCATCATATTGGCGTCAAAACCATAGCTTGCGTATGCCGCCGCACAGCTATTCTCCGTTAATTCATAATTCCTGCGGTAGCTGTCGCAGAATGCCGCAATATTCCGGTGTTCCAGCATACATCCCTTCGGTATGCCTGTGGAACCCGAGGTGTAGAGCAGAATAAATAAATCCTCCGGCTTGGGCGGCTCTGGAATTTGTTCTGCCTTGGGCAGATTAGGAATATCTTCCGTCAGCAGAACCTTTCCCTGCCACTTTGGCACCAGCGGTAAAAGCTCTTCAGCGGCAATCAGCAGCTTTGCCGCTGAGTCCTCCATCATAAACGCCAACCGCTCCTGGGGATAAGAGGGGTCTAAGGGCTGATATGCCGCTCCCGCCTTAGAAACGCCAATGGAAGCAATCGCCATATATTCGCATCTGGGAATCAACACGGACACCACTTCTTCCCTGCCAATGCCAAGGCCTGCCACATAGGCGGCCAGACGATCTGTCATCTCATCCACCTGTGCGTATGTATAACTTCTGTCTGTGTAAACAACGGCTGTTTGTTCCGGCGTCTTTTTCGCCTGTTCCCGGAATAAATCAATTACCGTCTTACCACTGTCATAGGAAACTGCTGTCTCGTTAAAACGATTCAAAATCTGAATATCCAAATCCGAAGCAAGTGCAATTTCCCCGAGATTTATACAGCTTAACATACCTTTTAAAACTTGCAGCAGCATATAAAGCAGCCCCCGCGCCGTCTCTTCGCAGTACAAATCCGTACGGTATCCCAGGGAGATTTCATATCCTCCCCTCTGTTTCATCACCATCACCGAAACATCCGCCTGGACATCCCCGGTGGCAATGGGCTCTGCCGCATACTGTCCGCCGTTCAGTGAAAGCCCCTGGAACATTTCACCCTGGTAGACGAAAAGAATATCCGAGGCAATACCGTAATCCTTCGCCAGCTCGGCAAAAGAAATGCAGTCATGGTCCATCACCCCATAGAATTCCTCCTGGAAGCTTTGCAGATAATCAGCCACAGGCACACTTTCCTCCCAGGAATGATAAATTGGCAGTGTGCGCACAAACATTCCTATGGAATTCGCCATATTTACCGTATGCCTGCCGTTATTGACCGTGCAGAACAGGCTCTTATTTTCCCCGCTGAATTTCCCTAACGCATAGGCAAACGCCCCCAAAAACAATGTATTTTCAGAAATTCCCATCTGCCTTACAAACTGCTCCACCGCCATGGATGACAATTCCTCTCCTAACGAAAGCCTTACCTCGCTGCCTGCGGGAGTTACCGTCTTCTTTCTATAATCTTTGATTAATGCCTCTCCAAAATCTTCGCCTGCAAGTTTGCCCGCAAAAAATTCCCGGGCTTTCTGATATTTGGGCGTATCTTTCAATTTTTCCTCATAAACAGACAAATCCATCAGGGAAATATCTTCTGCCACCAGTTCTTCGCCGCGGTAAATCCGTGAAATCTCTTCAAGAAATACCTTAACCGATGAACCGTCAAAAATAATATGATGCACGTCAAACAAGAAATAGCATTTCTTCCCACAACAGTACAACGCCATGCGGTACAGCGCTTCTCCCTCCAGACGGAACGGGCGCACAAACGTCCTCTTTACTGCTTCGATATCCTCTGTCTCCCACTCGTCTACTTCTGCTTTCAAAAATTCCGGGTGCAGGCACATCACAGGCTCCCCTTTACTTAGAGCAATATTCATGCCAAAGGATGGATGCATGGATATCACCTGTTTCACAGCAGCCTTAAACTGCTGCATATCAATATCCCCCGGCAGCTCGCAGCACATAGGGATATTGTACATCGTTGCCTGCGGGTCATTGACGCATTCCAGGTAAACGCCCATCTGAGAATCGGTAAGGACAAATTCTTTCCGCTCCCCGGAATACTTTTCCAATTTCTCTTCCTGTTTCTCCTCTAAAAGCGCCGCAATCCTTGCGGGTGTCCTTCCCTTCAGCACAAACTCCGGCGCCAAATCAATATCGCTGAGGAATTCTGCCAGCTTTAAGACATTGATAGAATCCCCACCCAGTTTAAAGAAATCGTCATCTACCCCGACCCTGCCGCAATGCAGGACTTCCTCAAAGCCCTGGCAAATGCGTTTCTCACGGTCACTCTGCGGCTCTTTGTACTCAGTCTTATATTCATCTAAGCCCGGCGGCAGCAATACCGTGCGGTCCAACTTGCCGTTTACATTCTTGGGCAGGCTGTCCAACCGCTTAAAAAAGCGGGGAATCATATAATCAGGAAGGGTCTGTTTCAGATAAGTACGGATCTGCTCCGCCTTCACCTCCTCTTTCCCTGGCACATAATATGCACAAAGGTAATTCTGCCCATCTTCATCCTCGAAAGCCTTGACCACGGCGTTTTCCACTTCCGGCATAGACGAAATGCGCAATTCAATCTCCCCAGTTTCTACACGCTGGCCATTAACTTTCACCATCCAGTCTTTACGGTTGACATAGATGTAATTGCCGTCCGGCAGCCTGCGCCCCATATCCCCGGTATGTAAAAGGATGCTGCCATCCTCCTGCCTGATAAATGTCTTCGCGCTCTGTTCCTCCAGATTCAGGTAAGACTCGGCAACAACGCCCTTGATGCAGATTTCACCTTCTTCCCCGTCTGCGACTTCTTTTCCGTCCTCGTCCAGCAGGAAAAAGTCCAGTCCCTCCATGGGCTTGCCGATGGGTGTATTCTCCATAGGTTCCTCAATTTTATAGCACGACGCCACCGCTGCCGTCTCGCTGGAACCATAGACGTTATACAGCTCAAAACCATCCCCTGCCAGCATGGAAACACGTTCGCTTCCGGTCATCACTTTTTTCAACGTATGGCTCTTATTCTTAAACAACCGCAGCAACTGCGGGCTGATAAACCCACAGGTAATGCCCCTTGCGGCATAATAATCTTCCAAAAGCCGCACATCTTTTCTTGTCTCTTCCGGCAGAATATGGGAACAGCCGCCCCGGGAGAGCACAGCAAAATACTCTAACACCAGGACAACGAAAGACATCGGCGCCCCCGCTGCCTGCACATCGTTTTCATCCAGATACATGACGCTCCGGTTCCGCCAGACAGCCTGCGTAAGGCTCTCCATAGTATGTACAATTCCCTTGGGGCGCCCGGTAGAACCGGAGGTATAGATCAACATTGCGCGGCTCTTATCCTCCCTTGCCGCCGGTGGGATTGGCTCATACTTATCAATATCTGACAGCCAGCCATCATCAATCACTGCTGCCGCCTGGCAGTCCTGCTCAATGCACGAAAGCCGCTCCCTGGGATATTCCGGCAGCACCGGCGCAAACGCCGCTCCAGCCATCATGATGCCAAGTTCCGACGCAATATATTCCATTTTCCTGCCCAGGCAGACCATAATGGCTTTGTCTTGCATTTCCCCTGACTGCACCAGCTTAGCAGCAATCCTGCGGCTTAACACATCAAGTTCCCCATACGTCGTTATCCGCTCTCCGTTACAGTCCGCCAGCGCCGCCCTATCTGAATATTTACCCACTATAAATTGAAATTCATCTAAAAAGTTCATAGTCTTAACCTCCTCTTATTTAATTTCTTACAAAAAATTTTTCAGACAAATAATTAAATCCTCTTACCATAAGCTCCGTAACCATAATTGACAGCAACGCAAGAAGCCAGCATTGATAGCTCTGAAAGCTCTGATAACCGTTTAATCCAAAAACAACAAAATATACTGTCACATGCAACGCATAATATTTCGATATATGCCTGCTGTAATACAGAAGCTGTCTTGCAATAGGATTCTTTGGTTCCCACAGTCTGTCATTCTTTCTGTGGATTTCTTCAATAAAGAAAAAAATTGCGGCAAAAAGGAATATATGCGCCAAACTTGCCGCCACATGCCAGAAATCCGGATGCGTATAGGCATCACTCAAAACCGTGTATATTTCCGATATATCCGAACCGTAATTTCTAAATATCAGTCCCCACCACACAATGACGATTGCAATAGCAGGAATAGCAAACACTTTGTAAAATCCCATTTTATCCTTAACATGTCTTATCATTTTGCCAAAAGCAACTCCAAAAAGCGCATAAGACAGAAAATAAAGGGGCGTAAAAGAAACAAAATCCGCATCTCCAATCAAAAGCTTCATGATATATCCGATTACCGGCACATTCACAGGTATCCCATAAATATATGGCGCTGCCAGGCTGACTGCTGCGCCAATAAGCACATACCAGATGGTTTTCACATCCAATTTCTTAAGCAATGCCAATACCAGATATATGATTCCGGTAATAAAAAAGATATTCGTATATTGTATGTAAAGCTTTACCATGAATCTTAAATTCTCCGATGCGGTTTCCGAAAATTTTCCAGAAACAAAAGGATACGGCAGCACCAGCGCGGCTACATAAGCAATATTATTCAGATACTGGTAAATCACCATGCGAATGCCGCTCTTTACGAATTCCGCCGGCGCTGCATTCTTGCTGTAAGCAGTTCCAATTCCCATAACAAAAATGAAAATAGCTGCTCCAGACATGGTTGCAAACATATAAATCCATCGTATTATGGAATCCTCCTGAGACATGGTTGCCTGAAACGCATGGATCAGATAAATAACCAGCATGAAAATCCCCTTCAGATAATCAAACTCCATTTGCCTTCCCGTATTTACCTCTTCCTTTGAAAAAATTGTATTCATCATTTTATCCTCCTTGCAGTATTCCTTCACCCGATAGACACGATTCTGCTAAGTAAGATTCAATAGAATTCTTGTTATGAACATTCCATTCTGCACGGAAAAATCTGTTAAGCCTTCATAGCGGGAAGCCGCCTTAATAATACTGAACACTCCCATGCCGCCGCCTTTATCCGACTGGGGCAGTCCTTTACGGAAAACCACCTCTCCGCTGCTTGTATTGCGGCACTGGATAATCACCTTGTTTCTGCTCTGTGAAATATAAATGTCAATCTTCTGCTGCTCCTGCCCGGAACCGGCACATCCATGAATCGCATTCTCAAACATATTCGCCAGAATGGCAATCCAGTCAACATCCCGGACAGGCAGGTTCTCTTCCAGCTTCACATCCATTGCAACCTGAATATTCTGCCCCCGTGCCTTTTTCGCATAAGCTGACAAGATATTGTTTACCGCCCGGTTCTTGCTGATATCGCTTACTTTCCACTTTTCCACATCCTCATCATACTGTGTAAGATACACAAGAAGCTGATTATACTCTCCTTTTTGAACATATTCCCGAATCAAAAGGGTATGGTGGCGCACATCGTGGCGTATCCTTGCCGCCTCCAGCTCTGATTCCTTCATAAGATCCATCTGCTGATGCAAAAGCTGTTCATTTACTTCCAGCAGTTCCTTCTCCACCTGATAATAATGTTCCTGCCCTAAGTGGATATACAAATGAAGAATTGCATACTGGAGCATACCCGCCATAAACAGAATCAGAAACGCACGTACCACATTAAAAACAGAAAATCCTTGCAGATTGGGCCAATACGCCATAATTGCACCCAACATTACTGACACAAAGAGAGTTGCCGCACTGAACAGATCCATTTCCTGGAGCAGAAAATCCACGCCACTCAAAAACTGCTTCCGGAACTTAAACCAGGTAAACACAAGGATTATCACAAGACAGACAACACGCACAAGAATATCTATCCACAGATTCCCTCCAAACCACCAGCGCGCCACATCCACGCCGCAAAAGGTACATACAGAAAATAAATAAAATGCCAACGCCATCTTATACAAAGACAAATACAGAACTTCGCTGCTCATGATACTACAGAAAACTCCAATGACAGGAAGCGCTGACAGCGCAGCAAACCGGACAAAGCTGCTGTTTGCCGCCAGATACCAGACACTATAAGCAGCAATCATAGAAACGCCAAATATACCGTAGCACCAGGCTGTTTTCTTCATGGAAAACCTCGGCCGGTCCAGCATCAAAAAAATTGACAGCATTAACCCTGTGCTAATGGCATTGCGCAAAAACGCAACCCAGAAAGAACCTCCCAGCATGCTCCTCATTCCTCCTTTTTAGCAAAACACTATGGGTTTATTATAGTGTCTGCCCTATGGAAATTCTACAAAATGGGACAAGAGGCAAATTTAGAGGGACAAAAAAAGATCCCCCTGCCCAAACGGGACAAGTGAATCTTTTTTACTTTTAAAGCTCTGCTGCAAAGGATTTAACTGCCAAAGCGTATTATGCCTTCCCCTTCCGGAAGTCAAAATAATAGGCAAAATAAACTTTCTTAAATTCCGCTGCCTTATTCCGCGGTATGTAAATCGTACGCCCATTATCCATCACAATCTTTTCACGTTCCACAGAGACAATATGATCCATGTTCAGGATATAGGAGCGTCCGCACCTGCCGAACCGGCAAAATTCTTCCAACATTTCCCATAACTTTCCCGCTGTCATGCGGACCCTGCACTCCTCATCTGTCAGATAAAGCATTTGATAATTTTTCTGGGATTCGCAGTAAACGATATCATTCGGCTGGATTTGCCGAATTCCCCCTGCCGCTTTAAATACAATCTGATTTTTTTTGCTTTTACCAAGCTGCCCCATTGCAGAATCCATAGCATGGAAAAACCTCTTGCCGTCAAGGGGTTTCACAAGATACTGTATTGCATCCACCCCATAGGCTTTCAAGGCATATTCCGTTGACGTGGTAAGGAAAACAATCGGCATGTCCAGGCCCAGCATCCGCACTTCCTCAGCAGCTTCCATGCCGTTCTTCCCGGACATAAATATATCCAGCAGCAAAATATCCGGTATATATCCATCCTCCCTGACCCGCCGCAGCAGCGCCTCCGCACTGGAAAACCTCTCCGTTTTGTATTCCACTTCCTGTTTTCTGTCCTGATAGCTTGCCAGGAAATTTTCAATCCGGTCAAGCTCCCTTTCTTCATCATCACACAATGCTATCAGACACATAAGCTTTCCTCCCTTTGTCTCTCTATATATCTGACGGAATATTCATAATCAGCCGAAAGACAAACACTCCATTTTCATTTTTAAAATCATAATCTCCGCCATACTTCTCTGCCGTCTTAATAATGCTCGAAACTCCAATTCCGCCTGTAAATTCTGTTTTTGGCTGCCCGCCCTTTAATCCGGTCTTCCTCCTGCATGTATTGCTGCAGAAGATAATCAGTTTATTTTTCCTTATTTTCATCGCAAAATGAATAAAACATTCTTTTTCCTCTGAGCACTTCTTCACTTCCATGCAGGCGTAAATCGCATTCTCATAAGCATTTGCAAGAATTGCTACCAGATCAATATTGGGTATGTCCAATTTCCTGCCGATATCAATATCCATGGTAACCTTAATCTGCGCCCTCCTCGCCTTTCTGGTATACGCTGAAAGGATATTATTGACTGCCGTATTGGCACATATCATTTCCACCATGCCTTGATCTATTTCCCTGTCATACTCCTTTAGGTACTGCAGCAGCTCTTCCTTCTGCTGATTACACACATACTCCGTTATAACCGCATTATGATGCCTTACATCATGGCGTATCCTCCTTCCTGATTCCACGGACTCTTCCAATAGCTCCATTTGACGTTCCAAAAGCCTGTGGTTCATCTGTATCAGCTGGTTTTCTCTTTCATATTCTCTCTCAATACCAACGTGCAGATAGAATCGGAACACAAGAAGCTGCAGGGTGCCTGTCAAGATAAAATTCACCACAATCTGATAAATGCGGTATGGGGACGTCCCGTTAATATCCGGGTTTAAAATAAACCCCATTCCCAAAAGAATACAAATAATCATAATGGCAACGCTAAATTTATCTGCCTCTTTCTCTACATACTCACCAAAGCCCTTAATGGAACTTTTCTGCTTTTTTTCTATAACGAAAGCCATTAGCAGAATCAATATCACACGTGTGGCGATATCCGCCCATACATTCCCGTCAAAAAAAATGACAGCAGCCTCCAACCCGCCAATCAGAAAAACTGCAAGCAGATAAAAAGTCAGCGCAAGCTTATAAATAGACAGATATACGGAATCACTGCTTATCATTATGGCAAATATTGCAAAACATGCATACATTGCAAACGCCACAATCCGCACACAGCTTTTCCAGTCCGCCACATACCAGGCTGATGCCAGGATAAGTACAACCAAACTGAAACATCCATAACAGACGATTGTTTTTTTCCTGCCAAACCGTGACTCACTCATCTCGGAAAACAAGATAATGACTCCTGCAAGGCTTATTGCAAACCGAATAAATGCTATATACACAGAACCGCCTAACATACAATTTATCTCTCCTATCCACGATTACTGCTGAATATTTTCAATTGTTTTATATTATCAAACAATCCACATTAATCACTATGTTTGGCATATTTGGCTGCTTTTCAGGCATAATTGGTCAACATCCCTCTTGGGATTGACATTCACAAATTCAAAACTGCACAAGCAGAGCAGATTCCATGTTCTACTTTATACTCCAAATTGCCGCCATATTTCCGGCAAACGTCAAAAATACTGGAGATACCGATGCTTTTACCTGCAGGCAGGCTACCGGACAGTTCCAGACCATCGGGACAGATATTGTCACAGACGATGGTCAGCCTGCTGTTTTGCAGCCGAATATAGATTTCAATATATAAATTTTCTTTTCCGGACTTCTGGCATCCGTGCAGGGCGTTTTCAAACAGATTTCCCAAAAGAGCAATCAGGTCAATATCCCGCACCGCCAGTTCTGCCGGAACATTGCACTTAACCAAAAAGGCAATGCCGCTTTCCTTTGCCTTACCTGCATAAACAGAAAGGATACTGTCTATCGTCCTGTTTACGGAATACTGCCTTACCGCCGTTTCCGAAACTTCGATGCTGTATTCCCTGATATATTCAAGGATAGCGGGCGTATCGCCGGTTTTTGCATATTCTGCTATCGTTTCAAGATGATGCCGTATATCATGCCGAAGCCTGCGGTGTGTCTCCTCAGCCTTCTGCTGAGCCGACAGCCGGGCGGAAAGATATTCCGCATTCTGACGCACTAAGGCAGCCTCTTTAGCCTTTTTCATGTAATTGATGTTACTGAAAACAAGCCAATATGCTGCATACATAATGAAGTTAATCACAAAAAGCGCTGACATCAGCCACACATCCGATATGACGTCTTTTACATTTAAAACGCTTAAAGAAGCCTGCAGCAGATAAAACAGCAGGGCAACCAATGCCAGATTCCACCATCTCCTGTTGCTCCCGTCCCCAGGGAAGTGCAGGATTTCCTCCCCAGATTTTTTATACAGCGCTAATATCAGCAGCAAAGATGCGCTGCGCAGCACGATTGCCGCGTAATATCCTGCCGGGGCAGAAATCCTGGGACAAAACAGTTTAATCATCATCTTTAAGACATTATCCAGAACAGAAAACAAGCAGAAGTATGTGATAAATAAAAAACACTTTTTGGCAAAGCAGCCCCAAGAAACCATACAGGAAAAAAGAAATGTGCATATTACAATCCCACTGTAAGCAAAAATACCAATTGCTCCCCCTGCTGCATATCCATAAATACCTATACTAACAAAACCGGCTGCGTACATGCAGCCATAAAGTGTAAATCTCTTTTTGGAGTATTTGAGTTCTGACAAATGGCAAATCACAAATACATGGCACAATGCTGTGAGGATTAATCCTGGAATCTGGTACACCTCGCTCATTTCATCGCCTCCCTCCGGCAGAAATCCATATATGCTTTCTGCACTTTTCCACTGCTCCTTCTGGGAATGGGAATTTTTGCGCCATTATACATTTCCAGAGTATTAACAGAAATTTTACGCACAAAGGAAAGATTTGCAATATAAGAAGCTCCAATCCGGATAAATTCAGGATATTTCTTTATCTCCTCAAACATCTGAATTATTTTCTTACGCATACGCAAAACCTCACCGCACGAAAGGTTCAGCAGCAGATAGTGATTCTGCGACTCTATAAATACAATCTCACTTGCACGGACGCGGTATACACCGTCTACACAGGACAGGGAAATAAAATCACAATCCACCATTTTCCTAACGGCACGATCCATGGCTTCATCAAATTGTTCCTGGGAAAAAGGTTTGAGCAGATAGTGAATGGCATTCATTGCAAATGCCTCCACCGCATATTCATCGCTTGCCGTCAGGAAAATAACGCCCATATCCGGGCTTTGGGAAAGCATTTCTCCTGCAACATCTGTTCCCAGGATTCCAGGCATACAGATATCCAAAAGGGCAATGTCGTATCCTATTCCTTTTTCCACTGCATTTAAGATATCCATTGCCGTACCATACTCATCAATGTCAAAACACAGTTCCGGATGCGCCTTGATATACGCGCTTAAGGCCGCTGAGATTTTTTCCACTTCACTTGGCATATCATCGCATACAGCTATCCGCACTCCACCACCTGCTTTCTCCTAATATTCCCTTTATTGTTCCAGCATAATGCCGCATGGTATTCTCCCTCTGTCCAATCCTCTATCCCATACTCTTCGTTATTGTAACGCTGTTCCACCTGTATATTCCTGCCAATCTTTATATAAAATTCATCCATAGGAAGCATCAGCCCACTTCCAACTGCCTTCACAAAGCTTTCCTTGATAGTCCAAATGCGGTAAAAAGCTTCTTTCCTCTCCTGCTTTTGTTGTTCCATAATAAACTCATATTCAGACTTGCAAAAAAATCTTTCTGCCAGCTTCAAATCAACCGAATCCATATATTCAATATCACATCCCACTTCTGTGTCTGCAAATACAGCAAGCACCATTTTTTCCGAATGGGAAACGCTAAAATGAATATCTGGATAATCAGGAAAATAGGGCTTTCCATAGGTTCCTTCTGCAATTCTTACATTTGCCTCACGAAGGCCGAAAGTTTCCAAACCTTTGTCAATCAAAATTCCTGCTCCAAGTGACAGCATCTTATCCTTTTTCATCCGGTAGCTATTTATCTTTTGCCGACGCTTCTCCGATAATTTTTCATAAAAGCTGAAAAAAGTTTCCGAATTCTCCAACTCCTCTGTATTAAGCTTATATACCTGTTTCATATGTCCTGTACTGCCTTTACACTTTTGAACCATTCTACGGTCTCAATCTATCATTCTATTATGTTTTTGTCAATCATTTTTTAGCAGGCAAAACGTACCACAAAAGGCATAAATTATCCCAAAACGAGAAATTTCTGTTTTTTTGTTGTATACTTAAAAGGGAATCTGGCAGGCAACCTGCCCTAATATTTAAAGGAGGAATTTAATTATGGCAAATTGCGATAATACCAGATCATGTCCCTGTACCTATGACTGTCCAAGGCATGGGAAATGCTGTGAATGCGTGGCGCATCACAGGGATCATGATGAGGGGGTGCCCGGATGTTTCTTTTCCAGGGAAGCGGAAGCCACCTATGACAGAAGCATAGAGGCGCTCTGCCGGGATAAGGGAATCCTCTAAATGAGGATTTGAAACAGACACCGGAACATAAAAACATCAGAAATGAGGAAAAGATTTATTCTATTTCTTAATGCAAGGGTCAATATGCCATGGAAATGGACAGACCCTTTTTCCGGCGGTACGCCATGGAACCGGGTATGCCGTGTTGGTTCAGATACAGAAATGTTATATTATAGAAAAGGAATAGAGCCTAAAATTCCCAGTGTTACTTCCATGATATAGTATCATAGCAGCTCCTCCTGTAAAAGCTGGATATCCTCCAGTGTGTCCTGGATAGATTTCAGCAGATTCAGATGTTCTTCTTCTTTCATTATTAATCTCCTTGTTCTATTAAATTTTGATTTTGCATCCGAAACAATTCTACCACATATCTGCAAATAAATCATTTCACATTTTAGGGCAGAATGAAATTTTTATAAAACATATTCCATCTGGAAAGCCATTGCAGTATAATAGAGCCATTGATAAATCAGAATTAAGAGAGGACACGAATATGATAGAACTGGATGCGTTCAGAAAGCTGTTGGAGGAAAATGATGACCGTCTTCCTCTTTTGACGCTTAATGAATTTTTTGAGGGAAATACAGCAGAGGATTCATTTGCGTCAAATGACTGTGACTTTGGACGTCCTTCAATTGCTGAAATTTGGGAACTGATGCGAAATCTTGAGAAAACGCCCAGCGTTGCATGGATTCGCATTGAACTGCACAATGACACGGAAATTGCAGAGTATGAAGGGAAAGAGGCATTAGTTCTTGCGGGAGAATCACCTATAATATGTACATCACTCTCAGCACCGGAATTGGAAACGCTTGCAAGATGTGAATGGCTGCATTCTGGTGGGGTGGAGGAATGGGATGTATCTTCGATAGATTCTTTATTTTCGTGCAGACCCCCTGTTCCAGAGGGCTTTCGCTGTTTTGCCATTGTGTGGGATTGATAAGCGTATAGCAGAGAATTTTAGTTTATGCTGAAAACGGATTGGAAAGCAAAATCGGAAGATGTAGTTAAGCACGTCAAAAAGGGCGATATAGTAGGTTTTGGCACTGGAACCAGTGGAAATTTTACGCTCAAATTCAGAGAAGGCTACCCTGAAGAACAATTATTAATGGAATATCCTGTTGCGCTTCGTTTAGGCATTGATATTCAAGACGAAAAATTATGTGTAATTGATTTGTATTGGCTGATGGATTGGAGTCCAGAGTGTCCTTTGGAACAAATTATTCCCATAGATTCGGGATATTATCACATAACATTATGCACAAGGCAGCCTGATTCGGGAATCTGGGGTGATGAACAGACAATATTTGTATATTTAAACAAATTAGATTCCATGCCAGAATTGAAGTATTTTGGCATACCTACGCTGCTTCCGCAGTGATTAGCTGGTTGAGCAACTACAATTTGTAGAGACGGCTTATAAAGTGGGTAAAAAGATTTGGGGTTGTGATTTTATATTTACCAATTGCGCTTGCAGTAGTCTGGGTGATATATGAAATCTTTGGTATGTACGAATTCATATTACAACCAAAGAACAAACGAACACATTGCAGACGAATTTAGAAAGCGAAATTTCTGATATTGAGATTATCAGTGTTGATTCGGAAACGGGAAATATGTCAGGATCTGGAAACCATGTTGATTGTCTATCCTCCATCATATTTTCAACAGAATTGCAAGAAACTGAAATAGAGAATTGTATGTCTAAATACTATTTTTTTGATGAATGGAGTTGTTATGTGAATAAAACAGACGATGGGTATTACAAAATTTGTATCAATACATCGGCTCCGTTTGCAGATAATTAGAGGGACACTGACTTTTTTGTTTATCAGAACAGAATAAAGCAAGAAATTGGAAGTTATACAGGAGGCGCTCAAATGAATTTTTCAGATATGATTGTAGGAAAAAATGGATTCTTAGTAAAATTGCGCGTTAATAGCTCTTTCAACGAGCAAATATATACAGATATTATAAACTATCTTAATGATAATGTTCCCAAGTGGAAATCAAGCGGCTTTATACCCATTGCAGATGCAGTGCCTATCTTTAACCTGATTGACGGACTATCTGGAGGAAGCAGATTTTGGAGTGAAGAAATTCAACTACGAGCAGAAGATGCCGTACTTGAAATACAAGATATACTCAACACATTAGAAGAATAATCACAATTAATTCAGGAGGGACACAGTGGCTAAACGACCTGCATTTTTTATTCGGCAAAGAAAAGTTGTCAGTGAAACGTATTCGTTTGAATGGTTTTCAGGTTTTGCGGTATCTCAAAAGCAAAAGTCCATAAAAAGCCTGCATAATACAATTATGGAAGCCGATGGCAATGCCAAGCCATTGGAAATCAGTACCAAGAGTAACGAACCCATTGGAATAAAGCTAAGCGCATTCCATCTCAAGTTAAACAGCTATGCCCTTGAGAATATTTTTCAGAGCGCTAAAGTTTTTGAAAACGGTGGTCCGTATCTCGATTTACTTGATGTGCTGCCTAAAGAAGCCAAGCGTGATGAAAGGTTACATAATTCTGGGAATCTAATAGCGTTTCATTATCAAAACGAGGATTTTCCTTTAACTCCTAAAACGGTATTTTATGATTTCATCTATATTACTTCTGTAAAAAAATCATTTACAGCAGATGAAATTAGTGCAATTTCAAATTATAATTATTTTACCGATATTGAGTTTAATCCAACAAAAAGTATCAATACTCAAGCGAGAGCCGTTGCAATCATTAAATTAATATTAGATGAATACGGGTATCTGCCAGATTTTCAGAAAAAAGATTTTATTCAATATCACAAGGAACATATTGTTTATAACTGAACCACTACCGGCTAAAGCCGGTAGGTTCATTCCTGCAAATCTTAAGTCTGGATATACTCTTTGATGATTTCATCTGTCACATTTCCGCTGCCTGCCACAAAATATCCCCTCGCCCACAAATGCTGTCCCTAAAATTGCTTGTTTAATTCTTTATACTCCATTTGCAGCTTTCTTGATGTGTTTTCCTTGATATATTGCACCAGTTTGCTTGCTGACAAATGCGGCGAAACGGACACCAACATATGGATATGATCGCAACCTACACATGTCCTGCCAGGATTTCCACTTCATTGCTTTGGCAAACGAGACGGATCAATTCCCTTGTCCGCACCGCTATTTTTCCTGTAATTACAGGCTTCCTGTCCCTTGTAATCCATACTAAATAGTATTTTATGTCATAGGTGCAATATGATGATTTCCTATAATGTTCCATATTTTGCACCTCAAGTTTAGTATCCCTTTTTTCGCTTTTTCTAAACTTGAAGATATAGGGGTGACCTAAAGATTTCGCCTTAAGGCAAGGGTTTTACCCACATTATACAAATAATAAAAAAATATAGGATATTATTTTTTTGTTTTTGGTCTTTTTTGTTGTTATGGCAACTCACCAATTTCATGCCCTGCCTAGGGAGGTTAAATTTGCAGCTCACGGAAAAAAATGCTGCACTCAGGAGAAAGTGCCAA
The DNA here is from genome assembly GCF_004793545.1 of Petralouisia muris. GTDB lineage: Bacteria > Bacillota > Clostridia > Lachnospirales > Lachnospiraceae > Petralouisia > Petralouisia muris. The sequence goes on along the minus strand of NZ_SRYA01000007.1, from coordinate 77,352 downwards.
ACTCAAAGCTTGATTGAGTTTTTGTTATAATGTTCGTGTAACAAACCACACTCCCACGCAGGGAGTGACGCGCGGAATGTAAAAAGGCGTTCCGGAGTTTCCATTTCAATCCACACTGGGAGTGACTCTTTTTGATCAGTTAACACTAATCGAGAGAATAATTTCAATCCACACTCCCACACTGGGAGTGACTTTAATCACGTTTGACGGATTCTATCATGCGTTGATTTCAATCCACACTCCCGCGCAGGGAGTGACTGCAGAAACATTAGTTGTGACTCTTTTGTTTGCGATTTCAATCCACACTCCCGCGCAGGGAGTGACATAACCACAAGCGCAAATGCACCCGTGCAGAATCATTTCAATCCACACTCCCGCGCAGGGAGTGACAGCATTACTATGACTTTTCGGTTTGATTTTATCAATTTCAATCCACACTCCCGCGCAGGGAGTGACATAATCGCGGACTGGTCTATCATCATCATTGGGATTTCAATCCACACTCCCGCGCAGGGAGTGACGCTTTCCGTTGCCATACTTTCAACCGCCCAAATAATTTCAATCCACACTCCCACACAGGGAGTGACTGGATACACTGTTAAAACTCAAAGATTCTTTTATATTTCAATCCACACTCCCACACAGGGAGTGACAATCACAACTGGAAAATTCGATTAAAATACTACAAATTTCAATCCACACTCCCACACAGGGAGTGACAGACATTGACCCTTTTAATAATGTTAATTATAAAATTTCAATCCACACTCCCACACAGGGAGTGACCAACATGCGTTGCGTTGCTTGACCCGTCTTCACCAATTTCAATCCACACTCCCACACAGGGAGTGACACAGATATTCCACAATTTTACTATTGCCCTTTTCTATTTCAATCCACACTCCCACACAGGGAGTGACCAAAAACAGTGTTTTTTATTGCGATGCATCCAATATTTCAATCCACACTCCCACACAGGGAGTGACGCGCCTCCTATCCTATGTTCTGACAAAATCAAACCATTTCAATCCACACTCCCACACAGGGAGTGACTTTTTCATACATCACGATTAGTTTGTCTGATATATTTCAATCCACACTCCCACACAGGGAGTGACTGCATTTACAGTAACATCCTCATTGTCAGATGTATTTCAATCCACACTCCCACACAGGGAGTGACTGCATGGATATCACCTGTTGATACGGCCGCTCGCCATTTCAATCCACACTCCCACACAGGGAGTGACTGATAATGGTAGACACCTGTCTCAAGATTTTCTGATTTCAATCCACACTCCCACACAGGGAGTGACACAATATTTTCAGCCGTTCGTAATCTAGTTCTGCATTTCAATCCACACTCCCACACAGGGAGTGACTGGGAGCCACACGGTTTGGTTCCGGCAGCCAGGTATTTCAATCCACACTCCCACACAGGGAGTGACCTAGCAATAGACTGCTCGGTAAAACTGCAATCATATTTCAATCCACACTCCCACACAGGGAGTGACCTTATGCAATACGGTTATAAGCCGGGAATACGCAATTTCAATCCACACTCCCACACAGGGAGTGACTTTTTACTTTCGTAAATTTCTCCTGTTTCACGTATTTCAATCCACACTCCCACACAGGGAGTGACTTCTGCCTCCAATCATACTGCTTAGCAGGCACTGATTTCAATCCACACTCCCACACAGGGAGTGACAAATCCCTGTTAATCTCTACGTGCGACGTATGGAATTTCAATCCACACTCCCACACAGGGAGTGACTTGTATTTGGTTTTTACAAAAGGTAAATCATTTATTTCAATCCACACTCCCACACAGGGAGTGACACGTATGCAACCGCGCACGAAATTTTTACGTGGTATTTCAATCCACACTCCCACACAGGGAGTGACTCTAATTCAATTTTAAACGCTCCTAATTTTGATATTTCAATCCACACTCCCACACAGGGAGTGACTATCTCAGTTGTGTGCGAGTTGATAAAACGGACGATTTCAATCCACACTCCCACACAGGGAGTGACGAACTTCTGATGTAACACTACAGCATAGGAAAGAATTTCAATCCACACTCCCACACAGGGAGTGACGATTCTCTGTTTCATATAACAGTTTTAATATCGAATTTCAATCCACACTCCCACACAGGGAGTGACGCATATCAACCTTTATGATAAATCGGATAATCAATCCACACTCCCACACAGGGAGTGACGGGGCCGATGCCGCTGACTCCCAGCAATAACCGTAATCAATCCACACTCCCACACAGGGAGTGACAGCAAAAATCACCTATTTTTTTCCAAAAATAGATTTCTGCTTAAGCAATATCAACAAAATTTACTATTGCCCATTTCATTTTAATGTGGAATTCCCCACATTTAGTTACTTTTTATGGTGCGAACCTTCCTGGCATTTCATGTTTGCTTACTATCCGCACCAACTTATATCATTAAAGTTCCTTCAGCCTCATAAGATGTTTTACTGCCAAAATGCTCAACTTTCGTCTGATAATTATTTCCAAGGTAGTAAAAACGCAAGCTATCTTCTTTCTCATTAATCAACGATACAAGCCTATCCTTTAACATCAATAGCTGTGAAGCATCTAAGATACACTCAAATACTGAGTTTTGGACTCGCTGCCCATAATTGACGCACTCTTTTGCAACTTTGCGAAGACGGGTCTTTCCTGCTGCACTCTGAGTAGAAACGTCATATGTAATTAATACTAACATGCAAACACCTACTTCCAAAAAAACGGCGGATACTCATCCATGTCGCCCCGGATAGTCCGGGCAAGCAAAAGCGCCTGCACATAGGGAACCAATCCCCATTCTATCTTTTCTTTTAAATATGGATGTGTAATGGTTTCTCTTTTGCGCTTCTGCCATGCGTTAAAAAATACCTTTCTGCCATCGTCATTTAAAAGAACCGCATTGTCCTTTTGCCTTTCAAAATGCGCTGCCTGAATCGCTTTCGTATTAACCAATGTCAAAATAAATCTATCCGCAAGAACTGGCCTTAATTCCTCCATCAAATCAAGGGCCAGTGAGGTTCTCCCCGGTCTGTCACCATGCATAAATCCCACGTAAGAATCCAATCCGACACTTGACAGCGCATTCGCACAGTCACCTGCAAGCACTGTATAGACGAAAGACAATATTGCATTTATATGGTCAAGAGGAGGCCTGCGGCTCCGTTTTGTAAATGCAAAATCATCTTTCTGATTTAATATCATATCATTAAATACAGAAAAATATTGCTCAGCAGCTTTTCCCTCTATTCCCCGGAGTTCCTCTCGCGTAAGCGTTCCGTCTATTTTAGGCAGCGTATCATACAAAGTATTTGATACATTTTTGAGCTTTTCTGCATCTACGCGATATGCATGATCCCGTAAGGTACGTTCGATACTCCATCTGCAATTAAAGACTTTCCCCACAATCATATTCTTGGCATATGCAATACTTCTGCTTTCATCATCAGAGATACGATACTGCTCTTTTCTAAGCAGCACATTCCCATATTCCTTTCCTACCACCCTGGCTAAAAACGCGCCTCTGGGAGAAAAGAAACTCATCCCTATTTTCCGCTCCGCACAAACTCCCATCAACGCCGGACTTGCGCCTTTATAAGTAAAACATATAATATTCTCCAGGGTATGAAGAGGGAATCTACCCAGTGTTTTATCATCGTCCTGTATTACGATATTTTCTCCATTCAGAGTTAAATAGCAATTCTCCGTCATGACATATAAAGTATTTAGTAATTTTCTCATATCACACTCCCAATCGGATCGCCCAAAGTGATCCTCTGCCGCAATTGATACTCCAGAGTATACTTATCTGCCAAATGATTTGCTATTTTTCTTTCAAATAATTTGAAGATGTTGGCTAATCATTTGGCTCACGGGTATCATCATTCGCTTTTATATTCTGTTCTATATATTTCCTGACCTTTATTGCTTTTTGCAGTTTTGGAAGGCACAAACTTTCCAGAGAACACGCTTTGCATTGCTTCGTAGGCTTCACATTCGGCGTATATCCTCTTTGTAACAAAGCATGCATTTCCTTCGCTGCTTTCTTTACCTCATTCCGCAGCCCATCTGTAAATTCCACATGGCTGCGCCGCCTGTTTTCACCATAATACAAATATCCATCTGATATCCTTGTCTGAAACATTTCTTCCAGGCAGATTGCCTGTGCACATAGCTGCAATTCATCCGCATTATTTTCTTTCGGTGAGCCATGCTTATATTCGACAGGGCTCGGATTCCATGTTCCGTCATATCCGAACAGTTCGATTCCATGTTTGTCCTGGCGAAATTCAACCACATCACACTGCCCGCTGAATCCAAGTTCATGGGAAGAAATACGTAACCCTCTTACAATCAGCAAATCTCCTCTCTTTTCAAAAGAACCTTCGTCATGGGCTTTTTTATGCAACAATTCCCCGGCAGTTGTCCTGTAATTTTCTGCCCATTGCTGTTCAATATGTATCATTGCCCACTGCCTTCTGCAAAATGCAAAATGCTGAATGCCGGAAAGCATAAGATAATCTTCTTCCGCATACATCACTAAATACCTTCGATTTCTTCCAGTTCCAGGTTCGGCAACGAATCAATTGTGATATCGTAGTCTTCAAACTCTTTTGGGTCATCTGTTTTCGCTGTAATTTTTATCAGCCTGTGAACCTTTGCAGATGAATACTGCCCCATCGGGCAATTATGTTTCCACCAATAAACCTTGCACACTTCCATACTTCCGTCAGGCCTTGCAGAAGAACTGTCATTGACAAACAAGGTACGCAAAGCCTCTTTTATCTTTTCGGCGTCCGCATCGCTAAATCCTGTCTTTTCGGCAAGCTGATGGTTGATACTGCCTTTTATTGCATATAATGCGGAAGATACTTTGTGTTTCATTCCCATGGTATCAGAAGATTTCTTCTCTTTCGTTTCGCTGTTCACACTTTTGGTTATCTGCATGCTGTCAATGGATATGGGCAGTACGCTGAAAGCCGAATGGACAGAAACAGGCCCTCTCACGCCGACAGATACACTGTCCCCTTTAAATGCAAACACCTGTCCAAAGCTGCGGACATCGATCCAGGTCTCACATGCTGCTTTGGCATAGCTTTCTTTATCCTTAGCCTTTAATGCTTTTTGCATCTCCTCATTTTTCTTTGCCCGGTCTGCAAGGCTCCTGCATGCATCATCGGAACGCTCATCACTCTGTACAAAAATCCTTTCTCCCATATCCTGGAGCCTGTTTCTGATTTTCCGTTTAATACACACATCCGATATTTCTCCAAATCCATCATATGTCTCCCGGGGCCTGTTTCCATTCAGCGGATCTCCATTGGGATTCGCATTTCTTACCATTACCAAAACCTCAAAATCAATCTTGTTTGTAAATTCACTCATTATTTATCTCTCCTTTACTGTTCTTTTTCCAAAGTTCATTTTTCATATATTCCATCTGCTGATAATATGCTGGGATATACATTTCTGACAATGCCCTGTTATCATATTCTTTTATTGTCATATGGCCCATAATTTCCCCTGTCCATTCTTCAAACTTCTTCCGTTGATAACCATTCAGCTTTTTTTCATAAGCATTCAGATTCTCTTCAATCGTTTTAGCTGTTTTCGCCGGCCTTCTGCTGTATGTATTCCAATAACGCTTTGCATTTGTCATGCGTTGCTCTTTTACTTTGCCGTTCTCATCCTTTTCAAACATGGCGCATTGTTCCATGAAATCATATACCGCCAATAACCTTCCAAATAGAACATTCCGGTCATTGATATTTTCCTTTAGAAAATCATCCATTTTTTTATCTCCCTCCTCGTAATTAAACCGTATCATTGCGCATGTGACGCACAACACATCATTGTACCATACAAAATTGCTCATTGTCTGGGGCATAGACACGCGCCTTGCCGCTGCCCGGATCATATCAGACGGAATCTTTGCACTCCTTTGGGTGATGCATGGGAGCAAACGCTTCACCGTTGCCCTAAGCAGGCCAGCGTCTGCCTCCAACCACTCTGACCTTTGTACGCCAAATGCTGCAAGCGCCATATCCCTGGGCGACGGCGTACATTCACATGTGACTTTCCTTTTTTCTTCTTCTGGTTTTCCCACCTTTATCGTCCGCCGCCAGTTACAATGATTCTGCCAGTTTAAAATGGCGTCTATGTACTGTCTTCCGCCCATTTCATCATAATACGCAATGGACAGCCTTCCGGTTGTTGCCGCTTCTAACGCAATAATTACAATTTTGTCATCCTGTTTTATTTTTCCTGCATATCCGTTTACCGCATGGTTAAACTGCTCTGCAAAATATTTCCCGGTATCATGTTTGCGGATACTGGAAGATTCATAAGTATCAAGTGAATCAAAATCGAAGTCAATATCGTCAATATCGCCGAACCCATTGACAGAATCCTTGGTGATGTCCGGAATCTGCATGTCCCTGTTTGCCATCCAACAAACAATCGCCGATTCATCACGGGTATATCCCTGTTTTTGAATCAGCCATCTTAAAGCATTGTGGGCTCTCTGGGACGTATCATATCCCACGGAAACTGCCTGGTCTTTGGACACAAACCTGCCGCGGTAAGTAAAACCGGATTCATCATTTCCCGAAATCAGCTTGGCTTTATCCGCGCTGTTGCGTATCTTAGAAGGATGTTTATCGGAACAAGATTCTATCTTTCCAGATGCATAGCAGAGCTTTTTGTCTGCTAACTTCTGTTGGTAATAGGAACTATATTGCTTGTACAATTCCTGATTTTTCCATACCTCTCCCGAACTGTCGCTGCCCAAAATCCGAAATCTTACATTTGCTCCTGTTTGTCCCAATCCCTGTATTTTAACGTTATCCGTAAGCCTGCCGCCGCCATCTAACTCCAAGGTCCCTTTGGTTACTAAATCCTGTATCAGCGTTTTCTTTTCCAGATATTTATAAATTGCCTGTACAAAAGGATGCGTATATTCTGATTCTGCCCAATCCTCAAGCTGCCTGAGATAGGCTTCAAAATATTTTTCCTTATTATCGCCTGTGTATAAGGTATAATCTCCTGCTATGTAACAGAGCTTATCACATAACGGATGGGGTGTAATTCCACTGGCTTTAGCAGCCGAATCTTTTGTAACCGGAATAATCGTAACCACATCACTGCCCTTTTCCAGCCTTTTCGAACTCTGGAAATTGCCGTCCAGGTCAATTGCCACTTCTATCTGCGCATTAAAGGTTGAATGGGAAATTGGCAGAAGCACTGCCTGTTCATTTTTGTCCACTCCTGCCAAATGCCCATAAACATCATAGGTTTCCGCCAACGTTTTCAGCCATGCCAAACATATCACCTCCCTCAAACTCTTCCAATCCTTTAAAATTCTCTCCCCACACAAACTGCTTAGATTGGGATTCCCGCAGAACCCTCCGAATCTCACACTCTTCGGGGAGCGGAAATTGTATCACGCCCTTTTTCATCTGCGCATTCCAAAGCCGTACCGTCATTCTTCCTTTTTCTTCTTCCCGGACTGCTTCGTCAGGGTACGTAATCCCGTGCACCATAATGCCGAAGGACAAATTCGTCTCATCGTATGCGCCTTCCCCTTCCCCGAAGGGACAGGGTTCCACATATCCCTGGCATTCCCTGGCTCCCAGAAAAATATCCCTTCTGCCTCCCCGTTCCAGCATCCTCCTTGCAATGTCATAATGCTTATTTTCATTTCGGTCATGGGCTAAGTCCGGCCTGTTTTCATTCCATTCAAAGTGTGCCTTTACCCGATATTCCACATTCCTAAGATAAGTGTAATAAGACAAATCATTCCCGCCGCTGTACTTAATGGGCCGGATTCCTTTTGATTCCGTCTGTATCGCATTCATAATCCGGCATTCATCAATGACCCATGTAATCGTGGGTTTCCAGTAAATGGATTCCGTAATCCCCTTTAACGCCTGATAAGTAGGTATCTGGTAGCTGCATTTCTCACCCCCTGTCTTAGACAGCGGATCGGTAAATAATGCATATCTTCCAAAAACACTGTATTCAATCATATTCGGCTTATCCATATCTCACCCGTCCTTTCCTGCTAAAATATAAGTATTTCCCACTCCGGCGCAATCCCATAATCACTGTTATATGCCCCGGGAGCCGACGCCATATAAATGTTCGGTACATTATCGCTTATGGGCTGTACAAATCCTTCCAGCTTTTTCAACTGGCTTCCCCGAACATTTACCGTATAACGCTGGGCCTTACGTATCAATGTTTTTATCTTGGCAGCGTCGGATGTTTCCTGAATCGCTGTGATAAGTTCCCCGCCCTCTTTATATGGGACAATCACGCCGAATGACTCATCATCTATCACCCGGTAGGCCCTGCCTGCCGTTTGATAGGCCTGATTCATAAGGTTCTTAATTTCTTTGGGCATAAATCCTTTGGACAGCAATTCCACCACATTTGTATCCAATGCTTCTATAGGAAAATTCATTTTGTCCGCCCCATCTGAATATACTGTTTTATAATACTCGTCCATCCACCTGGGCATTAAAATGCTGTCTGGTTCCCCACTGCGGTTATACAGGCAAATTACATTCTCAGCAGCCCCTATATTTCTCTGCAATTCTTCCATATTGCCGCTGTTTTCTCCCTCCAGGGCAATCAAATATATCATCCCCCACTCCAGTTCCCCATTTCTGTTGCACCGTCCCGCCGTCTGCGCCAGGCTGTCTAAGCCTGCCATAGAGCGATAGACACATTCAAAGGAAATGTCTACCCCGGCTTCAATCAAATTGGTGCTGACAACCACGATATGTTCCTGCTTTTTGGCAAGGGTCTTTTTGATGGATGCTATCTTATCACTTCTATGTTCTGCACATAAATTGGTGGTAAGATATTCTACATTAATATTCTGCGCCTTTAACATATCATATAGCTTCCGAACAGCGGATTTGGTATTCAATACCACAAGAATAGACTGATATTCTGCTGTCTGCCTGACAATTTCATCTTGAAGGCTCTCAAAGGTATGTGCCCGTTCCATCCCGGCCGTGCAGATTTTCACCCGTTCAAACTTATCAAACCAATTGCTTCTGTTTTTTATCATGTATTCTGGCTCGCTGTAACAAATCGGGCACTCCGCCTCTTCCAGGGTGGGCTGAGTCGCCGTACATAGAATTACGTTGGTATTGCATACTGCATTCAGAAAGTTAATCATATAGTTAAATGTATTGACGCACTTTAACGGCATTGCCTGAACCTCGTCAATAATGACAACCGCATTGGACAGACGGTGCATCCTTCGGATAGATTCCTTTTTATCCGAAAACAATGTATTCATGAACTGGACAAAGGTGGTGCAGATAAACGGTTCTTCCCAATTGATATCATATTTCAGCGATTGGTTCCTGCGGTAATCCTCATGTTCCGTTTCCTCACTTCTGATTACCGCCGAATGGTGTTCCAGTATCCACTCGTCATTGCCGATTGCATCACGGAATACCTGGGCGTTTTGTTCTGTGAGGCTGATAAAAGGCGATACGTAAATAATACGCTCTGTCTCTGGATGACGCTGACAGTATTCCAATGCATAGGCAAGGCTGCTCAGCGTCTTTCCGCCGCCGGTAGGAATGGGCAGGCAGTATATGCCAGCCGGATGTTTCGCAAATCGGATACATTCTTCCTGGAGGGCATTTCTTCCGTCAAATATATTTTTCTCTTTCTCCGTTAATTTAGAACCATCTACAGATTCCTTCTTTTTCCGCATATATTCCGCAAAGTTTTCCCCAGCCTGTCCAAATATCTCTTTTCCCGCAAATTCGGATTGTTTGTACAAGGTATCCACATTTCTCATAAAATCTGATGTGGACTCCCAGTCGGAATCAATTAAAATGGACAGCATCAGACGCTGGAAACACGCAAGCAGGAATAATTTGCAGTCAAGCAGCATTTCCCTTGCATCTTCAGGAAATTTAGCCTTTAATAAAGGCTTTAACTTGAACCATACTTTTCCTATTTTGTTCCATACCAACTGAAATTCATCCGACGCCTCTTCAAAAAGCTTGTCAAATTCATATTCTTCCAGGTAATCCCGTTCTGCGTTTCTGCAGGCCTCCTCATATGCATCCACCTGGCTTAGCTTTTTGGAAAATAAATCACTATGTTCGATATCAACACAATCAAATAAGCCATGATGGGCCGCGATTGCATAGGAAATCATTTCAACCATATATTTCCTGCTGCCGTACGCCGCATGGTGCATGTCGTAAACATATTTTGCCCCTGTGGAGGCATGTTTTACCGTCCCTTTTAATCTCCACCTTACATTTTCATCTGCCTGCAGGTAATCAGAAAATGATTGCTTGTTTTTTCCCATATCATGGAGTAGGCCGCACAGCGACATAAGCTGCGGTATGCCGCACTCTTTTCCTTTTTCACTGCATAAAAATACTGTCTTTTGGGTATGTTCCGCTACAGATTCTTTCCGATGGACTCCATCGTCCGAGATATGTGCAATCAAACTGCTCCCCTCCTTTATCATTTATAAAATCCCTCTATGTTCCAAATTCTTCCATCAATACTCTAATTATGCAGTGATACTAGAAACCTGTCAAGGAAATCCCAATGATTTTTGTAATATTTTGTCACCTGGATGAAAAACGATATGTTCATGCCAGCATAATAAGTTCACCTCAAATTTCTTATTTTTTGTTTACAATCGTTCCACTTTCCTGTATACTTGTATCTGTGAAAGCATAAAATAATAATGTGCCGCAGGCTTGGTATTTATTTATAAATGCTGTTGTCCAAAGGTACAACATAATTGATTTCAAAAGGGTTTTCTGTACGGTGTCTGTTTACAGGTGCTTTAGTCAGAAAATTCTTTTATTTATGGCAATAGAAAGTTTGCGGAGCATGCTTTCTATTGTTTTTTCCATTTTAAATAATCATAAATCCTAATTAACCTGCGTATATCTGAACGTTCATTAGCCCCAACATTTTGAAGGACGTTTACATCTCCTTCAAATATTTCTTTCAATACATCCTCTAACTCATCTACACCCATCTGCTTTTCTTCGAGATGAGCAATTAATCTTAATGCCTTACTGGTTGAGAACTTCTCTTGTTCCCAAATCTGCTTTACAGATTGATAACCTCCCAAATACTTTCTGTTATTTTTTATCGTTTTTGAAATAATTGAATCAAAATCCTGCTTTTTCGCTATTTCTTTACATTCTGGAAAATCCTTAGCAGCTTCCGCCAAATATTTATTCAATGGCAGCTTACCCGAATTTTGCCTAATCAATTTAGGGAAAGCATGCTCTAATAATTCATCTGCTGAAAACTCCAAATCATTCAAAATAATATTTCTATACCATTCATTTGCATCAAGCCCGCTAAGTCCTTTCAGTCCAAATGTAGAAGCTTTTCCTATTGCAAGTACCAAGTCATCATCCTTAATACGTTCATCATCAATAGATGCTACTCGAAGGTTTGCTGTCGGCATATTTGTAATGGTATATTCATACAATTCCTTTTTAAATCTGCCTAAAATCACAACCGGCAGTTTAGCTTTTTTATTTTTCAACACATTATAAAGTAACATGAAATTATCTAATGTCACTTTTTTCATTGTTAAAGGCTTATTTCCAATCATAATGGTATATGGAGTCACCTCTGCTCCCACCATTCCCGGCTTATATTCAATAAATACAAATCTATCCTTCAGCAGATTAACCTGACTTGCATTCAAACAATTCACAATAGACTTAATAATGCCCTGAATATTACTATCACCGATAGAATATCCCATAAAAATAATAGGATACTCCATGAATATTGTCATTAATTTAGCCGCAAGGTAAGTACTTTTTCTTTCAAATTCTATATAATCTTCCTCATTAATTACAATACTTTCCGGCACTTCAACAGAGCCATGTATTTTGTATATTTCAGCAACACCTTGTATGGCCGAAAAAATAAGTTGAGATTGTCCTACATATTTGGTAAACCCTTTAAAGCAGCTTTCTAAAAGCGAATCATAATTAGTTGTAATGACGCCTGCAATGTTCTTTTCTGAAATTTCCGACAGTTTATCTAGTTCATCTTTGTAATTCATATTAACAATGGATTGTTCTTTTATATATTCAGCCATTTCCGCCTTAAATGGAGATAAGCCTTTATGAATTTCTTCTATTAAAGTTTTATCTATTGTCCGTATTTGTTCCTCTGAAAACCATTTTCTATCAAAATCCTGTTGTATAAGTTCAGCCACTTTGGGCATTATCCCTAATTTGCACTCCATTGTTTTTGCCCTGTTTTCATATGAATCATATGCAAATTCATCATTAGAAATACTCTCAGCAAAATATTTTAGCAACCCTTTCCAATCTGGCAGATTTAGATATCTTCTGGACATTCCGGATCCAATAAACAAAAAGGGCGTTGTATTAAATTTATTGATAACATCTTCTATTGTCATTTTTCCTCCCAAATAAACCTAACCGTTTTCTTCCCCTAATTTCAAATGTTTGATTATATCATAGAGAAACTTGAACATAAATTGATGATACAAGCTGCTCACCGCTTCCTTGTAAACTTTATGCTTTAGCAGCAAAAATTCTTGTCAGCATAACTATTATCAATATCATATTCATTAGTAGTATAATTATAAGTATATATAAATTGGTGGAAAATGTCAAGAAAAAAATCATCAGCTCTTGAAAAATGTTCGTAAATCACTTAAACTATCTATGTCACTTTACAAAGTGTGGATTGAAATATTAGCAGTACCATTATGAGTTTCGCTTTGGTCTGTTGTTTTAGTAGATGAACATTCTGCTGAAGCAGCAGACTTATTTTCTTAAAAACAAGAGAAAACCCCTATCACGAACTTAGGAAATGTTCAGAAATAACTTGTGATATTGCTGAACGGTTCCTTAACATAAGTTTTATTGCCGTCATCAAAGATTTTTTTCAATTCCCCATAATGAATGAAACCAGATAAGGAGAAAACTCAAAATTTTGTTTAAGACAGTAGACATAACAACGTGGAGTGAATATCTTATCTGGAGAAAATAGAAAATGGCAAATATATTATTTGAGAAACTGGGCGGCAAATATGAGCGGCAAGGAGATTACTTAATACCATGCTTGACTGTACTCGCCGAAGAAGAACAGCCGATAGGCACATGGGGACAGCGGCATCTGGACTATCTGAAGCAGTATCGCAAGGTTACATACACCAATCTTCTCACAAACGGCAAGCTGAATACATACCTTGCCGACATCGATAGGCAGGCACAGGAACGCTTTGAAAGGCTCATAGAGGGCATGAAACAAGCGCAGGGCATAACGGAACGCCTAAAGGAAGAAAATGCCTTAGAATGGGTACAACACTTAAATAACATAAGGGCATGTGCGAGACAGATTGTGAACGAGGAAATTGTTTTTGCATAAGTACAGAAAGGCGGCAGAAAATTGCCGCCTAAAAATTTTCCGAAAAAGTCTTGCTTGTTACGTTGCGTAATGATTTATAATATGTTTCAGGAGGTAAAGGACTATGGCAAAATACAGGGCAATCCCAAATGGATATATGACAGTTGATTGATACCAGATAAGGATAAAAATAGATATGTATGGGCAGGAGCATAGACTTTCTCCTGCCACGCCTATATTTAGGCGGTTTGACGTTTGGTACGTTTTCCGTATTCACGTTCTATTTCCCGCATTTCTTCATCCGTTGGAATATCAACAATCCCGACATAGGAATAGTAGATGTCAATATCCTGTGTCCGTTTCCCGTCTTTTTTCTCGCATTCATGGACTACGATTTTATCCACAAAGGTATTTAAGATTTCGGGCGTTAGCTCGTCAATACGAGTATATTTTTGGGTGACGGCAATTAGCTTGGAAACATTGGTTGCTTCTGTGTCGGCTTCGCTGACTTCGGATTTCAAGGTTTCGATTTTGTGTTTTAGCTGTTCCTGCTCAGCTTCATAACCATCTGACAGCTTGTAAAAGCGTTCGTCATTCAGCTTTCCGTTGACATTATCTTCATAGATTTTGCGGAACAGGCGGTCAAGTTCTTCCATGCGCTTTTCGTCTTTTTCAATCTGTTTCTGCTTTGCGTATAACTCGTATCGGCGTTCCGCAAGGGTAGTGTCAATCTGCTGTCGGATAAATACCCTTTCAAACTGCTGTAAATAGGACAGGAAATGCTGAAGCTGTTTTAATACCAACTGGTATAGGACATCTTCTCTGACTGCTTCGCATCGTGGTGTGCCGACCAGTGCGGCTATCTGGAAAGCGGCATCATCCCGAAATTCTCCCTCTGCTCGGACGGTGTAAACTGGTTCAAGGGCAAAAGGCAATGGCAGGATAAGAACTATGAGCCGCAGGCAGGCGACCTTATTTTCTTTGATTGGGGGAGCGACGGCTCAATCGACCATGTGGGAATCGTGGAGAGATGCGAGAATGGAACGGTCTACACCGTGGAGGGTAACTCTGGGGATGCCTGCAAACAGCAGAGCTATCCAGTCGGGAGTGGCTCAATATACGGCTACGGAGTGCCAAACTATTAGCAGGGCAGGGCAAAAGGAAACCAGAGGGACTTAATCCTTTGTCTGTTCCTTTGCCTTACATAAGGCAATTACTTTAAAAAAGGTTAGATAAAAAACACCAGAATAGGTTTTTGATTTTTTGAAATATCATAGTTGCTCATAATATAACAAAATGACTATTTGAATAGTTGACACCACATGACTATTGTGATAGTATACTCAAAAAGAACTATTGCAATAGTCATTTTAGGAGGTGCAGAATGAGGATGAAGTTATTTGATTCAGAATTAAAAGTGATGGAAGTATTATGGAAAGAGGGAAACATTACAGCAGGACAGATTTCAAAAATACTGAAAGAGGAAATTGGCTGGAATAGGAATACAACTTACACGGTGATAAAAAAATGTATAGAGAAAGGCGCAATCGAAAGAATTGAACCTAAATTTATCTGCAAGGCAATGATTTCCAAAGAAGACGTACAGGCATATGAAACAGCGGAATTGATTGAAAGGGTATTTGACGGTTCTAAGAAAAAATTTTTTGCCGCTTTGTTGTCTGAAAAAACCTTGACACATGATGAACTGCAGCAATTAAAGAATTTGATAAACCAGATGAAATGAGGTGAAAAGTATGTTGCTTAAAATGAGCATCTCAAGCAGTATATTGATTATCTTGATTGTTATTTTGCGCTTTGTTGCTTTAAACAGGCTGCCGAAAAAATTTTTTGTGCTGTTGTGGAATATTGCAATACTAAGATTGCTGATACCCTTTGACTTACCGATGCATTATGGACTTGCTTCACCTATGACAAAATTAGCGGATAGTGGCATCAGTCACTATAATACTGCCAACAGTCCGCTTATAACAGAAACATTAAAAGAACCAATTACTGATACAACAGTAGCATTATCTTTAAACAACGTCGCATGGATGACGATTGTTTGGGCAGCAGGTATGGCAGTCATGCTTGTGATTTTCGGGGTATTATATTGGAGAGAATATCAAAAAATACGGACAGCATTACCTATTTCAAAAGAAAGCGATGATTATTTCAGGTCAGTGACAACGATTCCTAAACGTGTAAAGTTATTGGTATCGGACAGAATCTCAACACCTTTAACGTATGGAGTTTTGTCACCTAAAATTATATTCCCGAAAATTTTTAAACTTTCGGACAACACGAAAATAAAATATGTCCTTACGCATGAAATGATACATATAAAACGGTTGGATAATCTTTGGAAAATAATTATCCTTATAGTGGTGAGCATACACTGGTTCAATCCTTTCGTTTGGATAATGTATCGGCTTCTCAACCGTGATATTGAATTATCATGTGATGAAAAAGTGGTTGCTCTTTTGGGAGAAACAGCAAAAAAGGAATATGTTACGACGCTTGTAGATTTGGCGGAAAAGCAGTATCATTGGTCGTTTATCTCAAATGGATTTGGAAAGAACGCCATACAAGAAAGGATTGTGGCAATCATGACGTTTAAAAAAGCAACTTGTTTAAGCATAGGCTGCACAGTGGTTTTATTAGCAGGCGCGATTACAGTATTTGCACAAAATGATTTTAAAGTGGCAGGTACTGATGCTGGTACAATGTCTAAAGCCCACATTACGGAAGACAAAAAAAATTATTTGGAAAAAACTGAAATCGAAGATGGTGAGTATTTACATCATGGAATTACAGTTATCAATGGAGCTTATTATTACCAAGGCGTGCGCATCCGCATATTCATGGATTTAAGGGAAAACAAATCTTTTGAAACTTTCAGTTTTGATAAGGAAGGAACCGTTGATATACGGTTAATACGGTCAAAAAATAATTCTATTAAAAAAATTGAGTATCTCACAAAAGAAGAAGCAGATGAAATCCTTAGTGATTTTGAAGATAGCGAGTTGGATGGGCAGACGGAAGAACAGCATACGGGTGTGATAACCAGATTAGCAAAAGAAGAACTTCCGAATAAGGTTATAGATGCCATAAATTCTTGTGATGATGAAAAATGGTATGTGATTAATGACAAGGAATATCAATATGTTTATTTTAATGGTTTGACTGCCAATTATGCTTTCCAACCAGAGATTTATGCTGACAGCCATAGCGGGACTTTACAAATATATGATATGGGTACTTCAACTAAAAATTATGTATTGCTTGAAATTGAACGGAATATTTCACTGAAAATTTTATACAACCATTCGCAAGTTTCATATACAGAAATAGCTTTATGATGGAAACATGGTATTGAAACTGGTATGCCATAAAGAGCGGATAAAGGAGGATAATTTCAAATGAAAAGAAAAACAATTTTTTCAATAGTTACAATATTTATTTTTATATTCATGGTTTCTATGCCAATAGCTGCATCTGCAAAGGGTACGCCATCTAGTAAGCATGTTTCTGAATATGCCCAATTAGGTATTATAAAGAAAGATGATGCGTTCTTTTATAAAAATAAGCGTATCCGTATTTTTTTTGATGAAAGGGCTGACCGTTCTTTTGAATACAGCTTCGTGGATATTGATGGAACAATTGATATACGTCTGTTGAGAAATAAAGCTGGAGATATTAGCAGGCTGAAACGGATACCAAAAAAGAAAGCGAATAAAATATTGAAAGATATGCTTGGTTTTGTTCCAAAACACCCCACTGAAAATACGAAACCTCACAAGAAAAAAGAGTATACTGATATTGAGCGTTGCCAGCTTAAAGATGTCCCTGTCGGAATTAAGAAAGTTATTAAAAAAAGATGCACTAAGAATAAATGGTACATTATCAAATCTTCAAATAGAGATTATGTATATTTTAAAAAAGTGCCAAAAGACTTTGCATTCCAAATTATCGGCAAAAATTTAAATATACATGATATAGGGAAAAAGAAAAAAAATGGTTCTGTACTGCTCTCTATCGGCAGGAATTTTAATTTTACTCTCACTTATAATTCCAAGCCAGTAAAAACCATTATTATAAAAGCTAAATAGAAAGAAACGACTCAAGCAAATGTGTCTGCGTGGATATTTGGCGATTATCACGAGAGTTAATACCCCGCTGTTCACAGCGGGGTATTGGTTTATTAAAAAAATTCATTTATTTTAGTGCTTGCCAAAATTTATAGATATATTATCTATTTATGTAATGATATTTTTTACATATTTTGTTCTTTCTATAATCATAGGTAGGACAAGCCCACCAAATAAAAAAAACGATGTTCGGGTGGGCTATTTCGTCATACCCTGACCACCCTCCGACTTCGCTTTTTGAAGTTTGGAGGGATTTTTATTGCCTGCAAATAGCAAATTCTATTTACATATATCATATCGGGGATGGGCGGACAGCCTGTTAAAAAACTCCTCGTCAGTACATGGGGGCTTTGTACCCTGCAAGTAGAAGTCATATTTCTACATATTGGAACTAAAATCTCTCTAAACCGTAAAGGTCACGGAACCTTTGCGGTTTTTCTTTTGTCGTTTTTTATCGGAATGTGCCGAAGGGCTGTTTCCGCTGTTGGCTGCCGTTCGCCGCCTATCCAATCTGGATTATTACATTTCAAAAATTCAGATTGGAGGAAAAAAGAATGGCATACAACAACGGACGGGAGAACAGGAAATGGCTTATCTGGAAAGAAGCCGAGGAAAAAATATTGAGGGAACACGGAGTTGATGAAACCACCATTGAACAAATCCGCACAGACGACAGGGCAGACTTCAATTCCAACAGGCGGTTTTACCATTGGACAAGCGACTTCGGTGAATACCTTGAGGGGATGGCAGACAGGGAACAGAATACCGAGCTAAAGACGGTTGCTGATTTACTGGACGAGATTGAGGACGAAACTCTGTATCGGGCATTGCTTACGGTGGACAGGCGTACCCTGCAAATCATCCTGCTGAAAATGCAGGGCTATTCCACAAAGGAAATCGCCCCGCTTGTGGGATTGACAACGGGTGCTATCTATGCAAGGCTAGACCATCTGCGGAAAAAGCTGCGGAAGATTTTATAACCAGCTAATAAAGGCAGCTTTCTGGCGGGCTATTGGGTGGGGGATAAAATTTCCCCACCCAATTTAAAATTATATGAATAAAATTCCCGTCCACAGGGAATACTAAAAAGTTTGCCCAAAGTATTGACATGGGTACAGCCGCTATGGTATTCTGAAATACCCATGAGGGAATTGGAAGATTGAAAATGAAATAGCACATAGATGGAAGAATGAAATGTCAGCCAATGGATAAGGCTGACTGCCGCCGAACGTAAGTCGTCCTTTTCGGCTGGCGTATGGCAGCAAGGTTTTGAATCCCAAAGCCGTTACATAGCATTGCGAATCTGAGCAGGAGAAAACACTCCTGTCATTCGTGGTGCGGTGTGGCGGCTTTTTCATTTATCCAAAAGTCAAGAAAAATCGAATCCAGAACGGAGGTGGAAGGACATAGGATTTTCTTTTCGGCGGGTAAGGCAGGTATGGAAGAATACTGCTGCACAGGAAAAATGCTCTGCGGCGTTGTCCACAGAGATAGCGAGCATCGGATTGTGTCAGCCACAATCCCGCCCACACAAAACAAGTGGGCGTAACTTACTCAGGGGACAGCCCCTGTTTACCCCGAAGAAAGGAATTTAAGACTGGAGGATTAAGGAAAATGAGCAAAGAAAAATCAGAAAAGGGCGTGCGGAATGTCCCGATTACCGTCCGATTGAACGAGGGAGAACATGAAAAATTAAAGCAGTGCGCCGCCGCTTGCGGTCTGTCCGCTGCCGAATTTATGCGCCAGTTATGCAAGGGAAACGCCCCGCAGCCGAAGCCAAAAACCGAGTTTTGGGAACTGTTAAACAAGCTCTATGAAGTGCATGACGCTTTCAAAAAGTGTGTTCCCTACTATCTAACCGCCGCCGAAATCTGTAAGGAGATTGAGGATTTTATCTTAGAACTGCAACAGAAAATAACTCTCCCACTACGATTTAATGTAGAAGAACTGATGGAACAGGGGGCGGTCTGATATGGCAACAACGAGCTTATGGCATATCAAAGGGCGGCTGAAAGACCTCATTGATTATGTGGAAAATCCAGAAAAGACCATGCCGAATGAAGATATGCAGGACTTCTTTGACGTGTTCTCCTATGTGAAGAATCCGTTAAAAACAAACGAGGGCGAGTATGTTTCCGCAATCAACGCTCTGAAAGAAACCGCCTTGCAACAGATGATTTTGACAAAGAAGCAGTACCAAAAGACAGGCGGATATATTGCATGGCACGGATACCAGAGCTTCAAACCAGACGAGGTAACGCCCGAACATTGCCACGAAATCGGATTAAAATTAGCAGGGGAAATGTGGGGCGATAAATACCAGATAATTGTTGCCACTCATCTTGACAAAGGGCATCTGCACAATCATTTTTGTTTCAACTCTGTTTCTTTCATAGACGGACAGAAATATAATTACTCAAAATCAGAACAGAAAAGGTTGAGGGAAGCGTCCGACCGCTTATGCCGAGAGTACGGTTTATCGGTGATTGAAAACCCCAAGAAAGCACCATCCAGACCGCTTTATCTGGACGAAAAGAACGGAAAACCCACACGGTACAATGTCTATCGGGAGGATTTAAGGGAGGCAATCAATGGGAGCAGGGATTTACAGCACATGATGAAATACCTTGCCGATAAGGGATATGAGGTTGATTTTTCGGGCAGCCATTGGAAAATGAAGCTGCCGAAATACAAACATTTCACGAGATTAGACACGCTTGACGAGCGGCTAACCCCCAATTTCATACAGTCATGTTTAGGCGGGGCTTCCCGATATGGGAACTACAAAGCAAAGATTTCCTACTCTCCCCATATGCCAGAACAGTATAAAAATGCATGGAAACCACATCAAAAAACCACGGGGATTTTAGCGTTGTATTACTACTGGTGCTATCAGTTGGGGATATTCCCCAAAGGCACGGACTACAAGCCGACAAGCCCGCTGATGAAAGAGGAATTGCGGAAGTTAGATGCAATCACCACACAGGTACGGTATATGTCCAAGCATAACATTTCCACCCTCTCCGACTTACACGCCGACAGGGAGAAAAACCAGACCGAAATGAATAAACTGATTGACTACCGCCAGCACGTGCGGAACAAGGTACGCCGTGCCACACCAGCCGAAAAAGAAAAAATTCGGGAAGAAAAACGGTGCGTGACGGAGCGGATAACGGAGCTTAGGAAGCGGCTGAAATATGCAGACAGGATTGAAAAACGCTCCGCACACATTGATGACTGCTTAAACCAAATCTACGACACGATTGAAAATCAGCGGTCAAACCGACAGAAACAGCCAGTTAAAACAGCACGCAGGAGGGAGGAACCATTGCGATGAGCAGACTGTCCGAGGAAGAAATACAGGCGATTATGGAGGAATACAAGGACGTCCCTATGGTAAATCCAGACAAAATATATCCCCCTCTGCCGCCTGTCCAGAACGTCACGCCCCTTGTCCGCATCCCAGAGCCGATGAGCCTTACCGAGAAAATCGGCGGCACGGAATACACCGTCAACGCCCATTTCCGAAAAGACGGGCGGGACTTGCTTGTAATGCTTACGGATATTTTTCGGCGCAGCGCACAGGGATATGGATTTTATGATAATGAGAATTGGGGTGATGACGACGGGGAATAACAGGCAGCGGAAGAATTATCACTTTAAAGCGTTGAAGTTTAAGGGCAGATGTGGTATACTGTACCTACACTTCACAATACCGTGTCTGCTGTCGGAAAGGAGAGCTTTATGAAAAGACAGCAGGAAGAATTCACGGCATTATATTGTAGATTAAGCCAAGATGATGGGCGGGAAGGTGAAAGCAACAGCATTGTAAACCAGAAAGAATATCTGATGAAATACGCAAAAGAACACGGTTTCCCTAACCCGAAATTCTACGTGGACGACGGCTATACGGGTACGAATTTTGACCGCCCAAGCTTTAAGGAAATGTCGTCGGACATTGAAAAAGGGTTTGTAAAGACCGTCATTGTCAAAGACTTATCACGCTTCGGCAGGAACTATATCGAGGTCGGCTCATACTCCGAAATCATCTACCCCGAAGCGGGCGTGAGGTTCATCGCCATCATGGACAACGTGGACACGGGCAGCCTTGAGAGCAACGAATTTGCCGCCTTTACCAACCTTTTTAACGAATGGTATCCCAAAAGCACGAGCAAAAAGGTAAAGGAAGTCAAGAAAGCGAAAGGGCTTGCAGGCGAGCATTTGGGCGCACCGCCTTATGGGTATTTGCGGAATCCAGACGATAAAACACGTTGGCTTGTGGACGAGGAAGCGGCGGCAGTTGTCCGCAGGATATTCTCACTCTGTATACAGGGAAAAGGCGTGTCAGCCATTGCCACAGCCCTCTGGGAAGACAAGGTGCTTACCCCGTCAGCCTACAAGGTGTCAAAGGGAATCGGCGTTGCAAAAAAATCGGAACATCCCTATAACTGGGAAACGTCTATGATTGCATCCATTCTGGAAAATGTGGCATATATCGGCGTGACGGAAAGCTTTAAATCCACCCGTTTAGGCTTCAAGAGCAAAAAACGCATCCCAACCGCAAAGGACAGGCGGACGTATATCGAGGACGCCCATACGCCCATCATTGACAGGGATATGTGGGAAAAAGTGCAGATGATACGGGCGAACAAACGCAGACCGACCAAAAGCGGAACGACAAGTATCTTTTCGGGGCTGCTCTATTGTGCCGACTGCGGGGCGAAACTCAGCTTAGCCACAGCAAACGGATATGAGCATTTCCGTTGTTCCATGTATAAAAGGACGAGCAGGGCAAAGGAATGTACACAGCACTATATCCGAGAGGACGCATTAAAACAATTAGTTCTGAAACAGCTCCAGCAGTTCCTCTCCTATTTACAGCAGTTTGAGCGTGTGTTTATCCGACAGCAGATTGACGCCACCCTTGCAGAACGCAGATACGAGTTATCCGCAAAGCAGAAACAGATAGAAAAGGACGAAAAGCGGATAAAGGAGCTTGACCGCCTGTTCCGCAAAATCTATGAGGATAATGTCAACGGAAAGCTGAATGACGAACGCTTTTACAAGCTGTCGGACGGATATGAAGCCGAGCAGGAACAGCTAAAGCAGGAAATCGAAACCTTGACAGCCGAGGTCAGCGAAGCCGACACGGAAGCGACCAATGTCACCAAGCTGATAGCCGTCACCAAGAAATACACCCGCATCGACGAGCTGACGCCCGAAGTCCTAAACGCATTTGTGGATAAAATCGTAGTCCATGAGCGTGAGAAAAAAGACGGGAAACGGACACAGCAAATCGACATCTACTATTCCTATGTCGGGATTGTGGACATCCCCACGGATGCGGAAATGCGGCAAATGGAACGAGAATATACGCAGCGTACCAAACGTCAAACCGCCTAAATACAGGCGTGGCAGGAGAAAATCTATGCTCCTGCCGATACATATCTATTTTTTATCCCTATCTGGTTTAACCCATATTTGAAAATTCAAGAAATTAATCATATAATAACGACAGATATTCGATAGATTTATAGAACGGAGGCCCCAAATGAAAACCTGGCAGACAACATTCACTCCCACAATCGGGAATCCCTATATAAAAGAATACTTCACCCCAACCTCAATTTTTTTCGACATTGAAACCACCGGCTTTTCCGCCGCCCGCAATCAGGTATACATGATCGGATATGCTTTGCAGACAGACGGCAGGATATGCATCACGCAGCTCTTTGCGGAATGCCCTGATCAGGAACAGGAAATCCTCTCTGCATTCCTGGAATTATTGTCCCAATACGATACCCTGATTTCTTTTAACGGGACAGGATTCGATGTGCCTTTCCTGAAAGGCCGCTGTGCCTATCATCAAATACCGGAACAACTGGATTCTTTCTGTCATCTTGATATTTACAAACAGCTCTCCAAATATAAAACCATCCTGAACCTGGATAACTTAAAGCAGAAAACTCTGGAAGAATTTCTCGGCATTGCACGGGATGATTTATATTCCGGAGGAGATTTGATTTCCATCTATTTGGAATATGCAAAACTCTCTTCCGGGGAAAACTACAACTTTATAGAACCGCATCGCAACAATCACAAAAAAGTTGAAAATCCCGCAGATTCTACGGATACCTGTACTCTCCCAAAAGCGCACAGGAATCATGGGAACAGCAAAAATGCCGCATTATCTCCCCAAGACGCCTGTGCCCTTTTAAAACTGCATAATTATGAAGATATAAAAGGAATGATACAACTCCTTTCTTTGCTCTCCTATTCCCGTTTCTTTGGAGGGCATTTCCAGGTCTCTTCCTGGGAAACACGCAGCTGGAACACCTATGAGGGAACCAAAGGCTGGGAACTGATTCTATATTTAAAGCCGGATCTTCCCTTTCCCAAGCCTTTTACCTGTACGCTTGGGAAACTCTACATTTCTGTCTCCCGCAACCAGGCTGAATCTTGCACTTCTGGCTCCTGCAATCAGGCTGAATCTTGCACTTCCGCCTCCCGTAATCGGGCCGAATCTTGCACTTCCGCCTCCTGTAATCAGGTTGAGCCCTATGCCTCCGGCTTATGCCATCAAGTTACGCTGCGCATTGAACTTTTTACAGGGGAATTAAAATATTTTTATCCCAATTACAAAGATTATTACTATCTTCCGGCAGAAGATACAGCCCTGCACAAAAGCGTCGCCGCATACGTTGACAGGAATTACCGCACTCAGGCAACTGCCGCCACCTGTTACTGTAAAAAATCGGGCCGATTCCTGCCCCAATACCAGGATTTATTTTCTCCCGCTTTTAAGCAGAATTATAATGATAAAACATCCTGGTTCGAACTGACAGAAGCCTTTACCGAAAATAAAGAAAACCTGAATAAATACGCAATGCATTTTATAAATTATTCCTTTTCCTTATAGGGATAATTTTCTTGCGGAATTACTTACTTTCTGGCAATAAAGCGCTAATAATTTCCATGCCCCGTGCCCTGCCACACTAAATCTGCCTTTGAAATGGTCTGCTTCCATTTATTCCAATCACAAATAGAAGCAGACCATTGTCTAATGTATTCTTTGTTTTCTGCTACCGCTGAAAACGGCTTCGCAAGAAATGTATTTATTTTAAGCACTATGCTGAAATCATCCATTTTGGTGCCAATGTTCTTGGAACAGCGATAGAACATTGTCTTGGTGCAAAATCACTGTATCCATAATAAAACAGCGCAGACTCAACGCAAACAACGCCTTCTGGAAGAAGTGAGCAAATATTTGCTCCTCTTTTATATCTTCTTTTTTGACAAGCTGATAATAGCCGTGTCGTATACGCTCGATATATCCGACATTGCACAAATTGGCTACATCAAAATTCGAAAGACCTGCTGAAGCAAATTCAGAGACTTTAGCAATACCGCCTGAATTACTTATTTAAGTTCTCATCTTCCCTCTGCTAGAGCATTATGCAACCAATTGCGCTGTGTATTCTTTAGAGGCAATTATCGTACGAATTTCCTTTACGGCTAAGGGAATGCATGATTTCTTTACTGCTCAGGCAATCTTTAAACACCTAGCTCATGTACTGGCTTCCAAGGCTGCTGTGCAAATAAAAGCCGTGCAGGTACTTAAACCTTACACGGCTGTTTGTTAGTCTCTCCTCACTAAAAACTACAATATAAACTCCTTGGCAACCATTCCTCCTTCAAAATGAACTTCTCGAACTGTCTTTTTCCACACAAACTTGCGTCCTTCCCTAATCCATATTTGGTTCTTCCCTTCATAGATTTTCAAAAAATCCTGCCCCTTCATATCATCCAATTCCTGCTGTTCATAATTCCAGATTTTATCCCTCCTGTCTAATTCATTTTCTATTAAATAGCACACCTCTTCAAACTTGTATGGGGTTGTTGCCCGATATACCGTATACTTACCTTGATTCTTTTGGGAAACATGCAGACATTCATCTTTATTATAATTCTCATTAATATTCGTAATGGCAACTGGTACGCGCAATCTTATAACAAGTTTCCTGTCCCCGGCAGTAAATACATAAGTTCCATCACTATATGCGTATCTTGTATTTGCCTCAAAATCATATTGGGAACTGGCAAATACAGTCAGAGTTTCATCTAAACCATACTTCAATTTAGGATTAACAACCTTCATCACATACACATCATACCGATACTTTCTCGAGTACGAATAACCACTGTATTCGGTTACTGTTACAATATCTGTATGTTCATCCCATGTCAGCTCTTTATCTAATAATTCTTTCTTATGGTATTTTACTGCATATTTCAACCAACACCTGTCATAATCCGGATTTTCAGGCAATGTTTTTATAATATTTTCAATCTCCAGCTGATTCTCATATGCCGTCTTTATGATTTCCAGCGGCTCTAACGTAGAGAGTTTACCATCTCCTTCATCATCCCAAAAATAATATTCCTCATTCCAAACATGCGACTTGCCGCACTTTCGATTGATATTCTCTGCTGGCATAAGACAATTTCTGTCGCCAAACCCTGACGCAACCGCATAACATTCCCGCCATGTCGAATCATTATTTGAAATCATAAAATATTCCTTTGCAATCTCTATGTATTCCTGGAGCTTTTGGAAACTGCCAGAACCTTCCCAATATCCTGAAAGGTAGAGCAGATACTGTATTTTTCTCCTGCGGGACTGCTCTTCCAATTGATCAAAATATTTCCAAGAAAGATTCTCTGTCTTCACAATATCTGCCTTTATTTTCTGTTCTTTAAATCTGACGCCAAGGTCTGTTAAAATCCCAGAATATTTATCTCTTATCTTCTCTATATCTTTAAAGTCCAGATTGTTAAAATACTCAAATACATCCTCACAGGCTGCAGAAGTTTCTGCAAAATGACGGATACATTCCAAATAATTCCCTGTCCAGTTCCCATGCCCCAGATTTCTGAGCACATAATCATATTTCTGTACATGTTCTTTTGTTATACTGAAACCTTTCTTTGCAATATACAGTACTGCTGCAACTACAGATTTATTATTTTCCGCATAAAAATAACCTCCGGGGGCAAATACCCTTTTTATAGGCTCATATCCGCATTCCTTTTGGAAGTAACAGAACACCGCCCTCACCATATGAAAATACTGTTGGAAGAACTCCTTCTCATCGTCGTCAAGTTCTTTTTGACTATACTCATACATTTTATTTACAAAATCAGCGTCAGCCTCCATTGTCGCTCTGTTTTCATGAAGCTGCAAATTTAAATTATATAAATTTTTAAAACAATCCAGGCTTTTCTGGTTGATTTCCTCTGTTTTCCTTTTCAAACTAACGCTGCCGCAGTCATCATATAACAAATCCATATATACACTGTCATATTCTTTTACTATATCGAGGGACTCGTCCAATTGCTCCTCAATACTGTCAATCATAGCTTTCAGGTTTTCAAACGGCTCTAAAGATTTACCCCTGGCATTCATCCGTATATAGCTTTTTGCCGCCTTTTCTTCTGCGCTGTTTCCCTCCTCCACAATATGGTGAAATGTAATTGCTCCGCATTCCAGCCTGTCATAATACCTTGCTGCATTTTTCCTAAAATCCTGATCCACAGATAAATCATCAAGAAATGTCAATACACTGTCTACAGTGGGATCATACCCCCATTCCGCCTGGAACCAGGGCTGCTTTTCAACCTCTTCCCTAAAATTTACACTTTCTTTCACAAAATCTTTTAACTTTGTATTGGACTGCTTCATCAATGCAAAGAATTCTGCTGCTGAATTCCTGGTCATATAGCTAAATCCCTTTAACTTAGAAAATTCATGGAATCTGCCGCAATTACAAGCCAAAAACCAATGCAATAGATAGAGTGTTGTCAAACGCTGCTGTCCATCCACAGGATAAAAAATACCATCTGCAACCGTTCCATAGACGAAATTGAAATCAATCGCTGAGTCCCCTTCTAAACAGATCTTGATGTCTTTGATTAGATTTCTCCTTATCTCATTGGATTTTCCGTCCTTCCTCCCATGGGCATAATCCCTCTGTATGATTGGTATTCGGATCTCATATATTTCCAACAGCTTAAGCAATGTATCTATTTTATTATTCATTTCCTACTCCCTCACTTTCCCCCAAAAAATCTGAAATGGTTTTGACCATATCCTTAAGATATTTCAATCTGCTGTTAGGCAGCCAATATTTCGCCGCATTTCTTTCCTGAGTGTATTGATCTGTAAATACAAGCAGTGTTCCAATTGGTACGAACTGGCCGCTTTTATAAAATTCATAAACAATTTTTTTCTTTTCACAGTACGCTTTATCACTGACCGCTTGGTTTTGCCCTCTGCTGCTTATATTGTTTTCAATTCCGTCTCTCTGCTTATTCCCAGTTAAGAGAGTCATATTCCCCATGCTGTTATCCTTCATCAGTTCCTGAAAACTTCCCTTGAAAAATTTATCTATCTTTTTCTCAAGTGTGATCTTATTTAACATTAGCCCCGCATAGATAAACCTGTCATTTACGCCATCAAAAATATCTGATATATCCTTTAATCTCCTTATATTATCTGTTGCCTGCTTATAAACTGCCCTTTCCAACTTGCTTTGGTAATGGTTCTTTATTGTTTCCAACAGAACTATATAATTTGTTCTTCCTTCTTCGTCCCTCTCGTACAGCCATCCTGGCCAATGATCTTTATTTTCCTGATACTCTTTACAGGTATAGGTAAATTCTGCCGATGTAAATTCAATATCTGGTAAAACTGCTGTTTTTATTGTTTCCTCACAATTTTCCAGAGAAGCAAAATCTATATTTTCAACAAAATGAAAATTCCCTTCAAAGCTGCTGATATATTGATATGCAAGTAATTTCTTTAATTCCCCTTCTTCCCTGAAGATTCTTCCAATCTCATTGATTTTCCTGCAGCACTCTCTCAAATACCCTGCCTCTCTTTTAGCCCTGAGCGCACGAGCAAAACTCACATTCTTTCCATTTCCATCTGAAGAACGGCTTGCATCAATAAACAAATCCCTGATTTCTTCATCCATGGTATCTAATGACAGATCCAGTTCATATCCATTGCCTTCATGGGTAAATTCAATCCTATCGCCAGTATCAAATAAATATTTCACATAACCAATATAACCGTCTCCGCAAAGGATATTCAAAACCTCATCACAGTCTAACATATCCTGCAGTCCTTCTATATTTACGTCGGTCTTAACATTGCTGGCAAAAATATGCTCCCTTTCCCATTTATTTCTGGCATTTTCCAGGAAATTGAATCTCTCTCCCGTCCCTTTAGAGGAAGAAAGCAGCGCTATATTGTACACCAATAAAACTTTTATGATATCAGAAGATTTCCCTTCATTATACCTAATACCTTTTATCATCCTCTCAATGCCACTTTCTTTTTGAAAGACTTTGTACCGCACAAGTTTTTTTAATGCATTCTCCCTTTCATCCCTTGGCAAATTCAGCACATTGCTAAGCTCATGGTAAACATATAGATACGTGTCATAATTATTTTCTTCATATTCATCTACATTTTCTGGTCTTCTATTGCACAAATTTATGTATAACCCTGCCGTATTATAAACCCTGCTGTCCCCAAAATACAGTTCTTTTAAACCAGAGAATATTTTTCCTATCCTGCGCCAGCACTGATCCATAACGGCTTCTGTTTCGGATAAATCACCCAACTTGCTATTTATCCATGATTCTACTTCATTAAAAATATACTTATCGGAAGCGTTTAAATTTCTAAAACTAATATAATCCTCTACGCATTTATCCTGATGGGTTTCCAGCCAAAGCTCCATAATAAAAAACTCAAAGATAACATCAATCCGTGTGCTATATTGCCTGGAAGCAGTCTCATACTGATTAATATGGGGAACAAATGCCCAAAACTCCGGTTCATGCAGTTTATTCTCAATTTCATCCCATTTTTCCGATATCACAATCTGCTTGTCCTTCACAACAGAGTGATTGTAATTAGACGGATTCATAAAGAGAGCCTTTATAAGCTCCGCATTAGTCAATTCTATCTTACCCGTATTAAAGTTTGCAAACACCTTTTGCGGATCAACATGATCCTTTACTTCATACCAGATAAACTGCGTATTCTTACACAGAACATCATCAAGATAATCTGCATATTTTTTTCTGACTTTATCATCCTCAAATTTCTTCAATAGTTCATCAAAATAACATTTAGAAACCTCAAATGCCTGCAGCATATGATCATAATCTATATTCTCACCTTGCGGCTTTTCCCGCATTCCATAGAGATATTGGCGGAATTCCCTGCTTGTCTGCCTTGACTCATAAGAAATTTCAACGATTTCTTTTCTTACTAAGGTCAATACTTCTTGGCTGTTTTTTGAGACCAATGTTTCCAGGCTTCTCTTTAACGCCGCACGGATAATTGCAATTGTTGTTAAACGCTGTTGTCCATCAATCACATCATAGACACCCTTAGTCTCCATTACAACCAATGGCTGAATGCAATAGGTACATTTGGGAATAGAAAACACGAATAACCCTTCCTGCATATCAAACACTTTGGGATAAAAAATATTGTATGCATTATTTTCATTCAGGCAATCATCTTTACCAGGTTCATACAGCCTGCCTTCATATATATCTTCCAACAATTTTATAACATTGTCTTCGGTCCAGCGGTAACCTCTCTGGTATTTCGGAATGCGGTATTTCTCCTTTAAAACCTCTTCTACATATTGATGTCCATTCTCCATATTTTTTCTCTCCTCTATTTGTAATATTATGATCATAACCCCTGATTTCTATTTTTATGTATTCATATTCCTGCCGCCCTTGCCCTAAGATTTTTACATTATTCTGCTTTCCAGTATAGAGAATTTTCTTTGATAACGCATATGTTTTTGCCTCACACCCTTATATGAATAATTTACTTGCAGTATTACTTATTCTTTTGCAAAAAAGCACTAATAATTTCCATTCCACGCTCCCTGCCCGGCAAATAAATATACTGAGAATAATTGAAATAATAAAATCCACAACAGGTTGAAACTCAACAATTCTCGACAATGCAGCAACGTATTCCTGCTCTTTATCTGTAAGGAAGTAATATTCTCACAGCGGCAAGCCTTCTGCTCCTTACTGAAAAAAAGAGGAAATGCATTCCTCTTTTTATTTGTGATTTCCAATCATTCATATTCATCGACTGCACCTACTTGAAATACAAGGCACTACACAGTATATCTATTGTCAATAGTAAATCAAAAAAATGAAAAACAAATCATAATCAAACAAGCGCACAGACATTATCCATGCACTTGTCTTCTTACAGCCTTAAACCTTCTGGAAAAAGAAAGACTGCTTCCTCTGATAATTCAATTCTCTGTAGTTCATAATCTGCTCTGTGCTGCCGATAAACAGAATTCCATCTTTGGTCAGGGCAGCATTGAACTTCTTGTAAATCTCTTCTTTGGCGTCCTCCGTAAAATAAATCAGCACATTTCTGCACACAATCAAATGGCATCCCGTAGGATAGGGATCTTTCAGCAGATTATGCTCCTTAAATTCTACCTGACGCTTGATTTCATCTGCAATCTTATAAGAGTTGCCTACTTTGGTGAAATATTTCTTCTTAAATTCCGGCGGGACAGCGGCAATGCTCTTCTCGTTATAGAGACCCATTCTCGCTTTATCCAGCACCTGCTTATCAATATCCGTCGCTGTAATCTTAATCTGATTTAACGGAATATGCTTTGACAGAGCCATCACCAGAGAATATGGCTCATCCCCGGTGGAGCAGGCTGCGCTCCAGATTTTCAGGCTCTTCCCAAACCGCTGAACCAGCGCGGGAAAAACTTCTTTGTCCAAAATTCCCCACTGTTCCGGATTCCTGTAAAATTCTGATACATTAATGGTAAGGAAATTCACAAACTGCTCAAATTTCTCCGCATCCTTCTTAATTAATGCCACATAATCTTTGTAACTTGTGATATTGTTCTTAGAGATCAGCGTCTCAATTCTGCGCTTCATCTGTTTCTCTTTGTAAGCATTCAGATCAATCTTGGTTAATGTAAAAATATCCTTTTTGAAATCCTCATATCCTACCATGCCAGATTCCCCTATTCTTCTACAGATTCTTCTGCATCTTCCTGCACTTCTTCTGTGGAAGACAGCAGCGCCTTGATGCTCAGGCTGATTTTCTTATCTTCTTCATTGAAATCTACAATCTTAGCTTCGATTTCCTGTCCGATGTTCAGGACATCGGAAGGTTTCTCCACATGCTCCCTGGAAATCTGAGAAACGTGCAGCAATGCGTCAACGCCGGGAGCCAGTTCCACAAATGCTCCGAAATCTGTCATTCTGGCAACCACGCCTGTTACAATATTGCCCACAGCATATTTGGATGACGCATCTTTCCATGGATTCTCGTCTTCAAATTTCATACTCAATGCTATCTTATTCTCATTGATATCTTTGATGAATACTCTCGCAACATCGCCTACTTTAAATACCTTCCTTGGATTCTCCACTCTTCCCCAGGACATCTCAGAAATATGCAGCAGGCCGTCAGCCCCGCCTAAATCAATAAATGCACCGAAATCTGTCACATTCTTAACGGTTCCTTCCAGAACGTCTCCTACATTGATTCTCTCAAAGAGGGCCTTCTGCAGTTCTGCTTTTTTAGCGAGAAGCAATTGCTTTCTGTCTCCGATAATTCTTCTTCTGCGGGGATTGAATTCTGTAATCACGAATTCGATTTCCTGATCTTTGTATTTGCCCAGATCCTTCTCATATGTATCGGACACCAAGCTTGCAGGAATAAAGATTCTTGCTTCATCAATCACAACGCCAAGGCCGCCGTCTAACACCTGCGCTACCTTTGCAGTCAGCACTTCCTGTGCATTAAATGCCTCTTCCAGACGTTTGCTTCCCTTTTCAGCAGCAAGCCGTTTGTAGGTCAGCATAACCTGACCCTCACCATCATTTACTTTCAAAACCTTGGCTTCCATGGTATCACCCACGGATACAACGGTAGTCAAGTCAACATTCGATTCGTTTGTATACTCATTACGGGTAATAATTCCATCGGATTTGTAACCAATATTTAAGATGATCTCGTCTGGTTTCACATCAATAACGGTACCTTCGACTACCTCTCCATTCCTTATTGTTTTAAATGATTCTTCCAGCATTTGTTCAAAACTCATTTCTGACATTTTTTTGAACCTCCTCAATAATTTTGTTTGGGGTAGAAGCCCCTGCGGTAATACCTACGCTATTAATGGACCGTAATTTAGACAAATCCAAATCTTCCAGTGTCTGTATATAGCAAGTATTTTCACATTCTTTTTTACATATTTCAAATAGTTTTTGCGTATTGGAACTGTTCTTCCCTCCCACCACAATCATGGCATCTACATTCCGGGAAATTTCTTTCGCCTCTGCCTGCCGCTCCTGGGTGGCATTGCAAATCGTATTTAAAACAATTATATCATAACCTTTTTTTTGAATAATTTCAACTAGTTCTTTAAATTTCTTGTTGTTAAATGTCGTTTGAGACACAATACACACCCTTTTTTTCTCTTTCAGGGTAAATTTTTCCGCTTCCTCCTTTGTAAAAATCACCGTAGTCTCCGCTGCATCGCTGCTCCAGCCTTTGATTCCCTCCACTTCCGGATGGCTGCCGCTGCCAATAATTACTATATGGCATCCTTCTTTGCTGTTCTGCTCCACAATCCGGTGTATCTTCCGCACAAAGGGGCATGTAGCGTCCACATAGGAAATCCCTTCCTGTTCCAGCAGATCATAAATTTCTTTTTCCACTCCGTGAGAACGGATAATCACAGTTCCGTCCCTGCATTCCCGAAGCTCCTCAGGCGTTTCCACCACCCAAACACCTTTCTGTTCCAGATCATTTACCACTTCTTCATTGTGTATTATCGGACCGTAGGTATAGATTCTGCCGCTACTTTTCTTTGCCTGCTCATATACCGTATCCACCGCGCGTTTCACACCGAAACAGAACCCGGCGCTTTTTGCGAGAATTACTTCCATACTGCTATTTCCTTTCACAGCTCTGCCCTTTTCCTTGAGCCATTTATTCTCTTATAAAGCGGCCCGGCGACCCGACTTCTATTTTCTTCCGGATCCAACCCGGCAGCATGCCTTCTATCTTCTCTCCCGGACCAGTTTCAGAATCTTCTCCGTTACTTCCTGAATGCTCATATCAGAGCTGTCTATCAGCACAGCATCCTCTGCCTGGCGCAGCGGGGAAATCTCCCGGTTCATATCCTGTTCATCCCGTTTTGCTATATCCGCGCAGATGGTTTCCAGACTGCAGTCTATGCCTTTTTCCTGTAATTCCAGGAACCTGCGTTTTCCCCTGGTTTCCACGCTGGCCGTCAGATAAATTTTTACCTGGGCCTTTGGCAGCACGCTTGTCCCGATATCTCTGCCGTCCATAATCAAATCCGTAGTCTGGGCCATCGAACGCTGAAGATCTGTCAGTTTTTCCCGAACCTTCCGGTAAATACTGGTGGCGGAAGTCATCTTTCCCACTTCTTCGGTGCGAATCAAACCGTTAACATTTTCCCCGTTTAAAAATACCTGCTGTTCTCCGTTTTCCATGGAAATTGAAACCGTAATTTCCTCACAGGCAGCGTTGACAGACGCTTCGTCATCCGCTGCAATGCCTTTCCTCAGAAAATACAATGCCATGGCCCGGTACATAGCCCCGGTATCCACATAAATATAAGATAATGCCTCTGCCGCCTTTTTGGCAATTGTGCTTTTACCCGCCCCGGCGGGGCCGTCAATTGCGATATTAAATGCCATAATTTCCTCCATTTTCAAATGATACTGCTTCCTGCCAGATATCCGGTGGACCAGGCAATCTGCAGATTGAATCCGCCAGTCAGCGCATCCAGATCCAGCACTTCTCCGGCAAAGTACAAGCCCTGGGCCAGTTTCGATTCCATGGTAGAGGGGTTGACCTCTTTCAGGGAAATGCCGCCTCTGGTAATAATCGCTTCATTGAAATCCCGAAACCGGGTCAGCGTCACCGGAAATGCCTTAATCAATTCCGCAAATTCTATACGTTCCCCTCTGGTGATTTCATTTACCTTTTTATCGGGATGAATCCCGCTTAACCTGAGAATTACCGGGATTAATTTTGCCGGAAACAGCTTCCCCACCGCATTTTTAAACTGCCGATTCTGATTCTCTTCAAAATCCCGCAGAATCCGCCTGTCCAACTGCTCCTTTGTCAATGCCGGCTTCAAGTCAATTTCCATAGATAAAGGCATCCTGTCCATATAATCATTCACAATGCCGCTGGCGCTCAAAATCAGCGGGCCGCTGACTCCATAGTGGGTAAACAGCATTTCCCCAAACTCTTCATATAAGACTTTTTTCTCTTTCCGAATGCGCACCTTGATATTCCGAAGAGACAGCCCCTGCAGATCTTTGATCCAGGGTTCCGCCGCCTCAAACGGCACCAGTGATGGCTTAAGTTCTGTCACAGTATGTCCCAACTTTTCGGCAAAACGGTAGCCGTCGCCGGTGGAGCCTGTGGAAACATAGGAACAGCCTCCGGTGGCAATAATCACTGCGTCTGCTTCCAGTAAAGTTCCATCTTCAAGCCTGACTCCTGAAACTTGGAACTTGCGCAATTTCCACTCTTTTGCTCCTGTTTTTCCTGCCCTTTTGGTGTTTTCCGGAAATTCTGCCTGACTGCCGTTTTCTGGATCATCCAGCGCCTTTTCTTCGTTTTTTTTCAAACATGCCGTAATTTCTTTCACCTGGGTATTCAGGCGCACTTCCACCTTTTCTTTTTTTAATATCTGCTGGAGAGTCCGTATCACATCGGAAGAGTGATCTGACTGGGGAAATACCCGCTCTCCCCGCTCTGTTTTCGTGGCAAGCCCGTAAGACTCAAAGAATTCAATCACCTGCTGATTGGTAAAGCTGTAAAATGAGCTGTAGAGAAATTTGCTGCCCCGCAGCACCTGTTTGAATAACGCTTCTGTTTCACAGGCATTTGTCAGATTGCATCTGCCCTTTCCGGTAATATAAATTTTCTTTCCAAGCTTTTCATTCTTTTCCAACAGCAGAACCCTATGCCCTCCCCTGGCTGCCCAGACTGCCGCCATCATGCCTGCCGCCCCGCCGCCAATTACAATTACTTTACTCATATGCGCCCTGTACTTTCTCAATTATTTTCGCATGCCTGATTATCTCTTCCGGCATACCTGAATTTCACGGAATCATCCATCGTATCAATTTCGTCATTTCCATATGCCCGATTTTTCTCTCCGGCATATCGGAGTTTCACGGAATCGTCAATATAATCAATCTCGTCATTTCCGTATACCTGATAGTCTTCCCAGACCTGCTCCAACAATTCCAGATTTTCCACCACGTCTTTCTGCCGTCTCATACAGACTGCCATAATCAGCGCATTTATCAGGCTTAAAGGCGCCACTAAGGAATCCACGATAGAGGACATATCGCTTTTTGCAATCAGATTGCAGGAGGAATAGAGGTTCATGGGAGAATGCACGCTGTCCGTCAGCGTAATTACGCCGGCGCTTCTGCTGTTGGCAAGCTCCATTGCCTTTAACGTCCGCAGAGAATATCTGGGAAAGCTGATTCCAATCATCACGTCTTCTTTGCTGATACGCACCATCTGTTCTAACAATTCGCTGGAACTGCTGGTATGTATCAGCCGTACATTGTCAAACATGAGGTTCAGATAAAAAACCAGAAATTCTGCCAAAGCGCTGCAGCTTCTCACTCCCAGCACATAGATATGCCTGGCCTTTAAAATCATCTCCACAGCCTGCTCAAATGCCTGCTCATCAATGTGCTCCAGAGTATGCCTAATTCGCTCCATATCTGATTTCAACACCGTTTCCAAAATCTCAGACTGGGCAATTCTTCCATAGGTATCTTCCATCCGATGCGCCGCGTGAAGCTTGCTGCGCACCAGTTCCTCCAACGCCCGCTGAAATTCCGGATATCCTTTGTATCCCAAATGTGCGGCAAAGCGGACCACCGTAGACTCACTGACGCCTACCGTCTGTCCAAGCCTTGCGGCAGTGAGAAAAACCGCTTTGTCATAATTATCTGTAATGTAAGCAGCCAGAAGCCTCTGTCCTTTGCTCAGGCTTCCATACCGTTCATTGATCCGGTTCAATAACCCGCCTGTGCTGCCCATCTTCTTACCCTCATGATTCAAAAATTTCGAAAATTCCTCCTGCGCGCTTATGCCGGCAGGAGGAATTCTATGATATGCAGCCGCTTTTACCTATCAGCAGCCGCGCCTCTTATATTATTATATCGGTCATTCCGTTCCCTGCTGCAAACTACGTTTTATACCGGATACGCTCCGTTCTTTGTGTCTGCAACAGTGGCATCTACTTTGGTCTGCTGCGCCTCTCTGTATTTAAAGAATTCAGTTGCAACCTGCGGGAACAATGCATAGGAAAGCACATCCTCATCCTGCTGCTTCCACTGCTTCATCTCTTCTTCAATCTTATGAAGCTCCGGCTCTAACAGGTCCGCATAACGGCAGGTAATGGCATTCTTCTTATCCTCACCCAATACCTTGTCAATGACTTCCGGATTAAAAGGCTTCACGGTCTGGCCGTATTTTCCAAGCAATACGTCCTTGGTCTCCTTAGTGGCAACCTTATAGCGTTCTCCCATCAATACGTTAAATACTGCCTGCGTACCTACAATCTGGGAAGAAGGGGTAACCAGAGGCGGCTCGCCCAGGTCTTTTCTTACCCGCGGGATTTCCTCCAGCACTTCCATATACTTGTCTTCTGCATTCTGCTCTTTCAGCTGGGATACCATGTTGCTGAGCATACCGCCCGGCACCTGGTACAGCAAGGTCTGAATATCCACGCCCAGCACCTTGGGATTCATCAATCCGCTCTTTAACGCTTCCTCTCGCATCGGACGGAAATAATCTGCAATTTCTTTTAACAGCATCTGGTCAAAGCCCGGGTCCATCTCTGTTCCCTTAAAGGCTTCTGCCATAACCTCTGTTGCCGGCTGGCTGGTGCCCAGCGCAAAGGGAGACATTGCCGTGTCGATAATATCACAGCCTGCTTCCACTGCTTTCATGTAAGTCATGGATGCAACGCCGGAAGTATAGTGGGTATGGAGCTCAATGGGAAGGCTGGTGGCAGATTTCAATGATTTCACCAATTCTTCCGCCTTATAAGGAGTCAAAAGACCTGCCATATCCTTGATACAGATGGAATTTGCTCCCATCTCTTCAATCTTCTTAGCCATTTCCGTCCAGTATTCCAGGGTATAGGCGTCTCCTAACGTATAGGAAAGGGCAACCTGTGCATGCCCTTTTTCTTTATTGGTTGCGGTAACTGCCGTCTGCAGATTCCGCAAGTCATTCAGACAGTCAAAGATACGGATGATGTCAATTCCGTTTGCAATGGATTTCTGCACAAAATATTCCACCACATCATCTGCATAAGGACGGTAGCCCAGAATATTCTGTCCGCGGAACAACATCTGTAATTTTGTATTCTTAAATCCGGCTTTTAATTTCCTCAGGCGATCCCAGGGATCTTCCTTCAGGAAACGCAGGGATGCGTCAAAGGTAGCTCCGCCCCAGCACTCTACTGCGTGATAGCCTACTTGATCCATTTTATCAATAATCGGCAGCATCTGTTCTGTTGTCATACGGGTGGCAATCAGAGACTGATGTGCATCTCGTAATACGGTTTCTGTAATCTTAACCGATTTCTTATTCTCAGCCATGACTTATCCTCTCATTCTGCCGCCTGGCGGCTTCTAAAATTTCTAACTGGACTGCTTAAAACATCCCCTGGCAATGGTTCGTCTGCCTGTTTGCCGCGAAGCTTCCTTACATCCTTCCCATGGAAATGCAGGCTCAGCTCTAAACAGCCCCTGTCATATGTCCAAAATTCTTCTTAAATACCAAAGATTGCCATAAATACTCCGGCCGCTACTGCAGTTCCGATTACTCCGGCAACATTCGGTCCCATTGCGTGCATCAGCAGGAAGTTGGTAGGATCTTCCTCTGCGCCTACCTTCTGAGACACACGGGCAGCCATAGGCACTGCAGACACTCCGGCGGAACCAATCAACGGATTAATCTTTCCTCCCGTAAGCTTGCACAATGCTTTTCCAAACAGAACGCCTGCCGCTGTACCGAACATAAATGCAATCAGGCCAAGAGCAACAATCTTCAAAGTAGTTATGTTCAAAAACGCCTCTGCACTGGTGGTTGCGCCTACAGATGTTCCCAGCAAAATAACCACGATGTACATCATCGCATTGGATGCTGTCTCTGAAAGCTGACGAACCACGCCGGATTCACGGAACAGATTTCCAAGCATCAGCATACCAACCAAGGGCGCTGTGGTAGGCAGAATAATACATACCACTGTGGTAACCACAATCGGAAACAGAATCTTCTCTAATTTAGATACAGGCCTTAAGTTCTGCATCTTAATGGCGCGTTCCGCTTTGGTGGTAAACAGCTTCATAATCGGCGGCTGAATAATGGGCACTAACGCCATATAGGAATAAGCCGCCACTGCAATGGGTCCCATTAGCCCTGTCTGGCCTAATTTTCCTGCAAGGAAAATAGAGGTCGGGCCGTCTGCGCCTCCGATAATGGATACAGCCGCCGCTGCCTTGTCATTAAATCCTAACAGAATTGCCATGAAATATGCGCCAAAAATACCAAACTGAGCTGCCGCACCCAGCAAAAAGCTGATGGGATTGGCAATCAGGGGACCGAAATCCGTCATCGCCCCTACTCCCATGAAAATCAGGGATGGGAGAATGGACCATTCATCCAGGGAATAGAAATAATAAAGTAAACCACCTACGCCATTGCTGGTTTCTTCCGGTGAAGCAATAATATCCGGATAAATATTTACCAGTAACATACCAAACGCAATCGGAACCAGTAACAGAGGCTCGAATCCCTTTTTAATTGCAAGGAAAAGGAATACAAATGCCACCAGTATCATGACATAATTTCCCCAGGTCAGATTGAAGAATGCTGTCTGGTGCAGGAGGTTTGATAAAGTTTCTCCTACGTAACTCATATTTTACCTCCAAATAATTAATTGTTTAAAGTTGCCAGCAATGCGCCTGCTTCTACCGCCTGTCCGACAGTCACATCAATACTTGCCACAGTTCCGTCTTCCGGTGCAACTACAGGCGTTTCCATCTTCATAACTTCCAGTACCAGAATGGTATCGCCGCGTTTTACTGCATCTCCCGGCTTACTGTCAATGCTGAATACCTTTCCTGCTGCCCCGGCTTCAATCTTCACATTTCCTGCTCCGCCTGCTGCTGGTGCGGGAGCTGCCGGTGCCGCCGACGCTGCTGCTGGCGCCGCTGCTCTTCTTGGTGCTGCTGCCGGCGCTGCAACGCCTGCGCCATTTTCTTCTACAGTAACATCATAAACGTTTCCATTAACGGTAATTGTATAATTTTTCATTTTCGTTTCCTCCTGAATTTACAATTAATATCTTCTTTTGATGGAACGCACTACAAAGTCATCTGTAGAAGTTCCGGTAGATGCTGCGATTGCCGCTGCAATTACAGCTGCCAGTTCCAAATCATCCTGCGCTGCGATTGCCTCTTCCACTGCCGGCGGAACGGGAGCTACAGGTTCTTTTACTGCAGGCTTGGCTTCTTCTTTTCCTTTCTCAAAGCGGGAAAGGAATTTGAAACAGCTGATAATCAAACTGATTAAAATTAAAACGGTAAACACCACACCCATTCCCATCAGGGTATTCAACGCCGCATTGGTCATCTTCTCTCCAAGGGTCTGTACCTGATCTACGGTGATGTCTTCCAGTTCCATATTATGGTACTTATATACATAAGTCAGAATAACCGGACGGTTCTCATATATAATTCTCTGTTCACAGGTTAAGGTCTTGCCGGATTTGGTAATGGTAAATTCTCCCAGTTCCACAAATTCTCCGACATCCTCCATTGCTTCCTCCCAACGGCTGACCAGATGCTCTAACGTCTCTTCTCCGGACGCCAGATAAGCTGCCTTCTCTGATTCCGACATATTCTGCAGAATATTCACGGTATTCTCACATGCACCTTTTAACTGATCATAGGTAAGGCCATTATAATCAACTGTGGTAGGATCCGCTTCTCCGCATGCTGCTAAACCAAGTACGATGAGACACATACTCAGAATCAGCAATATTTTCTTTTTCATAAACTTCACCTTTCTATTTTGCTACATGTTTTCTAACCGGTTCACCTGTTCCTTTGGTATAGAGCATCTCAAATGCTGCTGCTGCATATTTTCTGGTATCATCCGGCGCAATAATCAGATCAACCTGTCCCCGTCTTGCTGCTGTCTCTACGGAAGACTGAAGTTCTTCGTATGCTTTCTTCTTCTCTGCGATTACATCTGCAGGCTTGCCGTCATACATAATCTTTGCAGCCAGCCCTGCGTCCATCATGCCTACCTTGCTTCCTTCCCATGCATAAACCAAATCTGCCCCGATGGACTTACTGTTCATCATCACATAAGCGCTGCCGTAAGCATTTCCAATAATAATATTTACCTTCGGAACGGTTGCCCCTGCAAAGGCTGCCGTCATCCGGGCCATGGCTTTGGCAAGATTCTTCTCAGAGCACTCGGTTGCCGCAAAGCCCTCCACATTGGTTAAAGACAGCACCGGAATGTCAAAGGCGTCGCAGAAGCTGATAAATTCCGCCGCTTTATTGCATCCTCTTGCAGTGAGGGCTTTGTCGAAGCTCTCCGCCTTCTCCCCGTTTTCATCATAAACTGCGGAAGCATTGGCAACTGCGCCGATGGTTCTGCCATTTAATTTAATAAAGCCTGTTACCATGTTTCTGGCATAGTTTTTCTTTGTTTCAATAAATACATTGCTGTCTGAAATATGTGTCAGGGTCAGACGGGCGTCTTCTCTGCATCCGGAAAGATTCTCACATACCCGGTTCAAATCGTCGGTGCATTCATCTTCTCTTCCGCATTCTGCATTATTGCCCGGCAGCAGGCATACCAGCTCACGGATTGCAGCCAGAATCTCTTCCGTGGTTCCCGTGCCGTCAATGTATCCGTTATTGCTTCCCTGATATTCTGCGCTTGCAGTATCGCACTTGGATACATGATTGCCCTTAATGGCATTGGGAGAATTTACAAATACTCTTCCATGCTCCTTCTCCACAAATGCAAAATCGCTTAAAGCCGGAACTACCGCCAAACCGCCGCCGCAGGAACCGAATACTGCGCAAATCTGAGGAACTACCCCGCTTGCCTTGGCCTGCGCTGCATAAATCTCACCGAATCCGTTCAACGCGTCAACGGATTCCTGCAAACGCATTCCTGCGCAGTCAATCAGCCCTATCACCGGCGCTCCCATCTTCACTGCCATCTCATAGATTGCGGCAATTTTCTTGCTGTGCATTTCACCGATGGTTCCGTTTAACACGGAAGCATCCTGGCTGTACACATACACCAGATTCCCGTCAATCAAACCGTATCCGGTGATGACTCCATCGGATGGAGTTTCAGACTGACTTAAATCAAAATCTGTGTTTCTTGCAGTTACCAGAGCTCCGATTTCCATAAAGCTCTGCTGATCAAGCAGACCGGAAATTCTCTGTCTTGCTGAGTTGGTAGAATTACTCATTTGCTTAAACCTCCATATGTATTTTATTAAATTTTTCGAAATTTTCTTCCGATTGTAATTGTATCTCTTTTGACGGAACTTTTCAATAGATATTTCTCATAAATTTGTTAAAAATTTCACTATTTTTTGATTTCTCATGAATATTTTAGTAAAATATGTCTTTGCAGAAGTTTTACTTCTCCGGTTACGGCAAACGGAAAGCTGAATCTTACGGCTAACTCTCAGTTCTGTCAACTCAGCGGCAAAAACATCTTTGCAAACGGAAGGCTGAGAATGGAAGCTAAGTCTCTGGCTGTTCAAAATACAGCTCTTTTTCCATGAAAAACAGTTTCAGAATATATTCTTTGTACCAGGAGGGCTTCAGCTTTTTGGCGGCTTTCGCGGCATAAACAGGGATTTCCGCTATCTGTCGTTCTCCCAGATAGTAAGTGGCCCTGCCAAGCTGCTGCCCCTCCTTTACTGGAGCCTGCACACTCTGGGGAATCTCATAAATGGTCCGTATCTCTTCATCTGTACGCTTCAGCACCCGGATTCTTTCTTCTTTGATTTTCAACGGAACTGTCACTTCCTGATAGAGCCTTCCATTTTCCGGCTCCGCCCCTTCCACTTTCACAGGAGCAAATTCTCTGTCGTATTCGTATACATCCTCGCAATAGTAATTCTCCAGCCCGTAATTCATAAGAGCGCGTGTATCTGACCATTTATAGGTTTTGTTGTTCGGCCAGCCACAGGCTAACAGTGCCACAATAAACGTGCGGTCGTCCCGGCGCAGCGCCCCCACATAGCAGTAGCCTGCATTGCCGGTAAATCCTGTTTTGCCAGACAGCGCCCCTTCCATCATCTGCAAAAATGCATTGTGGTTATTGCAGTTATAGTGTTTTGTTCCGGCCAGATTCGTAAACTGATAGCTAGGGGTACGGGTAATTTCCAGAAATTTTTCATTTTGGATGCAATAACTCATAATGATTGCCAGATCTTCTGCCGTAGTTCCGTGCACTCCCTTATCATCGCTGGCGTCCAGTCCGTTGGGCGTGATAAAATAAGTGTCTTTGCAGCCCAATTCTTTGGCCTTTTGGTTCATTTTATCTGCAAATTCCTCCACGGAACCGCCGATATGCTCTGCAATCGCCACGGCAGAATCATTATGGGATTCCAACATCAGAGAGTGCAATAAGTCTTTCAGCAAAAAGCTGTCACCCTTGCTCATTCCAAGACGTACCTGAGGCATAGAGGCGGCATAACTGCTGACATTTACCTCGCTTTCCAAATCTCCCTGTTCCAATGCCAGAATGCATGTCATAATTTTGGTGGTGCTGGCATTTGGCATATGCTCATAACCATTTTTTTCATAGAGCACCCTGCCGTTTTCTGCATCCATCAAAACGGCGGATCTGGCATAAAGACTGAAATCGGGCTGTTCCTGCTGTGATTCCTGTGCCTGCGATGGAGCGTTTTCTGCAAAAGCATCTAAGCCGCCGCTTACGATCAGCGCAGCAGACAAAACAAGGCCAAAAAGAGCGGAAGCGTATTTTTTCTTTTTTCGGAATTTCGTAATTGGAAATCTCAGAGATTGCCTGACTTTGGAAAATTTTGCTTTGTTTTTGCTGTTTAATTGTTCCATTTTCATATTCTTCCCTGTTGGGTTTGTATTTTTCCATTTATTATATGAAAAAAAAGCCGGACATAGACTCCTGAGCGCCTATGTAATTCTGAACAGTTTTATATTATTTCGGTTTACAATAATGCTGATGTAATTCGTATATTTTTTGTTGTATTATCTCTATTAGTTCCGCTGGTTCTAATACAGTGGCATTGTTCCCAAACGGCAAGATATAATCGGCAACCCACTCTAAAGCAGAATGATTTATTTCCATGTCAATAATCCCACCGCCTGTTGAAAATATTTTTAATCCACTTGCCAGTTAACATTCACTTTCACAGCGTTTAACTCCTATGTCCGTCAGTTGGATTTTCATGCGGCAGTCATTTTTAACCTCTGTTTTTTCAAGATATTCTTGAATAGACGCAGGAATCGGATATTTCCCTTTTGGATAGGGTTTTTCTTCTATGATTTCTTTGATACGGTCAACCCGGAATACTCTGATTTGTTTTGCTGTTGTACAATAAGCAGGGCAATACCAAAGTCCATTCATAGCATATAAGCCGATTGGTATAATTGTACGCATACTTTCAGAATATGTTGACGAATACCGTATGGTTGCGGCATGATGGTTTATGACAACAAGAAACATTGATTTAAGTAATGGTGAATCGCAATGCCTGTCTGGAATCCAAAACACTACTTTTTTGATACGGAAAATTCATTTGCTAATTCGTCGGCTGTAAAATCCTTTTTTGCATTTATTGTTATCATCATTTCAATAAGCCGTTCTGCTTTTGACATTTATAAACTCCTTTCCGAATAGTGACAACTTTTGTCACTATTCTATGATAAACTATCTATATTCCAAATGCAATATGACACCATA
Source organism: Petralouisia muris (assembly GCF_004793545.1). Taxonomy (GTDB): domain Bacteria; phylum Bacillota; class Clostridia; order Lachnospirales; family Lachnospiraceae; genus Petralouisia; species Petralouisia muris. Next base: position 32,564 of record NZ_SRYA01000007.1, on the reverse strand, counting down.
ATGGAAAGGAGAATATCATATGGAAAAGTTAATGTACATGATGATGATTAAAAAAAGCAAAACCTATCAGAAGATGACAAAACAGATAGTCACGGAACACGTTGAGAACATAAGAAAATTGGACGATGAGGGAAAGTTGGAAATCTGCGGCGTCTTTAAAGGTTACCCAGGAATGGCAGGAATGTATATCCTAAAAACAGAAAGCCGGGAAGAAGCGGAAGAGATTTGCAATGCGGAGCCGCTGGTTATGGGAGGATATGCATCCTATCAATTAGTTGGTTTGCAGATTGCAAATCGGGAAAATAATTACCTGCTGTAATTTCAATTTTCCCCTCCCCCCAAGTTCCTTTGCTGTCCTCATATATCTATTGAATCCCTGTAATGTAATAAGGAAAAAGGATATTACAATCCTTTTTCCTCTCTATCTTTCATTTAAATTTCTCCGACTGCTCCCGGATTAATTCTGTATCTGCAAAATAATTGATTCTCATGGCAGAACGCACTTCATCCAGGGTCCTGGCTGCTGTTTTCTCGGCTTCCTCGCTTCCCTTTTTCAGCACTTCATAAATATAAGGGATATCCTTCTGCAGCTCCTTCCTTCGGCTGCGAATTGGTTCTAATACCTCCTGCAATACGTTATTTAAGAACTTTTTCACCTTCACATCACCCAGGCCGCCCCGCTGATAATGTGCCTTCAATTCATCCAGATTAGCATAATCCGGCAGATACCGTTCAAAATGCTCATCCCGGCAGAAAGCATCCAGGTAGGTGAATACCGTATTGCCTTCCAGTGAACCGGGATCTTCTACTTTGAGATGATTGGGGTCTGTGAACATGCTCATGACTTTTTTCTTAATTTCATCCGGCTCTTCTGACAGGTAAATGCAGTTTCCCAGAGACTTGCTCATCTTTGCTTTTCCGTCTGTGCCTGGAAGCCGCATGCATGCCTGGTTTTCCGGCAGCAGCACTTTAGGTTCCACCAAAGTTTCTCCATATACTGTATTAAACTTGTGCACAATTTCCCTGGTCTGTTCAATCATAGGCATCTGATCCTCTCCTACCGGAACCGTCGTTGCTTTAAACGCCGTAATATCTGCTGCCTGGCTGATGGGATAAGTAAAAAATCCAACGGGAATGCTGGCTTCAAAATTGCGCATCTGAATCTCCGCTTTTACCGTAGGGTTTCGCTGTAATCTTGATACGGTAACCAGATTCATATAGTAAAAAGATAGTTCACATAACTGGGGAATCTGGGACTGGATAAACAGTGTTGATTTCTCCGGGTCCAGCCCGCAGGCCATATAATCCAATGCCACTTCCACCACATTCTGACGGACTTTTTCCGGATTATCCGCATTGTCTGTCAATGCCTGTGCATCTGCTATCATAATAAATAATTTGTCATATTCTCCGGAATTCTGCAGTTCTACTCTGCGCCGCAGGGAACCTACATAATGTCCCACATGGAGTTTTCCGGTTGGCCTGTCGCCTGTTAAAATAATTTTGCTCATAATTCTATTCCTCACTATTTGTAATTAAAATAAATCACTGTGGCTTCCTGTTCGAATCAATTTCAATATCAGCATTTCCTGCTCAACTTTGTACACCAAGAGCCAATCCGGTTCAATATGGCATTCTCTCATATTTTTGTATTTTCGAGACTAAGTCAGGGCATGGTCTCTGCACCGTTCCGGCAACGGCTGTTCATTCATTAGAAGACTGACTATTTCCTGCAGTTTATCAGGGCTGCACCCACGTTTCACAGCTAATTTGTAATCCTTTTTAAATTGTCCTGTAAATTCCAGCCTAAGCATTCAATGCCTCCATCATTGCCTCAACGCTATCATAAGGCCCATACATATCTTCATTATTCTCAGCCGACTCCATAGCAGCCTGCGTTACCGTATTAGGGACATTTCGGCTAATCACAAAAGGCATTCTCTGCTCTCTTACCGACTGTCTTAAAAAGATGTTAAAGGCTGTTGACAAACTCATTCCCAAATCAGCAAAAAGCGAATCTGCTTGCATTTTCAACTCTTCATCTACATGAAAAACCACATCTACATTTTTCATAAATTAATCCATCTCCTTCTTCCCTCTATCACTGCCGCAGCTATACTCAAATAGGAACAAAAGCAATATTTTCCTTCCATCTTATTCTAATCATACTTTTCTCTTCTGTCAACATGCTTCTCCCAAGCTTCAAAAGCAGCTGCTCCAAAACCATTGCACGTACCCGGCAGAAAACAAAAAACGGAACAAAAATTTATTTCCTGCTCCGCTTTTTGTTTTCATATTACTTATTTCATTTTCAGCGTTTTCACAATGCTGTAGCTTCCGTATGCTTTCCCGGCGGCTGATTTCTTATAGGCACGAATGCGGAAACTGTAGCTCTTTCCCTTTTTCAGCCCTGATTTTGTACATGAAATTGTCTTTCCCTTGGTGATAGTCTTGATTTTCTTATAGCTTCCTTTTCCGGTGCGCATGAAAACTTCATAACCATCGGCTCCTGTGGTCTTCTTCCAGGCAATTTTTACCTTGCTGCTTCCTGTTTTCTTCACAGAACTTAACTTTACTTTTCCCGGCGCCGTAGCCGCTTTTAAGGTTGTTTGCGAGGAAGCATAAAGTTTGGTTCCGTTATTTTCCACATATGAGGTTACTTTTACGGTGTATGCTGTGGCCGCTTTAAGCTTCTTGCAGGTATAAGAGTTATTTTTGGTATATACAGTGGAAACAGCTTTGCTTCCCTTGTAAAGCACCAAACGGTAACTGGCTCCTTTTACGGTTCCCCAGGAAAACTGTAAGGAATTGGCGTTTGCCTTGGTTACTTTCAGGCTGGAAACTTTTTCTGGGTTCTGGGGAGTTCCTGTGTCTCCTGAGTCTCCAGTTCCTCCGTTACTTCCACCGCCTCCGGAATCTCCAGTATTTCCACTGCTTCCAGAGCCTCCAGTATTTCCACTGCTTCCAGAGCCCCCAGTATTTCCACCAGTTCCTGTGCCATCCGATTCTAATTTAGGAAGCGTTTTATTCTCTGTATGTCCGCACAAACTACAAGTAAGAATTGACTGTCCCTGCTGCGTGGTGGTAGGTTCCTTTATCACGTTCTCTGTATAATTATGACCTGGACAAGCCACTGTCACTTCTACTGCAATATGAGAAACTGTCTCATAATTCTGGGGATCGCCCGGCACATACGAAACATAAAAAGTTTGTTCTCCTACTTCCTTTAATTTGACAGTTCCATTTTCCCAGGAAAATCCTTCCGGCAATTCAATTTGACTTAACAGATTGCCGCTGTATCCTTTCAAATCAGCCATCACCGAAAGATCCGGCGTCTCTGTTTTTGCCTTTCGGATCGTCACTTTAACTATTCCAAAATAATTTTCATAACCTTCACGCGCCACTCGATACAATATCTGATATATTCCGGCATTCTTCAGCTCCGGCTGTTGCTGCTCATATTTTCCTTTAAATTTATATGTTACTATGTCTCCTTCTATAGTTCCTGCAACTGTTATTTGTTTTGCATCTCCATCATATACAGTATCTATCTCCTCTGCGGTAATTCCCGTAATTGTCTGAAGTGAAGTTCCCTCTGTTATGTCATATGTCTGAATCTCCTGTTTCCCATTCAGATTTGGATTTGCCTGAAGCGCATAACACAAACTGGAACCTCTTACTGTAAATCCAAAAGTCAACTGCCCCGCCGGAAGTTCCGGCTGATACACTGTGGTAATTGTCCCGTCCGCCTCTATTTTGCGTATGTCGGTTCTGGTATTAAAGTAAATTTCATCCTTTGCAGGTTCCAGATCCAGATACATACCGCTCATAAGATAATTATTCCACGTTCCGTTTTCTGTATAAACCACAGCTTCCTCTGTCCCCAGAAGTTCCGGCTTTTTCATCAGATTCGTGCTGGAGCCCGCATTATATTTTGAATAATACCAATTCCCCTGCTGATAGCAGAATGCAGAATCAATCTCGGACCAGAACGCATTATCATAGCTGCTGGAACCTGCCGTATATTCACTTACCCAGCCTTCATGTTCATGGTTCGCATCCGAAATTGCCGTATCGCTTAACATAAAATAAGAATGCTTTGCCCGCCCAATGCTGTCCCAGGCGGGATCATCCCAGGTGGCGTCCACATGATACCAATTCCCGTCAACAGAAACCAGATTCCAGGCATGATTCATACTGTCGCTGGCTACTATTTTACTGGAAATCCCAAGTTTTTCCAGAATGGCGGCATAAGCCTTAGCATATCCGTCACAAACGGCTATATTCTCTATCAGCGCACCATAGGCAGTATGGGAAACGTCAGGCACTGTGCCTGTGCTAGTCAGCCTTTCGTAATCATATTCACAATTTAATACAAGATAGTCATGCACGGCCAGCGCCTTCTCCAAATCGCTCATAGCAGGATCCGTCCATGCCAACGCCAGACTAACCGCCCTGTCAAAATCCTCCTTCTGTACCCGGATATTCTCTTCCGTGTCTGTGTATTCCACATTGTAAGTCATTGCCATGCCAGTAGTTGCATTGCTGTTCCATACAATATGCCCATTCACAAAAAACAGAGAGGGATGATCATTCAAAATCTGAAGAAATACATCTCCAGCCTCCTCTTTGGGAATATGATACGCCGACACATCAATGGTTGTCTGGAACTCTTCCAATGCGTTTACCACATATTCTTCCAGCGACGCCTGGGCCGTACGTCCCATCCCGGCATCCAATGACGGATACCTCTCTTCCGGCTCCTGATAATACGCCGGATTATAACGGTTCTCCTCGGTTACCGTAAAAGTTTCCTGCTGCTCCTGTTCCACCGGACTGGCGTATGCAGTGCTTCCAAAAAGGCAAAGCAACAATAAAATGGGAAATAATACTCTTTTCTTCATAAATCTGCTCCTTTTCTCTGCCATATGTTCCTGGAGCGCACAAGAACTACGCTCCAGCTCTCTGTCATTTTCTCTTCCAGGTTTTCACATTGCTGTAAGCTCCGTACGCCTTCTTTCCTCCTGATTTCTTGTATGCACGAATCCTAAAACTGTAATTCTTCCCTTTTTTCAGTCCGGATTTAGTAAAAGCGACGGTTTTTCCTTTGGCAATGGATTTTATTTTCTTATAACTGCCTGTTCCAGTTTTCATAAAGATCTCATAGCCGCCGGCTCCGGAAACTTTTTTCCAGGTGATTTTCACTTTGCCGGTTCCCTGGCCTTTCACAGAGACTAATTTTACCTTTCCCAGCGCTGTGGAGGCCTTCACGGAAGCTTCCTGATCTGCATAATATTTTCCGCCGTCAATTTCCCGGTACGCAGTTACCTTCATTTGATAATCTGCAGCCGATTGTAATTTGCTGAAGGCGTAAACATTTTTATCGGTATATCCCGTTGCAACCACTGCATTTTTCTGATAAAGCACCGCGCGGTATTTCACGCCCTCTGTCTTTTTCCAGGAAAATTGCAGGGAATTGGCGCTGACTTTGGTTACCTTTAAGCCGGAAACCGGTTCCGGCTTCTTTGGCAGCTCCAGACTGATTTCTCTGGTATACGCATTTCCGCAGATTTCACAGGTAAATGTCTCCTGACCCTTTCTGGTTCTGGTAGCCGCCCTGGTTACTTCTGAAATGTAACGGTGCTCCGGACAGATGACCTGCACTTTTACCGGAATATTGGAAACGGACACATATTTCTTCGTATCCTCGGGAACGTATTTCACATAATAGGTGTAGCTTCCTTCTCTCCACAAACGTGTGCTTTCTGAGGTCTGCCAGACAAATCCTGCCGGCAGCTTTACCGAGCTTAACATTTTGCCGCTGTGCCCGGACAGTCCCTTTGGAGGAGTAAAAGAGGGCACTTCTTTTTCCGTGTCCTCCGGATTTACTTCCGAAGGAATGCTCGGCTGCTCTTCTCCCGGCGGAGTATCAGGATTCTCTTCCTCTGGAGAATGATCCGGTTGTCCCGGCGTTCCCTCTCCTCCCGACGGTTCATCCGGTTCTTTTGGTTTTTCCTCTCCTGGTCTTTCTCCTTCTGGCGGAACGTCCGGCTCTTCCTCTTTATCCCCCTCTGAAGGAGTATCCGGCCCTTCCTCTTTCACCACCGTTACTTTCACCGGAATATGGGAAACCGTCTTATAGTTCCGGGAATCCTCCGGTGAATAAAGGACATAACAGATAACCTCTCCCTCTGTCCGCCATTTCTTTGCGGTATCCGTCTCCCAAAAAAACCGCTCCGGCAGCTTCACTTCTCCCAATGCCTGGCCCTTTACAATCTGCAGCCCTTCGGGAACGGCATAAATCGGCTCTGCCTTTTCAATCACAATCTGAGCCTGACCCTGAAAAGGCTGGCATCCGCTTCGTTCCACTTTATAGGAAACCTGATAGACGCCGGCATCTTTCATCTCTGGCTGCTCTGCTCCAAACATGCCGTTTTCTCCGGCATATGTAACATAATCTCCGTTTTTTGTGCCCTTCACCTGAATCAGCTTCCATTTGCCATCATAAACGGCCGTCAGATTTTCTGCCGAAATGCCTGTAATCTGAGACAGGGCCTGTTCCGGCACCGGATGAGTGCGTAAACTTTGCTTACGCGACACATTGGGGGAATTCGAAAGCCAGTAACAGAGCTGATCTTCTTTTATGGTAAATCCAAAAATATACTGATTGGCGGACAATTCCGGCTCATATACCATTTCTGCCCATTTCTCGTCCTCCAACCGGAAAATGGAAGTTCCGCTGTTAAAATAAATGGCATTCCTCCCTGCATCAAAATCCAGATACATATAATTTCCACCGTAACTCCCCCACAGATTGCTTTCTGAACAGACAGTTTCTTCTCCGCTGCCCAAAAGCTCCTGCTTTTTCAGCACGTCGCCGGTACGGCTGGTTCCGTTGTATCTGGCGTAATACCAGTTTCCTCTCCAATAGCAGAAGGCTGACTGGATTCCTGTCCAAAATGCCTGCTTATAAGTATCGGACACCGCCGTATGGCCTGCGCTCCAATTTGCATGTTTATGGCCGCTGTCAGAAATCACCTGATCGCTCAAAAGAAAATAACTGTGCAGCACACGTCCAATACAGTCCCAAATGGGATCATCCCAGGTGACGTCCACATGATACCAGTCTCCGCCAATAGAAACCATATTCCAGGCATGATTCATGCTGTCGCTGGTCACCAGCTCACAGGGGATCCCCAGCTTCTCCAAAATATAAGAATAGGCGTGAGAATACCCGTCGCAGACTGCCAGCCTGCTTACCAACGCTCCATAAGCAGAATGAGAATAGGCCGGAACTGTGCCGTTTTGCAGGCGTTCCTGGTCATACTCGCAGTTCAGAACCAGATAATCGTGAATGACCAACGCTTTTTCCATATCGCTCATAGAATCATCCACCCAGGTAAGGGCCTCATTCGCCGCCGCTTCCAGCTCCTTTTGCTGACGCTGGATATTTGCCTGGGCGTCACGGTATTTGATATTGTAATATTGAGTTACCATGCCGCTGGAATTATATCTCCAATTCACAGAACCCTCCACATAAAACAATTCCGGATGGCTGTTTAAAATCTGGAAATAAGCGCTCCCTGCTTTCCCATTGGAAATCCCATAACCGCTTACATCAATGGTAGTGGCAAATTGCTGCAACTGCTCTATGATGTACGTTTCAAAATCCAGGCCCGCCCTGGCAGACCTTCCTTCCCCTCCCTGTGACGCATAGCGCGCCTCTGGCTGCCGGTAAAATTCTGGATCAAAGCGGTTCTCATCTGTGATCCGCAAAGAATCGGTTCCCCCGCCAGAGCTGGCCGATACCGTACCGCCACACAAAAACAGCAGTAAACAGAGAATCAAAAAATATTTTCCTTTCATACCTTTCCCTCCCTGCAGGATAAACTGCGTCCTGAAAAACTGTTGCATGTCATCTCCATCTTATCGCTTACTCCCATTGTATAACTTAACTAGAAAAATATCAAATAAAAATCACCATATTTATAAATTTCTGCAACAAGGCCTTCTCAAAATCGGTCAACGGACTTACAATATGATTAACCGAATCGGTTCACGGAGGTATCGCTATGAATGAAAAGTTCTTTTCTTTACCTGCGGAAAAACAACGGACCATTATAAACGCCGGATACCGGGTATTTTCGCAGAACTCTTATAAAAACAGCCCCATGAGCGAGATTGCTGATGCAGCAGGAATCAGCAAATCCCTGCTGTTTCACTATTTTCACAACAAGAAGGAGTTCTATCTGTTTCTTTGGGACAAATGCGCGACAACAACCATTGAATATCTGACCAGATATGACTGCTATAACCAGAAGGAACTGTTTGATAGCATAGAACGGGGCATGCAGGCAAAGATGGAAATCATTCGCCTGTATCCAGATATGGCAAACTTTACCATTAAGGCGTTTTACGAAAAAGACGCTGAGATTTCCGCTGCTGTCCAGGCAAGCTATCACAAATATTTCAATTTGAAAGCAGACAAAGCACGGCTGAATTTTGATCCGGCGCAATTTATCCCGGGCCTGGATATTCCGATGATGTACCAGGAAATGTATTGGGCGTCAGAGGGGTATCTCTGGGAAATGGTTCAGCGGGGTGATGTGGATATGGCCCAAATGGAAAAAGACTTTACAAGGCTGATAGAATTTTGGAAAAACATCTATCTTCGGAAGGAGTAAAAATCATGAAAAAACTTTACGTCACAGACAAAATTTCGGAAAAACATCTATCTTCGGAGGGAGCAAAATATGGAAGCAATTAAAACAAGCAGTCTGACAAAATATTATGGAACATCCAGAGGTATTGATGCACTGAACCTGTCAGTGAGGGAAGGAGAATTCTTCGGCTTTATCGGTCCCAACGGCGCAGGAAAATCCACAACCATCCGCACCCTGACAGGACTTATTTCACCCACTTCTGGCAGCGCGCAGATTTTTGGAAAAGATATCCGGACAGAGCGGGAAACAATTTTAAAAAACATTGGCTACCTCCCCTCCGAAGCAGTCTTTTATCCTGGCATGAAGGTAAAAGATATTCTAAAGCTGTCCGCCCATATGCGAAAAATAAACTGCAGCAAAAGAGCAAAAGAACTCTGCGAACGGCTGCAGCTGGATTCCTCCCGCAAAGTAGATCAGCTGTCTTTCGGCAACCGCAAGAAGGTGGCAATCGTCTGTGCGCTCCAAAGCAATCCAAAGCTTTTGATCCTGGATGAACCCACCGGGGGACTCGATCCCCTGATACAGCGGGAGTTTTTTGAGATTCTCAGAGAACAGAACCGCAAAGGCGCCACAATATTTCTGTCCAGCCATGTATTGTCCGAGATCCAAAGAAACTGCAGCCGGGCGGCGATTATCCGGGAAGGCAGAATCATCGTCTGTGACCAAGTGGATGCACTCTCAAAAACCAATGCCAGACGTGTAACCCTACACGGCAGCGTGGCCTTACAAGGTCTGGACGGAATCCGTGACAAAACAGACGGAAACGGCTTCACAAGCTTCCTTTACAGCGGCGATATGAACCTTCTCTTACAAACACTTGCAGCAGGGCATATTACAGACCTTTCCATCTCAGAACCAGATCTGGAAGAGATCTTCCTGCACTACTATGAAAAGGATGGTGACAAAGCATGACAATTGTAACACATGAGCTTCGGCAAGGCAAAGCCGCTTTTCTCATCTGGACTGCGGCTATTGGATTTCTGCTGGCAGTCTGCATTTTCCTGTTCCCGGAAATGAAGGGAGAAATGGAAGGGGTCAGCGATATGTTTTCTTCCATGGGCTCTTTTACCGCTGCCTTTGGTATGGATAAACTGAATTTCGGTACGCTGATTGGATTTTACAGCGTTGAATGCGGCAATGTATTGGGCCTTGGCGGAGCATTTTTTGCAGCCCTGTGCGCAGTGAATATCCTTAGCAAAGAGGAACGCTGCCAGACGGCCGAGTTTTTGCTGACGCATCCCGTCAGCAGAGTTCGCATTATCACAGAAAAGCTGATTGCTGTCCTGATTCAGATTATAGCAATGAACCTGATCCTCTATGCCCTCTCTGCAGCCTCTATCACAGCAATCGGAGAAGATATTCCCTGGAAAGAGCTGAACCTGCTCCATTTGGCCTACTGCACGCTTCAAATTGAGCTGGCCGCCATCTGCTTCGGCATCTCCGCATTTATGCGAAAAGGAAGCGTGGGAGCAGGCCTTGGGCTGGCTGCTGTGATGTATTTCCTGAACCTGATTGCAAACATAACAGAAGCTGCAGAATTTCTAAAATATATCACGCCGTTCGGATATTGTGAAGGCTCTGATCTGATTACTAACGGCAGCCTGGACAAAACTATGGTTGCCGTTGGCACAGCAATGGGCGCTATAGGCGTGATTGCCGCCTATCTGAAATACGCCAAAAAGGATATCCATTAAAAAAGGCATGATTTGAAAGGAATATACGCAGCATATCTGTTGCAGGCGCTGTAACTTTCACTGCTGTACAGGCACAGAATCTGTTTCTTAAAGGTTCTCCGGCCCAAATCCAAGAGGCAGCAGTTCTTTTAAGGAACGCTGCAGGCATCTGCCCTTCCCGTCTGCCAGAATTATCTGAAAGGTTTCCGGATTGCAGAATTCCATCATCACCTGGCGACAGACTCCGCAGGGAGGGCAGACCTGGTCTGCTTCCTTTCCTTCGGGACCTCCTGCAATTGCAATTTTCTCAAACTCCCGCTCCCCTTCATAAACCGCCCGGAAAAATGCCGTCCGCTCCGCACAGTTTGCAGGCGAATAGGCCGCGTTTTCAATGTTGCAGCCATGATATATTTTCCCACTCTTTGTCATCAGGGCTGCTCCTACCTGAAAATGGGAATAGGGTGCGTAGGCGTGAATTCTGGCTTTTTTCGCTTCTATTAGCAATTCTTCATTCGTCATTTTCGGTTCTATTAGCAATTCTTCATTCGTCACTTTCGGTTCTATTAACAATTCTTCATTCATCATTTTCAGTTCTCCCATAACTATTTCAGGACTGCCCGTCTTCTGCCTGCTCGATAAGCTTAATGATTCTGCTGGTTCCCAGTCTGTCAGCCCCCAGACAGATAAATTTCTCAGCATCCGCAAGGGTTGCAATGCCGCCTGCGGCTTTTACTTTCACATCTTTTCCAATATGCTTTTTCATCAGCTCTACATCCTCAAAAACGGCGCCGGACACGGAAAATCCCGTGGAGGTCTTGATGTATTCCGCTCCTGCCTTTGTGACAATTTCACACATTTTGATTTTTTCTTCCTGGGTGAGCAGACAGGTTTCAATAATCACTTTCAAAATTTTTCCGCCGCAGGCTTCATGTATCTGGCAGATTTCCTCCTGAATTTCCTGATATTTCTTATCCTTCAGCCAGCCGATATTGATTACCATATCAATTTCTTCAGCGCCGTTTGCAATGGCGTCCTTTGTCTCAAAAACCTTCGCTGCCGTAGTGCTGTAACCGTTCGGAAACCCAATTACGGTGCAAATCGGCAGCTTTCCTTTGACATATTCCGCGGCCTGCTTTACATATGCTGCTGGAATGCACGCAGACGCTGTCTGGTATTTCATTCCCTCATTCAAAATTTTTCGAATTTCCTCCCAGGTGGCTGTCTGGGTAAGCAAGGTGTGATCTACTGTTTTTAAAATCTCTGTTTTCTCCATAAATTCTCCTTTCCGGAACGCTATCTCTGTTGTGCCATATTTATAAAGCAACGCCCCCTAAACTCCCTTCTTACGCTATTCTTCCTGTAATGTTACTATGCCTCCTGAACATTATTTTTTACAGTTAAAACTAACTTAACAAAGATTTTACAGTCTGTCAATTTTCTTCTATAGACCAAAAAGATGCAATGTGCTATCATAGATTCAGCGGTGATTTCCCTATGGGCAATCTTCCCCGGTTTAAGCGCCCATAAGCCTGAAATCACTCAAAATACAACTCGAGAAAGGAACACACATACTATGAACTCTGAACTTGTAAAGAAAACGAATGTACCGTACCTCTTATCTTACATATTCGTGCCTATCGCAATCACTGCCCTCTGCTTCCTTCTGGGCTATATGTTTTTCCGTGACGGCGGCATGGGAGCCGTCATTCTGTTTATGGTTCCTCCTATCCTGTCTGTCCTCTGGTGGATTTTCGGCGGAAAGATGATTTTTAAGGGAAAACGCAGGCAGCTGACGGGGAACCTGGAAAGCAGCGGTTTTCTGCCCAACCACACCTTTGACAGCGATTTCTGTACGGTGATTGTGGATATTGAACATGGGAAGATTGCCTTGATTTTCTTCTGGAATCCTTTCCGGAACTATGTTCTTCCTGCCAGCCGGATCAGCAAAATCTGGACGGACGATGGGAAAACCGGCATGGGACCCTTAACTGGAAGCAGCAGAGTCAGCTTTTTATTCACCATAGACGGCATCCGCATCCGGGTCAACACCTTTACCTCCAATAAACGCTGGCGGATGGACAGCAACTACATCCTGACGGGAATCTCTAAGGCAGACATGATGGCCGGAGTACTGACAGAAGCGAAAGAACGGTCAGCATAAAAGGAAAGAGAGGTCGATATCCTATGGGACTTTTTCGAAAAATCCGCTCCATCTTCCATGAAAACTGGTGCAATCTCTGCCAGAGTGAGATGGACGTGCTGCACAAACAATTATACGCCCTGCCGGATTTGACTGTTGGGCACTACAGTTCCCACGAAAATCCTGAATATTACCTGAAACATCTTGTTCCGGTGGAGAAAAAGGCTCAGATTCCTGCTGGAATCTATGCCTGCGGGCTTCATTCCTACCGATGTCCCCAGTGCGAAAACCGCCGGGTGCAGCTTACCATTTTCCTTCCGGTGCGGGAGGAAGAAAAAACAGAAGAAATTTTGTTTTTTGACCACGGAGAGCTGGACGGCCTGATTTACCAGCAGGACTGTGCCAGAGCTGACGTGAAGCAGAAAAACCGCCGCCGACAGGATTCTTATGAGTGTAAGCAGGGGGGATTTTATGATTATGAATGAAAGAGTCAAAGACATTGATAGAATAACTTAAATAACGCAAAAATTTTCTTCAGCAGGCACGAAATTCGAAAAGATCTTTCTGGCTAGAAAAGCGTGCTGTCTTATGCTATTATATCTTTGGAGGTGATTTTTATGCGCTATCGTCATCTGCGCTTTGATATTTGGCTGTGCCTGCTCTTCTCATTGTTTGTCAGTATTTTTCCTGCCAGCCTTACAGAACGTATCATGGAAGAAAAATACAAAGGCTATACCGAAGAACGTACGGCGGCAGAAGGAGAAATCGGCGGTATTGCAGGAGATGATGTATTCCGCGCCCAGTCTATAGAAGACCTGGAAACACAGGAAAGGTTCACCGTCATCTCACCTGGAATCGAGTACCGCAACCGCGGCGCAGGATACTATAAAAACCATTATCTGTACGCCCTTACGCTCCCTTCCGGCGAGCGGGTGGCCGCCGCCATCAATATGGAAAATGTCAGGACAAAAGGAGACTATTATTCTGGGGAGGCAACGCTGCCGGTGGGACAAATTGTCCGGGAAGATCTGACTCTGGAAAAAGCGTTTATGAGCCAGATAGAATTCAGCGAGCCATTAAGCAGAAAGGACTTCTATGTTGATATGATGGGCAACGCAGAAAAAGCCAGCCAGGAGAATTACACAGAACCTGCCGTCATGCTGGCGCGGGTATTGACTGTTCTTATTTTCTTTCCTCTGTTTCATGCCCTGGGCGCAAAATTCGGGATATTCCCGCCGTTTTTTGTAAGCAAAAAGAAAAAGCCTTCGGAATGGGACTGATGCGATTCCGATTTTTACTAAGGAACTGTCCAGAAATGACTTTTAAATCGTGCGCAGAATTTTTCTTCAAGAGTACCATTCAAAAATCAGGCGCATAGCGGGCTATGTAACTGATTTCTGAGCGGTGCTGTCGGAGAAAAAGGCAAGCAATATCACAGGTTATTTTTTAACACTTCCTAAAAGGGCATCAATTCAATTTCTGCTCCATGCGCCGCATTTCCTCAATTTTTCTCCGGCAAAGTGCGGTCTCTCCCCAGCCAATCTCCAACATAACGGATATATTTCTCCAGAACATAATTGGCGGTTGAAATCTCTTCCCAAGAAAACTCCAGTTCTTTCATCCAAAATCCAATCACCTTTTCGTCATATTCCAAATGACATTGATGCACCCTTTTTCCCTTTTCCGTCAGATACAGCCGAAGCGCTCTTGCATCCTTTTCATCTTCTTCCCTGGTTATCAGTCCCTTCTTTTCCAGCTTTTTAATCATTACGGAAGTGGCGCCCTTTGTCCGGAGCATCATTTCTGTCAGCTCCTTCTGGGTAATTCCCTCCTGCTGCGCAACCATCTTCAAGGTATGCACTTCATTGGCATAGAGCAGCTCTTCTGTTCCGTAATATTTGGGTTCTTTTTCCATTGCTGTAACAATCCGCTCCACCGCATACAAATTTTCCATTAAACGGATTGATTCTTTCATTTCTTTCATGGGGTTCCCTCTTTTCTATTGTTTATTGCTCTTCTTTCTGATAAAGGGTTTTCCCTGTAAATCCACCTGCCCCATTATAATTTATCGGGAGTGAAAAGAAATGTCAATATATTCCATCCACTTAATTTCAAAAATAATATCAGCCATCCATGTGGGGAAGTATACCTCTCCTCCACATGGATGGCTCTGAATCTAATAATACTTTATTACATTTGCCTTTACCTGGAATTTTCAGTAAAGCTGGGATTAAGGGTCACCCTCTTATTGACCAAAAGAGCCACCACAATGGAAAATATAAGAATCGCAATATTTCCAATAATCTGTACCATGGAGGTGGAGATCAACAACACCGCCACAGACAACGCCGCCAGGGCCATAGAAAAAATGCACATAGCTTTCAGCTTGCCATTATTGACATAGAAGGATGATTTTCCCCAAAGCTCCGGAAGTTTTTTCGGAAGCTGCATGGCAGAAAATGCAATGACGCCCCGGATAATTGTAAACAATATTACGGTGCTGTTTGCCACAGTGTTCAAATCCAGACCGATTAAAATGGGCACTGTGCCAATCAGATAAAATAACAGCAAAATATAGTGGGCAGAACCGTATTTCTCATTTTTTACAGCCAACTTCCTGGGAAGCCATCCGTCTTCGCAGGCGCGCAGAACCGGATACACAATCATGCCGATATTGAAATTCAATGTAGTCAGCAAAGCAAACATGGCTCCTCCCACCACAAAGAATGTGTAAACCGCCTTAGGCATAAATGCTGCCGCTGACACGCTCAAGGGCTGATTCGCCACCTGCTCCACTGGAAGCACACCGACTGCAACTGTTGCCATCACTGCATAAATCAGCACAACAATGCCGGTGGACGCAATGATAACAAAGGGAATATCCTTGGTGGGATTCTTCGCTGCAGAACTGTAATTTACCACATACTGTGCTCCGCCTGCTGCAAAGGTCAGGTAAATGGACGCCAGCACAAATCCTCCCGAACCGCCTGCCAGAAATCCATTGGTAAAATAATCGGGCTGAATATGTCCAACCCCCAGCACAATATAAGAAGCAATGGCAACGGCAAGCACTGCGCACAGAATATTCTGAAGCCTTGCCGCTTGTTTTACCCCAAGCAAATGCATGCCAAACAAGACTGTCAGCACAATGGTGCAAATCAGCTTAGAAGGCACCCCCGGAACCAAAGACAGAAAATAATCTGCAAAGGATAAGGTATACATACTGATTGCCAGCGCACTGAACAACTGAATATACAGATATATGCCAGCCATTTTTTTGCCGCTTAAGACCGCAATCTGAGAATACTGGCCTCCTACAAAATTTGCGGTTCCTCCAATATAAATCTGAGGGATTGCCCCGATAATCGTGATAAGTCCCGCAGTGATATAGGCAATATTTACGCTTCTTCCGGTAAATCCAATAGCGATACCAGTCATGGTCATAATTCCCACGCCAATAATCTGGCCTACCGCCATGGAAAACAAGTCGCCTCTGCTTAACAGGTTACTCTTTTTTTCTTCCATACTTTTCTCCTTTTCACTCAATCCAAATAAAGCTTCTATCTTCCCCATCCTGCATACGAATGTCTCATGCCACTCAGGGCGTTTCTCGATATAATTCTTTTCGCATCCGCTCCAAAGCTTCCGTCAGAATGCTTCTGGGACACCCTATGTTCAGCCGGAAATGTTCTTCTCCGCCCGGTCCGAACCAGGGCCCCGGAACGCAAATAACCGCCGCATCTAACACAATCCGCTGAAACAGTTCCTGATCCCCCAAATGAAGGCCGGAAAGATCAAGCCAGCACAGGAAGGTTCCCTCTGGCCGAATCATTGTCACCCCCGGCATATGCTCTTTCAAATATTCTTCCACATAATTCACATTTTCCTGCATATATGTCACTTCCTGTTCTGCCCATTCTGCACCCTCAGGGGTATAGGCTGCAATCACGCTCTCGATGCCAAAGGTATTTTTCACATCCAGAGACATGGCAATCTGAGTCTTTACAAAAGCTTCCCGCACACTCTGATTAGGGATTATCGACATACTTGCCTTCAGTCCGGCCACATTAAAGGTCTTGCCCGGCGCTGCCAAATGAATAAAATGCTCTGCATACCGCCCATCCAGGCTAAGCAGCGGATAATGAGTATGCCCTTGATACACAATGTCTCCGTGAATTTCATCTGATACAAGCATCACATGGTGTTTTAAGCAAATATCTGCAGCCTTGGTCAACTCTTCTTTTTTCCAAACCCTTCCGGTAGGATTATGGGGACTGCAAAGAATCATCATGGTATTTTCCGGCCTGGAAGCCAGTTCCTCCAGTTCTTCCAAATTCATCTCAAAATGTCCATCTCGGCAGACCAGCCCGTTATTTACAACCCTGCGGTTATCATTTTTCACAATTGACGCAAAGGGATCGTATACTGGCTGCTGGATAATCACTCCGTCCCCTTCCTTGCTGAAGGCACGGATTGCAATATTAATCCCTGCCACTACCGACGGGATATAAGTAATCCATTCCGGCTTCACCTCCCAGTTAAAACGCAGTTTCTGCCAATAGCATACTGCCCGGTAAAAGCTTTCCATAGGTGCGCAGTAGCCGAATATCTCCTTCTCCACCCGGTTCTTCAGCGCCTCCACAATCACTGGGGCACAGGGAAATTCCGTGTCGGCAAGCCACATGGGAATCATATCCTCCGGAATGTCCATGTGCAGATAAGAACCCACAGCCTTTGCATGCCACTTCATATCATTGGTCTGCTTCCTGTCCACAATACGGTCAAAATCATACTTCATAGTCTCCACCTTCTCCTTCCTTTAAAGTTTAATATATAAACTGTTTATGAGTTAAACTAATTATATCTCATTTGTCATATTTGTCAATAAAAAAATAGAACTCAGGGAATTTTTGTGAGTTGTGCACAAATTCTTTCACCTGAGTTCGGTAGTATTTCCTTGTAATTTTGGTAAATCTAAAAAAACTTCCCTGATTGTCAGTTATGATAATATTCTATCATAAGGGAATTAGCGATATCTTTATTATCACTCTCGCCGTCATTCAATGTCCCCCTTGTCTCTCTCCAGGGTCTTTCCTGATGAGTGTACTGCCTTAACGTATCCCCATCTTCATTTCCATACGTTTCAATTACATGATCCATATGTCTCTTTTCGGATTCTGAGAATGAATGTGAAAGGCAATAATCCTCTTTTCTTACAATCCTTCTTCCCTTATGAGTATCAAACAGCCGTTTATTTACCGGGCCGTTTGCATAATCCTTAAAAGTATCATTAATAAATTCTGTCTTATAAATTCCAAGGCACCATGCCTGACAGTAATATACCAACTTTTGAAGCATCCAGGTATCGATAGCACCCATTCTGCCAAGAATATAAGATGCTACATCCAGAGAGGTAGGATTGGTGGATTCCATCACGTCAGAATCCTCTTTCGGAATTTCCCTGCCCAATTCTCTTGCAAAACTAATCCATTCCTCAATCATAATATCAGCATTTGCAAGAGATTCTTCGATGGTGTCCCCATCTGCCATGCAGCCGGGAAGAGCGGGAACATTCGTAATATAAGCTGCATCATCGTCACTCCAATAGAACATTTTATTATATGCCATATTACCTTCCTCCTTCTCCAAGCTTATACTTTTTCACTATGTTCCTAATTTCTTTTACCTGATAGGGCTTAATCTGCCCATTTTTAGGCTGAATATTGATCAATTCGGGAACATTGTCTATCGTATATTGCATATGAGAGCCGTTCGTTCTTCTGTGCATTGCACCAATTTTATCCAGAAAAAACCTCATATCTGTCTCTGATATATTCTTATCGCATTTACCGGATAAAATATCGGAACGTATCTTGTCGTATCGGCTCATTTGTTTATAATCTCCTGTTTCTAATTAGATAGACAACAGCACTGTCTGCTGGCATATTAATGCTAACATATGTATGTTCGATTGTCAATGTAAGATGCCTCATACGCCAACAAAAAAGCCGGGGATTCCTCCTCAGCTTTTTCTATCTTTGATACTATATTTTTTCTAAACTTTCCTGAAGTTGACGGATGTTTACATATCTTCCAGGGACTCCTTAATCTTCCCCATAAAACCTTTTTTCTTTCCATGCTTCTCTGCATGTGCAGCCCCATTCTGCTTCTTTAAAGACTGGCCGCAGGCTTCGTCAAACCTGCGCAGAGCCTCTTTCGCTTCTTCGTTTAAGCCTGTGGGCACCTGTACGACCAGGGTTACATAGTGGTCGCCCCGGATGGAGGAATTCCTGAGGGACGGAATGCCCTTGCCTTTCAAGCGGATTCTGGTATCTGTCTGGGTTCCCGGCTTCACATCATAGAGGATATCCCCGTCAATGGTGCTGATGCGCACCTCGCCGCCCAATGCCGCCTGGGCAAAGGAAATCGGCGCAGTGGAATAAATATTCATATCCTGCCGCTGGAAAATCGGATGCCTGCTTACATTTACCTCTACCAGCAAATCGCCTCTCGGTCCGCCGTTGGCGCCTGGTTCCCCTTTCTCCCGGATACGGACGCTCTGGCCGTTGTCAATTCCTGCCGGAATGGAAACTTTGATTTTCTTGCGTTTTGCAATATATCCGGTTCCCCGGCAATCGGGACATTTCTCTTTGATAATTTTTCCGGTGCCGTGGCAGTCCGGACAGGTCTGCACATTCTGAACCATTCCAAGGAACGACTGCTGAGTATAAACCACTTTTCCTTTCCCGCCGCACTTACTGCAGGTCTCCGGTGAAGTTCCCGGCTTTGCCCCTGTGGTATGGCAGGTTTGACATTCGTCTTTTAAGGTGATTTCAATTTCTTTCTCGCAGCCGAAGGCCGCTTCTTCAAAAGTAATCCGTACTGCCGCCCGAAGATTTGCCCCTTTCATGGGGCCGTTATTGGCAGAACGCCGTCTGGAGCCGCCGCCGAATAAATCCCCGAAAATATCGCCGAAAATATCGCCCATATCCATATCGGAAAAATCAAAACCGCCTCCGCCGCCCATGCCGCCGTCAAAAGCTGCGTGTCCGAACTGGTCATACTGGCGTTTTTTATCTGGATCGCTTAAGATGGCATAAGCCTCGGAAGCTTCTTTAAATTTTTTCTCTGCCTCAGCATCACCCGGATTCATATCCGGGTGATATTTTTTGGCAAGCTGACGGTATGCTTTCTTGATTGCAGCATCGTCTGCATTTTTGTCCACTCCAAGGACTTCATAGTAATCTCTTTTCTGTTCTGCCATGATTATACTTCCTTATAATCTGCGTCTACCACATCATCATCTGCGCTTGTATAAGATGCATTTCCCATATCCGGGCCTGCGCCTGCTGCGCCCTGAGCTGCCTGCGCATTCTCATACATCTTTGCAAATACCTTCTGCGCGCTTTCCATCAGTTTTTCCTTGGCCGCTTTCATTTCGCCAACCTGATCGTCTGTCATCTCTTCTGCATTCTGGTGTGCCTCCACCAACGCCTTCAATGCATTCAGGTCTGCTTCCACTGCTGCTTTGTCCCCTGCGTCAAGGTTATCGCCAACCTCTTGCAATGCATTTTCTGTCTGGAATACAAAGGAATCTGCATCATTTCTGGCGTCAATCGCTTCTTTCCTCTTCTTATCCTGAGCTTCAAATTCTGCCGCTTCTTTCACTGCTTTTTCAATATCCGCATCAGACATATTGGAACCTGCAGTAATGGTAATGTGCTGTTCTTTTCCGGTTCCCAGGTCTTTTGCAGATACGTTTACAATACCGTTGGCGTCAATGTCAAAAGTAACTTCAATCTGAGGAACGCCGCGTCTTGCTGGCGGAATTCCGTCTAAACGGAACTGGCCTAAAGATTTGTTATCTCTTACAAACTGTCTCTCACCCTGTACTACATTGATATCTACTGCAGTCTGATTATCTGCCGCTGTGGAGAAAATCTGGCTCTTTTTCGTAGGAATCGTTGTATTTCTTTCAATCAATCTGGTTGCAACGCCGCCCATGGTCTCAATGGATAAGGACAATGGGGTAACATCCAGAAGAAGAATTTCGCCTGCGCCTGCATCTCCGGCTAATTTACCGCCCTGAATGGAAGCTCCCAATGCCACACATTCATCCGGATTCAGGGATTTGCTTGGCTCTTTGCCGGTTAACTGTTTTACTTTATCCTGGACAGCCGGGATACGGGTGGAACCGCCCACTAACAATACCTGGCCCAGTTCGGAAGCAGTAAGCCCTGCGTCCTTTAACGCGTTCTGTACTGGAACTGCAGTCCGCTCTACCAGATCATGGGTCAGCTCATCGAATTTCGCTCTGGTCAGGTTCATATCGAAATGCTTGGGGCCTTCTGCCGTTGCAGTGATAAAGGGCAGGTTGATGTTGGTTGTGGTTGCAGAAGACAGTTCTTTCTTTGCCTTTTCAGCCGCTTCTTTCAATCTCTGCAATGCCATTTTATCGCCGGAAAGGTCAATGCCTTCTGTCTTCTTAAATTCTGCCAGCATATAATCTGTAATCTTCTGGTCAAAATCATCTCCGCCCAGGCGGTTGTCACCGGAGGTGGACAATACTTCGATGACGCCTTCTCCGATTTCAATAATGGAAACGTCAAAGGTACCGCCGCCTAAGTCGTAAACCATGATTTTCTGTTCTTTTTCGTTGTCAAGGCCGTAAGCAAGGGCTGCTGCCGTAGGCTCGTTGATAATACGCTTTACGTCCATTCCTGCAATTTTGCCTGCGTCCTTGGTTGCCTGACGCTGCGCATCATTAAAATACGCCGGAACAGTGATGACTGCATCTGTTACTTTCTCCCCAAGATAGTTCTCTGCGTCTGCTTTTAATTTCTGAAGAATCATAGCGGAAATTTCCTGGGGAGAATAATTCTTTTCATCAATGGCGCGTTTGTGGTCTGTACCCATTTCCCTCTTGATGGAAGAAATGGTTTTCTCTGCGTTGGTAACTGCCTGACGCTTTGCAGGCTCTCCCACTAATCTCTCTCCTGTCTTGGTGAACGCCACAACAGACGGCGTTGTCCGTGCTCCTTCTGTATTGGCGATAACCACAGGTTTACCACCCTCCATAACTGCCACACAGCTATTTGTTGTTCCTAAGTCGATACCAATAATTTTGCTCATAATAGAGACCTCCTTAATATAAACTATTACCATTATCTGCTGCTTTATCATTGTAAACGGCTATGCCGCATCATAAAAACTTTGCATGGCATCTGTTACTGAACCACAGCCACCATGCTGTGCCTTACCACACTTTCCCGGTACATATACCCTTTCTGCAGCTCCTGGGCAACAATTCCAGATTCATATTCTTCACTTTCCACCTGCATTACCGCATTGTGGAATTCTGGATTAAACTCTGCCCCCACTGCTTCGATGGGCTTTACTTCCAGGCTTTCTAATTCTGTCATTAACTGCTTATATATCTTATCCATTCCCTGTACAAAAGGATCTCCCTTTGATTCTTCAGGAACAGCGGATAATCCCCGTTCAAAATTGTCCACCACCGGAAGGATTTTCTCTATCACACTTTTTGCCCCTACTTCAAACATCTGGGCTTTTTCCTTCTCCGTCCGTTTGCGGAAATTGTCAAATTCTGCCATCTGCCGCTGTACCCGGTCGGTCAGCTCGGCAATTTTCTCTTCCTGTTTATTCTTCTTTTCTTTCTTCTTGAAAAATCCTTTTTTCTCTTCTCCCTGATTTTCTCCGGAAGGCTGTTCTTCCCCAGAAGGCTCTTCTTCTCCAGATTCCTCTTCTTCTGAAGAGCTTTCCTCAGGTCTTTCTGTCTCTTCTGTTTCCGGCGGGCCGTCCGTCCCGCATTCTTCTTTGGAATTGCCGGCAGATTCCTTTGTTTCTTCCGGCTCCATGTTTTCCGTTTCCTGGCTTTCCATTGCTTCCATCTCTCTCTGTTCTGCCATATCTGTTCACCTTTCTATTATTATGTTTTCTTGGGCTTTCGGAATACGGTGTCAAGCTGAACTTTTAATATTTTCAAATTGTCCATAACGTTTTCATAATCCATGCGCTTAGGCCCGATAATCCCGATGGTGCCTGTCATCCCTTCCCCTAACTGGTAGGTTGCAGTTACCACACTGCAGTCTTTCATATTCTGGATGGGGGATTCGGAGCCGATATATACCTGAATCCCGGTTTCCTCCTGAGAAGACAAACTCTCATTGACCAGACTGATTAACTGCTGCTTCTCTTCAAAAGCATCTAAGAGCTCCCTTGCCTTCTGGGAATCACTTAATTCGGGATATTTTAAAATATTCGTGGTTCCGCTGGTATAAACCTCCAGTTCTTCCTCCTCCTGGATGGCGCCTGCCAGTGCGTCCAGCACATCGCTGACGATGTTGCTGTGGATGCCTGCCTGCTCTTTTAACTTTGCAATGGTGCCCAGGTTGATTTCCTCTGCCGACAGGCCGTTTAAGCTGGTGTTTAACAGAATATTCAGCTTTAATATGGTTTCATTATCTAAGGCTTCCCTGGTGGAAATCATCTTATTCTTCACCAGATTGCCTTCCATCACAATCACAGCCAGAAGCTGCTCTTCATCTACCTGGGACAGCTGCAGGAACTTCACCTTATTCTTATGGTAAGAAGGAGAAGTAATCATGGCGGTGTAATTGGTATTTGCCGCAAGCATTTTCGCCATCTGCTGCAGTACCTGTTCCATCCGCTCTGTGTGCTCAATCATAAACTCCTTCATCTCAGTGACTTCCTGATCCTTTTCCTTCATCAGGTTATCCACATAAAACCGGTAGCCCTGGTCAGAAGGGATCCGTCCTGCGGAAGTATGGGGCTGCAAAATATATCCCAGTTCTTCCAAATCCGACATCTCATTGCGGATGGTGGCGGAGCTTAAGTTCAGATCCGAATATTTGGAAATGGTTCTGGAACCTACCGGCTCCCCGGTATCCAGATAATTCCGGATGATTGCATTTAAAATTTTTCTTTTTCTTTCATCCAGTTCCTGCATTTCCAGCCTCCTGTGTTCCTGTTCTTTTTCTTTTGTTAGCACTCAGCTTGCAGGAGTGCTAACATCTATGTACTTAAAATAGCACTAACGATTTTTATTGTCAATAGTATTTTTCCGATTTAATAATTTCTTTATAATTATCAGCAAATACTCCGGAGGCTGTCAATCGATGACATACAGCCTCCGGAGTAATCTCTTAATCATTCATCAGCAGCGATCTTGGCACAATTTTTTTAATGCGTAAAGACATCAAACAGGCAATCCCAAAAGCCAATACAATCATCCCAAGCCCTGCAGCGGCAAGAAACCCCGCCGGTATATGAAAGGTGCAGGTGACAATTCCAAGATTTCTTAAAAACACAGCCGTCAGCGGATTTATAATAAAGCTGCTGACGATAAGCCCTGCAATGGCGGAAAGAATGACCGCCGGCATAAAGCTAAACGCAGTCTGAATCACAAGCTGCGTCGTGGTAAAACCCAGCGCTTTTAAAATGCCGTATTCTTTCTTTTTATTGCTCAGCATGGCCCGCACCAGAAGATACAGCACAAATACGATAATCAGAACACTAAGCAGAAGGATTGACGACACAATTACCGTCATCAGGGAAATATAAACTGCCGAAGTCCCATAGACAATCTCAAAAATATTCTGGGTCTGGTTGACCTTTCCTTCCAACCGCCTGCTTATTTCTTTATTAAAATCATCCACCTTTACGTCTGCGGAAAGATTTGCGCAGTAACTCAGGGTCAGGAGACTTCCCAGCCGCTCATATCCCTCCCGGGTCAGAAGGCAGTCCTTCCCCAGATTATTGGAAATCTGCGTGAAACCTGAAATGAGGTAAACTGCCTCCTTCTCTCCCAGGCTCAGCCTGATTTCATCGCCAATTTCATAGCCCTGCTCCCTGGCGTATTTTACAGCCAGCGCCATTTCATTGTCAAACTCCGGGAACCTGCCCTGGATTACAATCTCTTGGTTATTGATCTGGGAAAAATCCCCGCAGATATTGGTCAAAAGTTCAGCCCCTCCCGTATGCTCCACTTTTTGGGTGTGGAAAAGATAAACTTTTTCCACACGGCTGTCTTTTTCCATTTCCTGCAAAAATTCCTCTTCTGACCCTGCATTGATATTGATGCTGGTATCCGCAGTTTCTCCTACCACAAGATTAAGAAAAGGAGTGATATCCACAATTACATTTTCCAGCATCAGCCCGGAAAATACCAGAACCAGGGACAGCAGAAGCATGGTAACGCAAATAGTAAGATTATATTTTACCCCTGATAAAGTGGTTTTCAGCGAAAGAGCCAGACTCAGAGGCGCTCTAGTCCGTTCCAGCGGAACATAATTGTGAGAAAAGCTGTGATTAGAAACCCCCTGGCGGAGGGCGTCAATGGGCGGAATTCTACGGATTCTTCGGGAAGACAGCCACACGGTCAACGCTACGGCGCTGCATAAAACCACCCATGTAATCAGAATCGGAACAGGCAAAATATGAATCTCATAGGGAATGCCTGTCTGGGAAACCATCATATCATTCACCCCTGGAAACAAAAAATAGGAAACCGCCGCACCCAGAAACGCCGCCAAAAGAGTGACGCCCAAAAACTGCAGCATCAGCATGCCCATCAACTGTCCGCTCCTATATCCCATTGCTTTCCATATGCCCAGGCTTTTCATATTTTCCTGAATATAATTGAGAATATTGGAAGATACCACAACCAGCACAATCAGCAGAACAAAGAACGCCATGGCGCTGACAACGCCGGAACAAATCATCTGGGAAATGTAGCGTGACTGAGAAACCAGAGCATAAGAATTACTTGTATAAAACACTCCCGGATACTCTGAAGAGATGGCGTGATTCAGCATGCTTTCATATGCTTCGCTTTCCGATTTGTCTGCAATCCGCACAGAAACCAGGGTGGAATCCTGCGCATACCCTTTTTCTTCTAGTTCCTGATACATCTGTTCGGTCATCAGAATTTCACACATTCCGCAATTGTGGGAACCTGCCATAACGCTGTTAAAAAAACCGCATACCTGGCAGCTTACCTTATGGTTTCCAATCGTAAGTTCCACCTGTTTCCCTACTGCAATGTCTCCTGTTTTATAGATCATGGGAAGATATACGCCTTCTGAAAATTCACTGTCCTCCACAAGCTCCGTTTTTCCAACCGGACGCTTTTGCCCGTCCTCTTTTTTCATCATGACAAAGTTGGTGACCGTCTCTCCGCCGTTGTAGGTCATCCTTCCTTCGGCACACATCACATCATCCATGCAGAATTCCAGAGTACGGGCGTCTTCTTTCAATATTTGGGAAATATACTCTTTGATTCCTCTGCGCTTGTCCGTTCCTGCAATTCCTTCTGATGCTGCTCCTCTCATTCCGCTGCTATCATCCGCCACACAGACTGTCACATGTTCCGCATGCAAGCGCTGATGCCAGCGGTCAAAATTCTGCTTATAATCCAGGCTTAACATCAGCCACAGGTTCATCATTCCTGCTGCCAGAAGAATCAGCACAATTTCTGCCATGGTCTGTCCTTTTGCCCTGCGCAGGTTAGAACGGATTAAAAACAAACTGTTTCGCATATTTACCACCCCATTTCCGTAAGAAAAGCAGATAATTTTTCGTGTCTTTTTTCATCTCCGTGCACATACCTGCCCAGACTGCATTCCCCTAAAATAGCTCCGTCCTTCAGATATAAAATACGGTTCCCCCGGCAGGCAGAACGCATGTCATGAGTTACCATCACAACACTCTGCCCCTGCTCATTAAATTTGGTCAAAGTGTTGAGCACGTCCAGTCCTGTTTGAGAATTTAAGGCCCCTGTAGGTTCGTCTGCAAAAAGAATATCCGGAGCATTAATCAGGGCCCTGACTATTCCCACACGCTGGGCCTCCCCGCCGGATATCTGCGTTGGGAATTTTCTCTGAGTCTCTTCATTGACGCCTACAGCCTGAAATAATTCCCTGGCCCGCCGAAGCAGCGCCTTTTTGTCCCTGCATACCAGAAGCCCTGCACATAGCACATTATCCAGCACGCTCATACTGTCAATCAGATATATCTGCTGGAACACAAATCCGCAGTGTTCCCGGCGGAATACCGAAAGCCCGTCCTGGCTTAAATCAGAAATTACTTGTTTTCCGAAGGTGATGGTGCCGAGGCTTGGGACGTCCATACCGGAAAGGGCATACAATAGTGTGGATTTTCCTGCTCCGCTTGCGCCCATAATCACCGTAAAATCTCCCTGGTAAAGTTCCAGGTCAATGTTTTTAAGAACGTGTTGCAATCTCCCTCCGCTGGAGAAGGATTTGCTTAAATTTTCAGTTTTATAAATCACTTTTTTCATTGGGAAGCTCCTTCCATTCAAAATGTCTATGCACGTTTTATTTTATTTTTCCAGTTCTTAAATGTCTTTATGGAATCCTTAACGGTTCCTTAAATCATAAATTTCAATATTCTTGTAATGCGCTGTTTTCGAAATATCCTGTCATTACTGTCATATTGTTAAAACGCTCAATTTATAGAACAAAATGGCAAGTTCCGCTCCTTCTCTCTTATTCCTTGTCCTTCTCTTTCCTGCTTTTCTTTCCCTCTGCCGCCTCAATACACTCAACAATTGTTCTTACATTCCGCCGCTTAACGGCACAGACACCCTTACCTTAAGCCCCTGTTCTCCATTTTCCAACGTCAGCGTTCCCTTCATAGCTTCCATAAAATAATCAGAAATAAACAGTCCCAATCCTGCTCCATCCACAGCCCCGGCGTTGCTTCCCCGGCGGAACTTCTCTTTGATAAAGAATATCTCCTCCTTCGGCATTCCGCCACCGGCGTCTTCCAGTTCCACCGTCAGCCAGCCGCCTGATTTCTCTGCCTGCACCTGTATGGCTGTGTCTGCATATTTATAAGAATTTGCAAAAATATTGTCAAAAACCTGCTGAAGCCTGAGCCTGTCTGCCCAGACCAGGCAGGGAGGAATGTCCGGAATCTCAGCCTGATGGAGATAGTCTGCATTTTCAAGCAGCATCTTTATCTCACTGCTTTCCATATCCCCAGGCATTACGGTAAGCTCCTGCAATTCCTCCAGCGTTGCAGTAAACAGGTTGGTCACCAGGCTGTTAATCTGATCCGCCTTTTGGATAATCTGGGTATAATTTTCCCGCATCCTTTCACTTTCTGCAAGGGCAAATCCCACTTCAGATGCGGCTTTTATGCTTGCCACAGGCGTTTTGATATCATGGGACAGCTTGGCCACCAGTTCCTTTTTTTCTGCATTTGCTTCTGCCTCGGCAAGCCTTGCTTTCTTTAATTCTGTCCGCATAATGTCAAAGCTTTCCGTAAATGCGCCAAACAGGTTCTGCCTGTCCATTTCCAGCGGAATATCCAGATTTCCTCCAGCAATCCGCTCTGCAAATCCTTCCAGTTTGCGGAAGGGTTTTACCAATGTTCCATAAAGACATGCCGCGTAGCCTGCAAGGCACACTGCCTGAATCAGCAAAAGCAGCAGCAGGCACAGAATGGCTCTGCGTTTTCGAGTCACCAAATTCTCCTCCCATGAATTATAGATCATAACTTTTCCCACTGCAGCGCCGGATTGCTCCACATCCAGTATGGTGTCCCTGTGTGAAACCGCCTGGCTTATCGTTTCGCTTAAACGGTCTCTGGTTTTGAATAATACCTTTCCCTTATCATCTATCACAACATAGTCAAATGGCTCCAAATCCCCATTGTGATTTCGGTTCAAAACATAATCAAAATCAGATACAAATCCGCTGGAATCGCTGTGGCCTTTCAGACTTTCCCAGTTATTTTCCACTATTTTTACGATTTTATTGACTGCCACCGCATCCTGAGACGCTTCCTCTCTTCCTTCCATAAAAACAACTGCCGCTTCCAGCAGGAAAATCAGCAGAATCGCAAACACAAACCTGCGCTTTTTCATTTGCCGCCTCCCTCGAATCTGTAGCCCTTGCCCCAGTAAGTGACAATATACTCCGGCTGGTTGGGATTTACTTCAATGGCTTCGCGAATTCTGCGGATGTGTACGTTCAGCGTTCCGTCTCCTGTGAATTTATCTGCCCATACATTTTCAAAAAGCTCCTGTTTTGACACTACTCTATCACGATTTCGGATCAGATACGCCAAAAGCCTGAATTCCATCATCGTTACTTTCACTTTGCTGCCGTCTACCAGCAGGCTCTGCCCCAAAACGTCAATTTTCAGCCTGTGATCTGAGTAATTTCCTTCCCTGCATCTCCCGTAACGCTTTAAGACTGCCTGAACCTTGGCCAGCAGCACCCCCAGGGAACAGGGCTTTTGAATATAGTCGTCGCCGCCGATATTCAAAGCGGCAATTTTATCATCATCGCTTGTTCTGGCAGAAATAAAAAGTATCGGGATATCTGTCTGCTCCCGCAGCTCCCTGCACAGCGCAAATCCGCTCCCATCCCCCAGATTGATATCCAACAGCAGAAGCTCCGCCGTATTTTCTCTCAAAAAACAGCGGCTTTCCTCTGCACTGTAAACGGCCGCTGTTTTTACTCCAAATATATTAAAATATTCTGCTGTGCTGTCTGCAAGTAATTTTTCGTCATCTATGATTAAGCAATGGTATTTCATTCGGGTTCCTTTCCTGTGTACTGTTTTGGTATTTCTATAATTATACAATACTTTACAGGATTTACAAACATTAACCCGGCTTTCTTTTAAAAAATTATAGACAGAAAGCCCCACAGTTTTTTCTACACTGCAGGCTTTCTGTACATGACAAAAAAGAACTCTGTTGAAGCAGATCTTATTGGCGCGTCTCCTCTTCTTTTGCAAAACCAGCTTTTACTAATCCAACAAATGCAAGAAAAATTGTGGGAGAAGTGTGTGAGACAGGCAATGTACAGACGAAATTATAAATTCATCCAACGAAGCCCCCCTTGAAGCAGTCATGCGCTTAACAAATGGCAAAGGAGCAGTTAAAGTAATACTGCATCCATGGGACTAATGTAATTAATGCATAATACTGCATAATACACAATGTTGCCGCTTACTGCTTAGACAGCAGAGATAAGCGAACATAAATAAGCCTACCTTTTTACTTGGCAGTACCAGGTAGGCTTATCTTTCAATCTTGGGAGGCTGACCACTTTGTGGGCGGTTGTTCTTTTCTTTTCTTTTCTTTTCTTATCTTATCTTATCTTACCAATAATCTTTCCTATCACACATATACGGACTGGCTGCAAAAAGCACTCTTTCCATCCCTGAATCATACTATATCAATAAGCAACAATAAGGAGAACTTTATGGAAAAATTAATGGAAATCAGCCATGTGGGTTATTCCTATCATACTATGCAGGGAGAAACTCCTGCTTTATTCAATATAAATTTTACGGTTCATAAAGGGGATTTTCTGGCGGTTGTGGGCCCCAGCGGGTGCGGCAATGGGATGGTTCTGCAGGGGAAACAAATTACGCGGCAGCCACTGATATCTGCTGATTCTTGCTCCATCAATGGCTGCCATAGATAAAAATATGGGCTTCTTTTCCGTCCCAGACAACTTTATCCAGAATCATCCGCAGATATTCCCGCTTTTCCGGTACCGTTAATGTGTCAAAGAGACTGCGGAAGCTGGAAAGCTGTTCTAAGAGAACCTCCATCTGCTGTCTGTCTCCCTGAATATTTTTTCCTTCTTCTCCTGATTTTGTGCGTTCTTTTTCCAGAAACGCACATTCTTCGTTCAGCTTTCGGATTTCCTTTTCTATCTGTTGAATAAAGGCTTCCTCACCACCAGATTTTGCCAGGACAGAAATGAGATTCTGTACTTCTTTTTTTCGTTTCTGTATCTCCTGCTCCATCAGGTCTGCTGCAGTTACTGTCTCTTCTTTTGTGTCATCCATTCTTTCCATAACTTCCTTAAGCATACGATGGATGTCGGAATTTTCCTCTGTATAGCGCAGCACTTCCCTACACACCAGTTCATCCAATGTATTTCCCTGCACATTCAATACTGAGCATTTCTCCCCATGGGTCATGCCTTTATAGGGACAGAGATAGGAAAATTTACGTTCTCCTGATTCTGTCACCTGTTTGGAAGAATAATATTTTGGGCGCATCAGATGTCCGCAGGAGCAGTACAAAATTCCAGACAGCAATGCTACCGGGTTCTGAGGCTTATGCCATCCTTCCCCTTTGGAACTGTTTTTCGCCAGAAGGTTCTGGATTTTGGAAAAATCCTGCCCGGATATGATTCCTGGATGCTTTCCCTTCGCCACAATCCATTTTTCCGGAGAATTATTTTTATTCTTATATTGAGTAGAGGAAGTTTTCGCATAGGCAATCAGACCATACTTTCCATCTGCCTCCTCTTTTTCCATGCATACCTGACAGCCCAGGTTCCAGAAATACTCGTAAGCTTCCTTGTCTGCTGTGCAGTACACAGGATTTGTCAGAATATCCCGGATAGCGGTTGTGGTATATTCATTGCCCCGCTTTGTTTGTATGCCATGGCTCAGGAAATATTTGACAATTCCCATTAAGGACTGGTTTTTCAGGTATTCCCGAAAAATAAACCGGACGGTCTGCATTTCCTGTTCATCTACAGCCAGCCGGAAAGACTTCCTGCTTTTTCCATTGACAGATACCTTTTCCTCAGCTTCTGCCGCAAATCCAAGGGGCGTGTTTCCGCCCAGCCACCTGCCCTTTCTTGCAAGCATCACCATATTGTCCCGGACCCGTTCTGCTATCTGCTCCCGCTCCATCTGGGCAAGAACCCCTGCAAAATAAAGCATGGCTTTTCCGATGGGAGTGGAGGTATCAAATTTTTCCTTGATGCTGATAAAAGAAACATTCAGCTTGTTCAGCGTTTCCACCAAATTGGCCAGATCTGCAATATTGCGGCCCAGCCGGTCCAGCTTGTAGCATACCAGGTAATTACATCTGCCTTTTTTGATTTCCTGCATCATTTTCTGAAATTGGGGACGGTTGGTATTTTTGCCGGAGTAACCTTCATCTTCGTATGTTACGATTTCAGCTTCCCCGGCTCCTTCAATGTTGTACTGTATGTAATCCCGGCACATGGCAAGCTGGTTTTCCACACTTTCTCCCCGGCCGGTCCATTTGGATTTCCTGCTGTAAATAAAAATGACCATTCTCTCTTTCCATCCTTTACGCCTGTTTCCCGTATTTACGCAGATAGGACATGGCCTGTTCCAGGCCGGGGTTTCACCGCTGCGTTTTTCCCGAAATCACAGCCAGGAATTCCTCAGGCGATATTGCCGGAACTTCTGACACATTGAAATCTGCAGCGTTTCGTGTAATAATATATTCTGCATCTACGTTTTTTGCGCACCTGTCCTGCAGACAATCCTCAAAATCTTTAAATTCTGTCATCCTGACTGCCTTTAACACTTCTTCATGATTCGCACCCGCCACTTTCAAAAAGCTGCATAAATCCAAAAGCCACTTTCTTCGTTCCTCTTCCGGTGCTTTCCTCAGTATATACCACAAATTTGGAACTGAATGAAATGCAAGATACCCCTCCACTTCCCCATCCGAACATTTTGTAAGCACTTTTTTAGACGCTTCAAAAAATGGCTCCCTTGTGGTAAGAAAATCAATAATCACATTTGTGTCAATCAAAACTGCCATATCTCTCAGCCCTTGCCTCCTCCAATTCTTTTTCCGGGTCAAAATCATCTGGTAAATACCGTTTCACCTCCGGCCTTGCTGCATCCAGCCTTTGGAAAGCCTGTATTGCTGTACTCTCCTGTTCCGAATAGAGAGCCGCTGTGTCTGCTTCCTGTGGCATCAGCCTTTGAATTACTTCTATCAGGAAACTTATATTATCATCTGACAACCCGCTGATTAACTGCACCGCTTTCTGTTGTAACTCTGACATGGATTCCACTCCTCTTTTTTATTTTCTGCAATCTGCTGTGTACCTACAGCACATTTCTTTTCATTTCCTGCTGTAAATAAAAATGACCATTCTCTCTTTCCATCCTTTACGCCTGTTTCCCGTATTTACGCAGATAGGACATGGCCTG
>NZ_SRYA01000079.1 GCF_004793545.1 Petralouisia muris | reverse complement strand
TAGGCTGCTTTAGCAGCAGAGCGAACCTACCGGCTTTAGCCGGTAGTGGTTCAGTCATTTTCATAAGTTATCCACTGTCATTTTGATGGAGCCATGCTTCGGGGGAATTCGCTTTTTAACTGTTTTCCTGGTATAATATATCCATGAAAATTACAGGAAAGTGGGCATGTGTTATTGGTTGCAATTATGAAAAAGGAATGTACAACCAGCTCATGGAAGTCATGGCGCGCCTCGATTCTGTAGAAAAAAACTATAAGATGATGTTTGTTGCCTAAATGGCAAGATTAATAAGCTGACGCAGGAAAATGGTACGCTCCGTAAGGAAAACTAGCTTCTCAAAGATGACGACGCCCGCCTGAAAAGCATTATTAATGTATTGCTCGATCCTGAACATTATAGAAATGCTAAAGAAAAGGAAAATGGGAATGCTCGAAAATATAAGAAAGCTTTTTATGGGCACACCGACTATTTTCTAGCCGGTGCTATACTCATTGGTTCAGCCAGAAAGCTGAACTGTTACTGGGGCATTGTAAATTTTGATTTTAATGTTTGCAATAATTGGAGAACTGTAGTAGAATAAAAAAATAATGTATAAGTTTTCTAAGTTCGTAGAGTATTTACATAACAGGAGGAAAGAATGAAAAAGCATATTTCGTTGTCTTCACCTCATATGAGTGAAGAAGGATACGAGAGAGAGTATGTGAAAAAAGCATTTGAACTCAATATGATAGCAGCTCTTGGGGAAAATGTGACAGAGTTTGAGAATGGTATAGTGGAAATCACAGGCGCTAAGAAAGCAGTAGCGCTTTCTTCAGGAACGTCTGCCATGCATATGGCATTAAAAGCGGTGGGGGTAGGTAAAGAAGATATAGTCTTTTGCCAGTCTTTGACTTTTTCTGCTACAGCTAACCCTATTATCTATGAAGGTGCAATCCCTGTATTTATTGACTGTGATATAGATAGCTGGAATATGAATCCAGATGCATTAGAACTGGCATTTGAGAAATATGAAAAGATTGGGAAGAAACCAAAGGCTGTAATAGTAGTACATTTATATGGGATGTGTGCCCATATAGAAGATATTGTAAAAATTTGCCAGAGGTATCAGGTTCCATTAATTGAGGATGCGGCAGAGAGCCTTGGAACTACCTATCACGGAAAACATACAGGAAGTTTTGGAGAATACGGGATTATTAGTTTTAATGGGAATAAAATTATCACCAGTTCTGGTGGAGGAATGTTGTTAATAAATACAGAAGAAGCAAAAGAGAAAGCAGCGAAAGTGCGTTATTGGTCAACTCAGGCACGAGAACCAGTACGTTGGTATCAACATACAGAAATAGGGTATAATTATCGTATGAGTAATATTGCTGCAGGGATTGGCAGAGGACAGTTAAAAGTCTTGGGTAGGCGCATAGAGAAAAAACGTTATATTTATGCATATTATCAAGAAGGTTTGAAAAATTTGCCAGGAATTAATTTTATGCCTATGATGAAAGGTACTAGGAGTAATTGTTGGCTTACATGTATTTTGCTGGATGTAGAGTGTAAAGTAAAGCCATTGGACATTATAAAGGCATTGGAAAAAGAAGGAGTGGAAAGCCGCCCTATTTGGAAACCATTACATTTGCAGCCAGTATTTGCAGGATATGATTTTATTTCGCAAGTGGAAAAACTTCAGGTAATAAATAGAGAAACAAGGGCTGATAATAGTGTTAGTGGGGTGTTGTTTAATAATGGAATTTGTTTACCAAGTGATACTAAATTGTCAGATATAGATTTAGATTATATTTGTTGTGTGGTGAAAAAATTGTGGAAATAAACTTTATGTTAGTATGAATAGGGATGCTGAATAAATTGTATAGAGATTGAGGAATAGTTAATGAATAGAAAAAAAATAGCAAAAGCAGGAGCCATTACAGGTATTTTACTTGGGATCAGCTATGTTGTCTTGAATTTCATAGCTAAATTAAAAAAACAAAATGAAATGTTAGACGAGGATTTGCAAAAGAATAGATATGAAAATGCAGGTGAAGCAGCTGTAAAAAGGAATCCAGGAATCTACGAAAGAAAGGTGAAGTGTGTATTAGATAGAGGTCTGTCTTTTTTTGGTTTGATTTTTCTTTCACCTTTTTATGCCATATTGTCATTGGCGATATATATTGATGATCCAGGACCTATTTTTTTCAAGCAAAAACGTGTAGGGAAGAATAAGGAATATTTTATGATTCATAAATTTCGCTCTATGAAAATGTCTACGCCACAAGATATTCCTACACATATGTTAAAGGAGCCTGAACAATATATTACTCATGTGGGAAAATTTCTAAGGAAATATTCTTTAGATGAACTTCCGCAGATTTGGGACATCTTTGTTGGAAATATGTCTATTATAGGACCGCGTCCAGCACTATGGAATCAATATGATTTAGTTGCTGAAAGGGATAAATATGGTGCAAATGATGTTAAGCCGGGGCTTACTGGGTGGGCACAGATTAATGGACGTGATGAGTTGGAAATAGACATAAAAGCAAAGTTTGATGGTGAATATGTACAAAAGGAAAGTTTTTGGTTTGATGTAAGATGCTTTTTGGGAACGCTTGTAAGTGTAGCAAGACATAAGGGGGTTGTTGAAGGGAATAAGGGGGATATTCATAAAAATACAATTCCTGTAGTTGAACCTGGATTTAGAAAGCCTGTGAATATAGATTTTTCACAACACAAGAAAGTGCTGATTACTGGTTCTAATTCTTATATTGGCGATTATTTCAAAGCATATGCACAAAAACGTTATAATGAGAATTTTTCGATAGAAACAATTGATATGGTAGATGGATCTTGGAGAAAAAAGGATTTTTCATCTTATGATATTGTGTTTCATGTGGCAGGACTTGCGCATGCCGATGTAGGAAAGGTGGACGAAGCAACTAAGAAAAAGTATTATGAGGTAAATAAAGATCTTGCTATTGCAACGGCTGAGAAAGCGAAAAACGCAGGGGTAGGGCAGTTTGTGTTTATGTCATCAATGATTGTTTATGGTGAATCAGCAAAATATGGAAAAAGAAAGGAAATTACAAAATATACTAAACCTAATCCAACAAGTTTTTATGGTGACTCAAAATGGCAGGCGGATGAAGGGGTAAGGAAATTAGAAGACGATAAGTTTGCTGTATTGGTATTACGGCCACCAATGATTTATGGGAAAGGGAGTAAAGGAAATTATCCAATTTTAGCTAAATTGGCAAAAAAGCTACCTGTTTTTCCAGAAATAGATAATGAGAGATCCATGTTATATATTGATAATCTTTGCGAATTTTTGTGTTTGGTTATGTTGGTGGGAAAAGGTGGGATATTTTTCCCCCAAAATGACAGATATACAAAAACAAGTGATATGGTAAAGCAAATTAGTGATGTTAGTGGAAAAAGGCTAATAAAGATTCCATTCCTTAATCCATTTGTTTGGGTAGGGGCAAAAATACCTGGAAAAATTGGTGGGCTGGTAAACAAAGCATTTGGAAATATGATCTATGCACAGGAGATGAGTGTTTATCCTGGAATTGAGTATAGAATTGTAGGGGTTGAGGATTCTATTGCGTATACGGAAGAAAAAAAAACTTTAAATGTAAAAAGAGGATATTTAAAAGAAAAGCCCAGAGCCCTTATGCTGGCTTCTGTAGCTTCTATGATTGATCAATTTAACATGGATAATATTCAGATCCTTTTGGAAATTGGATATGATGTGGATGTAGTGGCTAATTTTGTAGATGGAGGAACAATAACTACAGAGAGAGTAGAGGATTTAAAAAGGAAATTAGAAACATTAGGGGTATCTGTTTATCATGTACCAATTCCAAGAAAGATATCACATATTGAAGAAATTGTTGACGCATATAAGCAGGTTAAAAAACTTTGTAATGAACGGAAGTATAAAATGATTCATTGTCATTCTCCAATTGGTGGTGTAATTGCAAGGTTCGCTGCAAGAAAGGCAAGGCATTATGGGACGAAAGTAATATATACTGCTCATGGTTTTCATTTTTATAAAGGTGCACCTATTAAAAATTGGCTAATATTCTATCCAATTGAAAAAATATGCTCCAAATGGACAGATGTTCTTATTTCTATCAATAATGAAGATTATAAGCTTGCAAAAGAGAGATTTTATGCGAAAAAAGTAACTTATGTTCCTGGAGTTGGCATTGATACAAAGAAGTTTAGGTCTAATCTTATTGATATAGAGGCGAAAAGGGCGGAGTTGGGAGTCGGTACTAATGATATAATGGTTCTTTCGGTAGGGGAACTTAGTCAAGGTAAGAATCATGAGATTGTCATCAAGGCACTTAAAAAATTGAATAATCCACAAATGAAATATTTTATATGCGGTAAAGGAGAATTAGAAAGTTATTTAATAGGGCTTATAAAAGAATTTAATCTTGAATCGCAGGTAAAATTGCTTGGATATAGGACAGATGTGTCTGAACTTTGTCAGTCGGCTGATTTATTTGTATTTCCTTCACATCAAGAGGGATTGCCAGTTGCTCTTATGGAGGCAATAGCTTGCCAGATTCCAGTGATTTGCTCAAATATTCTTGGTAATAGGGAACTTGTGAAAAGTAAAGGATGCTTATTTGATGATAATAATGTAGATAGCCTTGTAGAATGTCTAAAAAGGGTTGGCGTCACAAGAAAGTCTATTAATAAAATGATGAAAGTTTCTGTTAAGCAGAATTATGAGAATATTAGATTGTTTGACTTAAAAGGGGTTTCTGAATCAATGACTACTTATTATGAGTGGAGGGAAGTAGAACACTTAAAAATACAGCAGAAGTTTAAGCGTGAAATAGGGATTAGTTCAGATACAATAATATTGCTGTCAGTTGGAGAACTAAATGTGAATAAAAATCACAGTATTGTGATAAAAGCTTTAGCTAAATTAAAAAATAATAAAATTCATTATTGCATTGTAGGTCAAGGCGAGTTGTGTGATGATTTGAAGATTTTATCTCAAAAATTAGGTGTTGAGAAACATGTGCATTTGCTTGGGTATAGAGACGATGTAGCAGAACTTCTTCGTAAAGTAGATGTATATGTGTTGCCGTCTATAAGAGAAGGATTGAATGTTTCGCTGATGGAGGCTATGGCTTCAGGGTTACCTTGTATTGTCAGTGATATAAGAGGAAATCAAGATCTTATTAAAGAGGGCAGAGGGGGATATAGAGTTAAGTTACAGGATGAACAAGGTTTTTGCAATGCGATAAGAAGATATATAAAAGAAGAAAATCTAAATATGGGAAAATATAACTTAAGTATTATAAACAAGTTCAGTAAGAGAAATGTATATTTGCAAATGAAGAACTTATATTTGGAGGAGAGATGATATGTCATTATATGAAGATATTATTAATAAAAAAGAAAAAATTTCAGTAATTGGCTTAGGGTATGTCGGAATGCCTATTGCGGTAGCTTTTGCTAAAAAGGCTACGGTTATAGGGTTTGATGTAAATGAATCCAAAATTGAACTCTATAAAAAAGGAATTGATCCTACAAATGAAGTTGGAAATGATATAATAAAAGTGACAGAAGTAGAATTTACTTCTGACGAAAAAAAATTAATGGAGGCAAAGTTTCATATTGTTGCTGTACCAACACCTGTTAATCAAGATAAGACACCGAATTTGTATCCAGTTGAAGAAGCTAGCAGGATTTTAGGGCATAATCTTGTAACGGGTTCTGTTGTAGTATTTGAGTCTACAGTTTATCCGGGTGTGACAGAGGATGTTTGTGTTCCTATTCTTGAGAAGGAATCGGGACTTAAGTGTGGGAAAGATTTTAAAGTAGGTTATTCGCCAGAAAGAATTAATCCAGGTGATAAAGTACACACATTATCTAATATTCGCAAAATTGTTTCGGGTATGGACAAAGAAGTGTTAAAAGAAATAAAGAATATTTATGATCTTATTATTGATGTTGGAACCTATCCTGTGTCTAGTATAAAGACAGCAGAGGCAATTAAAGTTGTAGAAAATAGTCAGCGTGACATTAATATTGCTTTTATGAACGAACTTGCTATGGTATTTGATCGAATGGGTATAGATACTAATGAAGTGGTTGATGGTATGAATACAAAATGGAATGCACTTGGGTTTCGGCCAGGATTGGTTGGCGGTCATTGCATAGGAGTTGATCCGTATTATTTTACTTATGAGGCAGAAAAATTAGGATATCATAGCCAAATTGTTCTTGCAGGGCGTAAAGTAAATGATGGTATGGGCCAGTTTGTTGCAGATGCGTCTATAAAGAATATGATTCTTGCAGGAAAAGCTGTAAAAAACTCTAAAGTAGTTATATTAGGTTTAACTTTTAAGGAAAATTGTCCCGATATTAGAAATAGTAAGATTGAAGATATTATAGAGCGACTTAGAGAATATGGTGTGGAACCAATTGTTGTAGATCCTCAGGCGAATGAGGAAGAAGCAATTAAAGTGTATAAGGTTCAACTGAAAACACTAAAAGACGTAAAGAATGCTGATTGTGTTATCGTGGCAGTTGCACATAATGAATTTCGGGCATTAAGTCTTGATGATATAGATGAATTATTTGTGAAAGAAGATAGTTCGTCTAAAGTTTTAATTGATGTTAAAGGAATATACAATACCGAAGAAGTCAAAGTGAAAGGGTTCTCTTATTGGAGATTGTAAAAGGGATGATACCAAAAAAAATACATTATTGTTGGTTTGGCAAAAATGAAATGGATGATAGGATACAGCAATATATTAAAACTTGGAGAAGTATTCTTAAAGATTATGAATTTATAATGTGGGACGAAACAAATTTTGATTTAAATATGTGTCAGTTTACAAAAGAGGCATATGCTAGTAAAAAGTATGCTTTCGTTTCTGATGTTGTGAGGTTATATGCTTTGTATGAACAAGGTGGGATATATCTAGATACAGATGTTGAGATAGTACGGTCTTTAGATCCTTTTTTAGATAAAGAATTGCTTTTAGGATATGACAATCCATATGTTCCTATTATTGCCACTTGTTTGGTGGGAGCGGAAAAAGGAAATGCTTTTATTAAACATATATTAGATATATACCAAATGAGATGTTTTATATTAGATAATGGTGAAATGGCTTTAGAACCTAATACATTGATGTTTTCAAATGAGTTTGAAAAATTCTATGGGTTAAGGTTAATTAATAATAATAAGACTCAGGACATAATGCCACGGATTCAAATTTATCCAGCAGAAGTTTTTCATGCTTATGATTTAGTTTCGGGAAAAGTGTATAGAACAGAAAATACAGTTGCAATTCATTGGCATTCTTTGTTATGGACATCTTGGAAAACTTCTTTTATTCGGTTTTTCAGACAAAGGGTTATTGTTCCAGTGATAGGGGCAAAGAATTATTTAAAAATAGTACAGAGGATAAAACGATGAAACTTGTTCATGTATGTTTAAGTGGAAGCTATTATGACGGATGGGGATATCAGGAAAATGTATTGGCAGAGTATAATTATAAATCAGGAATTGATGTTTATGTAGTTGCATCCCAAGAAAATTATCAAAATATTCATCAGCAAAATACTGAGAGGGTAATAAGATATGAGTATAATGGAGTGAAAGTCTTTCGCATTCCATTTATAAATTTTTTGCCAGAAAAAATATCTTCAAAGTTAAAAGTTTATAAAGGTTTACTTAAGGTTTTGGTGGAAATTGATGCAGATATTATTTTTTTTCATGGAACCATAGGAATGGCGTTGAATTGTATTCCAAAATATAAAAAAAAGTTTCCTGCTAAAAAAATTTATATAGATAATCATGCAGATTATTATAATTGTTGTCAAAATGTTATATCAAAATACTTTCTTTATCGCGGGTTGTGGAAGTATTTAATAAGGAGAACGCTCCCTTATGTTGAGAAATATTATGGAACTTTACCAATAAGAAATATTTTTATGCAGGAAGTTTTTAAAATACCTGAAAGAAAAACACATTTATTAATAATGGGTGTAGATGAAACTGTCTTACCACAGAATAGTGAAAAGGTAAGAATTAAAATCCGTGATAAGTATCAAATAAGTAACGATTCTTTTGTAATCATAGCTGGTGGAAAAATTGATGTAAATAAAAATTTTGATAAGCTAATGGATGCAGTAAATGGATTGAAAAATGAACGGATTGTGTTGTTTATTTTTGGAAACGTAGTTGAGAATTATAGGAAAGAATTTGAAAAACACATGACAGAGAACATTATTTTCGCTGGATGGATGTCTCCTAATGATATAAATGAATGCTTTGTAGCATCTGATTTAGGTATATTTCCAGGATTACATTCAGTTTTATGGGAAAATGCATGTGCCTGCCAATTACCCTGTATTTTTCATAAATTAGAGGGCATTGATCATGTAAATGTAAATGGCAATTGTTTGTTGCTAGAAGAGGTAACAACAATTGGAATCCAGAATGCGATTAAGGAATTAATAAAGAATAATGGTGAAAAGTATATGGAAATGAAAATGAATGCAGAAATCGCTAAAGAGAAATTTCTATATAAAAATATAATAAAAGATTTTTTAGGATAAGAGGTTGTTTATGAGAATCGGAATAGTTACCACATGGTTTGAGAGAGGTGCAGGGTATGTATCAAAATTATATCGATCTGCACTAGAGCAGCAGAATGAAGTATATATATATGCACGTGGAGGATTAAAGAGTGATCAGCCAGAATGGAATGATGAAAGAGTAACATATGGACTTTTTTTGCCATATACCTATATAAATAAAAGGCATATTTTTTCTTGGATAGAAAAAAATAATTTGCAAGTTCTATTTTTCAATGAGCAGCGTGAATTTTCAATTGTCGCTGAAATAAAAAAGAAATATCCTAACATTAAATTGGGTAGTTATATAGACTATTATAAAGAAGATACAGTGTCTTTATTTAATATATATGATTTTGTCATATGTAATACGCATAGGCATATGCAGGCTATGAGGAGGCATAAACAAGCATTTTATGTGAAGTGGGGGACAGATATTAATTTATATAAGCCGAATGAGGAAAAACATAATCAGCTTACTTTCTTTCATTCTATGGGAATGTCATTTAGAAAGGGAACCGGGAAAGTGATAAACGCCTTTATCAATGGAAAAGTCTATAAAAAAGCAAAGTTGGTTATTCATACACAACTTTCGGTTGATAAAATTAGTCAATATTCAGAAGAAGAACTAAGAGATTATAACATAGAAGTTATATCTAAAACAGTTACTGCACCAGGGTTATACTATATGGGAGATATATATGTTTATCCAACAGATTTGGATGGGCTTGGATTGACCATATATGAAGCTTTAGCAAGTGGACTTCCTGTAATTACTACAAATAATGCTCCAATGAACGAGGTTGTAGATGATGAAATTAATGGAAAATTAGTTGATGTAGAAGAATTTCATAGCCGGTCTGATGGATATTATTGGCCATTATCATTATGTGAAGAAAAAAGTCTTATTTCGTCTATGCAGTATTACATTGATAATCTAAAATATTTGGAGAAATTCAAAAAACAAGCTAGAGATTATGCAGTCCATGAATTGAATTTAGAAGAGCGTTTTAAGATAATTAATGAGATTTTTGAAGATTCTATAAATTACAATTTGGATGATAAATTATATAAGCAGATAATTGCTAAAGAGAGGAAAGAAAAGAAAATGTCCTTACTTGCAGCTGTTTCTTCTGCTTCGAGGACATTTTCTTTTTTATGGTCAAAGATCAAATGATTATAAAAAAGGTACAGTTTGAGGATGTTGTAAAGAGTATAATTGCGTTAAATATAATAGTAGTTGGCATAGGAAGTGCTTCATCTATTTATATTCCAATTCCGTTTTTTGATTATATTGTATTTGTCATGATGGGATTAGCGGTTTTTATATTGGTTTTGGCTAATTGTAGTTATAGAAAAAATTTATATGTAGGATTAGAAAATGGATATCTTTTATTTACCTTTACATGGTTTATATTGGGGATTCTGTCATTAATATTTAATTTTGATCACGGTGATGTAAGAATACCTATTTATTTATCTTCAATTATTGCTATTTTTTTCAGTTTTTGTATTTATTTGGGTTGCCGTGATTTGAAGGATTTTAAACTGTATTTAAAGGCGTACTTGATAAGCTTGTTTCTAAACTATGGTTTTTCTGTTAATGAAATTTTTTTTGGGAAACATATTACAGAACCGAGAAGTGTATTTCAAATGACATCCACTTATGTTGGGTTTAGTAATCAGAATAATTATGCAACATTTTTAATTTACACAACTATATTACTTTATCTTTTATATGAGTTGCGGGATAAAAATAGTAAGTTTCAGCAATTATTATACTGTGGTATTATTGTGGTAAATTTTATTTTATGTATAGTAACGGGTTCTAAAGCAGGAGTTTTAGCACAAATTTTGATTCTATTTATGTTTTTTGTAAAAAAAATAATGAATATTGATGTACAGTCAATAAAAATTATAGTTTGCTTAGTTTTGGCACTGTATGTTGTTTTTGTTGTTATTGCAGCATTTGGTATACTTCCTGATGATGGAGAACGTTTTTCTTATATAAATAAGATAGTACCATCGTTTTGGAAAAATTTTGTTTTAGGTTTAGGACCTGGTGGAAATGTTATTGAAAATGATGGTTGGGTGCATAATCTATCATTTGAGATATTGTTTGACTATGGAATAGTGGTTTTTTTGTTTTTTATAAATATGCTTGTTAAAACTATAAATAAGTTCATTGCTTATTTAAAATTTGAAATGGTGTTTGTAATGTTGCTTCTTCCGATAATTTGGATTTCATCCAGTTCGGCCTTAAGTTTGCATTTCACATGGACATTTATGTCTTTATTTACACTCTATCCTTTAATAATGGATGAGAATACGATTAAATCAGAATAAAAATGATAGGAGAAAAGAAATGTTTATGTCAGTGTGTATTCCAACATATAATAGGGACTATATTCTTGAAAGAGCAGTATGTAGTGTTTTAAATCAAACAGAGAAGGATTTAGAATTAATTGTGGTGGATGACGGATCAACTGATAGCACAAGAAGTTTGATGGAAAAATATAAACATGACTCAAGGGTAAAATATTGTTATAAAGATAATGGTGGAAAACATACAGCTTTAAATAGAGGAATTCAAACAGCAAGAGGTGATTTTTTTCTGATATTAGATTCAGATGATATGCTAGCCCCAAATTGTATTGAACGTATGAAGAATATATGTATGAAGTATAATTTAAGAAAGAAGAAAAATATTTGCGGTGTACTTGGAAAATGTCAGAATATGTCTAATGGACAAATTCTAGGAAGTACATTTGAAATAGGAGAAGATGGT
Source organism: Petralouisia muris (assembly GCF_004793545.1). GTDB lineage: Bacteria > Bacillota > Clostridia > Lachnospirales > Lachnospiraceae > Petralouisia > Petralouisia muris. Next base: position 9,740 of record NZ_SRYA01000079.1, on the reverse strand, counting down.
TATAAAGAGATGTCCTATATTGATTTGCATTTTAGGAATAAAAAACAATATGGGGATTGTTGTGAATGTGTGAAGACTTCCCTATTAAAAGAGTTTTATTGGCCGGAAGATATTGATACCAAATTTATTCCAGAATCTTATGTGTTTGACCAGATTGGATTAAAATATAGCTTATGTTGTGTGAATGAAATATTTGAAATTAAAGAATATCAGGAAGATGGAATAACAAAGAATAATCTTGAGTTTGCAAGAAGGAATAATTTAGGTTTTTTGTATAATTATGTGAATAAGATAGAGGATATTTTTAAAAAAAGTAAAATACCTTTGAAAAAGAAGATTTCAATCTGGAGATTATATTGGAATGCGGTAAAGTTAGATAGTGAAGTTGTTGGAGCAAGAGTAAAGAGATTATCTTTTATAGGTATTATTACTTACTTAGCATTGCCCATATTAAATAGGATGAAAAGCTAATGAAGAAATTGTTAAAAAATGAAAATTCTTTAAACGTTATTTGTGCCTTTTTTTTGCAGATTACTGCAATTATTTCAGGTTTTTTTGTGTCTAAAATAATTCTTATATCTTTTGGTTCAGAGGTTAATGGGCTTGTGTCTTCTATTAATCAATTTTTAAGTGTTATTTCTTTGTTAGAGGGTGGTCTGACCGCTGTTGTTCTATCACAGTTGTATAAACCAATAGAAGAAAGAGATACTGATAAAATTTCAGCTATTGTAGCAGCATCTAATCACTTTTTTCAAAAAGTAGCTATAATTTTCACAGTATACAGCATGATTCTTAGTGTTATATATCCTTTAATAGTAAAGCAAAAACTTTCGTTTCAGTATATTTGCACATTAATTTTAATTATAAGTTTGACAACTTTTGCACAATATTTTTTTTCGATCACTAATAGAATTGTACTTCAGGGTAACCAAAAGAATTATATTATAAGTATAACAATGGGAGTTTCCTATTTACTTAATTTAGGATTTGCTGCTATAGCAGTTCAGATTTATCCTAGCATTCATATCTTGAAATTATTTAATGCTATATTATTTTGTTTGCAGCCATTAGTGTATAAGCATTTTGTTCAGAAATATTTTGATATAAATAAAGTAAAATGCTTAGATTACGGAATTATAAAAAACCGGTGGAGCGGGCTTTATCAAAATTTAACATATTTTATAACGATGAATACAGATATGATTGTCTTAACACTTTTTTCTACACTCAGCGAAGTTAGTGTATATAGTGTATATATGCTTGTTTTGAATGCAATAAGACAACTGATAACATCAACAGCTGGTGGATATCAATCGGTGATAGGAAAGGCCATTGCGCATGGTGATGATAAGGAGTTACAGAACACATTTGATAAATTTGTAAAAGTAACTTCAAATGTAAGTGTCTTAGTATTTGGAATAACCTTAATTTTGATTGTCCCGTTTGTTAGAATTTACACTTGGGAAGTAAAAGATGCAAATTATATTCAATATGCTTTTGCGTTTGTAATGGTGTTAGCACAGCTAGTGTTTTGTGTAAGAGAACCATATAGATTATTAGTGCTTTCGGCGGGAAAGTTTAAAGAAACGAATAAGGGTGCAATTATTGAAGCTATATTAAATTTGGGAATATCCCTTTTATTAGTAAGTAAGTTTGGGTTGTTCGGAGTGGCTTTAGGGACTTTTGTGGCAACAACTTATCGGTATATTTATTTTTTATGGTATATAAATAGACATATGTTAAAAATTGGGAAGTCAAAGGCAATTAAAGAACATTTCTTTTTTGGGCTTGAGATATTGGGAATGTTAGTGGTTTCTAATATTATTGGAAATCAGTGGATTAGAAATTATGGATACTTTATAATCGCGGGAATATTTTATTTGGTTATATTTGGCGGAGTACAGATTGCAATATTATTGAGTACAAAAAAATAATTAGGAAAAAGTAGGAGAAAAATGAATCAACAAAAGATGGAATCAATAAGTTTTTTAAGAGTAATTTCAACATGTATGATTATTATATGTCATTTTTTACAATTTTATGGGAATGAGTTGGCATATTGGTTTAACGTAGGGGTTCAAATTTTTCTATTAATCTCAGGATTTTTATTTGGGCAGAAAGTGATTGATAAGATCGGTAAGTTTTATAAAAAAAGATTATTAAGGATATTGGTGGACTATTACTTGTATATAATAGTAGTTATTCCCTTATATTGGATTTTTCATAAGGAGGTAATTTCCTTTTATGCTACAATAAAACAGATTCTTTGTTTGTCTTGTCTTCCAGGATTAAATCATCTATGGTTCATTCGGACTATTATTTTATGTTATTTAATTACGCCTTTTCTTCAAAAAATCTTCAAAAATGGGAAAAAAGAGGTGTTTTTTGGAATAGAAGTATTTGTTTTCTTTATTTTTATTACAGGGAAATTTTTTACTTCAGCCTGGATTAATTGTTATATAATGGGATATTTTTTCGGTAAACAGTTTAAAGAAAGAGGAAATGGTGTAATAAAAGATTTTTCTCGAATTGCAATTCCTGTTGCAGTTATTATGAATGGGAGTCAGATTGTTGTAGATTATATTTTAAAATTGGAATTTACAGGAGAATGGTCGTATGCCTTTCAAGTTTGGACGGAATATTCCCATGTGTTCTTGGCAGTAGCTTTTTTTGGTATAGTTATGCAATTATATAAGGATAAGCAGAATATGATATATAAAGATTTCCTGAATTTTTTTGACAGGCATTCATATGATATATACATTGTACATCATATTTATATTTTAGGACCATTTTCATTACTTTCTCAGGATAAATTGGGGGGGGGGGAAAATTGTGTTTGTAGTAGTAATAACAGTATTAACAGCCCTAATACTTATGAATAGTGCAGAATGGATAAGAAATATTTGGAAGATGTAATTTAGGAGTGATAATTTTAAAATGGGTCTTAATATTTTTGATAACAATACAACTACATCATGGAAGGGAATTGCAATTTTACTCGTGATTTTTGGACATTTGGGTATTATACCAAGGGGGGGGGGGCAGCAGGGGTCAGTATTTTTTTAATGCTTAGTGGCTATGGCATGGTGTGTTCATATAATAAAAAAGGCATGCAGAAGTATTGGCGGAGAAGATTAGTGAGTGTATGGCTCCCCTATGTGATATGGACAATGTTTTTGACCTTTTTATGTTTTATCATGAATTTTTCTGTATTTGATGATATTTCTATTATAGAGATTGTAACTAATGTCATTGGAATAAATCCAAATTCACCTATAGATGCTACTATGTGGTATGTTCCGTATATATTAATAATGTATCTTATATTTTATGTTGTATACCGATTTGTGAATAAATGGAAAGTTATATCCATTTTTATTGCATCTTGTGTAGTTGGATATATGACGAGTATAAGTTTTCCAAGTGATGTGGGAGCTATACTCTATACGACCTGTTTTGCAGTGGGTGTGCTTTATGCTGAAATAGTGAGTAATGGTAAAATTGAATTAGAGAAAAAACATGTAATAGTTTTAACTTTTGGGATAACAATTATTATGGTTATGATGTATATACTAAGTTGGAGAAAGTTAGTATTCTACATGGGATTTACGACAGTGTGTCCTGTGGTGGCGATAGGATTAATGAACATTTTTCCAGGAAAGTATTTTATTGTAATAAAATAGGTGAGTATTCTTATGAACTTTATTTATGTGAAGGGATTTTACTACATGTGTATTTCGAAAAGGGCTATAATAGCTTTTATGGGAATATTGTTATATTTATTTTAATTTTTATCGTAGGCATTATGCTTCAATTGTTTATGAGCACTATAAAAAAAAAGAATATTATTAATGGTGGATAGCTAGAATTATGTAAATTATAGTGTATGAGTTTGCGAGTAGAGAGGGATAAACCTTATGACATATATATCATTTAGCTTTTATGTATTTCTTTTAGTAGTATTAGTGATATACTATATAATTCCGTTACAACTTCGTTGGATAGGTTTGTTGTTAGGGAGTATAATTTTTTATTTTGTGGCCTATAAAACGGGATGGTGGATTTTGTTTTTGACGATATTTATTTCATATGCGGCAGGAATCTTTCTGGAATTTTCGGGGGGGGGGGGGCCAACAAAATTTTAGGAAAGCAGTATTGATGTTGACAATAGGGATAGCTATATTTGTTTGGTTTATTTTAAAAAATGGGAATTTTTTGCTTGGAATGTTACATAGACAACCTTTTGAATGGATAGTACCTTTGGGAATTTCTTTTTATACGTTGCAAATTCTATCCTATTTAATAGATATCTATAAGGGGAAAATAAAGGCTCAAAAAAATTTTGCTAAATATATATTGTTTATTTTATTTTTTCCACAGATTATTCAAGGACCAATACCGCGTTATGAACAACTAGCAGAGCAGATTTATGAAGGACATTTATTTGATGAAAGTAAATTTGTAAAGGGGTTTCAATTAATCGTATGGGGTTTTTTCTTAAATTTATGATTGCAGATAAATCAGCTATAGTTGTAAATACTGTTTTTGATAGTCCAGAAAAGTATGCGGGATGTTACGTTTTAGTAGCTGGGATATTATATAGTATTGAATTATATGCAGACTTTTTGTCATGTGTTACCATTTCACAGGGTGTGGCAAAATTATTTGGAATAGATTTGGTAAATAACTTTATGCAACCATATTTTTCGACATCTACAAAAGAGTTTTGGAGAAGATGGCACATTTCTTTTAGTGAGTGGTTGCGTGATTATGTTTATATTCCATTAGGAGGGAGTAGAAAGGGGAAAATTCCACAATATAGCAATTTAATATTAACTTTTGCTGTTAGTGGTGTTTGGCATGGTTCTGGCTATAAATATTTATTTTGGGGATTATTGCATGCAGCATATCAAATTGTTGGAAATGTTACTTTCGGTGTAAAAGAGAAAATTTATGACTTTCTCAAATTATCAAAACAGTCAGGTACACGTAAAATGTTGCAACGTATGGGGTGCTTTTTTTGGGTAATGCTTGCATGGATTATTTTTAGGGCAAATAATTTAAAGACAGGTTTGCAGATGATAAAAAGTATGTTTGTGATTCATAATCCGTGGATATTTTTTAATGATGAATTATTTTCGCTAGGATTAGAATGGAAAGAGTGGAGGGTTTTATTGATATCTATAATAATCCTCATATATGTAAGCAGTAGACAGGAAAGTGGCTTATATTTGAGTGAAATAATTTTAAGTAGATCTATATATGTTCGTTGGCTTTTATATGTATCTATTATTCTGAGCATTATGGTTTTTGGAACTTACGGTTATGGATTTGACGTTCATGATTTTATATATGGAGGATTTTAGATGAGCAAGCATTTAAAATTTACGTGTAAATGTATTATCTTTCTTATTGTATTGTACATTTGTGTGGAAAATGTATACCGGGTTATTGTGCCAAAGTTTTTTTAAGCGATATTTGGCCAACTACTTTAACATATTCGAAATTTTATGAAGAGGAGGAAGATACAATTGATGTAATTTTTTTAGGCAGTAGCCACGCAGCTTCTTCATTTATACCACAAGAGTTGTACAATAATTATTATATGGAATTACAAGTTATAATTTAGGCTGTGAACAACAAAATTTAGTTACATCATATTTTTGGTTGAAGGAAGCGCTTCGTTATCAGAAGCCGAAGGCGGTTGTGTTAGATTGTTACTTTCTTTTTTTATATTCGGGGTATGAACCGTTAAATTCCTCCGAAAGTTGTACAAGAAAAGCACTAGATTATATGAAATGGTCACTGGTGAAAAGAGAAGCTGTCAAGTCAATTTGTGAGTTAGATCAATATCAGTTTTTAGTGAGCTATTATTTGCCTAATATTCGTTATCATGCAAGATGGACAAATTTGTCAGAAAATGATTTTTTTCTAAAATAGATGAATGTGTTGAATATAAAGGTTATACTCCATTATCAGAATATTCTGGATTAGAGGAATATAGGCCTTTTGAAGCTGACATGTTAGTGAACAATATGGATATGGTGTCTCTTATGGAGACATATTTGAATAAAATTGTAGAGTTATGTGAAAATGAGAAAATATCATTTATTTTAACAAAAACACCAACACTGAATGCTAATCTGGAAAAATACAACACGGTAAAAAAGTATGCTGATGAACATAATATAGATTATTTTGATTTTAATGAGAAAAACTTATATGAAAAAGTAGGTTTTTGCTTTACCACGGATTTAAGAGATGCTGGTCATTTGAATCTTTGGGGTGCAAAAAAAATAACGAATTATATTGGTAGAGTTTTATCAGAACAATATAATTTTCAAAGATGTGAATTGTCTCAATGGGAGGATTTGAAAGATGATTATGAGAAAATGCAGAAAGATTGTGAATTGGTTCATATAGTTGATATTGATAAATATATGGCAGCGTTACAAGATGTGAGATATAGTATATTTATTTCAGTGAATGAAGAATGTACCCAAAATTTAAGAGATCATACGATTCAACAGTTGAGAAAACTCGGGTTACAAGCCAGTTTACAAGAAGAGTATGGCTGTAGTTATTGTGCAGTTATTGCAGACGGAACAATTGTAGAGCAAAAAGGGTATAATAGTCTCAATTATGGAGGTGCAATCAGGGATAATTTAGTAACATATGACATTAAGAGTGCGGGGAACCAAAGTAGAAGCTTAAGTTCTATAATTATAGAAGGAACTGAATATTCAAAAAATAAAAGAGGGATGAATATTGTGGTGTATAATAATGATACAAGAAAAGTAATTGATTCTGTTTGTTTCGATACTCATGAGAGAGAAAATATTGCAAGTCGTTAATATAGAGTTGATAGTATTAAAACAAGAATTATACAGATGAAAGGGTAAAAATTTATGAAAAAAGTAATGTTGGTTTTTGGAACAAGGCCTGAAGCGATTAAAATGTGCCCCTTAGTGAATGAGTTGAAATCAAGAAAAGGAGTTGGAGTTGTAGTTTGCGTTACAGGACAACATAGACAAATGTTGGATCAAGTACTGGAGACGTTTTCTGTGGTTCCTGATTATGATTTCGCTATTATGAAAGAAAAACAGACATTGTTTGATATTACTACAAATGTTTTGATGTGTATTAAGGACGTTTTGGAAAAAGAAAAGCCAGATATTGTTTTAGTGCATGGGGATACTTCAACAACATTTGTTACGGCATTAGCGTGTTTTTATCTCCAAATTCCAGTAGGACATGTTGAGGCAGGGTTGCGAACATTTGATATTTTTAGCCCCTATCCAGAAGAATTTAATCGGCAGGTAGTGTCTATAGTAGCTCAATATAATTTTGCCCCCACAAAAAGGGCAAAAGAGAATCTTGTGCAAGAGGGAAAAGACAATAAGGAGATATGGGTTACAGGAAATACAGTAATTGATGCTCTTAAAACAACAGTACGTAACGATTATGAGCATCCAGAACTGCTTTGGGCGGAGGGAAGTAGACTTATTTTTATTACGGCTCACCGACGCGAAAATATTGGCAATCCTATGCGACACATGTTTAGAGCTATTCGACGGGTAATAGAAGAATATCCTGATGTAAAGATATTGTATCCAATTCATATGAATCCTGTTGTAAGGCAGATTGCAGATAGTGAGTTGGGTGGGATTGAACGTGTTCATATTATTGACCCAGTAGAGGTTTTTGATTGCCACAATCTTATGGCAAGATCATATTTAATTCTTACAGATAGCGGAGGAATACAGGAAGAGGCTCCGAGTTTAGGAAAACCAGTTTTGGTCATGCGTGATACTACGGAGAGACCAGAAGGCATTGAAGCTGGTACATTGAAACTAGTTGGTACAAATGAAGAGGTAATATATCAGAATTTCAGGGAATTATTAGAAAACAAGGAAAGTTATGAGAAAATGGCTAAAGCTAGTAATCCTTATGGTGATGGACATGCATGTGAGAGAATTGCAGACATCTTGGAATTTGGAGAAATGAAAAAATATTTGTAAATGAGCATTTTGTAAAAGGAAGTTTTTTGTAGTGCCTTATTGTGAATATTGACAAGTATTTGGATTTAAAATAGTGTAAGTTATTTGTTGTTATAATACAGGGTTAAAGATAAATTTTAGTTGTAGAATAAATATTCTTATGATTGACAGAAGTAAATTAATTGAATATCATACAAAAAACCTGTGATTTAGGATAGCTTTAAAAAGAATGAAGTATGGAGGGAATTAAATGGAAACACGGAAGAGAATGGAACGTGAAATAAATTTATTAGAGTTAGTGTGGGATGTTTTATTTGGATGGCGTCAGATAGTTTGTTGTGGAATAGTGTTTGCTGTTTTGATTAGTGGAGTGAAATATATAATAGATATAAAAGGTTACCGTCCAGAGCAAAATGGAGATATAAAGCAAGAGGAAGTTGAATTAACGACAAGAGAAAAAGAACAAATATCAAACGCTCAGGAAATTATAAAACGATTAGAAGAATATCAAAATTATTTGGATACATCAGTAGCAATGCAGATTAATCCATATGAAAAGCACATTATTGAATTACAATACTATGTAAAATCGGATTATACTTTTAATTATACACAAGATAGCCAGAATGATTATACCAGTAGTTTAGTAGCCTTATATTATAACTATATTGTAGGGGGTGAAATGAGTCAGGCCGTAATCGAAGGAGCAGATTTATCTATTAGCCAAGCAGATATAAGTGAACTTTGGTCTGTTACATGGAGTGGGAATACTATTTCAATAAAAATTACAGATCCAGAGAAAGAAAAATTGGAGAGAATTGCAGAAATTGTAAAATCACAGTTAGAAAAAAAAGAAATAGAATTTCAGCAGATTGGTTCTCATGAATTGAAATTGTTGGGGGAAGCACAGAATGTGGTAGTAGATACGGCTACGATTGATAGAAAGAATGTAATTTCCAATAATATTATATCTATGAACACACAATTGAATAGTTTAAAGATGAACATGACAGAGCAGCAGTTAAGTATACTGAACAGTGATTTAGAAGAAGATTCAGATAGTGAGACAGTAGTTAATATCACTCCTTCTGTGAGCAAAAGGTATATACTTTTAGGAATGGTTTTAGGTATCGTTATAGTATGCATTTGGATCGTATGTAAAGCCATATTTACTGTCAAATTACAAAATTCAGGAGAGATTCGTACTCTTTACAATGTTCGTTTGTTGGGTGAAATTACGGTTCAATCTTCAAAAAAACGTTTCTTATCTGTTATTGATGAAAAATTATTAGCAATAAAAAATCGAAGAAAGAAAAAGCTAACAACAGAGCAACAAATAAAGATTTTGTCTGCCAACATTGCTCTTTCTTGTAAACAACGAAGAATTGATTGTATATATATAACTGGAAGTGAATATGAGAATATTGATGTTGAAACATTGAACATGTTGAAGGATGAACTATATTTACAAAATATTCAGGTAAAAGAAGGTGGAAATATTTTCTATGATGCAGAATCTCTTAAGCAAGGAACGGAAATTGGGAATATGTTGTTTGTGGAGCAAATAGGGCGGTCAATTTATGATGAGATTTCTAATGAATTGAATCTTGCGAAAGAGCAGAATAATTATATTTTAGGAGTTGCAGTGTTGATGTAAAGTAAGCGCTTAATAGGTTCTTTCCCAGCTCTGACGCTTAAAAAAATTAATTAAAAAACCTCCCATTTTATGGGAAGATG
>NZ_SRYA01000078.1 GCF_004793545.1 Petralouisia muris | reverse complement strand
ATACATTGAAAAATACGGCTATTAAAAATGTCGATTTTTAATAGCCGTAGTAATATCTTGGAGGAAAACGTCTTTTACAGTGCAATTTGAATGAAACATTACAAAACGACGCGTTGTTTTAGCAGATAGGAATTCGGAAAAGACAGCCTATGCCCCGCACAGACTGTCTTTTCTTACATCTATTATTTCATCTCTTTGATTTTGTATTTCCCGTTTTAAGCCTTCACTCCAAAATGCTCAAACAGCAGATCCTCCGCTTCCTTAGACCACAGTCCTTTATGCTTTTTGCAGCACTCGTCCAGTTCTTTGTAGAAGGGATCTTTCTCCCCTAATTTGCCGAAATCTTCAATGGCTGTCATGGGCATGTCAAACTGGGTATAGGTCAGTTTCTTGCCGCCTGGGATATTGGGCAGGTTCTTGGTGGTTTCCACGATAGAATCCATACCGCCTACATGAGTTACCATAACTGCTGAGTTAATCAGTCCCTTGGCAGATTTCTCAATGGCTTCTTTCATGTCATCGGTATTTCCTCCGGTGGAGCCCATGATTTTTGTCCTTGCATAATGGCAGTCATACAGATTCATGTTTGCAGAAAACTGTGTATCCGTAGGCCCTGCAAAGAAGTTCATGCAGCCGTCTTCTGCCAGAAGCTTATTCCCCATCTCTGCAATGCTTTTTACCGGAGCGTATACAAATACATCACTGTATCCTTTCCCGCCGGTAATGGCTTTCAGTTCTGCCACCGGATCTTCCATATTGGCTGTGTTGACATAATGAAGCTCCACGCCTTTTTCCGCTGCCTCAGATTCCGGAATCACTTCCTTTGCCCGGGCAATTTTAGCCTCATTGATATCCGTTACCACAATGCGTTTTGGCTTATTTTCAAAGGTGAGGCCATAGCTGACCGCTCCAAGCCCCATGGGGCCGCATCCGCCGAGAATCAGGATATCTCCCCCTTCTAAAGTTCCCATTTTGTGTTCATAGGAAAGGTGCTCGCAGTGGTAATTGCTGTGGTATCCGCCGATGCAGCAGCTCATAGGCTCACCTAAGGAAGCTTCAAAATAGCTGTCCCCTTCATATTCCCAGATGCAGCCTTTCTCAATCACATCATTTGGGAAAATACAGTAGGTGGCTGCTCCGCCGAAATATTCATAGGAATATCCCGGAGATTCCATCTGGCCCGGAATGGCCGGCTGCTGCGCAAATTTTTTGCCCTCATGGAACTGGTCTTTCCACTTGGAACCAACTTTTACAATGTCTCCGGTAAATTCATGGCCGATAATGACAGGATGCTCCGCCACATTTTCCGGCACGCGTTTGTGGTTCTTTCCTGCCTGCACCATTTTCCAGGTGGACATGCAAATACTGTCGCTGACTACTTTTACCAGAATTTCATCCTCTTTGATTTCAGGAAGTTCAAATTCCTCTAACCTGATATCGTTTACTCCATATAATCTGACGCCTCTTACTTTCATAATGCTGCCTCCTTCTTTTATTCTTTCTTATTTCAATTTTTCTAATACCCAGTCAATATTATTGGTTTTCTTGAATTCTTCTAATACGTCCTCATCTTCTAACATTCCGCAAATTTTTTCCAGCAGTTCCAGATGCTCGTCGCCAACTCCTGCAATGCCGAATACAAGCTGCGCTTTTTCCTCTCCAAAGGAAACGCCCTGAGGATACTGCATCACTACAATACCTGTTTTCTTCACGGTCCCCTTGGCCTGGGAGGTGCCGTGAGGAATTGCCACGCCAAGCCCCATATAAGTGGTGACCAGTCTTTCCCTTTCCTGCATAGCGTCAATGTAGGACGCATCCACATAACCTAATTTTGTCAAAAGCTCTCCGGCTGCCTGAATCGCTTCCTCCTTGGAAACCGGCTGTAAATTCAGCTGAATGCCCTCTCTTACCAAAATCTCTTTTCCTTTCTCTGCAGAGGACTTCGCTTCTGTGTTTGCAGCGGACTGAGACGGGCCGCTTCCTGTACCGTCTGCTGACGGCCTTGTTCCCTTACCTGCCAAAGGCTGAGCGGAACCGCCTTCCTGTCCGCCCACTGCGGTCAATTGTGCATACAAAGCATCCAGCGCCGGGTCTGCCAGGAAATTATTAATAGTTACCATCTGTGCATGGGGCACGCATTTTCTTGCCCGGTCTACCAGTGTGACCTGAACAACTGCAATATCGCAGTCCTGGGGAATGGTGTCCACCGATGTATTGATTACTGTCAAATCCGGTCTCTGAGCTTTCACTCTGTTTCGGAACTTGGTGGCGCCCATCGCAGAAGAGCCCATACCTGCATCACAGGCAAACACTACCTTTTTCACGTCTTTTGCCGATGCAATGGCAACAGGCGCTGCTGTTCCTTTTGCTTCCGCTTTCCTGCTGGCCATTTCTTCCTGAGCTTCCTCCAGGCTCTTGCCCTTGGACATGCGGACAACCGCAGAAGAAACCACAAAGGAAATTGCAGTAGCAATTACTACGCCTACGATAATCTGGAACATTTTATCTCCTGGGGCCATCATCAGATATGCAATGATGGAACCTGGGGAAGCCGGCCCTACCAGTCCGCAGCCTGTCAGGTTAAACCAGAAGATTGCAGCCATATTTCCAAGAATCGGCCCTACAATTACCAGCGGATTCATCAGAATATACGGGAAATAGATTTCATGGATGCCGCCTAACAGGTGAATAATCACTGCGCCCGGCGCGGACTGCTTGGTTTCCTGATCCTTACAGAAGAACATATAGGCCAAAAGTACGCCAAGGCCTGGGCCTGGATTTGCTTCCAGCATATACATAATGGAGCTTCCGGTTTCTGCCGCCTGGGCTGTTGCAATCGGCGTGAAAATACCGTGGTTCAGGGCATTGTTCAAAAACAGCACCTTCGCTGGCTCAATAAAGATTGCTATCAGTGGAAGCACACTGCGTTCCACCAGGAAATTTACCCCTCCGGATAAAATTCCCAAAATCAGGTTCATAAAAGGCCCTACCGCCAAAAAACCAAACATTGCCAGAAGCATGCCGATGATACCGACAGAAAAATTGTTAATCAGCATCTCAAAGCCTGCCGGCATGCGCCCGTCCATGGCTTCATCAAATTTTTTGATGCAGAAGCCTGCCAGAGGGCCCATTATCATGGCCGCCATCAGCATTGTGGTGTCCGGGTCGCTCATAATTGCGCCTACCACTGCAATGGAAGCCACCACGCTTCCCCGGTCGCCGCCAATCAGCTTTCCTCCGGTTGACGCAATCAAAATTGGAATCAAATAAACTAAAATTGCTGAAAAAATCGTTGCAAACCCTTCATGGGGAAGCCATCCTCTGCTGTTGAAAAAAGCAGCAAGGAAACCGAATGCAATCAATGCACCGATGTTTGGCATAATCATTGCTGAGAGAAATTTACCAAAACGCTGAACGCCGTTTTTCATTTTTTACTCCTTTCCCTTGGTTCGCTCCTGATAAAACAATTCTGAAAACAGTCTGCAGATGATCCTTTCCTCACTTTTCAGGAAAATCTCATTGCTGACGCGGTCTGTCAGATAATCCGGACGTTATGCCTTCTGCACTCCTCCTGGAATTCCAGCGGCAGCCTGCCGTCTGAAATAATCACATCCACGCCCTCTAACCCGCAGACAGTATATGTACTTTTCACTCCCACTTTGGAAGAATCCATCAGAAAAATCCTCTGTTCCGCCCGATGGATCACTGTCCGTTTCAAAACAGTCTCTTCATCTACCCCGCAGCTGAATCCTATCTGACTGCAGTAACTGGTAACTCCGAGAAACGCCTGGTCAAAATTGATTTTCGACACATCCTGGACCGTGTGGACTCCGCATACACTCATGCTGTACCGGTTGATGTTCCCTCCCAGGACATGCACCGCTGGCTGCTTTAATTTACAAAGCTCCACTGCGCAAGTCAGGGAATTGGTATAAATCAGGTTGGACTGATCCGGCATACAAGACGCCAGCATTGTGGTGGTGCTGCCGGAATCCAGAAAAATCGTAGTGTCCTTCTGGATAAACGCCAGGGCCTTCTGGGTAATCAACTGCTTTGCTTCTGTATTCTGTACGGATCTCTGGCTGAACATCCCATCCGTTCCGATTACTACATCTACGGATTTGGCTCCTCCGTGCACCCGGACAATTCTTTTTGCTTCATCAAGAGCTTTCAAATCTGTGCGCAGTGTCATTTCTGATATATGGGGAACCTTATCCTTCAGCTGTGCAAAGCTGATGGTTCCGCTCTGATTGACTAAATCTACAATGATATTCCTGCGCCGTTCCATTGAATCCATGTTTCTACCTCCTTGGAATCCACAGCCGGCGCGCGGCTGCGTTTCCATCTGTTCATCTTATCATTTATCTGCTCCTTTCCATTCTATCATATTTTTTTACTTCTGCAACCTTCTGCTTTCATTCTAAAAGTCTTTTGGTTTGAAAATTGTTGTTACGAAAGTTTGTATTGTTATAATAACAGCTTTTCGCCGCTTTGTCAATTGTTATTTCAAAAGTTTTTAATATGATTTTTATTTTGTTTTAAAAGTATATGCATGGTTTTTACTTTTATAAATAATTTTTAGGATTCATCTGCGCAGACCAGCGCGATAAGAATGTTTTTTGTAACAACGATTTTGATTTTTATTTCAATAGTGAGTTGTCGGAAAAAGGCATCTGGATTCCACCATATCTTTTTCCTCCTCTGCAAGACCCACCAAACTATGAATCTTTGTATGAATTAAATTGTCACATTTCTTTTGACATTTTCATTCTATCAAAAGAAATGTGACAACTGTATGTCATGATTCAAAAATTTTCTATTTTGCAACGATATAATTTCCGCTGGCAAGCAGCATATCCGTCTCTTTATCAGAAATAATCGTAACCTCTCCCAGCTCAAACACTTTACTTAAGGTATTTCTCCCACTTTTGCTGCTGTCAAGCAGCACATAGGCTTCTGTAGCGTTCCGACAGACAATCTGTTTTTTCTCCGCTTCCCGCAAATCCGGGGTGCTGATGCCTGCCTTATCAGAAAAACCATTGGCTCCAAGAAACGCTTTGTCAAAATACATTCTCTGCAAATCACTGTTGGTCTTGGTGCCCAGAATGGAAGCGCTGGAAACATTAATTTCCCCGCCTGCCAGGAAGCATTTCAGCTTCGTCTCCTGCAATTCCGGAAAAATCATCGCATTGGTGGTGACAATTGTTATATCCTTATGTTTCAGATATTTCACCATGCGCAGCACGGTGCTTCCAGAATCCAGATAAACAGACTCTCCGTCCTTTACCAGGCCGGCCGCATATCTTGCAATATTCTCCTTCTCATTGACATTCTTAATGGATTTGGAATTCATAGGAACTTCATAAGAACCTTTTTTCAGACGGGCACCGCCGCCCCGAAGAAGGATAATCTGCCCTTCCGCTTCCAGTGTTTTCAAATCCCTCCGTACTGTAGATTCCGAAACATCCTGCAGTTTTTTGCAGAAATCATCCAGTGAAACTACCTCGCTTTTTTCCAGAAGCTGAAGCATCTGCGTCCTTCTCTGATAAGGTATCATAAGTTCCATCCCTTCCATTATTTATTCCTGTAAGGAACGATACCCAAAGGGCATGGAACTCTATGGGCCCAGGCGGCAGACTGTTACTCTGCCGCCAGTTTTCCGACTTCCTCAAGAAAAGGCATGGAATCCTGCGCGCCCAGGCGGCAGACCGTTACAGCACTGCAGCAGGCGGCAAATTTACAGGCGTCCGTTAAGCTCTGGCCATTCCTCAGGGCATATCCCACGCCGCCAATAAAGCTGTCCCCTGCCCCTGTAGTCTCTATAGCCTCCACTTTATTGGCAGGAATAAATGTGACATCGCCTTGCTCCGAAACAACAGCCCCCGCTTTCCCCAGGGTTATGATGATATCCGTCCCATACTTTTCAGCCAGCAAAGCCGCACCCTTCCTTGCATCTTCCTCGTTCTTTACATCTGTGTTCAGGTAGAACCCTGCTTCTACCTCATTCAGAACTATTATATCACACATCTGCAAATAGTCCAGAGGTATTTCTTCCGCCGGAGCTGCATTCAGAAGAACTCTGCAGCCGCATTCCTTTGCCTTTTTTATCGCGTACCCATTGATTTCCTGAGGTATCTCCATCTGGAGAACCACAAGAAAAGTCTCCTTTAAAATCTCCTCCGCCCGGTCAATATCCTCTTTTGTCACCGCAAAGTTGGCGCCCCGAACGATACAGGCAAACACGCTCCCATCTTCCATGGCGTTAATGACTCCCATACCGGTAGGCTCCCCGCACCTGCGGACATGGGCGGTATCCACGCCGTATTTGCAGGCCGCTTCCAGCAGGACATCCCCATGGGCGTCTGTCCCCACGCATCCCACCATATGAACAGGAACTCCCAGCTTTGCCGCCTGCACTGCCTGATTGGCCCCTTTTCCGCCCGGACTGAAGGCAGCGTCATCTGCCGGAAGAGTTTCCCCGCATTCCGGCAGACGGGGAATTTTTAACACAATATCATAATTCAGGCTTCCAACCACTGTAATTTTATCTCGCATGACATACTCCTTTCGCCCCGGCCCAGAGAAAGCCGCTGTCCGCCGTTTCTTTCGCCGGGATAATTTTTATGCTTTTTTGTGACGGGCAGTGAAGGCCGCAATGTCTCCTTTCATGAACTCGAAGTAAGAAGCAACAATAATGATAAGACCTGTTACCACATACTGCCAGAAAGAATCCACATTGATAACTACCATTCCCACCTTCAGCACTGCAAGCAGAAGGGCTCCAAAGAAAGTTCCAAGTGCTGTTCCCCGGCCGCCTGCCATAGACGTGCCTCCGATTGCCGCTGCCGCAATGGCGTTAGTCTCATAACCGATGCCTGCGGTAGCTTCCGCGGAACCAAGGCTTGCCAGCATTACCAGACCTGCCACTGCCGTACAGGCTCCACTTACAATATAGGCAATATATTTGGTTTTTATAACGTTTACGCCGGAAAGTTTTGCGGCTTCTTCATTTCCGCCTACCGCATACAGATAATCTCCGGTTCTCGTTTTGGACAGAATCACATGGGCAATGACAAAGACAACAATCATTACAATAACGTAATAACGGATTCCCCCAGGAAGCTGACCGTTAAAAATATTGCGAAAGCTGTCCGGCACATTTGTGACAGGCGCACCGCCTGTTACCACATAAGCAATGCCTCGGTACAAACTCATGGTGCCCAGGGTAGCGATAAAGGGCTGCAGCTTTAAATTCGTTACCAAAAATCCGTTAAACACGCCAAGAACAACGCCTACAAAAAGCCCCACAAGAATAGCAAGGAACGGATTCATCCCTTTGACACAGCAATTAGCTACCGCAATGCCCACAATGGCAAACGTACATCCAATGGAAAGGTCAATGCCCCCAGTTAAAATGGCAAACATAATTCCCACTGCCAGCAAGCCGTTTAACACCATCTGCTGGAAAATCGTCAGCATGGTTCTCCACATCAGAAAATTCGGATTCAGCGCCGTAAACACAACGCCCAAAATAACCGTTGCAAGAAATACGAGAATTTCCCGTTTATATTTTGTATAAATCGCCTTCATCATTAATTCCCTCCAATCGCATAATTCAAAATTGCATCTGAATCAAACCCTTCCCGGTCTGTAAGTTCTTTTGTAATCCGGCCTTCGCTCATGACAATCAGCCGGTCGCTCAACCCCATAGCCTCCGGAAGCTCGCTGGATACCACAATCAGGCTCTTGCCCTCTTCCACCAGTTCCTCCATCAGCCGGTAAATCTCTGCTTTCGCCGCCACATCCACGCCTTTGGTGGGCTCGTCAAAAATAATAACGTCAATGTCCGTTGACATCCATTTAGCAAGAATTACTTTCTGTTGGTTTCCACCGGACATATTGACCGTCAGATAGTCCGGCTTATTGGGATGGATGTCAAGCTCCTGAAAGAAATGCTCTGCATTCTTTAATTTTTTCCCATCGCTGGTAAAAACCCCTGACATGTATTTTTCCAGGCTGGAAATAGCTATGTTATTATAATTGGAGTCCAATTTATTAAACCCATGGGTTTTCCGATCCTCCGGAAGCATGCCGATTCCATATTTCAGCGCTTTCGTGGAATTCCAGCTTCCTCTGATTTCTTTTCCTTTTAAATATATGTTTCCGCTGATTTTCCGGTCTGCGCCGGCAAGCACCCGCATCACCTCTGTCCTTCCCGCGCCCACCAGTCCGTAAAAGCCCAGAATTTCCCCCTTATGCAGCTCAAAGCTTACATCCTTATACTTTCCCTCATTATCAGAAAGATGTTCCACCTTCAGCACTACCTCGTCTTTTGCCCGACAGGGTTTCAGTCTGGAAGCCACTGCCGAAACGCTTCTTCCCACCATCGCGTGGATCAGCTCGTCCTCCGTAGTATTCTTAATCTCCAAGGTCTGAATATATTCCCCGTCCCTCATGATGGACGCCCGGTCGCAAATCTGGAAAATCTCTTCCAGATGATGACTGACATACAAAATAGTGATTCCGTCCGCTTTTAATTTCCGGATGACTGCAAACAGCGCCTCTGTCTCTTTCGAGGTCAGGGATGCAGTAGGCTCGTCCAGGGAAATAATATTGGAGTGGTGGTAAATGGCTTTTGCAATGGCAAGCATCTGCTTTTCCCCTGCCGTCAGCGTCCTGACAATGTCTCTGGAGCGAAACCGGCAGTTCAGCTCCTCTAAAATCTCGTCCACATCTCTGTGCATTTTGCCGAAATCGATAAACAAGCCCTTTTTAGGCTGATATCCCAGGGTTACATTCTGCCCCACCGTCAACTCCTCCACCACCATGGTTTCCTGATGGACCTTTGATATATTGCCATTTAATATGGCGTCGTTGGGATTTTTAAAAGCAACTTTTTTTCCATGGAGAATCACGTCTCCTTCATATTCGGAATATACCCCGTGAAGTATATTTAATATGGTCGATTTTCCTGCCCCGTTTTCCCCCAAAAGCGCATGCACTTCTCCTTCTTCCACAGAGAAGGAAATGTCTTTTAAAACATGTACGCCAGGAAAATACTTGTTGATTTTTACAAATTCTACTGCTTTTCCCATTCCGTTCCTTCCTCCTTGCAAAAGTGCGGAAGGGTTTCCCCTTCCAGCACTTGTAATGATTTATTTCTGATAAGCGGGTGCAGTCCAGTTGATGATTTCCGCTGCGTCCGTATCTACATTTTCAGAATCAATCAAAGCCTGGGGCGTTGCCACCGCACTGGGAAGCTCCTGGCCTGCAAGGGAACGGAGGGTACATTCCACCGCCACCTGCGCCATATAGAAGGGGAAGGAATCTACCGTAGCGTCCAGTTTGCCGGCGCGGATGGAATCATACGCTTCCCCAATGCCGTCAACGCCTACTACCAGAATGTCAGCTCCCGACTCTTCCACTGCTTCTACCACGCCAAGGGCCATATCGTCATTGTTGCAGAAAATTGCTTTCAGATCCGGATACTGGGTAATCCATGTATTTGCCAGCTCTTTTGCTTTCTGGCGATCCCAGTCTGCATTCTGCTCTGCCACCACTTCCAGCTTGGAATTGTTATCCGTAATCCACTCTTTAAAACCAGCGGTACGCTCTCTTGCCGCAAAAGCTTTTGCCATACCTACCACAATCGCTACCTGGCCTTCGTCTCCCAATTTATTGGAAATCCATTCTGCCGCCAGCTGACCATTCATATAAGCGTTGGGGCCTACATAATGGTTGGCTTCTGCAATCAGGCCGTCATTGACATTTACCGTAAGAACGTCTGCATCATTTGCACTTTCCACTGCGGAAGTCAGGTTAGAATCAGAAATAGGGCTCATCAAAAGAGCGTTTACGCCCTGAGTGGTCAAAGCTTCCGTCATGGTCTGCTGTCCCGTCTCATCACTTTCATCTGTGGTTGCCTGAATATCAATTTTCAGGCCGGTATCCTCCGCTGCCGCTTCATATCCTTCCTGAAGCGTACGCCAGAATTCATTGGAAAGGGACTTCATCACCACGCCCAGCTTCTTATCTGCATCCACCGGAACCTCTGCGCCGTTCTTTTCCCTTACTTCTTCAATGGTCATGGCGTCTGCCGCCTTGTCCGGGTTAAATCCTTCGCTGTCATCTGATGCAGCGTCATTTCCTTCTGCGCCGTCAGCTCCTTCACCGGATGGTTCTTCTGCACTGTCAGACGCATCGTTAGACGACTCCTGGGTCTGATTTGATGAACCGTCATTGGCGGAATTTCCACCGTCGTTGGTACCGCAGGCCGTAAGGCTCACTGCCATTGCCGCTGTTAACAGAACTGCTAAAACTTTCTTTTTCATTGCTGAATCCTCCTTGTATTGTATGTTTTGCTCCTGGGTCCGCCGCCTTCTTTCTGACGCGCCGCCTTTCTTGCCGCCCGTCTTCCCCTTTGGCCTTCCCTTTATCTTATCATGTCCAAAACCAGATTCTGCAGTCTGATTCCGTCATGCTTCGATACCGCTTTTGCGTTATTTCATCATATCCAGAATCAGGTTCTGTGCGCTGATTCCGTCATGCTTTGATACTACTTTGCTGATTTTTTCCACGCCGATGCTGTCTACCTTTTCTTTTATCAACTCAAAGGCGGCTATATTGGCACGGCATTCCGCCTTAGATTCCTCCCGAATGGGAAAGGTATCAAAGAACACTACGCCGTCATACCCATACCGCTCCAGATAATAGATAAATTCCGCCGACTGGGTAAAATTCACAGAGCCGAAAATCAATCCGCTGTCTTTCCAGCCGTACCCGTCATTCATATGTAAACCAAACAGCTTTCCTTTTGCCGCCGCCAGCGCCAGCCCATAAGCCGGACTGTCATGCTTCATCAGCATATGGCAGAAATCCAGCGTGCACCCCACATTTTCCCGGTCAACCTCATGAATCAAATAAAGGGTCATGCCTGCGCTGTCAATCATGGCAAATTCCCGTTCCTCAAAGGGCTTATACTCAATGCTGATTTTGATATCCGGGGCATAGTCCGCAATTTCTCTCACCGCTTCCACCACCTGCTTCCAGCATTTCTCATAATCCATCTGAAAGGGATAATCAAATCCGTCGTTTTCCAGCCACAAAGTAATCACACTGCCCCCAAGCTCCCGGCAGACATCTGCCGCATCCTTCGCAATCTTGATTGCCTTCTGCCGCAGGGATTCATCGGGATTGGTCAGATCCCCGTCCAAAAACTCATTCCGCCACCTGAGAGCCAGGCCGTTTACCTTCAGCGGATGCATGGCCTTCTTCAGTTCTGCAAGATCATATCCTTCGATATGCTCCGGATAATTAAACTCCAGATGGGTGATTCCTTCCATATTCTTATAAGCTTCAATGGCGTCATACACATTCTGGCCTTTGAATATGAAAGAATTAAATCTTCCTGCATAATTCATTTTCTTTCCTCCCGTATTCCAGTTTTCTGTCAAATATTTTTAAATATTTTCAACTTGTTGTGTCTATGATAATATTATTTTCATATTTTGTCAATATGTTTCATATTTTTCAGCATATTATAAAATTTTAACGGATGATTTTTATGTATTATGCACAATAGTAATTTCATAAATTTTCCAATTATTTCATTTTATTTCACAAAATTGCCTGATACAGCACCGAACACAGACAAAACAGTTAACCTTCAAAGCAACGGTTTTCTGTAATGCAAAAAAAATACTTCTGAAGGCATTCTCTGTGAATGCTATCAGAAGTATTCAATATTTTTCAAATTATTTCAATATATACAAGGAGCGCGCACTAGGAAATGCCCACCAGCAAAATTCTCCCGCCATACCCGCTTAATGCAGACGGATATCTTTTTTCTTTTTTCTGAGCAATCGCTGCGCCGGATGGTATCATCCCGTTTCACCTCACAAATTGCCCTGGCAAATTCCAACTGGATTTCCTCATTTTCTGTACACAGCTTTTTTACTTCTGCTTCCGTAAAGCCTTCATATCGGGCAAATTCCATGGGACAAACCATGGAATATTCTTGAAAATCAGAAACGGCAGACTGTGAACCGTCTTTTTTTATCGGTAACATGCCTGTCAATTCTGCAGTGCGAATCAGAGTTGTAGAGAAAGATTCATCTGTTTTCAACCCACAATATGCATCTGAAAGTTCTTCGGTTACTTTTCGTTTGATAAAAGAAGTTAACAATTGTTTGATTAACCAAATTAATCAGCCCGCTTTTATCTACATAAATATCATTCCTGATCCCCTCCCCCCAAATCCCTGATTTCCAGGATTTAGATAAGTTCCCATAAATACTTTTCTCCTTTTTCTGCCCTTTCCAAAATACATTCACCTTTGTATTCAAATTATATACTGCCTGGCGGCACTTCTCAACCACTATTCCTTCCAGCAATCCTTTTATGCATTGGAACACTCTACTCCCGATAGTCTTTCCGGATGAATGGCTCACAGATGTTTACATCCATCAAAAGCCCGTATTTTTGCGGACGGCGGTAAGCATTGCCGTGAACTTCCTTTTTGCGGTAACTGCGAAGCTGTTTTAAATCAAGCTCCGCCAGATAAATTCCCTCTTTTCCTTCCGCCTGCAGAATGCAGGTATCCCGGGAGCCTTCCAACTCCGTAAGATATGCCACACCGTCAAAAACACTTGAATTGCCGTTGCAGTCTGGTACGTTTTCCGGATAATTACAGGTGGCAATGGCCGTCATATTTTCATAGGCCCTGGCACGAAGCTGCGAAATCCGGTTGATTTCCATAGGACAGGCATTGGGGACAAGAATAAGCTCCGCACCCTTCAGCATTAAAATTCTTGCGCTTTCTGGAAATTCCCTGTCATAGCAAATCATTGCGCCCACTTTGACCCCACCGCAGGCGGTATCCAGTTCTGTGACATAAAAATCTTCCCCGGGCGTTAAATTTCGTTCTGTGTCAAAATCACAGGTATGAACTTTCGCATAACTCAGCTTCCGTTCTCCAAACCTGTCAAAAAGAACAAATGAATTGCGGGGACTGTCCCCATATTTTTCAAGAAAGGTTATGCCAACCGCCATACGGAGCTGCTTTGCAAGGCCGCCGAAGGCCTGAATAAAATCACCGGCAGCGTCAATGGCTTCTGCTTTCCATTCCTCTGCGGGCCGGCCATAGATACGATATCCATTGCTCCACATTTCCGGAAACAAGGCAATATCAGCTCCCCGTTCTTTGGCCTGCCTGCAGGCTTTGATCCCTTTTTCGAGATTTTCACTCAGCGTTTTGCAGGGCGCAATCTGCAGCAGGGCAATTTTCAGGAAATTTCTGTTTTTTTCATTTTCCAAGTTCATAACCTCCTTAAGCTTTGAAAAGAATCTTATTTTATATGCTCTGCAGCATACAGCGCTGCTCCGATCACAGCTTTATCTTCTTCATCTTCTGCAAACACAAGCTGCAGATCCTGTTCCGGATACGGCTTGCGGACATGGACATGAATCTGTTGTTCCAGATAGTCCTTCGGAAAATCTTTCATGGCGGGAACTCCACCGCCGATGATGATGTAATCTGGATTTAAAATATTGATTTCCGCAGCCACGGCTGCTGCCATTCTGTCCACAAACTGAAGCAGCAGCTTATCTTTCGGATGTTTGGAAAATAATTCGCCAATGGGTGTATCCGGATATGTTTCACGGCAAAGCCATGCAAGATATTTGCCCCCTGCAAGATTCTCCATGCAGCCAGTATTTCCGCAGCCGCAGGGAATCTCGCTGCCGTCTGCCGGAATATGTCCAAGTTCTCCTGCCGTCCCATTCCTGCCTGCCAGAATACGGCCGTTTATCATAATTGCATTGCCGATTCCTGTGCCAAAATAGCAGCCTGCCAGTATTTCGCAGTCCGGAATACCATATTTTCGCCTGTCATAAAACAGAGCCATGGAGACGTCCTTCTCCAGATAAACAGGAATTGAAAAAATCCCGGAAAGCTCCCGCACCATGGGAATATTTTCCATGTTGGGAAGATTCGGAGCCTGCAAAAGCACCGTCCGCTCCCGATTTAAAGTGGCGGGCAGGCCGATTGCTATGGCTGCGGATTTCCCATCCAGATCGGAAAGGTAGCGTTTTAAATATTCTGCAAGAGCCTCCAGGGCATTTTCCTGACAGAATACGTCTTTTACCGGAATCTTCCGAAAAGAACGCGTATTCCATGACGAATCTACAGCGCCAATTCTGAAATTAGTGCCGCCGATATCAATGCCGATTATATATGAATTGTCCACACTCATATTCCTCCATCTCCTATGGCGTTTTATCTCAGGAAAATCAAATTTTCCATCTGCAAAAACTCCCTTACGCTGTTTCTTCATCCCCTGGAAACAGAATTCCCGCCTCCTTCCGGGCAGATTCCAAAACTTCTATCACTTCCATCATCACCTCTAAGTTCCTGTCATTTTGGGCATGATCATCCTCTAAAATCATCTTCGTCATATTCTGCACTTCGTAAAACCAACGGTTCGAATTTTCCTGGCAGTTGAAAACCTCTTCCTTTTCCTTGGTTACCACTTGAATCTCTGCAAGTCCGTTGCTGCCGTCTTTGATGTAAATATAGCCTTCTTCCCCTTCCACCTGCACGGAATTCACTCCCCAGGTATCCTTCGCCCCGGCGGACTGGCTGACAAATCCGTCATACTGCATCACAAGAACGCCTGAAGTATCCACAAGGCTTTTGTAACGATTGGGAAAATAAACAAATTCCCGAGGTTTTCCAAACAGGGCCACATTCAGATATACATTATAGAAATTAATATCCATCAGGCAGCCGCCGCCGAACTTCGGATTAAAAACATTGGGGATCTCTCCTTTTTTTAAAAGGTCATAGCGGCTGGAATACTGGCTGTAATTGCTGAGCACAAGCTTTATTTTGCCGATCTCTGACAGTTTCTGTTTTAATATTTCAAAATTTGGCAAAAACGCTGTAGGAACTGCATCCACCAAAAACAAACGCCGTTCTTTTGCCAGATCCACAAGTTCCCTTGCCTGTTTTGCCCTGGTACAGAAGGGCTTCTCACAGATGACATTTTTTCCGGCAAGAAGCGCAGCTTTGGTTTGCTCATAATGCAAAAGATTGGGAGACGCCACATAAACAAAGTTAATGTCTTCATCTGCAAGCATTTCCTCCAGATTGACGTACACTTTGGACGCCTCGTATTGTTCTGCTAATTCCTGGCCTTTTTCCAGAGTTCTGGAATAAACTGCCCCACAGATAATTCCCTCCGTCACCCGAACTGCATCTAATATGGAATGGACAATCATACCGCTTCCAATGGTTCCAAGCCTGATTTCTTTCATGATTCTGTTTCTCCTTTTCTCATCTGCCGCACTGATACAGCAGCTAACGTTTTCTCTTGGAGACGGAAATCGCCTCCGAATTCTTTTCTACTGCTTATGAGATTTCGCAGTCTCTGTTGCTTCTTCCAAAATCTCAAGCACCTTTATGACCTCTTCATCTTTGACACACTTCTCTTCCCCCTGTTCGATGGCGCCAATAAGACTGTCATAAATTTTCTCATACCGGGCACAGCCCACCGGAACCTTTTCCGTAACAGTTTCTCCAGCTTCGTTTTTATAGCAAAGGGTGCCCCACCGCTCTTGTGGAGCCGGTTCCCGACGGATCACATGGCGTCCCACTTCCTTTTTCTTCCCGGAATTATGAATCACCGGCGGAAGAGTAAAGCTGCCTTTCGTTCCATGCATGGTAAAACGGGGATAATCCAGCAATACGCACATGCTTGTATGAACAGAAGCTTTCGCATTGCCATAATAAAATTCCAAATCATAATAGTCGTCTCCAACTCCAGGATGATGGATGCTTCTCACGTCAAAATACGTCCCATCCGGCATTCCCAACAGGCTGATCACCTGATCGATGGTATGTACTCCCAGATTATACAAGGTCCCCAGATGATCGTACCAGCCATTCTCCTTAAAGTAATCGTAATGACTTTCCAGGCGCACAAGCCGTCCGATTTTCCCGCTCTCCAGCACTTCCTTCAGCGCAAGAAAATCTGCGTCAAACCGCCGGTTCTGATTGGGCATGCAAATCAGACCTTTTTCTTTTGCCAAATCAAACACTTCCCGGGCCTCCTGCGACGTCTTGGAAAAAGGCTTTTCAATCAGGGCATGTTTTCCAGCTTCCAATATCCGTTTCGCATAAGGCACATGAAATTCATCCGGCGCGCTCACCACCACCAGATTTACCTCGTCATCTTTTAAAATCTCTTCAAAATCCGTTGTAAAGGCAATTTCCGGATAAAAGGGTTCATATGCTTCGTTCTGCGAGATATCCTCCTTCCGGCGGAAAACATATTTTATCCTGATCCGTTCATCCTTTTCCACATAAGGGATATGATATTCCCGAACGCTGACGCCAAAACCCACATATGCTGCTGTAATCATTGTTTCATTCCTCCTGATTGCGTAATATTACTTTATTTCCCATAATCATCTTGTTTCACTTCCTATTATATCTGCTTTTTTTGGGATGTCAATGGATGTTTCCGTAATTTTTCATTTATTTTTAAGTAACGTTACTTATCATGCTTTACATTTTGATGATTATTCTGTATAATAGACTTCAAAGCCAAGATACAAAACGTATATCCTATGGCAGAAATTTTCAGATTCCAATTATAAAACTCCTGTCCTATGGAAGAAAATTTTCAGATTTATAAAACGCCGAAATGGTAAAAGAGACTTTTTATTTCTTATCATACACTTATGCGATACGCAAAAAGAAAGGAGCCTTATGAAACCACGCAAAGACATTTCTATGAAAGATATTGCCGCAAAAAGCGGATGTTCCACAGCCACTGTATCCCGTGTCCTGAACCGGCAGGGAGGATATTCCGAACAGACCCGGCAGCGGATCATGTCCATTGCAGAGGAATTGAATTATTCCACCGGCCATTCAGACGCTCCAAGAATCGGCATCCTTGTGCCTGACCTGACCAACGAATGGTTTGCAGAAACTGTGCGATGCTTAGAGCAGAAACTATACGAAAAGGGCATTCACTGCTTTATCAGCAGCACCAATGAAGATCCATCCCGGGAGCGGTTTTGTTTTGAGGGGCTGACCTTCTTAAAGGCATCTGCCGTAATTTCTTTCTTAGGTTCCCCGGAACTGGTTTCTCTGGCCGGTTCTGCGGCATTCCCAGTGCTGTTTATCGACCGGATTCCCCAGACTCCGGGTAAGTTCCTCTGCCTGGAATCCGACAATTATATCGGCGGCTACATGGCGACAGAGCTGCTGATTCAAAAAGGCTGTCAAAAAATCCTGTTTCTGGGCAGGAATCATCAGGCCTCCGTCATCCAGTCCCGCCGCAGAGGTTATCAGGACGCTTTAAAGGACTATGGATTTCCTGTCAATCCAGAACTTATCCTGGATATAGAACATCCGGATCGCCCATACGAACGGTCACGGGATTTGATTTGTTACGCCTTGAAAAAGAAAATAGATTTTGACGGGATTTTCGCTTCCAGTGATTTGCGGGCCAGCGGTGCGCTGCAGGCGTTAAAGCAGAATGGACTGGATGTGCCGGGACAGGTAAAAGTGATTGGATTTGACGACGCCTCCGTGTGCCGTCAGTGTTATCCTGCGCTTTCTTCCGTGCACCAGGATCCGGAGATTATGGCAAAACACGCCGTTGATTTGCTGTTTCGGCAGTTCCAGCAGGAGTCCCGTCTGTCGGAGCATGTTGTGCTGCCGGTTTCTGTGGTGGAGCGGGGGACAACTTAAGCTGGCCGTATTCACCGCCAGCTATTTAAAATAACTTAATTCAAATTTCAGAAAAATTTTCTTCAATATAACACTGATAGATCCTATTCTTTAGATTTATCCACTCCTTACGAATTGGATCTTCAAAATATTTTGAGACATATCCAGATTGCATAGATTTGTTTATTATTTTTCCAGAGCAAAAAACTCACTTCAGCTATGGTTCCCCATATCCTGAAGTGAGTTTTACATGTCTCCCTTATCGGTGATAACCCGTCTTATTTATTGTAGCAAACAATCTTGCCAAAATCTGCCTTCAAAGAAGCTCCGCCAACCAGTCCGCCGTCAATATCAGGTTTGGAGAACAATTCTGCTGCATTTCCAGCATTTACAGATCCACCGTACTGAATGCGGATTGCTTCTGCAGTTGCCTCGTCATATACTTCTTTGATGCAGGCGCGAATTGCTGCACATACTTCTTCTGCCTGATCGGAAGTAGCTGTCTCGCCAGTTCCAATTGCCCAGATTGGTTCATAAGCGATCACTGCGCCCTTCGCCTGATCTGCCGTTACATTCTGGAACGCAATCTTAATCTGCATACGAATCCAGTCAATGTAAATGCCCTGTTTTCTCTGTGTCAGAGATTCTCCGCAGCAGATAATCGGCGTAATGCCATGCTCAAACGCCTTCAAAACCTTCTTATTCACCGTTTCGTCTGTCTCCGCAAAGTATTCTCTTCTCTCTGAATGGCCGATTACTACATATTTTACTCCTGCGTCTGTCAGCATATTCGGAGCGATTTCTCCGGTATATGCGCCGCTTTCCTCAAAATACATATTCTCTGCGCCAATGTTGATGTTGGAGCCTTTTGCAGCTTCCATTGCAGGAATAATGTCGATGGCCGGCACACAGAATACCACATCCACATCCTCATTTGCCACCAACGGTTTCAGTTCATTTACCAGAGCAACTGCCTCACTTGGAGTTTTGTTCATTTTCCAGTTGCCTGCAATAATTTTCTTTCTTGCCATAATCTTATCCTCTTCTTAGATTTTATTTTAACAGAGTCCGCCTGTTTCCACAAATGCCATAAAAGCAGCCAGGCGCTTTTGTCTTCCACAGTTCTATTTATTGGTTGCCGCTGCCACGCCTGGAAGCTCTTTGCCTTCCAAAAATTCCAGGGAAGCTCCGCCGCCGGTGGAAATATGGCTCATCTTATCGCCGAATCCCAACTGGTTTACTGCTGCTGCGGAATCGCCGCCGCCGATAATGGTAGTTGCATCGGTTTCTGCCAGTGCTTTTGCCACTGCAATGGTTCCTTTTGCAAGGGTTGGGTTCTCAAATACGCCCATAGGCCCATTCCATACAACAGTTTTTGCAGATTTTACTGCTTCTGCAAACATCTCTGCTGTTTTCGGTCCGATATCGCATCCTTCCCGGTCTGCAGGCATATCTTTTGCATCATACATGATAACATCTACCGGAGCGTCAATGGGATTCGGGAACTCTGTAATGGTTGCAGAGTCTACTGGAAGAAGTAATTTCTTGCCAAGCTTCTCAGCCTTTGCAATCATTTCTTTACAGTAATCTACCTTCGTATCGTCTACCAAAGATTTCCCGATTTCATAGCCCTGAGCCTTTAAGAAGGTATAAGCCATGCCGCCGCCGATAATCAAAGTATCGCATTTCTCCAGAAGGTTAGAGATAACGTTCAGCTTATCTGCCACTTTCGCACCGCCTAAAATTGCAACAAAGGGCCTTACCGGATTCTCTACTGCATTTCCAAGGAAATCAATTTCTTTCTGCATCAAATATCCAACTGCTGCAGTGTCCACCAATTCAGATACGCCTACGTTAGAGCAATGAGCCCTGTGAGCGGTTCCGAATGCGTCATTTACAAAAATATCGCAGAGAGAAGCAAGATCCTTGGAGAAGGCTTCGCCATTTTTGGTTTCTTCTGCACGATAACGGGTATTTTCCAGTAAGATAACTTCTCCGTCTTTCATAGCCTCCACAGCTGCCTTAGCATTCGGGCCTACTACTTCCGGATCAGCGGCAAATTTCACTTCCTGTCCCAGCAATTCGGTAAGCCTTGCTGCCACCGGCGCCAGAGATAATTCTGGTTTGGGTTCTCCCTTGGGTTTGCCCAGGTGAGAGCAGAGAATTACTTTTCCGCCGTCTGCAATTAATTTCTTGATGGTAGGAAGCGCTGCCACCAGACGGTTCTCATCTGTGATTTTTCCTTCTTTCAAAGGCACGTTAAAATCGCATCTGCAAAGAACCCGTTTGCCCTTTACATTGATGTCATCTACTGAAACTTTATTTAAAGACATAATACATTTCCTCCTGCTTGATTATAAAATGGAATCTCGCTGACAACTTTCAGCGCTGTGTGCAGCAAAAAGAGCCCGGTCCTTAAAAGACCGGACCCTTCTTGAGTCTTGGGAATCGTTCCGAATACTTACTTTAGAACAATTCTGTATCTGCACTCTGGCAGCCTATCGCTTAAAAAAGCAGTCTGCCGTGCAGTATAGGTATCAATTCTTATGCTAATTCACTGAAATATTTGATTGTACGAACCATCTGGCTTGTGTAGCTGTTCTCATTGTCATACCAGGAAACAACCTGTACTTCAAATAAATCATCTGAAACCTTGGAAACCATGGTCTGTGTAGCGTCAAATAAAGAACCAAATCTCATTCCTACGATATCGCTGGATACGATTTCATCTTCATTGTATCCGAAAGATTCATTTGCTGCTGCTTTCATAGCTGCATTGATGCCGTCTACTGTTACGTCATTGCCCTTAACAACTGCGGTTAAGATTGTGGTAGAACCTGTCGGAGTCGGTACACGCTGTGCAGAACCGATTAACTTACCATTCAATTCCGGAATAACAAGGCCGATTGCCTTAGCAGCGCCTGTGCTGTTGGGAACAATATTCACTGCTGCTGCACGGGATCTTCTCAGATCGCCTTTTCTCTGAGGTCCGTCTAATGTCATCTGATCCCCTGTGTAAGCATGGATGGTGCACATAATACCGGACTGGATTGCAGCGTATTTGTTCAAAGCGTCAGCCATAGGAGCCAGGCAGTTGGTGGTGCAGGAAGCTGCAGAGATAATGGTATCTTCTGCCTTCAATGTCTCATGGTTAGTATTGAATACGATGGTAGGAAGATCATTTCCTGCCGGAGCAGAGATAACAACTTTACGTGCGCCTGCGTTGATATGAGCCTGTGCTTTGTCTTTGGAGGTGTAGAATCCAGAGCACTCCAGAACAACGTCTACCTTTAATTCTCCCCATGGGCAGTTATTTGCATCTGGGAAAGCATAAATCTTGATTTCTTTTCCATCTACAGTAATGGAATCTTCACCAGCAGTTACTTTGTCTGCCAATGCATATTTTCCCTGAGATGAATCATACTTCAACAAGTGTGCTAACATTTTAGGACTTGTTAAATCGTTGATTGCTACTACTTCGTACCCTTCTGCTCCAAACATCTGTCTGAATGCCAAACGGCCGATACGTCCGAAACCATTGATTGCTACTCTTACTGACATGTTAATTCCTCCTAATTTTGAATGAATTTGTTTTTTCTTTGGATATATTACCCAACTTGTCTATATTCTAACTAATATTAGTGAAAAATTCAAGGGGCTTTTTTAACTTTGTTAAATTTTTCATTATCTTGTGATATTTTGAGTGAAAATATATTTTTGCCGTCCCCGCCAATGGTTTTTAGCAGCACACGGGAGTTTGACAGTTGAATAAAGCCAAACATCCTTCAGGCCTTATAAAGCCTGTATTTTTTTGTCAAATTTTACCTATATATATTGCGTGATTTTACGTGATGTGCTAAAATATAAAGAGATTGGAGTTGTTTCTTATGCGTTTAAAGGTTTCCCGTTCAA
>NZ_SRYA01000077.1 GCF_004793545.1 Petralouisia muris | reverse complement strand
ATTTTAATTTGACGTTTTTGTGCGGGAGACAGGAACTTTAATTTGCTGGGCTACATTATAAACACAAAGCAGAATGAAGATATGCTGCGCAATATGCCGCACAGGGAATTTCAGGACCTTTCCATTATTTACCGATGGGTGGTGAATACAGATGATAAGTCAATGTACAGTACGGTGATCCGTAACAAACTGGCAGAAGAAATGGGAATGGATGAAGAACAGTTATTCAAGGCTGCTGCGGAAAACACCAGACGCATAATGCCTCCCGTGGTGCAGTCCATGAATGAAGTCATGAGGGATATATTTGTGGCTGACGGTATGCCGAAGGAGCTGGCAGACCTCATGGTCGGGGAGCAGGAGCCGGAAATGACCATGTGGATTATTACAAATGAAAGCAAGATAAACGGTGCGGCTTCCATGCTTTATGAGGATAAGCTGCACAATCTGGCGGAGAGCGTGGGGACAGACCTGTATATCCTGCCCTCTTCCGTACACGAAGTTATTGCCGTGTCTGTGGAAATGGGAGAACCGGAAGAACTGGCTCAAATGGTTTCAGAGGTAAACATGGCTCAGGTGGAACTTGGCGAGCGGCTTTCCAATCAGGTGTACCACTACGACAAAGACCTGCGGAAGATCACGCTTGCCACGGACACGCCAAACAAGAGGCTGGACGGCGTTGTGACAGAACAGGGGCTTGTTTATGAAACGAAGCAGTCCAGATAGGGCGGCGTTCCTTGCAGGTACAGAACGGAGGCAACGGTTTTTATGATGGATTATGAAATGTTCAAGGATGTGGTCAGGGAAAAACTCATGAGCCTTATGCCGGATGAACTTGCGGGGTATTCCTTACGGGCTGACAGGACGGGGAAAGTGAACGAAACTCTGGACGCATTCCATCTTGTGCCGCCTGACTGCCTTCCGGATAAACTGTACCCAACGGTGTATCTGAACCATGTGTATGAAGAGTACAAAAAATCCGGCGATCTGCAGGGGACACTTGAACTTACGGCATTTTATATGGCGGGAGCCTGCCGGGAGGCAGAGAGGAAGAACAGCAGGATCAACCTGCAAGGCGCACCGGAAAGCATAGTAATGTCACTGGTCAATACACAGCAGAACCGTGAAATGCTCGGATATATGCCGCACAGGGAATTTGAGGATTTATCAATCATATACAGGTATGTCATAGATACCGGAAACCCCGTGGAATCAGTCCCGGTCACTGTGGAAATGGCAGAAAGGATCGGCATGGGGGAAGAAGAATTATTCCATGCGGCGGTGGAAAACACAAGGCGGTTTTTCCCGCCAACAACGGAGCCTTTAAAGGACGTTATTGTGGAAATGTTCATGGACGGCGGCTTTTCAGAAGAAGCAGCACGGGAGATGGGTAATGCCATACAGACACCGATTTACTGCATCAGCAACAAAATGAGTATCAACGGCGCTGTTTCCATGCTTTACGGGGATGTCATTCATGGACTGGCGGAACGGTTGGGGAGTGACCTTTATATCCTGCCGCTGTCAGTCCATGAAGTTATGGCAGTACCGACAGAAGGGGTAGAACCGAAAGAACTGGCAGAACTGGTGGAAAAAAACAACATGTCAAGGATAAGGCTTAGTGAGCGGCTTTCCAATCAGGTGTACCGCTATGACAGTAAGCAGCAGACATTATTGCTTGCAACGGACACTCCAAACAAGCGTCTTGATGGGAATGGCACAACGCATGACCGCACAGACGGGAAAAAACAGTCCAGATAGGAGGATTGCGATTATATGGAAGAAACGCCAAAAGAACTGACCATGAAGGAGCTGCTGGAACTGGTGCAGCGGCAGGAGGGAGAATTTATTATCCGTATTGAGCCGGGAGGGGAGGAAACAAATGCAGATGCAGGAACAGGAACCCTTTAAATTTGGAAGTGGTATCAATAAGGCTGGTAAAGGATGCGCCGCTGTTTTCAGACCATAAGATCACAACCCCGGAAGATGCCGTAAAGGTAGTGGGGGATTTTTTATGTGAAATGGACAGGGAGGTGCTGTGTATCATCAACCTGAAATCGGATGGAACCCCTATCAACTGTAATATTGTAAGCATGGGGGCAGTCAATCAGACCATTGCAGAGCCGAGGGAGCTTTTTAAGGCAAGCATCCTATCCAATGCGGCGAAGATGATCATAGTCCATAACCATCCGAGCGGCAGCCTTACCCCCTCCAAACAGGATACCATGCTTACTGACCGGATGCTGAAACTGACGGACCTGATGGGGATTACGCTGCATGACCATGTGATCGTGGGAGGCGACAACAGCCAGTATTTCAGCTTTAATGAAAAAGGGATGCTGGAACACCCGAAAATTTACCTCTCTACAGACTATAAAACACTGGATTTTGGGAAAACGGCAATGGTAGCGGAAAAAGGGAAAGCAAGGTGATGCGATGGAAGAAAGAAGAAGTTTTACGGCAGAGGAACTTGCGCTTGCAAAGAGCGTTGACCTGACGGCGGTAGCGGCAAGTCTCGGCTACACCGTGAAAAAGATAGGCAGATACCACACCCTGAAAGAAATGGATTCGATACGGATTTACAACCGCACGAACTGGTTCCGGTGGTCAAGGGAACATGAGAGGGGAAACAACGGCGGCTCGCAGATAGATTTTCTGCGTGTCTTTGCGGGAATGGAAGTCAAGGACGCTGTTTTCTGGCTGCTTGATTTTTCTGGATACCAAAGGGACGGGAACTGGGAAAAAAAGAGCGCCAATGTGTATGTGGAAAAAAAGGAAGAAAAGAAAAAGCCTTTTGTACTCCCTGCCCGTGCAAAGAACAATGACTATCTGTATTCGTACCTGACAGGGGACAGGGCGCTTGACAGGCATACGGTGGATTATTTTGTAAGCTGCGGACTGATCTATGAGGAACGCAGTCACCACAACATTGTCTTTAAGGGGAACGATGTGCAGGGCAAAACACGCTTTGCAAGCATGAGAGGTGTGTCTGACCGGGAAGGGAAAGCCTTTAAGTGCGATGTGGCGGGCAATGACAAGAATTACGGGTTCAACATCTGGTATGGGCAGAGTGATGAAGTCATGGTATTCGAGGCGGCAATAGACCTGATGAGCTATGTGGAGATCCGTGGCGATTATGTGACAAACAAGCTGGCGCTTGGGATGCTTTCCGATGCGCCGCTTGCTACCTTTTTAGAGGAACACCCGAAAGTCAGAAAGATTTCATTCTGCCTTGACAATGACGAGCCGGGCAGGAAAGCGGCGGAGGCGCTCATGGAAAAATACTACGGGCTGGATTATGAAGTGGAGGACTGCCCGCCGCCGAAGCCGTTCAAGGACTATAACCAGTGGCTCCAGACTGCAAAAAGGTGTATTTCCGCTCCTGTGCCGCCCAAAGCGGCAGTGCGTTGAAAAAGTCAACTGAAAGGGAAAAAGTGACTGCAAAAATTCAGTTGAAAACGCAAAAATCAGTTGAAAAATTCAGTCCACATGGAAAATCATGGCAGGAACCGGAGGTGCGGCTTCGGAATGGGTAACTGAAAAAATCAGTTGAAAGCAGGAAAATGAACTCAAAAAGTCAACTGAAAGTACAAATATGAACTGATATTTTAAGTTATATCCATATATGAAGCGGGGTTTTAGGGGCAGTCCCCTAACCAGAGGCACTTGTATTACAAAGTGCGTATCTGGCAAATTCCTATCGGAATTTGGGCGGGGCGGAAATCATGGGCTTTCTATCATACGGATAAGGAGGTGGATGCAGATGGAAATTGTGGACGTGCGAAAAGAGGTGCTTGAGGAAGTAGACCTGATGGGCAGGAAGGGATATTTCACGGAGCTGCGTGTGGATAAGGAAACAGTGCCGGAGGGGATGCACTGCTATGAGCTGCGGCATGGCGATGACGGCGGGTTCCCGGTGTCTGTGGAGGAAAATGTCAGGGTAAATTACTTTGGTGCGGTGCTTCTTGCGGAGGAACTGGAACTGGGGGAAGAAAAAGCCCTGCAATTCGGATATGAGGATTTCGGGTACACGGGCGAGCAGATGTATCTTTCACAGGTCATAGGAGGGCGGGAGCCGGGAAGTTTCAAGGACGGGAAAGAACTTGCAGAGTTTGTCAAAGAGACATTCCCCATAACAGAGGAAGAAGGGCAGAAGCTGGTTGGCTACATGGAAGGGCATGGTTATCTGTTGGGACACATGGACGGTGAGATGTTCCGTGGCGATCTGTGCAACGGACAGGATAAGGTGGACTGGGAGCCGTACACCATAGATGATGCAGTCGATGCAGTTGCAGAGTGGAATTTTGAAATGTTAAAGGATGCGGAAGCGGCAGTAACAAACCCAAAGGATATGATTGATTTTGCAAATAAGAAAAGCTGTCTTGATTCCCTGCGTGAAGATGAACAAATACTGGATAAGATGTTTGACCGCACAAAGTACGGAAAAGAGATTGATGCGCTTGCGGTAACACTTGCCGAAGCACTGATTGAGGATATGAGCAGGGAGGGCGGGATTGATGCCGCTGTCAGGAAAATGACAGACCAGATAAAAGCGGGTGAGGACCTGCTCCCGGATGTTTCCCCTGCATTAAAGAAGAACGGAGGGAGATCACGGTAGATGGCGGCAGAAAAAAAGGACATCATCAAGCCTTTCCGCCTGACACAGCAGGAAGCGGACAGACTCAAAAAGCAGGCACAGGAAAGAGGGATGAAGGAATCTGAATATATCCGGCTGCTGTTATCGCAGAAGCCCAACGATTACCCTGAAATCCGTATCCTTTTAAAAGACCTGATCAATGAGGTCAACGCAATCGGGAACAATATCAACCAGATTACAAGGAACTATAATTCAAAGCTGTACCGCACAGAGGACAGGGAGCTTTTGTGCGCCTATATGAAAAAACTCAATCTGACAGTCAGGGAGGCGGCGGATAAGATAGGCGGCAGCGTGTAGGGGAGGGGGAACCATTTGAAGGAAACACTGACAGAAACACAGGAGAAACTCCTGCGTGAAAATTTTCTGAGAGAAAACGGTTATTTTCTCTATCAGGGCTGTCATTTCAAGCCGGTTCGCCAGTTCACGGAAAAGGACGGGGACTTTTTCCAAAAGACAAGGCGGCTTAGACGTGACGACGAACTTGGCATGATGGAGGCAGATTATGACGGGAAGCAGAAACACCCGTATTCTTATGAGGGGT
Organism: Petralouisia muris; assembly: GCF_004793545.1. Lineage (GTDB taxonomy): Bacteria > Bacillota > Clostridia > Lachnospirales > Lachnospiraceae > Petralouisia > Petralouisia muris. The sequence continues at coordinate 16,663 of NZ_SRYA01000077.1, read as the reverse complement.
TTTATGCGGCATCCACGGATAAGGAAGCGGATATTTTCTTCTGTCTTGAAACAATGAAGGAATATACACCCTGTACACATGAGCTGCAGGAGTATGTCATGGAGCCAGAAAAGAAACAGGACAGAGGGAAAACAAGGTAAAGGCGGCGTGAAAAATGGCAATCAGCAAGATACTTTATATCGGGGACTGCGGCGCAGGGTATGCGGGGAAACACTTGAAACAGGCGCTTAATTATATCACTGTGCCGGAGAAAACGGGCGGCGGGCGGCTTGTGGGTTCCCTGAACTGCCAGCAGGAGCAGGTGTATGAGCAGATGCGGCAGACAAAGGAACAGTTTGGAAAGACAGACCAGAGGCAGGGATACCACCTTATCATATCCTTTGTGGAGGGGGAAGTGGATGCGGATACTGCCTTTGAAGTGATTGGGAAATTTGCAAAGGAATATCTCGGAAAAGACTATGAAGCCCTGTATGCGGTGCATGACAACACGGACCATATCCACGGTCACATCATTTTCAACAGCGTAAGTTTCCGGGACGGCAGGAAATACCGTTATAAGAAAGGGGACTGGGCAAAGGAGATACAGCCCATAACGAACCGCCTGTGTGAAGAATATGGTCTTTCAACGATTGAAATATCGGAGGACAGGGCAAAGAAATCTGAAAATTATAAGGAATGGAATGACTTCCGTGACGGGAAATTTGTTTGGGCGGATATGATAAAGCGTGACATTGACGCAGCAATCATTCAGTCGGCAACCTATGAGTCCTTTTTATCCGTGCTTTCTGAGATGGGGTATGGGATAAAGAACGCATACCGGACAGAAGGAAAGTACCTTGCAATCAAGCCTATGGGCATGAGCAGGTTCCGTCGGTGCAAATCGCTTGGGGAAAATTACACGGAGGAACGCATACGGGAACGGATTGTGCAGGAGAGCCTTTCTTCTTATAAGAAGATACAGGCAGTGCAGGAGACAAGGATCGTGCGGTGCCGGGTAAAACGCTATAAAAGGGCGAAAATGTCCGGCATACAGAAACGCTATTTTGCAAGGCTCTACAAAACAGGGCTTTTAAAGAAGCGCCCGTACAGCAAGGCATGGCAGTACCGTGACGACATCAGGAAGATGCAGAAGTTACAGGAAGATTACCTTTTCCTTGTAAGGCATAACGTGACCGGGGATAAGGGGCAGACGGAAAATGCAATAAAAGAGCTGCATTTGCAGATGGCAGGCAGAAAGAAAGAGACTTCAAGGGAAAAGAGCCGTATATTTAAGGAACGTGCGAGAATGAAGCCGCTCTTTGACATTGCAGACCAGTTGGAAGAACTGAAAAAGTGCGAAAACTGTTTCCAGCGTGGGGAAAACGTGTTTGAGAAAGAGCATGAGGAATATGTGAAACTGTCGGCAAGGCTTGCAAAGGAAGGGTATACGGCAGGGCAGCTTGCGGAATTTAAGGAACATTACCGGAGCGAGATCGCACGGATAAGGGAAAAGGAGAAGGCTGTGGCGAAAGAGGAAAGGATCGCCGCCCGTATCCTTGCGGAGATTACGGCAGGAGAAAGGGCGGGAAAACCGGAGCCGGAAAAGAAACAGGAAAAGGAAAGGGAACGAAAAGAAAAATCCAGATGAGCGTAACAGCCAGAAACGGCTGTTTAATTTTTGCCCAAAACGGGCAGGATTGGAGGTTTTATGCAGGAACGGACGGTGCTTAGCGGCATGGATCTGAAAGCATATCTTGGCAGGCTGAAACAGAACCCGAAGTATACCGGGGAAATCCTGAAGCTGATAGAGGATGACCTGCGGTTCGGGCTGACAAAGGAGGAAACGGAGGAATACAGCAATGGCAGGTACGATTACAGGCAGATGTGTGTGTATTCCAAATGTCTGCGCAACGGTTACAGCAAAGAGGAAAAGGCGGCAATCTTAAAAGAGGGGTTAAGCGGCGAGCAGATGGCGGTGGCGCTTGAGTTCTATGAAAAAGGGGTTCCGATGGATACCATAACCGGGGTGATTTCCAGTGCGGAAAACACGGCGTATACCATGAAGCGCCTTTTCTCACAGGTGCTTTGCCGGATAAAAGAGGCAGAGCCAGTGAGCGGGCAGGATACGGCGTATGCAAAGGAACTGATGGAGCAGATCCGTGAGGTGGTTGAAAAGATTTCCTGTCAGGAGAAACGGTATGACGCCTTAAATGAGAAGCTGAAAGAAATCGGAACCGCAGGGCAGGATGCACAGATACAGAACAACCTCCTTGCACAGCTTTCCGAAAAGGACGGGACACTGGAAAAACAGCAGAACGAACTAAATGAGGCGAGAGCGGAGATTGCAAGGCTGCACAGGGAAATAGAAGAAATAAGGAAGGAGCGGAAAGCGTTGGAAGATCAGGTAAAAACAGCAGTAAGGGAGAAACCGGAATCAGCGCCGGAGCCAAAAAAGCCGGAAAAAGATAAGGAGCCGGAAGCACAGGAAGAACGCAGTGCGCCCGGTGTTCCGGAATCAGCGCTTTATCCCGGAATCGAATACCATGCTGCGGTTGTCGATAAGGACGGCAATATTATCCGTTTTGTCCCGGTGGAGCGCACGGAGAGGAAGGACAGGGGGAGCGTGATGGGTTCCATGTTCTCACGGCTGTTCTTCAAGAAGAAAACGGACATCGTAAAGCTGCTTGCGGAAAAAGACCTTTCGCCGGAACAGCTTGTACAGATAAGGAACGCCATTGAGAAAGGGCTGTCGGAGAAACAGCTGCTTGTGTTAATCAACAGCAAAATCCCGGCAGGGCAGATGGAGGAGATCATAAACATCGCAGTCTACGAAAATAAGATGAAGGAGGCGCAGCAATGGGGCTGAAAGCAGTAACAGAAACGGCGGAACTGTTCCGGCAGAAAAATATATCCATGACGGAGCGGGACAAGGAGTTTGTAGTCCAGTTCGCTTTACGGACGAATGATAAGGAACTGACCAATAAGCTGATTGACGAGCTTTCGGATGCAGGCGCAGACAGGGATGCCGTATGCAGGAAATACCAGACGCTCACGGGATTTGTGCCGGACTGGATACAGAGGATTGAAAACCTGCTCATATCGCTTGAAATGTACCGTGTGCAGGAAGAACAGGCAGTAAAGACCTTATCGGAACTTCTGTCTGCCTGCGGCATTTCCATGAGCGAGGATGAAATCAGGCGGACGGATACCGCAAAAGTACAGGAACGTGTTAAAAAAGAAGCAAGTTTGTAGGAGGTGGAATGTATGGCGGAAGAAATACAGGAGGCGGTGCAGATTATCCGTGTCGGATATGACGGGATAGAGATCGCAATGAAAGTCTGTGGCGGCACCATTGAGGGCATGAAAAAGGCGGTTGACTTCCTGATTGCAGTCATGGACCATGAAAAAACAATGGGAAAGACGGACATGCGCAGGCTCCTTATGAAAGGCGGGGATTTGCAGGTGTTCCAGTTTCCCACGGAGGACACGAAAAAAGTGGAGAAGATGGCGAAAAAATACGGGCTTCTCTATTCCGTGCTGCCCGACATCAATAAAAAGGACGGCATGAGCGAGATCATCTTCCACACGGAGGCAGTCCCACGGGTAAACATGATGATACAGAAACTGAAATCCGGCAGGATTGCCACGTTTGACGATTACCTCAAAAACGGGGATGAAAAGGAAATGGATAAGGTGCTGTCTTTTCTGAAAGAGCAGAAAAAGGGAAACGACAGCCTCCACACTGAGGAAGCGGCAAGGGCGGGCGAAGCGCTTGAAGGGCTGATTGAAAAAGTCGGCAGCTATGCAATGGAGAAAAAGAGCATCAGTGTGGAGGAAGTAAAGGAAAATTTCAGCCTTGAAAACGAACAGGCGGAAAAAGTAGTGGGGCAGCTTGAGCGGATCGGCGTCCTGTCCAAAGAGGAAGGCGGGCAGCATAAAGTCCTTATGGATAAGGAAGTATTTTTAAGCCGCATGAAAGGATACCGTGAGCTTGCGCAGCGTATGCAGGCAGTAGCCGCCGCACAGAACCCGGAACTTACCGACATCACCATTACAAAGAAACTGATAACGGAGGAAAATGACCATGCCATAAAAACAAGGATTCCGGGGACATGGGGAGAAAATGCGCAGTATATCTGGATTAACAAGGACAGGGCGATGGAGATCCATGAGGGCAAGACCATACTGACCTTCCTTGACCGTGACAAGGATTACAAGATATATTCCGAAGATAACAGGGTAGTCGGCACCATGAAGGGCAGAGAACTTTATGACGGGCATTATGACAGGGTAAGCGCAGAGGTGCGGAAACGGTATGCGGATATGGAGCGGAAGGCAAAGGAGCAGGAAGTTATGCGCAAGAAAAAGCCTGCACCGAAAAAAGCGCCTGCGCCGAAAAAGAGGTAGCCGCCTATGGTGCAGAACAAGAAAAAAGTATCCGTGTGGTTTGTCGTACTGGGGGCAGTGCTTTGTGCCTATGCGGGGTATCTGCTAAACGGCGCATGGGAGCCGGGAATGGAAATGAACGCCTTTCTGGAGTCCTTCAACCGGGTGTGCGCCGAACCATTTGCAAATTATTATAATGAAACAACCTTAAAAGCGGTAGTGATAGCCTTAATTGTCTATGCTACCGCCCTTTTAATGTATATCACGAGCCAGCGTAATTTCATGCCGGGAAAAGAGTTTGGAACGGCAAGGTTTGAATCGCCGCAGATGGCAAATAAGATACTGGCGGACAAGGACGTGAATTTCAACCGTATTCTGAGCCAGAACGTGAAGATGTCGCTGGACTTCCGGCGGCTGAAACTCAACGGGAACATTCTGATATGCGGCGGTTCCGGTGCAGGAAAGACCTTTTATGAGGTAAAGCCGAACCTGATGCAGATGCCGCATAACTGTTCCTTTATCTGTACTGATCCAAAAGGGGAAATCCTTAGAAGCTGCGGGGAGATGTTAAAAAACAACGGTTACAGCGTAAAGGTCATAAACCTTCTGGAAATGGAAAAGTCGGACTGTTACAATCCCTTTTCCTATATCCGTGAGGAAACGGACGTTGTAAAGCTGATTACCAACCTTATCAGCAATACCACGCCAAAGGGCGCAACTCCCTCCGATCCTTTTTGGGAAAAGGCGGAAGGGCTGTTCTTACAGGCAATCTTTTATTATGTGTGGCTGGAAGAACCGCCCGCAAAGAGGAACTTTGAGACAGTCCTGCAGCTTTTGGGGGAGGCGGAAGTGACGGAACAGAACAAGCCTTCAAGACTGGACGTGCGCATGAAATTTTTGGAGGAAACTTCAAAGCTCGGCTCGGCGCACCCTGCGGTGAAACAGTACAACAAGTGTATGCGTGGTGCGGGCGATACCGTCCGTTCCATCATCATCAGTGCAAACTCCCGGCTTGCCTTCCTTGAAAACAAGCAGGTACTCCGGCTGCTGTCAAGGGACGACTTAGACCTTGCAGAACTCGGCATCGGCGTAAACGGGGACGGGGAGACGAAAACGGCGCTTTTCTGCGTCATACCGGATTCCGACAAGTCCTACAACTTCATCATCGGAATGCTTTATACACAGATTTTTCAGGAGCTTTACTATCAGGCGGATTTCAACTGCGGCGGGCGGCTCCCGATCCATGTAACCTTCATGCTTGACGAATTTGCAAACGTCGCACTGCCGGATGATTACTGTTCCCTCCTGTCAACCATGAGGTCCAGGGAGATTTCCAGTATCATCATTATCCAGAATTTCGCCCAGTTAAAGGCGCTTTTCAAGGACACATGGGAAACCATACCCGGCAACTGCGACACGTTCATCTACCTCGGCGGCAATGAGCAGAGTACGCATAAGTATGTCTCGGAGCTGCTCGGAAAAGGCACGATTGACAAGAAATCAAGCGGCGAGACAAAGGGCAGGCAGGGGAGTTCCTCACGCAATTATGACGTGCTTGGCAGGGAACTTTTCACACCGGACGAAGTGCGGAAACTTGACAACAAGAAATGCATTATCTTTATCCGTGGCTTTGATCCGATCATGGACAGCAAGTTTATCCCGTTCGGGCATCCGGCATTTGACCAGACTGCCGACGGGAAAGGGAAACCGTATGTCCATGCTCCGGGCGGCAGCGGGGACAGGCAGGTACAGCCCTACCAACTGCTGACGCCGAAAGCCCTTTCCTATTATGAGGGACTGAAAAAGAAAGGCGAAAATGTCTACATTGACAAGATTGACTACAAGGATTTTGAGCTTCTCACTGATGCAGGCATGAAGAAACGCTTTACCAGCATGGAAGAACAGGAAGAAAAAGAGCAGCTTAACAGGGAGCAGGACAATGAACTCATGTATGCACAGGAGGAACCGGAACAGGAGAGTGGACCGGAACAGGAAGATGTGCATACGGGGCAGAAACAGGCAGTAAAGGAGGCTGTACCAAAACAGGAAGTTGGAGGGCGCAGGCTGGAGGGCGAAGATACCATTATGAACCGTATGGCGCAGTGGAAGTATTCCAAAGAACAGAAAGACGAGCTGCACAGGATGATTGCGCTCGGAATGCCCACAAAAACCATACTGGCGGTATTCTACCCGGAAACGGATGTCATAAAGATGCGGGAGATCAGAAAGACATTCCAGACAGTGCGGCACTCAGGGGATTAGTGCAGTTTTTATGGAAAGGCGGTGGTTAAAGCAGAAACGTATCGGGGAAAGCCCGATTAAACAGTATTACGGGGAAATCCCCGTTTTGATAGAGCAGCCAGCAACAATTTAAAAACCAAAATGGAAAAGGAGATTATTTTTATGCGTAGAACAGAGATTATGACAGGTACAATGGGAACAGAGACAATGGCAGCAGAGGCAAAGGCAGGAAAGGGAAGATTATCAAAGGCAAAGAAAGCAGTGACGGCATTCTGCGGTGCGGCATACCTTGCAGTGGGCGGACTGCCTATGACAGTGTTTGCATCAGGTGCAGGAACCAGTGCGATCACGCAGCCCCTTGACAATTTAAAGACGCTTGTGATTGCAGTCATCGGTGCGGTGGGCGTCATTATCCTTGCAAAGAACGTCATGGAGTTTGCACAGGCATACCAGCAGCAGGATTCCTCAACCATGAACTCGGCATTAAAGGGCATTGTAGCCGGGGTTATGATGGCGGGTATCTCCACAGTTCTTACTTTTCTCGGTTTCTAAGAAAAAAACAGCAGCAGGGGGAGGGCGGTGCGCTGCCCTTTCCCGGAAAGGAGAGAGGTGAGGATTAAGTGGATATTTTCAAGTTAGGGGAAAAGATACTTGACCTTCTGGAAATGGTATTTGGTTTCTGGAACAATCAGGTAAGCCTTGTATTTGCCCTGTTGGGGCAGTCCCCAGTAAGTTTTAAAGGCGGCGGTCCGTGGGGGCTGGTGGAAAGCGTGCAGCCGATTTTTGTGGCAGTGGGTTCCTCCCTTGTGGTGCTGTTCTTCGTGATAGGGTTCTGTTCGGAGAGCGTGGACGTGCGTGAGGAAATGCGTTTTGAAGTGATCCTGCGTATGCTGATAAGGCTCGGACTTTCGGAATGGCTCGTGGCAAACAACGTGACCATAATGAAAGCGTTCTTCAATACAATCGGGAACCTTGTGAACGCACTGTCGGCGGGAAATTACACAACGCTTATCATTGACAGCACACAGGCAGAGGTCATAAAGGATTTAGGTTTCGGTGAGGGGCTTATCATGCTGATACTGGCAGCGCTTTTGAGCGTCATTGTCATTATCTGCGGCTTTTTTATGATATACACGGTCTACTTCCGTTTCCTGAAAATCATGGTCATCGTGCCAATCGGCTCCATTGCCTTTTCCACGCTGGCGGGCAACCGGAACGTGGCGAACACGGCAAGCACCTATGCCAAATATTTCTTATCCGTGGTGTTTGAGGCGGTCACGATGGCGCTGGCGATCATGCTGTGCAATGCGTTCATCAGTGCGGGGCTTCCGTCCTTTACGGGCAGCTACTCGGACTGGGCAAAAACACTCATATATCTGTGTGAGATGACCTTTACGATTGCCCTTACAGTGGGGAGCGTGAAAGGGGCGCAGTCGCTTACCAGCAAGGCATTAGGATTATAGGAGGGCAGTATGGAAATAAGACCATTGACACAGGCGGAACAGAAATACGCTTACAAACAGAGTATGCAGATCCGGGGACAGACAGGAAGCATCGGAATTTTGCAGGGCGGATATGGGGCAGACAATGAATTTCATTCCGTTTTCCATGAAATAAGCAGTCGGCTGAAAACAGAGGAATTTGAGGCAGATTTACAGGAAGCCCTCTGTTCCGGTGAATACAGTGTTTTGGAAAATCTGGATGCCATGCGTGAATTTACGCTGCAGCATCCCCAAAAAGGTTTTCCGGGGACGGAGTACGGTTTCCGTGTGGAAACAGAAAAGTTCGCATACCTTGTACACTGCAATCCTGAAAAAGACAGTGACAATGTTGAAATCCACTGTTATGTGAAAGAATGGCTGGACCACCATATCAGTGAAGCAGAAAAGGGTATCCGGTTCATCAACAGCAAGTATAATGAGCTGTTCCGCATTGAAGATGGGGAGAAAATCAAAATCAGGTATTCGGACGGCGGTGAACAGGAGCGTGTCTGCCGTTATATTGACGAATACCATACGGAAGTCGGCAATAACCTGTACCACATCTGCCAGTTTGCAGAGATCATGGAGCGGAACGGCTCGGAATATGCACCAGTGGAACCGGAAACAGTGCAGACAGAGGAAAAAGAACAGGGGCAGGAAGAAAAAACGGAGGGGACACTGGAACTCAAAACCCAGTTTGGGACTACGGAGAATGTAACGCTGACCGTCAACACCTATGTGGATAACAACAGCCTTTATGTAGGAATGACAACAGAGGAGGACGGGTTCCCGGAGCCTTACGGCGATGTGACGGTAAACCTGCTTTCTTCCGTACCGCCCTACTGTGCCTTTGTGGATACGAACAACATGCCGGAGCTTGAGGACTTCCTTGTGAAAAACGGGATTGCGGAGTTTACGGGAATGACGCAGAGGAGCGGCTATTGCAGTTATCCCCTTTATCTGTTCAGTGCGGAAAAGATGCGTGGACTCTGCCCTGATGGAATGGCAGCATATGAGCAGGCAAACGGATTTGACAGGAAGCCGGAGAAAAAAGAAAAGAGCAGGTAGGAACAGACAGGAGGTATAAAGATGGTAATTGAAATCAACAAGGATATAGACCGTTACAAGGAATCCGTTGTCATGGGGCTGACGGCAAAGCAGCTTATTTTCTCCGTGGCGTCGGTTGCGGCAGGCGGCGGAATCGTGCTGTTACTGTACCGCTATATCGGTCTTACTCCCAGTGTATATGTGGCAATCCCGGTTGCCGCTCCGATAGCGCTCGGAGGGTTCTATTCGTTCAACGGGATGGGGTTTTATGAGTATATGGGAAGAAAGATGCGTATGCTCTTTGCCAACCGCCCGCTTGCCTATGCGTCCACCGAAGGGGAGGAAACAATCCGTGAGATACGCATGGAGGAGGAAGCTGTGAAAAAGGCAGATAAAAAGAAGGGCAGAAAGAAAGACAGCGGGAAAAAGAAAACAAGCAAAAAAAATAAGAAAGGCAGGAAAAGAAAATGATGAAGAAGAAAGCAGTGAAAGTAGCATCAGGGATCGTTGCAGTAGTAGTGGGAGCCGTTATCGGCACAGCCATTTACAGGGCAAAGCATTAAGGAACGCATAAAAAAGGAAAGGAGGCAGGCATATGAAAAAGAGAACAGGGAAAATCGTGGCTGTTGTTGCAGTCATCGCAGCCGCAGCAGGCGTGATCGTGTACAGAATCAGACATTAGGAAAAACACAAAGCAACTATAAGTGGAATAACTGACCTTTATTGGTCGGGAAGTTCCGGTATCATGCAGCCGGGATTTCCCGGCTGCAATGCCTTTTATGGCATAGAAAAGGAGGTCAGATTTGGGCTTATTTGCAGACGGGTTTAAGGAGCTGAAAAAAGCAAGCGAACCGCTTTACAAGGCACCGAAATCCATACAACAGACGATTGAGATCATGAAGGTGGCAGAGAACGGCATTTTTGAAGTGGCAAGGAACCGCTTCTCCAAGTGTTACCGTTTTCAGGACATCAATTATACCACGACAAATGAAACAGAGCAGATTGACATTTTTGAGCGGTACTGCAAGTTTTTAAATTCGCTTGATGTGAGTTTCAAAATCACAATCAACAATAAGAACAAGGACATGGAGCAGGTCAGGGACTATGTGTTCTTACAGCGGCAGGATGATGGATATGACGGTTTCCGCAGGATTTACAACGACATCATGGAACAGAAGATCCATGAGGGCAGGCAGGGGATTGAGCAGGAACGCTATCTTACCATTACCATTGAACGCAAGAACTTTGAGGAGGCAAAGGCGCAGTTTGCAACCATTGAAGCGTCGGTGCATAAGGCATTCGGGGAACTGGGCGCTGAGATTGTGCCGCTTTCCGGCAATGAGCGTATCAAGGTACTGTATGACTATTACCATTTGGGGGATGAGAACAGCTTTGACTTTGACATCAGGGAGGCGAAAAAGGTCGGTGCGGACTTCCGCAATGACCTGTGCAACGGCATGATACAGTTTTACCCGGACTATTTCAAGGACGAGAAGAAATTCTGCCGTGCATTGTTCATCAAGAAATACCCGTCCAGCCTTTCAGACCGTTTCCTGAATGAGATCACAAGCCTTCCGGTACATTCCATCACAAGCATTGATGTAGTGCCTATCCCAAAGGATATGACAACAAAGATTTTGCAGAAGAAATACCTCGGCATTGAATCGGACATCATCAAGCAGCAGCGTGTGAGGAACAAGAACAATGATTTTTCATCGGAAATCTCATACAACAAGCGGATTGAGAAGAAAGAGATTGAGGAGATCATGGACGATGTGAGGGAAAATGACCAGTGCCTTTATTATGTGTCCGTAACGATTATCCTTATGGCAGACACGAAAGAGGAACTTGACAGCATGACGGAAACGGTGGAGACCATAGGAAAGCGCAACTCCGTCACGATAGAGGAACACTATCTGAAGCAGAGGGAGTCCTTAAATACCGCATTGCCGATTGGTGTCAGACAGGTGGAAACCATGCGTACCATGCTGACACAGAGCCTTGCGGTGCTGATGCCTTTCAACGTGCAGGAACTGAACGACAAACAGGGCTGTTATTATGGTATCAATCAGGTGTCAAAGAACATCAATATCGGGAACCGCAAAAAGCTGATTAACGGCAACGGCTTTGTATTCGGCGTTCCCGGTTCCGGCAAGTCATTCTTCTGTAAAATGGAGATGGGCAACGTGTTCCTCTCCGGCAATGATGAGATTATCGTCATTGATCCGATGAATGAATACTTTGACATTGCGCAGACTTACGGCGGCACGGTGGTAAATATGTCAACCTACACGGATAACTATGTCAATCCGCTTGATATGGACGTATGGAGCCTTGACCTTAACGACAGCAAGGGCATGATAAGGGAAAAAGGGGAATTTATGCTCGGACTGTGTGAACAGTGTATGGGGGAAAGCCTTAATTCAAGGCAGAAGTCCATTATTGACCGCTGTGTGCGCAAGCTCTACATTGAGATTGCAAGGAACAGGGAGAAATATGTGCCGATCATGTCCGATTTCTATGAGATACTGATGAACCAGCCGGAGGACGAGGCAAGGGATATAGCACTGTCACTGGAACTGTTTGTCAACGGCTCACTGAATATCTTCAACCACCAGACGAATGTGGATGTGGATAACCGCTTTACGGTGTATGGAATCCGTGACTTGGGTACGGAACTTTCGCCAATTACCATGCTTGTAATGATGGAGAGCATACAGAACCGCATCATTGCAAACGGCAAGAGGGGCATTGCAACATGGCTCTACATTGACGAGTTCCATGTGCTGTTAAATTCGGAGTATTCCGCTAAGTATTTACAGCAGTTATGGAAGAAAGTGAGAAAACAGGGCGGCTTGTGTACAGGTATCACGCAGAACATTGTGGATTTGCTGCAAAATTACACGGCTACAACCATGCTTGCAAACTCGGAGTTCGTGGCGCTCTTGAAACAGGCGAACACAGACAGTTCACGCATGGCAGAAGTAATCGGCGTGTCGGAGGCGCAGTTGCGTTTTGTAACCAATACGTCAAGCGGAATGGGGCTTATGAAGTGCGGAAACGTGGTAATCCCGTTCGATAATACCATTGAAAAAGGGACAGACCTCTATAACCTGTATAATACCAATATCCATGAGAAAATCGCAATGGAGAAGAAAAAGAATGCTGAACAACAGTAGATAGTCGCACTTTGGCAATACAGGGTTAAGGGCGGGGCTTATGGCTCTGCCCTTACAGATTGGAGGCTGTTATGAATATTACGGATATGATTCTTGTGACGGAAAAACACAAAGGGAGCGAGACAAATTCTATTATGGATTTACTTGATTTCATTGATTTTGCAGTGAAAGAGAGCTGGCTGTCATTGAAAGAACTTGCGGAGGATATGGAAACACTTGGAAGGACGTGCGGAGGAAAAGAAAAGTGGATGGAGAGTTGTTTTGCGGAGAACACGACACTTTTTGCAAGGTACTGTGCAGATGAAAAGCAACTTGAAGCATTTTTGCGGGGAAGCTACAACACGGATAAGGAATGGAAATTTGATGAACAGAGATGTTCCGAAAATTGCCTTGACTGCCTGAAAGGGTTGGGCATCAGCACGGATAAAAGGTCACAACAGGAGTATGAAATGCCCGGACAGATGAAGAAGCTGGACGAACACCGTTCACGGCTGCAAAACCAGTTCAATCTGTTCTACACGCTGTCACAAAATGCGCTTGCAACCGACAGTATCAAAAGTGAAGCGGTAAAAGCGATGTATGAAGAATTTGGGACGGGCAGGCAGGAAGTATTCATAAATAATCTTGAGGATGGAAAATACGATCCGGGGTTTACGCATGAAGCAAAGCAGCGGAAAGAAAGGGCAATCTGAACGGCATTTAAGCCATATGGTTTAGGTGCTGTTTTTTTTGCCCTGAAACGGAGGTGAGGCAGATTGAACATTAAAAAAGTGGATGACAAGCCTATGGTGATCCACACAAAGGAAAAGCCCAAACTGAAAATAAAGGGAACACCCGAAACAAAAATCAAGGGCAGGAATGTTCTTACCGTCCAGCATGGTCCGAAGATTGCAGGAACCGTGGCAGAGAAAAACGTGGCAGCAGACGGGAAGATAAAGTTAAAAAAGAGTTCTGTCCATGTTACGGATAAAAGAAAGACAGGGCAGACAAAAACGGCTGCTGGAAACGTGGAATACAGGGGCAAAAAAGACAATGGGACTGCGCAGGGCGGATATGCGGACACACCCATGCGGGGCAGAGATGGTAACGGTAATGTGCAAAGCAGAAACAGCAGCGGAACTATGTATGGCAGAAAAGAAAATGTAACTGCACAGCACAGATGCAGCAGCGAAAACGTGCAAAGCGGGAACATCTACGGAACATTTCAGGACAGGACTGTACAGGGCAGGAGAGAAAGCAGGACTATACAGGACAGATATGCGGACACACCCATGCAGGGCAGACAGGGGAAAGAGCAGGAAGTCCGGCAGTCCGTGAACCGTGAAAACCGTATGTATGCAAAGCAGACAGGGGTTGCTTCGTACCGTAAAACGAAAGCGGAAAAGGAGGCGGCAATCAAAAAGAAACCCCCGGTGTCTGCGGCTGTTGTTTCCGTGGCGGCTAAGACCGCATTAGATGAAATGGACGGCGGAAATGAAGTGTATGAGGCATATATGGCGGCTGATGCGCTGGCAAAGCCTGCCACAAATGCCGTCGATGCGGGCAGGAATCTCTACCGTTCAAAAGCGGCAAAGGAAAAACAGCAGAGGATCAAGAAAAAACAGTCCAGAAGCCGTATCAGGGAAAAGGCAGTAAAGGAAAGTGCGGTTAAGGCAGCAAGGAAAACTGCACAGACGGCGGCAAAGGAAACAGCAAAAGAGACAGGGAAGAAAGTAGCGAAAGAAACATCAAAAGCTGCGGCAAAAACAGCGGCGGCTACAGCAGGCACAGGGGCAGGCGGCGTACTTGCCGGAATTGCGGCGGGTGAGGCTGTCGGGATTGCTATGGATAAGCGTGATGTGAAAAATTCCACAAGGAACCGTATGATAAAGCTGTTTGTGGCAAAACTGCGGCAGGAAGAAAATCAGGACAATATCGGGAAAGCCTTAAAAGACATCGTGATGCTGCGTTTTTCCATGATGGCAAAGTACATCGTGCGTTATGTCGGGCTGTTCCTGATCGGATTGTTTGCGCTGGTGGCTCTGGTTGCGCTCCCTATTATTGCAGTTATAGCAGTCATTTACAATTCGCCGTTTGCAATCTTCTTCCCGTCCATATCATCGGGAGAAACGACACAGGAAGTCCTTTCAGCATATGTGGCAGAGTTTAATGAGGAAGTCAGGGAGCAACTGGAAAATCATGACGGTTATGATACCAGTGAAAAAATCTATATCAATTTTGAGGGTTCCGGCACACCGGACAATTTCTGTGACATTCTCATGGTCTACATGGTAAAGCACGGCGACGGCGATACGGCAACGGATATGACGGATAAGGCAAAGCAGAACCTGAAAGCCGTCTTTGATGATATGTGCAGCTATACCATTACCAGCAGGACGGATACGGACACTGATGATGAGGGTAACACGACAACCACGACGGTCAAAGAGGTCAACGTGGAACTGAAAACGTGTTATGACATGATTTCCGCCTATGGGTTCAATGCGGAAGAACAGGCGGTGCTTGCCGAACTGATGAAGCCGGAATACCTTGCGATGATCGGTTATACTGGCGGCGGAGGGGGCGGCGATCCGGGAGAAGCGATTTCGCCGGAACAGTATCAGGCAATCGTGGATGCCATTTCAGATGAAAACGGAAAGAAGGTAGTGGCGTTTGCACTGTCAAAGGTAGGCTATCCGTACAGTCAGGCATACCGTGACAGCGGGGATTATTATGATTGCAGCTCGCTTGCCTACTATGCATGGCGCAGTGCAGGGGTTAGCATCATGTACGAGGGTTCCAATACGGCGGCAAGTGAGGGAAAACTCTGTTATGACAATAACCTGCTTGTGAATTATGACGAGATGCAGCCGGGGGACCTGATATTTTACAGTTATGAAAGGAACGGGCGCTTTATGAACATTTCGCATGTGGCGATCTATGCAGGCAACGGAAAGGTGGTGGAGGCAGCAAATACACGTCTTGGCGTTGTGTACAGACCAGTGCAGGGGCGTTCTTCCATTGTGTTCATAGGCAGACCGAGATAGGCGGTGCGTATGGGAAAAAAGAAAGAAAATGAAAACCTTGCGGGAGAACTTGCAAGTTCTTTTGCACAGTGGGAATACCTGAAAGAACATGGCGGCAGTGATCCGTTTTATGCGGACGGAACGAATATGAACCTTGTGAGGAACCACATCATGTATTATAAAAACAGGATGGTGGAAGAGTACGGTGCTGATTATGAAAAATACCCTGAAATTTTCTACCGTGAGCTGCCGCCGGAGGTAAAAAACAGCTATATGGCAAGAGCGGGGGAGATAAAGGACGGTGCGGCGCAGGCATTGGAATATTATATTTCTGATCCCAACTTCCTGTATCTTCTTGCTAACAAGGATATGCTGACAGAAAAAGAGGCAAAGCAGATAAGCCTTTATAACGTGCTTGGTTATGCTTCAGGACTTGCAAGAGCCATAAAGGACGGGGATCTGATTTCAATGCGCCGACATGCGGGCAGACCGGAGGGGTATCTGGAGTCCTTTGCCCAGTGTGCCACACGGATGATGCAACTGATAGATGAAAAGAAAAAAGCGCCGGAACAGGTGCAGGGAAACGGGCAGCTTTCTTTGTTCCAGTTTGGCATGGAGATAGGGCAGTGCCGATAAACGGGCTGCTTTTTATGCAAACGGGTGTCCGGAGGAATATGCCAGCAGGCTGACGGACACCCGGCGCATGGGCAGGGGTTTCCTGCCCGATTCGGATAAAAGGAGGAAAGCATGAAGTTAGAAGATATGATTATGGTGGTGGAAAACCGGAAAGGGACGGAAACCAACTATCTGCTGAACCTTACGGACTATATGGGGGAGGCATTGAAGCTATGGGGCGGGTATGCAGAGGATATGGCAGGCGTGGTAAGCACACTGTATGGGACAAGGGAAGATAAGAAGGACTGGAGTGATCTGTACCTTTCGGCAAACAAGAGTATCCATGCGTCATTCTGCGGAGGGGAGCCGCAATTAAGGCAATTCCTTTCGGGGCATTTTAATGACGGCGAATGGTCTTTTGATGCGGAACGCTGCTCTGAGGACTGTATTGATGTCCTGCGGATATACAACCTGAATACAGACGGACATTCCCTGTCCCCCTGTCTGCACTATGAGCGTGTGGAACATTCTTTCCATGCCGGGGAAGTGCTGCACAACATGAACGGGAATGACTACCGTGTGCTTGCGGCACTAAGCCCCAAAGACCTGCTGTTAATGAGCATGGCTGACAGCCAGATCATAGTGGGGAGGGGCGTAAAGCTGTATGAGAGATACCCTAACCCGGATAAACCGGAAAAGCTTATTTTGTATTTTCCCCTTTTGTGTTACT
>NZ_SRYA01000076.1 GCF_004793545.1 Petralouisia muris | reverse complement strand
ACTATCATACAGGTTTGCTCCAGTTTTGTATAGGTACTCGCGTTTTACCGTTTACCTGAACTCCAGCGGTTTCTTTGTGTACTCGTAGTTGCGCCAGTCAAATGCCCGGGCATAATGAGTTTCACTTCCCACATCAATTCCAACAATCAGAGTTTTTTCAGTTATGAATGCAATTTTTGCGTTCTGTGTGTTATAATTCATCTTGGATACCTCTCTGTTAAATAAGATTTTTACTAACCGTCCAAAAGTCAGTAATCTTATTTTACTCTGAGGTATCTTTTTATCAACCACCCTTCTTGGAATTCCCTATATTTGAATTATACAGGAAGCTCCTAGTTATTTTTTAGATTTTAGTTCAGAAAATAAACGCACCGTGTAATTACACCAATCTTTTATTATTTTATTATTATCAAAACTAATTGGTATATTATCATTAAATATCAAATTCTTTAATGACAAAACTTGATAATATTCAATTTTTGCATCAATATTTTTTGCATATGTTTCAGCTGACATAAGATTTAACTCAATTTCATTGTTTGGGTTTTCATCTAAAAGATAATGTGCAATAACTAAATAATATAATATTTGGGATTTATCATAATCGCTTTTTGCTTGATTCAATAATTTTGTCAAAGGAGAAACACTTTTTTCTGGCTCCCCTTTTACAATCTTTAAAAATGCATCAGTATAATGATAACGAATGTAATAACGATCCCTAATCTGATTGATTGAATAAATTCTATTTGACTCCGATAAATATTCTTCGGCGTCTCCTATTTGCTTATTCCATATACATGCTTCTGCTGCTAAACGATTATATTCGGCAATAAATAAGTCAAGTTCTATTAACTTGTCCATATCATTGACTATTTTTTTACATTGTTCCAATCTATCACAAGCATCCAAAGTGTGCCTTATGGATTTATTCCACTCAAAAAGATGATAATCAATTTTGCCCATATTAACTATAGCAATAGACTTTTCATATAACGATTCTAACTTTTCCCCAACTGTTAATTTTTCCGCACATTCAAAGTGACTAAGAGCTTTGTCAAAGTCAACATACTTCCTATAACAAAGAGCCAATGTATTATGAAGCCCAGCTAAATCATTAAAATCAACAATGTATTCACAATTGTCTAATAAATCGGTTTTTTGACACTGATTACTCAAAATATCAACTTCGCCATGTTCTATTAATTTCTGCAAATATTTTTCTGCATCAGAAAAACGTTCAGTAATATAAAGATAATTCGCCCATCCAATTTTTGCTCTGTCACACCATAACTGTTCCACATAATCTTCTTGAATATTATCAAATCCACATTTTTTTAATTCGAAATACAGCCCTGAATTATACAGAAAAGTTCTATAATGTGCTAATAAATACCTTATCATATCACTACACAGTATACGATTTTTTATGACAATTTTATCATTAGGTATTAGAGATATTTCATAAAAAATTTTTCTAATTGCCTCATCTACCCCTAAAAACTTAATACGTAGTTGCATAAAATCTTTGCTAGACAGAACATTTTCAACATCTTTAAACCTTTCAAGCTCTATAAGATGAAAAACAAGGTGTTTCTTTGAATATTCACTTATTTGATCCCATTTATGTGCCTTAAATTGAGAGTAATAATAATCAACTAACCTCGTTATTCCACCATTTATATCTACATTAAACTTTCCACTTTCAGTTGTTGTTAACCAATCATAAAGCCCCTTATTTGTTGGAACAAAATAGCCATCTATAACGGGAAAATAGTCTTTGATTTTATCTTGTAAAAGACGTTGATCACCATTTTTCCATTTGAGAATTTTAGAGATTTGAGTAGTTTTAATCTGAGCTTTTGATGCAACTAAAAGTTCAAATAATGGTCGTACTTTCTCTGAATAAAATTTAAAATTATTATTAAACAGACGTTTGAACTCAGCGGTATAAAAATCGCCTATGCCAGAAGGAAACTTTAAATAGTCTTCTACTTTTCTTTTTCCCGACATAATATCTTCTGTTATTTTTTCAGCATATAAAAATGAACCTTCGCTTTTTTGAAGGACTTTTTTTAACACTATATCACGTTTCACAATTGAGATACCGCTTAAACGTTCACTAATATAGGAAAAAATATCATTTTCATTTTCGCCCGAGTATCTATCAATAATATACGGATTATAAACAGATAACAGCACTTCAAGATTGCTTGATCTATCCGTAATAAAAAACTTAATCCAATGTGGAATTTCAAATATATACTCCTTTAAAAAATTGACAATTTCACTTTCAGTATTATCAATAGAATTGTTAAAAGAAGTATTTATTGCATCAATTACAAAAACAAGAGGATGCTCAGGTTCCACACATTGTCTTAATGGAGCAGAGATTAATGTTGTAAAAAGATTCTCTGTTCTCATTTTTATCAATTCTAAATTTTCACTAAATTCTAAAATATAATTCAATTTATCAATAAGACAAGCTCTATATTCTGGCATTTTTTTTGAAAGACAGTAGGCAAGATACATTATTATTCTTTTTGGGTTTAAACACTCATCACTAAAATATTTACAGTAATGGACACCAATAACATTTTCCTTATTAAGCAAACGTGATGTTACAAAAGCGGTTTTTCCTACTCCCATAATACCCTTAAAAACGCAAACTTGTGATGTGGCTTTATCCGAAGACCATGCATTAAATAATTGTATTAACCAGTCACGTCCACTTGATTTATCTTTATAATTATCTAAATATCCAAGATTTAAAAACGGGTCAAGAGCGCGTTCAAGCAGTAAATCTGAATTTGTTGTTCTTACTGACATTCTTGTATGCTCCTTTCTTAAATGCTCAAAACAATATCTCTGTCTCTCGTAGCGGAAATATTTCCAAAATACATATTAGTCAGAACCACTAGCTTTGCTGGTGGCTTGTTATACCCCTATAAGGAGTTATTACTGACAAAACCTAAAAGTTTACTGAAAAAGATTCTATTTTTTCAAGTCTTATATCGCTACTCTATGGATAATTTATTTTTACGACAATCTTTACTTTATAGGCTTTTGCTTATTGACTTCGTGTTATAATTTTTTTGCTCATATGAGCCAAAACTCTTTTGTTCAAAATATGTTTGGCGAACCATCATTTTTACAATATTGACGTTTATTGCTATAAGCTAAAACGGCTGTTGCCACATTTGCATAGCAAGTTCTTTATTAAAAGACTGCCATAAAATCAAAAACCACAAGTTCAACTGGTGATATAGTTTTGCCCTCCAAAGGACCAAAGTTACTATTTGCCTCAAAGAATGTCATCCCAAGCGCTTATTTCATTCTGCTTGCAAAACAACACCTTCTGGAATCGTTCTTGCTTTAATTATTCCACCTGTTCTTTTGTATATTCCTGTACTGTTTGTCAATGACTTTACCAACTATTTGCACATAATGCCCACAAATCTAGAGTGTCTTGTTTCTCTTACTCCGTAACTCCAAATACCACTCTTTAACTTTCCTTTTAAATAATCCACCGAAACTAAAATACTTAGCTTTGGTGGTATATCATCACTAAATTACATAATTTATACAAACTACGCCTGCAAAAATCTCCACATTCTTGTATCTGCATGGGGTTATTACTATTTCCTGACATCTCCCTTTACTTTTCTATGCAATATTTTCTATTAATACCTCAATGTGAAAACCATATAGTACTTGTACAACGAATATTATGTAATTGATAATTCAGCTACCTATTTTCCTAATAGCACTACTCCCCGAACTCCGACCTAACCACCACTAAGTCTATATTTGTAAAGCATCACTCTCAAAAAAATATTCTACACAAAACTATCCAAAACATAATTTTCGTTGTATTAATATTTCTAATTAAGTATGTAACATACCCTTATTGCCCACAAGAACCGCCTTTTATTCTTTAAGTTAACTTACAACTCAATACTCATTGTATCATAGGAAACTTTTGTCGATATCCTCACCGTTTCCACTTAGATTATTCTCTCTAGCATAACCAGAAAGTTCGTACATCAATTAAAAAACTATCTTATCTACAGTATCAACCCATTCCGAAATCTCATCAAACTTTACTTGCATATTGTCGTAACCCCTCACTAATTTTAGCTTAGGTTTGGATTTACCATGAAAATCACTACCACCACTTCTGAGCAATTTGTGTGACAAAGCAATTTGTGTTAGAACATCTGCATCATCTTCTTTGTTAGAAGAATGCTGTATTTCAATTCCATCAATACCGTTTTTTATTGCTAAATTGATAAGAATATCATTACTCTCATGATCCCTACTATAAGCGTAAGGATGAGCCAAAAATGCTTTACCTCCAGCTTTTTTTATAACGTCTATTATTTCTTCCATAACTGGCAGTCCTTTTGTTTCACTAACATAATAATCACTTTCAATATTGGCATAATAATTCCAATAAAAACTCGTGTTATCCACAATAAATGGGAAACGTTCAACATTTTCTGGATGCTTATTTAATTCATAATAAAGAACAACAAATGCCTCACTTTTATTTCCTGTTGAAACATCAATGGAATCATCAAAAATCATTCTTTTCGCTTTACATATCCCTTTAAAAAGTTCAAGGTTTTCTCTTTGCTTTTGAATCCTCGCATCAAAGGAATAACGGGCATCCAAAAATTTTTTTACATAATCAATATCAATTCCATAACCAAGCATATCCTTAATTTTGTTATTATAAACAAAACTGAATTCGCAACCTTTGATAATCGTCATGCTACGCCCATATTTGTTAGACAATTTTTTCAAATCATAATAACATCCTACACTATCATGATCCGTGAAAGACATAATTCCGACACCCAAAGCAAAAAGCTGATCCAAAAGTTGCCGTGTTGTTTCAGAGCCATCCGAATTAACTGAATGCATATGCAAATCAATAAATTGACATTTTTCCATAACATTTACCTCCAAAAATATTTCTACCAAACACCAATTCTACTAGCACCTTGACTTCAATCAGTCAATGTGTCAAATTTACCGCCTACCATAATTAATGATATCTCTTGATTCTTCTTTCCCCTATTCTTCTTCCTATCCTTGATATTACCAACCTTTTCTACATAGAATCTTCAACCCTAGAATGCCGTGTTCCACTTACTCAGCAACTCCAGAAATATTACACTTCCCCCAAATTTTATGGAATAATTTAAATACTATATGTTATCGGCATTTCTATATTAAAATATACACAATACATGCAAACTTCGCTTTCAATAATCTCCACATTCTTGTATCTGAATAATTTCATTAACTATTTCACTGGCATCTTCTCTATACAATATTCTCTTCTGCTACTTGCGAATGAGGATTATATTGTCTCAACATTTCCAATGAATATACAATACGTTCACATTTTCAACAAAAACATCCTTCTGTTCTTTGAATTAACCTGTAATTCCATGCCCTCTGTATTGTAGGAGACAGGTATTGGTATTCCACCATTTCCACTTACACCATTCTACCCAGCATGGTTGGAAAGTTAACCCTTTCAATTATATATGCAAAGCCATAGGATGATTTCTTAATTTTTTAACAATAGCAACATCATCAAATAATCGTTCAGGTGAGTATACATGATTTCTATAATCATTAATAAAGCACCGCTCGTCTTCCTCAATAATTAGAATCTCTTTCAAAAATCTAACAACTGTTGCTATCACAGAAGAAACTTCAATTGTACTAGGAATCGCCAACATTTTTACTAACCCACCAAACGAAATCCTATTCATGTCAAGTAAATCAATATTAATACTATCTAAATCGCATTTTCCAGAAATAGCATTATAATATATAATACATTTTCTAAGCAATATCTTATCTAGTTTCACCCCGCTCTTTATTATATTATAAACATCAAAAAAATCTTTTGCATGCCTACGTTCCAATAATACTTTGATTTTTCCCGCCATAACTTCTGTAATATTTAGAGATTTCACAACTGCATGATTAACAAATTTATTTTGAATAACAATATTATCATAATCCAAAATATGTATCCGTTTAAGAAAGTTAATGTCCAAGAAAATCGACTCTTCAACTCCGTTTATATTAAAATAGCGATATTCAAATGAAAACGAACCTCCTTTCGGAATCTTATTAAACGCAACAATATTACTTATTAAAACAGTATTTTTCTGAAGTTTCTCTGTTATAATTTCACATTCTTTTTCTATACCTTGAAAGTCAATATTTTTACCAAAATCGAAATCTATATCATTTGACATACGTGGCGTATCCAGATAGTGAAAATTAATTACTGTACCACCTTTCATGACGAGAAATTGGGATAAGTAATTATCCGATGTCAAGAAAGCAATTATATCTCCAAATAACATACAGCGTTCTATAAAAACTGGAGAAATACCACTTTTCAAAGAAAATGAGGTTATCAATTCTCTCCTTTTTTCTATATCCAAATCATTCATCCTTTCAGATTAGGTTTTTTTAATAAAAAGTCCCAATTAATTTTTTCGAGCCATCATTTTTCTTCATTATTCAAAACACTACGTAAATTTTTAACCACTGATACAATAATCTTCATTTCGTAATCCGAACAATGATTCACTTCTTTCATAAGGACATTCTTCGCTTCTAAATCTTCTGATACCTCTGGATAAAAAATCTTATAAAACGGCAAGTCCAATTCCCTCACCAACATACATAATATTTCAAACTTGGGATTTCCAACATTATTTTCTATATCTATAATTGTTTTTTTACAAACACCAATCCTCTCAGCTAATGCCTCCTGAGACAGATGTTTACTTTTTCTTGTTTCACGAACGATATTACCTAATGCCCTCACTAATTGCTTCATCTTTACTCACCCTTTATTATTATAATACAAAGTCTTTATACCAAACAATACAACTGCGCTTCACTATAATATTACTTTTTATTAACTTTTTCGACAAAAATTACAAAAATACTATTTAATCCGCAATATAATTATGAAAAATTTTATTAAAAATTAAACTTTTTCAGCCTACAAATTTTAAAATATTCAAATTTATACAAAAAGTGCAAGGATTTTAATCATTACAAATTTTCCATGCACTTTATACTAATTCTTATTTATAAATTTCGGCTATGCTGTTGTCTAGAACAGTTCTTTTTTTATTTCCATTATTTCTTCAACTGACAGATCCGGATAATAATCTGCTATTTCATCCACTGTCAATTTTCCTTTCTGTAACATTCTTTCTATTGCACCTTTCGCCGCCTCCTTTTTCTCACTCTCTACATAAGCACGCATTACCTGTTCTTCATCAAACAATGTCATCATCATGTCAACAACCTCCTTTTCCCTGCTCGATAAATATTCTTTCAGAACATCCCTGTCTTTACAGATGTTGATGGTATTGGTAACTGCTTCCCTGGTTCGTCCATATAATTTCACCTGTTCGTCATATACTTTTGTAAAGGCAACATACTGGCTGATAATATCATTGTCCTTGCCATCGTATATCATTTTTACCTTTACATCAATGGCGCATTTCTCCCCGCCCCAAAATTCTTCTGAAAGGGAAACATATTCTGGTTTGCTTAACCGTTTTCCGGTGAATATCACATATAATTCGGCTTTTGGCAGCTTTACTTTTTTACTGCCGTAAAGGTTATCGTTCCTGCGCTCAAAATACTCATGATAGGACTGCACCAGATACATCAATGCCCGGATGATAATATTCATCGTCCACGTGGTTTGAGCCTCCGTCAGAATCATAATTTTGTCCCCTACTGTGAAGCCAAGGTCATTATAGCACGCGTCCACTAATATATTTTTAATCGTGATGTCCTTCAGTTCATCTTCCGTAGTCTCTGTATCTTCCGGGTGGAGTGCCCGGTATAGCTGTATCAGGTATTTTTTATCCTGAAATAAATTCGTGAAAACGCTGTCTTTAATAGTATATTTCGCAATATCCGTTTTTTCCATTCCTTCTTCCTTTCATCCCCGCCATTTCAGCGGGGAAACAATCAGGTCCATCTTGTTTTCATTATACAAAAAAAACATCCTATATTCAAGGATGATTCTCCACTGGTTTACAGTATACCTTCAACTCACAAGCATTTATCATAATTCGTCATTTTTTCTTAAACAGGTAATGACACTTGCCTGTATATATTCTGCATTGATGAACAGGCTTTTTCCTCTGGCTTCTCGGTGTCCATTCTTTTCCTTATAATCATATGTAAAGATAGGAAACACTGTTGGTAAGATGCTCGAACGGGATGGCCTGGACCGCTCCCGCCCGGTTACGGTAGGATTGAATCTGACAATTGTTGCAAATGCGGCAAAAGGAAAGGAAATGTATCTTGCAGATGGGGGGATCAATGCGGATGCTGCCAGCGATATCAGCGGGAGTACGGCGCAGGCCAATGGTGACGCTCCTGCTGGAGAGGCAGTGCAGATGCCGGATATGAGCCAAATGGACAGCACTATGTTCAACCAGATGACCATGATGATCGGTACCGGAATGAACCTTTCGGCTGATGGTGAGGAAGCCGACAGAGTGACATCACCGCTTTTGGATGCGGTGGATATTGCGGGATATAATTATGCTTCCGGCAGATATCCGTTGGAGGGGGAAGCGCATCCGGACCGTATTGTAGTGGGCAGCGAGACCTTCCCACAGGATATCCCTGTGAATTGGGCTATGGTAGAGCAGTATCCTTATCTGATCGGTGATTTCATGTGGACGGCATGGGATTACCTGGGTGAGGTCGGTCTTGGCGCATGGTCTTATACAGAGGATACAATGAGTTTTGAAAAGCCTTATCCGTGGCTTCTCGGCGGCGCAGGCGTGATTGATATCACAGGGCATGGAGATGGCGGTGCATTGCTTGCAAAGGCTGTCTGGGGGGAAAAATAACGGAAAGGCAGGCATTGCAGTGACGCCGGCGAACCATCCGGGCAAAGAAGTGATCAAATCTGTATGGCGGGGGACAAATGCCATTCCGAGCTGGTCATGGAAGGGATGCGAAGGTAATCCGGTGACAGTAGAAGTGTACACGAAAGCAGCCAGGGTTATTCTCTCCCTCAATGGAGAGACGATTGGGGAAGCAGTACCGGAGAACTGCAAGGCTGTATTTGAGACCGTTTACCAGCCCGGCCTTTTGAAAGCGGCGGGATATGATGAAAAGGGCATTCTTGTGGAAAGCGGCTCCTTACAGTCATCAACCGGTGCAAATTCTATCCATTTAAAGGCAGAAAACAGCAAGGCCGGAAAGAATGCGGTAGTTTTTATCAAGGTGGATATCTGCGGGGAAAATGGGGAAGTTGAGTCGAATGCGGACGAACTGCTGACAATTGAAGCAAAGGGAGCTGAGGTTCTGGGATTCGGCAGCGGACGGGGAAGGTCAGAGGAATCTTTTGTCTCCTGCAATTATACCAGTTATTATGGGAGAGCTCTGGCGGCGGTGCGTGTCACTGACGCGGGACATGCGAAGATCCGTGTCAGAGGAACAACTCTTGCGGAACAGGAAATTCTATTGTAAAAATACAGTTGATGAAACATGGTACAGAAAGCGGTGTTACCATTTGTATATATTTTGAAGAAAATATGGAGGTTGAGGTATGGGATATTTCTGTAATCCGGTTAATATTAATTACCGCTATCAATTTAATGAGGATATAGGCAACAACGGGCTTTTTCACGTGGCAAGGGAAGCGGCGGATCCGTCAATGATTTGTTTTCAGGGGAAGTATTACATCTTTGCATCGATGACATTGGAGGTCTGGGTATCGGATGATCTTGTGGTGTGGGAAAATAACCGGCTGCCGGAAAATCTGCCGCTGTATGACTATGCACCGGATGTCAGGGTGGTTGTGGAGTATGTGTATTTCAGCGCGTCCAAACGGGGAGAAATCTGTAATTACTACCGTACAAAGGATATTGTGAATGGCCCTTATGAAGAGATTGCCGGGACTTTTGATTTTTGGGATCCCAATTTATTTTGTGACGATGACGGAAGGCTGTATTTTTATTGGGGATGTACCAACACGGACCCCATCTGGGGCGTGGAACTTGATCCGGAGACGATGAAGCCAATCGGGGAAAAGAAAGCCCTGATTTATGGGGATCCTTTTTCCAAAGGTTATGAACGGGTTGGGGAGGATAACGCAGACCTGCCAAAAAGCCCGGAACAGGTGGAGGAAATGTACCAGAATTTCCTGAAACAGAACAAACAAAGTGAGGAACAGATACCAGAAGAAATCGTGCCCTTGATGAAAGGAATGTTTAGTGGCCTGCCTTATATCGAAGGCGCATGGATGGATAAATATCAGGGGAAATATTATTTGCAGTATGCCTGTCCGGGAGCGGAATATAATGTCTATGCAGACGGTGTCTATGTGTCTGACAGCCCGCTGGGGATATTTACACTGACAGAGAACAATCCCTACTCTTACAAGCCGGGAGGCTTCCTGCCGGGTGCCGGCCATGGTTCTACCATGGAGGACAGGAAAGGGAACCTGTGGCACACGTCCACCATGCGGATCAGTATGAACCATTCTTTTGAACGCAGGGTCGGGATCTGGCCTGCAGGATATGACGCGGACGGGGAATTATTCTGCAACCAGCGCTATGGGGACTGGCCGATGGAGATTTCTGGGGAGAAAGTAGATCCGTGGGCAAACCCGAAATGGTATCTTTTAAGCCACTACAAGACGGTGACAGCTTCATCTGCCATGGAAGGAAAAGGCCCGGAACTATCCGTGGATGAAAACGTACAGACTTGGTGGATGGCAGCTTCCGCCAAGAGCGGGGAATGGCTGAAACTGGATTTGGGGCAAGTGTATTCGGTTCATGCGGTACAGATTAATTTTGCTGATGATAAAATTGAGATTCCGGTTCCGGGGGAGGTCCGCGGTACAAGCCAAAGACGTTACATTGAAGAGGCAGACCTTGTGACACGCTGGGTGCTGGAAGGTTCCTCTGACGGGGAAAATTATTTTATGGTTGAGGATAAATCTGAGGTAAATACTGACCTGACGCACGATCTGGTGGTTTGCGAAGAAGGACTTATGGTAAGGTTTTTAAGACTTACGGTTATGGAAGTGCCATACGGGCAGAAACCATGTATTTCTGGATTCCGTGTGTTTGGAACCGGGGATGGTGAAAAACCGGGGATACCGGAATATACTGTAGTACGCAACAATGATCTGGACATGACGGTGGAGATTTCTCCGGTCAATGCGGTGGGTTATAATATTCTCTGGGGCAGCAGCCCGGAAAAATTGTATCACAGTTATATGATTTTCGGTGCAAAACAGAGAATTGGGGCACTGGTGAAAGACAGAGATTATTATGTGCGTGTGGATGCGTTCAACGAGAACGGTATTACCGAAGGGAACGTTAGACAAGTAGCATCCATGATTTAAATCTCCTCAGGCAGAAAGGAGTTCGGAACTTATGTCACAAGAACTGTCCAGAGAGTACACTTACGATATTGCTTTTTTGCAGATCGTAAGCGATATCAGCGGGCTGCCTTGCGCTTTCTGGTCTCAGTCGGTGTTTTGGAGCAGCGGCAGGGAGAATATGCATCCGCTGTACAAAGACCATAACCTCCGCATCCAGATGGAGACGAGCTGTCGGAAGGATCTGCCAGTCTTCTTTTTGGAGAACGAGTTTGTCCTATGGGGCCTTATGAAACTGGGCCGGTTCACCATAGCTGTCGGCCCCTCCCTGCTCAACAATTCGATGCCCGGATATGATGCAGTCTATGCAGTCTCTCACGTTCTGCAGTCTCCGCTTTCTTTGAAAAAGGTCACGTTGAAAGAAATGGGCAATTATCTGTCCCTGCTGTTCTGCCATTTCCTCAGTGGCTCTGTCGCCTTGGAGAATCTGTCTCTTTTTGGCAGTGGGAGCGAACAGTTTATCTGGGAGACAGAGGAAGAAGTCTCATCCTATCATTTGGAACAGTCTGAGAATGACCGCACCCACAGGCACGGTGTCGCTTTTGAGATGGCCATTGCGGATGCTGTGCGTAACGGAGATGTGAAACTGGTAAAAAAACTGCTCAGCGAAGATCCCCCCGATATGGCTGATATTGGAATCGTAGCGGAGGAAGAGCGGAAGCAGCTGGAATACATGACTGTGGCTCTGCTTACCATTCTCACCCGGGCAGCGAAGGAGGGCGGCCTGCCTTCTGAGAAGGCTCATGAGGTGGGGGACGTTTACCTGAAGCGTCTTGCCAAGGCGAGCAGTCTGGGTCAGCCCATATCTTCTATAAATCTGCGGGCTATCATTGAATTTACGGAGTCTGTCCGAAAAGCAAAAAAGGAACGCAGCGACATTTCCCATGTAGAAGCCTGCAAGGCCTACATAGAGGAGAACCTTATGAAAAACCTAGAAGTAGGGCAGATCGCTCCTGCTCTCAACCTAAGCCGGACTTATCTGGCCCATTTGTTCAAAAAAGAAGAGGGCATTACCATCCAACAGTACATCCAGCGGGAAAAATGCCGCCACGCCGTGCGCCTGTTGAAGTATTCAGACTACCCGGTGGCGCTTATCTCTGAGTATTTGGGGTTTTCCTCACCTGGGTACTTTGGGAACTGTTTCCAACAGTGGTACGGGGTCACTCCCAGCAAATACCGGAAGGAAAACAGCCACGGCTTTTCAACAAAAGACACACCATTGTAAATTTAAGCACACCATTGTACGAATTATTTTCCATCTCCTGCTATACTTTGAATTGCAACAGTTTATAGAATAATACAATAGGAGGAAATCATTATGGCAAAAAACAACACAGCCAAAGACCCTGACAAGGCTCCCTTTGGGAAGCTTTTGGCATGGCAGACACGGCCTATCGCATTAGGGTCCATCACCATCATCATCGCCTATTTCACCAATTACTGTACGGACACGTTAGGGATGGCGCCTGCTCTTGTTGGTACTTTACTTATGGCATCGAAAATTGTGGACGGCATCACAGATCTTCTTGCGGGCTATGTAGTGGACAACACCAAGACTAAGCTTGGAAAAGGCCGGCCCTATGAGTTCTGCGTCGTTCTGGCATGGGCATGCACCGTACTGCTGTTTTCAGCCAGTCCTGCCTGGAGCCTTGCTGTCAAGTGCGTTTGGATTTTTGTGATGTACACTTTGGTGTTCTCTATCTTCAGCACTTTTCTGAATGCTGGAGAGTCTCCCTACATCATCCGGGCTTTCGGAAGCAGGGTGGCTGTCACCCAAGTTTCCTCTCTGGGCGGCATTGTAATCACCATTGGCTGTACAGTTGTTTCCATTACTTTCCCAATCCTCATGGGGCAGCTGGCAACTTCTGCAAAAGGCTGGTCCACTTTAATGCTTATCTATGCTGTACCACTCTCCCTTATTGGTATGTTGCGTTTTATCTTTGTAAAGGAGGTCTACACTGACCAGGATGCCGTCTCAGACAGAGTTTCACTGAAAGATATGTTTACAATGCTTCGGTCCAACAAGTACACCTGGTGCATGGCCGGGGTCAATGGAGCAACCCAGTTTGTGGCCGGTCTCGGTGCAACATCCTACTACTTTATCTGGATCGTTGGGGATATTGCAAAACTCTCTTTTCTGCAAATGTTCACTATCGTTTCACTGCTCGTCATGCTCACCTTCCCTGCAATCATCAGTCGGAAATCTGCTAACTTTCTCATTGGTGTGGGTGCAGCTATTGGAGTCGTAGGATATTCCCTTAACTTCTTTGCCGGTGCAAATATCCCCATACTTGTCGTCAGCAGCCTGCTCGCCGGTATCGCTGTTATGCCGGGCTCTTATCTCCGTACGGTTCTCATTATGGACATTGCGAAGTATAACCAGTGGAAGGGAATGCCTACCATGGAGAGTACAGCCGCTGCTCTGGCCAACTTCTTTGGAAAAATCTTTACCGCACTGGGTTCTTTTGTGTTGGGGATTCTCCTGTCAGCAGGAGGTTATGACGGAAGCCAGGCTGTCCAGCCGGAAAGCGCCCTCACCATGATTCGCCTGCTTTACAGCTTTATTCCTGCGGCCGCCATGCTCCTTATGGTGTTGTGCACTGTCGTATATAGCAGCCTGACCCGCCAGATGCCTCAGATTGAGAAGGAACTTGCAGAACGGGAAGCCAACCGGTAATTCAACCCAGAATTATTTGCATGTCTGTCTTGTGTCGGTTATGGTACGTGCAGCAGAATCAAATGAAAAAATTAAAAAATAAAACACAGGAGGTTTCATTCATGGCAAAAATTTACGCACCCAACAGTCCCGAAATCAGTGAACGAGAAATACAAAACATGGACCGGGCCCGCCGCATAGCAGGCCAGACCATGGTTCTTCTGGAAAACAAAGGGGTTCTTCCCCTGGCTGTCACAGACAAGCCCCTGTCCGTCTATGGAAGCGGCGTGCGCCGTACCGTTAAGGGCGGCACCGGCTCCGGAGATGTAAACTCCCGCAGCGTCTACAATGCGGAACAGGGGCTGGAGGAGGCTGGGTTTACTATTGCCTCCAAGGCATGGCTGGATCGGTTCGACCAAATTTGTGAAAAACATATGCAGGAGCACCTTCAGCATTTCATGTCGCTTCTGCAGGAGAATCCGACCGACGCCATTCGGGACTCTCTGGAAAATCCTTACCGGGATCCGGATGTGGCGGAGAGCACCCCGGAAGAGTTGGGGGACGGCGACCGGGATCTGGCCGTCTATATTATCTCTCGCACCTCGGGCGAGGGATCGGATCGGCATGTCCAGCCAGGCGATTATGAGCTGTCCCAAGGAGAAATTTCCAACCTGAAGACCTTGACGGAAGCTTACCGCAGCGTCGTCGTTGTCCTGAATGTGGGCGGTGTTATTGACACCAAGTTTCTCCGCGCCCAGCCGGGTATCGACGCCATTCTGCTTATGAGCCAGC
Organism: Petralouisia muris; assembly: GCF_004793545.1. GTDB lineage: Bacteria > Bacillota > Clostridia > Lachnospirales > Lachnospiraceae > Petralouisia > Petralouisia muris. The sequence continues at coordinate 6,967 of NZ_SRYA01000076.1, read as the reverse complement.
TGGGGAACATCAGCGGCTTGGCTCTGGCGGATGTGCTCACCGGAAAGGTCGTGCCTTCCGGCCATCTCACTGCAACATGGGCGGAGAACTACACGGACTATCCCAGCGCAGATACTTTCGGACACCGGAACGGGAATGTGTCGGACGAGTATTACAGCGAAGGCATCTTTGTGGGCTATCGCTATTTTGACAGCCTGAATATCAAGCCGGCCTATCCCTTTGGCTATGGCATTTCCTATACCACGTTCAGCCAGCGGACAAACCGGGTGTCCATTGCCGGGGCGGACATTGTAGTCAGCGTCACCGTCCGGAATACCGGCTCCCTGTGCCAAGGCCGGGAGACGGTTCAGGTTTATGCGTCCCAGCCGGAAGGGAAATTGGCCAAAGCTTATCAGGTTCTGGCCGGTTTTGCCAAGACGAAAGAACTTCTCCCCGGGGAGGAAGAGACTCTTGCCATCCGTTTTCCGGTCATCTCTCTGGCAAGCTATGACCCAGACACTGCCGCATGGATGCTGGAGAGCGGCACTTACTATATCCGTGTGGGTACCCATTCCCGGAACAGCCATATTGCAGCGGCGTTCCGTCTGGAGCAGACTGTCGTCACGTCTCAATTGAAGAACCGGCTTAAACCGGACGAAAGTTTTTCGGAGATATCAGTCTCACCCGCCCGCTTCTACACCTATCCGGGAGAAGCGCAGGAAAAGAAGGAGGCTTTCACATTGGATCTGATCGCGAAAGCCATTCCATCGGAGACCATCCAGTACAGCGGCGCCCCTGTGGAGCTGACAACCAATAAGACGGAGAAAGTTATCATGGACGACGTTTTGGCAGGCGCCGCCAGCCTGGAAGACCTTACCGCCCAGCTCACCCCGGAGGAGTTGACGGAACTGGTGGTGGGTTCTGCCCGGGGCGGCTTTGGGAGCGCTTCGGTTATCGGCGCGGCTTCCACCGCCTGTCCGGGAGCTGCCGGAGATACTACTTCATCCCTGTTGGAAAGCCGTAATGTCCGGAACCTGGTTTTGTCCGATGGACCGGCAGGCCTGCGCCTTTCCAAGACCTTTGTGGCGGACAGCCAGGACAATGTGATTCCGGGTCTGGGCGAATCGGCCATGGGCGGTCTGGAAAAGTATTTCGGAGTCCAGGCGCCGGATCGTCCGGCAGACGCCGTGGACTATTACCAGTATTGCACCGCCATTCCCATTGCCACGGCTCTTGCCCAGAGCTTGGACATGGCGCTCGTGGAGGAAGCCGGAGATATCGTTGGCGGAGAAATGGAACTGTTCGGCGTCACCATCTGGCTGGCGCCCGGCATGAACATCCACCGCAATCCTCTGTGCGGCAGAAACTTTGAGTATTACGGAGAGGACCCGCTGCTTGCAGGTATGTGTGCCGCCGCAGATACCAGAGGCGTCCAGAAACATCCTGGCCGGGGAACCTGCATCAAGCACTTTGCCCTGAACAACCTGGAGGACAACCGATCCTTCAACAATGCACACTGCTCAGAACGGGCGAGCCGGGAGATTTATCTCAAAGGCTTTGAGATTGCGGTAAAGCAGTCCAACCCTTTGTCCCTCATGACCTCCTACAATCTGCTCAACGGTCTGCACACCGCCAACTCCTATGACCTTGTCACGGCAATCCTGCGGGATGAGTGGGGATTTGAAGGCCTGGTTATGACTGACTGGGGCACCACAGGCGGCGAACTGAATCCGGCCTTAGACAATAAGTACGGCACTTCGGATGCAGCCCTGTGCATCAAGGCCGGAAACGATTTGGTTATGCCCGGCTCTCAACAGGACGTGGATGTCATTTTGGAAGCCCTGAAGAATGGCTCCCTCACACTGGCGGAGCTTCAGTTGTGCGCTATGCGAGTTTTGAAACTTGTCATGATCTGCGAGAAAGCGGTCTGAAGTATATGCGAGGAGGTGTTATATATGAGCCAGGAAGTAAAGAGACAAGTATTTAATCCTTATCTACCACCCTATGAGTATATTCCGGATGGGGAACCCCATGTATTTGGGGACCGGCTGTATATTTACGGAAGCCATGACCGATTCGACGGAAAGAAATTCTGCATGAACGATTATGTCTGCTGGTCTGCACCCGTCACGGATCTGACTGACTGGTACTATGAGGGGGGCATCTACCGAAGGAATCAGGATCCCCGTATGCCACAGGGGGAGCATGAACTCTGGGCTCCCGACGTGGTACAGGGCAGGGACGGCAGATACTATCTCTTTTATTGTCCTGATGATAATGTGAAATCTATTGGCGTTGCGGTATGCGATGAGCCGGCGGGGCATTATATGTTTCATGGGGTGGTGCGGGATAAGGACGGCTGCATTTTGGGTGAGCGCCCCGGGGACACGATTCCTTTTGACCCGGGCGTTTTCCGGGATGATGACGGGACAATCTACCTGTATTCCGGCAATGGACCAAGGATAAAGCAGGATGTTGGCAAGGAACCGAAGGCATCCGTCGTCATGATACTGGAAGATGATATGCTCACCTTGAAAACAGAGCCGAGACCTCTGATCCCCACAGTAGGTAATTCTGAAGGCACAAGCTTTGCCGGACATGAGCTGTTTGAGGCAAGCTCTATCCGAAAGATTCGGGGCAAATACTATCTTGTCTACTCCTCCGTGGCTTTCCATGAGTTGTGTTATGCGGTCAGTGACAGGCCGGATCAGGGGTTTGAGTATGGCGGCGTGGTTGTCAGCCACTGTGACCTGTTTCCCGGCAAGGAAGGGAAGCCTCTGTGTGCTTTTGGCAACAACCACGGGGGACTGGAACTGATTAATGGGCAGTACTACATCTTCTATCACCGCCCGACCAACCGCACCATGTGCTCCCGCCAGGGCTGTGCCGAGCGGGTAGAGATTCTGGAGGACGGGAGCATTCCCCAGGCGTCCATTACCAGCTGCGGCCTGAACGACGGCCCGCTGGACGGAAAGGGCACTTACCCTGCGGCAATCTGCTGCAACTTATACGGTGACCAGATTCCTACCTTTTCCAATCGGTTCCTCATGGGACAAAAGCACCCATACATCACCCAGGATGCCCCAGACTGGTCTCCCGGGGATGAGGGAAACCCGCCGAGACAGTATATTGCCAACGGCAAGGACGGCATGACTGCCGTGTACAAGTATTTCCATTTTCAGGGAGCAAAGAGCATAAGCGTTACAGTTCGGGGAAGCGCAAACGGCAAACTGCACTTGAAATTATCCCCAGACAGTGAAACGGTGGGAACAATTGGGATCGCCCCGGCTAAGGAGTGGACAAAGTACAGCGGGACCGTTAACATTCAGGACGGCGACCATGCCCTCTGCTTCTGTTACGAGGGAAAGGGAAAGCTGGACTTTCTGGAGTTTGACATTGAATGAAACCTATCATAATAAATTTCTGATGGGGAAAATAGTACAGATTGAGAGTGTTTCCTATACAATCAGAAGTTTTATTATTTTCTTATCAGGCGGATGCATCCAGATTTTCATTTCGTGGAGCAGATCGACATTCGCCTGCAGGATGTCCTTGTGTAGTGAATCACCAATCATGTCAAAACGCTGCCGAAGGGTCTCCACTGAGGGAATGGCATATGAGATCCCAAGAGCGTACTTGTAATACTCAGGATCATCCATCATTTCCCGGACGACTTCATACTGCGGCTTTCCCTGACAGAACATACCAATATAGGTCAGGAGAATATCCCCGTTTTTAATCTGCTTTGCAGATATTCATTGGATATAGGTGCCCGGTTGTTCTTCTTTACGAAGTCGCTTTTGCCAAGGATCTGTCCCACAAATACGGGCCTGCTTGGGGTGTTCAAACGCTCATCGCTGAACTCTATATGTATTGTTTTCACTTTTGGGCAGAAACATGAGGCGAGGTTCACGGAATCAGATCATTCAATAAACATTTATTTAAAATTATATTATCGGGAAGTAAATCTACATAAAGTTTATCAAGAATACTTTTACCATTTTCATCTTTTAAATCTGCCCAGCGATACTTCTTCAGAGACTCCGCAACCTCTACAATTTTTTTCTTTTCTTCTGCTGTATACATTTAATTCACCCCTCTTTTCATCACAATATTTAGTCTGCCCTTTTCCATATCATCAATACTATATACATGTTCCATGACCTCGAATGTTTCTCTCAAGTTACCTTTTGCACTCTTCCAGCCAATTCCATCTGTATACCACACAAAAATAAAGTTCTCTATAGTATCTGCCGCCTGCAAAAACATCCTGTAGCTTCTTGCGGTTTCTTATCTTCTTGAAATTATACAAGAATGCTCCTTCTTTATCCTGTGCGTAGATTTCATATCCTCTTACAGCAAGAAGTAACTATCTCTTTACTATATTTGATGATATTGGCATATGGCGGATGCGTACAGATAAAGTCAATACGACTATCTTTAATAAAATACAAGTCTGTAGCATTTCCATTTGGTGTAAATATTTTTGAATTTGTTTCACATTGGAATCTTAATTTTGTTTCAGAAATTGAAACGGATTGTGACTTCATCCATACGGAGGACGGCAAACACTTTAAATACTGAAATTATTATGACAGCTACTTCCATGCACTAATAGATCAACTAAAGATTGACCGCACACCACATTGTTGCAGCCACACATATATCTCCATGTTAGCAGAAGCCAGTGTCGTTCAAACGATTATCAGTAAGATTGCGGGCACTCCGGTGCGATGACATGAACTGAGAAAGTATACACCCACTTTGATATTAAGGGGCTTGTAAATGCGATTAGCAGAATTTAAAAAAAGGGGACACTTTCCAGTAATTGCTCACTGAAAAATGTCCTATACATATCATTGAATCTTGCGTTGGCCGCTTATCTCTTGGTGAACTGCAAACCGCATAAAATAAGGATTTACAGGATATATGTGTGCTACAAGTGTGTTACGAAAAACCATTTTTACCTATTTTTGAACACTAACAGACACTTTCTTTAATCCCACGTTAATTTGTATTCCAACACATGGCTCAACAATTTTCTTGGTTCAACACTAAACCGCTTTGCTAATTTTTGCATTCTCTCATCCAGCAAATGAATATTTTCTTCCTCACATCTACCAATATCCGCTTCCTCATGCAACAAAAATTCTGAAATACCATTAGGCTCTGCCCCAAGTTTCTCAAATAATCTTTGACTTGTATAATTTTCAGCATCAATTCTTACACGAAATTTCGACACATTCAGGCGATTCTTTATTGCATCTAACATAATACTAATTGCTCTATATCCAATTCCTTTGTGTTTCCACTTATTCAAAATTTCTATCGCTATCTCCCATTGTTCATGCGTAGTATTCTTTATACCACAATATCCGGCATATTCATTATCCACGATTACCGAAAACATTAATGCTTTATACTCTATATGTTCATTCCATAACATATTACGATAGGCTTCTTCTTTCATCATTGACTTAACGATATTATTTTCCTTTTGCAATTCAATAAATATGTCTTTATCCGAATCCTGTACTTTTCGTAATATAATTTCATTTTCTGTAATAATACACTCTCCCATTTTCCAGAACTTCTTATAAATCTTTTTCCCCATTTCATCATTTGTAGCAATATCAATTAAACGTTCTGCCAGCAACGTATTCTCTTTATCCTTAAGAAAATTGATTGCTTCTTTCTTTTTTTCTTCAAAAGTTCTTCCATCTTCTTTTTCTATAATGTCCATAACTTTATGTATTGAATCTTCCATTGAAATTTTCATAACGTTAGCAGCTAATGATTGATTTTTCATCTGAACGACCTCTTCCATATAATGATAATTTTTATTTTATCACAAAACCGCCTTTTTGCATATTTCAAAAATATTTCAGACTGACAGCAGGACTAAGCCTTTTTGAAAATGCTCGGCAATTTGACACGCTTGCTACCACTATACGACATTTTGCTATAAAACCCCCACCCTATGCTCATTTTGGGACAAAATAAAAGGGTACACACCGAACGTATACCCTTAATGAAGTATTATTTATTTCTCATTCTTAACTATTTCAATATATTTCTTTAACGTATTTCTGCTTATATTATGTTTCTGCATCAAATCTATTTGCTTTATACTTCTATCTTTAATGAATAGCTGTATATCCGCTTTCAACTCGTCTGACATTTTATCAAGCTTCCCTGTTGCTCTGCCACTACGTTTGCTACTGGCTTCTATTCCATCCTTAATTCTTTGAACTGTTATTTTTCTTTCCTGTTCTGCTCTGTCCAGCTCCACAATTAACAATAGCTTTACAGTGCTTTCAAGGCTCGTCCTTGCTACTAGATTCTGCGCCTTTGCCACATTTAATAACTGCTTTATATATGGCATGCTTACTGTCTGATTATCAATGAAAATCAATTCAACACCTTTATTCAAGAGTTCCATATACTTCATATACCCAACTTCTGCTTCTCTTGTAAATCGGCATATATCCTTAAAGACAATTGTATCTCCCGGCTGTACTATGCTCTCTAGCTTTTGCCATTGCTTACGCTCTGTAAAGTTCTTTCCGCTTTTATCTTCCCTAAACTCTAACAGATATTCAATATATTTTGACGGTTTATATAACAACAATAACAAGAAAAGATATTTTGACGGTTTACATACCACAAAAGAACGATTGATAAAATTTAATAGGGAATTGTCACAAAAGAAAGAATATGGTAGACTATCAGAGAGGAACAATCGTGTTGCAAGGTGGTAGCCTCCCAAAACTTCATGCCCGGTTTGCCGGAGTACATAAGAGGGGAGGTGGCGCAAATGACAGCTTTTGAAATCATTTCGATTTTCATAGGTATATTGGCTTTGCTAATTGCCTTTGGTAGTTTTGTTATAGCGTTGCTTGCCTTTCTCGATAAGAGGAACAAGCGAAAATAAATAAGCCTTATTCTAACAGAAATATTATTCTACAACAATCCCACAAAGCCTGTA
>NZ_SRYA01000075.1 GCF_004793545.1 Petralouisia muris | reverse complement strand
CCACTCAGAAATAAGCATTTTTTATTCCTCCCCGTCACTCCCATTCATATAACATAATTCTTTTCTGTTTCTTCATGGACTTTCCGAGACTACACAGTTTTTTCTATTTCTGTATTTTTCTATATCATTTTTTATCAGCTCAATAATTGTCGCCAAATTAGTATACATCAAAAAATGTCCGCCCTCTAACTCTGTAAATTCGCATTTCTTTAATAAAGCATTCCATGAACCAATCTCAGAAACAAGTGCATCCTCATAAGAATATATAATATGCGAATCAACACATACTTCACAATCACTTTGATTATAACTATATTTATTAAGCAACTCCAAGTCTTTTCTTAATTTTTTCTTCAAGATATTTAGCATTCGCAAATTTATACTGTGATATAACTTATTAATCTCTCTCATACAATATGTGGTCACTTTTTCAATATTAACCTTCATTTTGTTAGGCGGAGTTGAAGATATCACAACAATTTGTAGTGGCATATGTAAGCACTTTCTTTGTTGAATTGTCCTGCATACCTCATATGCAACAACAGCTCCCATACTGCATCCAATCAGTATATAAGGTTCATTTTTAATCGTATCTTTCATCTTTTGTACTATACCACATATTAGACCATTCCATTCATCAGACATATTCCCATAATCCGATATTTTTATGATATTATCTTCTCCCACAATGACAGTTAGTTCATTGCACAAAGAATCATTAACAAAACTTCCTGCACAAGGAAAATAAACTAGTTTCACTTTATTACACCTTCACCATTAATTATTAAACTGAGTTTTTTCTTATCAGCTTTTCCCGTTTGAGTACGAGGTATGTCATTTTCATCGAAAAACATAAATATACTTGGTATCATATAAGATGGTAACCTTTGTGCTATATATTGTCTTAATGTCTGCTCTAAATTATCTTGTTTATTATCTAAATGCAAAACTATAGCAACTACAATTTTATTGTTGTAAAGATTATCTGCCACTGCCATTGCTATCGCATCCTTTATCAATGAATGCTCTAACAGACAATGCTCTATCTCTGACAAATAGACAAGATTACCTCCACACTTTACCATATCGTCATTTCTTCCATGATACCAATACAATCCATTATCATCTACAGAAACTATATCTCCTGTTCTGTATATTATTTTATTTAAAACAAACGGATCATCAATTAAATGTTCTCTCGTTTTAGCATCATCATTACAATAACCTATCATTAATTGCTCGCCACCTACATATAATTCGCCCTTATTACTAGGCAAAACTTGCTTACCATTTTCATCCAAAACATAAGCATATACTGAAGGCAGTACTTTCCCTATAGGCATATACCCTACTATTTCACAGGGAATTTCATCAAATTTGTACCATAATGCTGTATGTGTAGACTCTGTCGGACCGTATCCATGAATAAAACTAATATTAGGTAATTTTCTCTTTATCTCTCGCAATACATCAATCGGGCACCCTTCTCCCCCATACCAAATTGTTTTTAATGAACTCAAATCGTATTTTTCGATCTTTGCCAATTTACTAGCTAACAGTTTTAATATAGAAGATACTAAGAGCGTATCTGTAACTCTATATTTCTCCATAACTTTTAATATATCATTAGGAAACAAGAAATTATTCAGTAATACTAACGTACCTCCCATATTTAATATACAAAACAAATCTAGTACGCTTGCATCAAAATATAACGGTGATACATTTAAGTAGACTGTATCTTCACAATAATGCATATTTTTTTCCATATCCCTCACAAAAGTCATAATACTTTTTTGAGGAATCATAACGCCTTTAGGCACCCCTGTTGATCCAGATGTATATATAATATACGCCACATCATCTAAGCGATTTCGATGCGAACCAAAGAAGACATTGTCATCGTATTCTTTATATATTCCATCCCAATGGACGTCTGCCTCGCATTTTTTCGCTGATTTATTATATTCGTCTATGCAAATGATATTTATATCTTTCTTTATCCTATCGACAGCATTACTATCTGTAATCACTACTGATGCACCTGAATTTTCAATAATATATAACAAACGTTCCTCTGGTAAATTATAATCAAGTGGAATGTACGCACATTCCGAAAAAATAGCTCCATAAATAGCAATTACTGCCTCAATTGATTTGTTTAATAAAATAATTACTGTATCATTTGTTTTCTTTATCATTGCATCTACTATTTTGCTCATCTTCATACTATACATATCTAACTCTCGATATGTAATTTTCTTTTCATTACAGATAACCGCTACTTTATCTAATGCCATTTTATCTTTAATTGTACTATCCAAATAATTATACTTCATTTATATCACCTTTCGTTTTAGAGTAATCCAAATTACTCAAGACACTTTCAAAATCCAAAAAACCACTACCTGTAGCTAAATCATACTCTCTCCCTGACGCTACTTCTCCCATGAAATTTTTACCTTCACTCACTTTTTTGCATGAATTGATTAAAAACTCTGATACGTCTTCTTTTTGAATCAAACTTGCTTCAAGAATATTTGCAACTATGCCTGATACATATGCTGCTGCCGCAGATGTTCCGCTTGAAACAAACCACCCATCATCTTGAGCAGTTCCATCTCGTTTTCCATTTTCAAAATCAAACAAGGCTGCTGGTTGTATTGGCATTAAAATAATCTGAGCATAAGGCATCTTTCCACAAATACCACACAAATCCGGTGCATGTCTATTTTCAAACAAATCAGAATCATAACTGCTAGAAATATCCGATACTTCAATCGTACCATCCATATGCACCATGCAGCCACCTACACTAATTACATCAGGATATGCTATTGTTTGCAAAAATGACTTTTTTCTATCTGTAGCACCATTTCCACACGAGAACACTACTATTGTTCCTTTATTTATCAAATTTGCAATTTCCAAGTATGCTTGTGGTTCGAATCCTATAATTCCCCAACTACAATTCAGAACATCAAAATTATATTTCGATGCCTGCTGCAATGCAGCAACCGGATAACTCCAATTTAAGTTAGATGCCTTAATCATGGTAATTTTAGATTTATCTAACAATGCTAATAATACCGCTGACATCCCTGTACCATGTCCTCTTTCATCCTTGTTACAATCAAAAAAAGAAACCGCCGAATCCACTGAAAATTCATAACTATTTTTTTTAAAATAATCATGATTATATAAACCTGTATCAATAATTCCAACTTTACATTCTTTCCTATCAAACATACATTTATCAAGTAATTCTTTTTTGGCAACTTGTTGTATTCCTTTTGGAAGTGTATAATGAAAATATGGTAATTGTGGTTGAATTCTTTCATCTAATACAAACATTTGTCTAGGCATTGTTATCTTTTCAACACATTCTAACCAAGTAGGAATATCTATTTCATCCTCTATTTCATATGTAAAGTATTCACCTTCTTGTATGCCTTTTACTTTTGATTTAGTTACCTTTGTTGCAAATGTATTCTCAAAATGAACCTTACTGCAAGAACAAGTAATACCCACCTCTGACGAAGCTTCTATAAACATTCCTCTGCTTTTTAAACTATGTATAGTCTTGCAAACACTATCTTCCGAAGGAACAAATTGTGTAAATGTTTCCTTATTTAACTCACAAAGATTATCAAATATTGATTTACCATCCTTAGAATACATAGTGACTGTAAAAACTACTATTTCTTCCATATCTATCACTTCCTAACCCGGATAAACCGGAAAAGTTTTTTGCAATTCCTCCAAGTTTCAAGTACAATAAAGAAAAACGTTGGAGGATGTGTTCATGTTACTTACGGATAAATACGCTGACAAGATTTATGGTACGATCACTTGCTATGACCGCATGATCATCCAGGGATATATCCCAGGATGGAGCCATGCCGAAGGCATGACCGGTTATCTGAAAGCCAACAACATCCGCATTTTTGATTTCTCAAATTTTACCCAGCCCCTTACAGAACAGGTTCGTGCAAACGCCCAGCGCATCGCAGATGAAAATGGCGTTGAAATCGAGTTCATCCGTAAACTGCGGGCTTTCCGCAAGGATGACCGGAGCCAGGAAATCATCCAGAAAACCGGAAAGACCGAAGGGCTGGTTCACATCTTTTCCGCCATGGAACAGTGCAATGCTTATAAGCCCTGGCATGACAAGGCTACGGGGAAGACATTCCTTAAATTTGACCAGAGCAAATGTCTCCACTATTATTTCTATTTCATTGACAAAGAACTTGGGCTCTGTTACCTCCGCGTCCCTACCTGGGCGCCTTTCCGTCTGCAGTTCTATATGAATGGACACAACCTCCTTGCCGGTAAGCTGCAGAAGAAAGGAATCGCTTACCGCATGCATAATAATGCTTTCCTGGAAATCTCGGATGTTGAAGCCGCCCAAAAGCTCTCTGACAGGATCAACCCGGAAGACCCCCATAAGGTTCTGGATGCTTTTGCAAAGCGTTACTGTCCAGCCCCTGAAACACTGGGCCTCAGCTACACATGGACTGTCCAGCGGATTGAGTGCGCAACAGACGTTATGTTCAAACAGCCGGGTGACCTGGAACCCCTTTATGACGAGATCGTCCGAACAGCGATCTTTACGGTAAAGCCGGACAACATCGCCGCCTTCCTGGGACAGCGTATTACCTATAACTGCAAAAAGGAAGTCGGCGCCAACTATAACCAGCGTATTCTCGGAACGAGGATCAAACACCATATGGGTGATGTATCAATCAAAATGTATGATAAGTTTGGCCATGTCTTACGGATAGAGAGCGCCTGCAATGACATTGGGACTTTCCGGGTAAAACGGAAAGTGGAACACAGGGACGGCAGCTCATCGGAACAAAAGACCCCGTTGAAAAAGAGCATTTACAGTCTGTTTCAGTTGTTCACAATTATGAAAGCAGCAAACTGCCGGCGCCTGGAATTCATCTCATCCTTTGATGACCACAGCGGCGGGAAGGAAAACCTTGCAAAGGTTACCGATTCCGTTGTGGACAAGGGACGCTCTTACCGCGTGGCTGAATTTTTTCGCAGAGCGTGACCTGCAGGCGCTGGAAGTCATCAGCCGGGGCGAGTATATGGCTTTCGGGATGCAGGGAAAGGATATCCGCCAGCATCTTGAAAATATCAGTCCGTCAGCCATGTCCAGGATTTTTAAACGGCTCCGTCTTCATGGGATCATCGAAAGGGTGCAGGGCACTTACAAATATTTCGCAACAGCCTATGCAAAGAGATCATTGCCGCAGGACTTACTGTTAGAAACCTTGTGCTTATACCAGCATTGGCATAAGTATTTTTCTTACGCAGAAATTTTGCCATTTTGCGCCAAAAATCATTGATAAGTGGCCTAATAATCTCAGTTTTTTACAAATTAATTTTCTTACACAGAAAAATTCCATAACCTATTTTTTTATTTTTTACTGCATCATAAAATATTCTCTCATTTTCTGCAGCCATTGTTATTCCATCTTTACCATACTTTTTCATCAATATTTTTGATAATCTCAACTTTTCTGTCATTGTATACAAATCATGATAGTCCCGAACTTCTCTATCATGGCGTACATTCCAGAAATTAGATGGTTCTAACCATGGCTCTGTTTCAGTAAAAATAACTTCAGCCCCTGCCCTATCTACACGTTCCTTCCATCCTTTTATATCCTCAATATTGTTACCATAACGCAACCGAAGTTCTTCCTTTTCCTCGACACTCAGATTGTCAGCAAAAATAGACTCTCTAAAAATAAGTATTCCATCCCTTTTTAAAACACGTACCATTTCTGATAATACTTTTTGAGGATTTTCTGGTATACCGACTGCTCCTTCATTTGTCACAATATCGAACTGTTCACTACCAAAAGGAATTTCTTGTGCATCTCCTATTACAAAATTAATAGAAATCTTTTCTTTTTCAGAATTTTCTCTTGCAAACTCAATCATCCTCTCATCAATGTCAAGACCACATACCTCTGCTCCACATTCTTTTGCATAAATGACAGCTTGGTATCCCCTATGACTACATGTCACTAACACTTTTTTTCCTTTTTTTATATCTGATAACTGTGCCATCCTTCTTGTTATATCAAGTTTACCAGGTGGCAATGTATCTATACCACTTACAGCAGTAATATCTTCAATTGTTGGAATGTATTTATTGCTCATCTTTTTCCCTCTCTTGTTTACTTCGTGATAAACTATCTTTCCATTTTCATTTTTTCAAGTGTTTTTGAAATTTCATCTATTCCAAATTTTGTTGTCCCAAACGTAAACAGCATATTTGGTGACCCAAACTCTTTTATAGTGTTTAAATCATATAATTTACATGCAGTTTCAGTAGTAATACATGCATCCACTTCACCTTCCGCACATAATCTTGCTGCTGCAGAATTAGAACTCGTATCTTTGATGACATAGTCTGTTGCTTCTAATAGTATAGATGGTGAATAATGTGCAGCTACTGACGCATTATCTTTAAGAGTATGTTTCGTATACTTTTTAGACGCAAGTTGCATATTATCTAATTGCATGTAATAATGATGTAAAAATATATAACTATCTAAATTTCTAAAAAACACTTTACATAAATTATAATATACGGCACATAATGCAAATATGGGTATAACTCCCTCTTCCCTCACTTGCACTGCCGCTTCCACTTCTTGCTCAGGCGTATCACATAAAATGATATTTACTTTTTTACTTATTCCACAATGCATAGCCCATTTATGTGCAGCCTGCGAAATATTTGTACCTTCAGGTCCCAAAACAAATATCCTCACTTCGCTAATATTATCTGATTGCAGTATATGAAATATATAATCCGTTCCAACTAAGTCATTTATCTCTTTATTCATCTATTTATCCTCTTCTTTTTTTAATAAGAATTGATATATATTTAATAATTTTTTCTCATGTAACTCACCCATTTTTCTTAAAACATAAGTGAAATAATCATATTCTTCTTGTCCAATCAAATTTATACACAATTCTTTTTCATCCTCTAATCTTTTTAACCACTCAGATACTGACAGATAATATTGCCTATCTAATACATTTAATATTTCAACAGAAAAATTATATTGTTTAGCCATATCATAAATCTGATCCATTTGAGGCAACTCTAAGTCTAACATCATATTTTTCCTACACCACAAGTTAAACTTCAGTAAATCAAAATTTATTTTGTTTTCCTCGTGAATCTGTGTTTGAATAAGTAACCTTCCATTTGGTTTTAACGCTTTATGACATAGTGAAAAGAACTTATTATAATTCTCGCTCTTAATATGTTCAAACGATTCAATACAACAAATTCCATCAACTGGCTCATTATATTCATACAAGTTCAAATCACAAAAAGACATGTTATCTAAACTATTTTCTATACAATAATTAAGCTGTTGACCTGAAACATCAATACCTATTGCACTTACACCATATTTACTTACGGCTCTTCTAACAGTACTTCCCCATCCACAACCTATATCCAATATTTTTTTACTATTTTGATCAACGATTGCATCTAATATAGTATCCATTTTTCTAATCTGCGCACTTTCCAAATCTGTATCATCACCATTACGGAAGTCTGCACATGAATATGTCATCGTTTCTCCTAAAAATATTTTATAAAACTCTATAGGCCATTCATAGTGATTCTTCATTACTTAGTTCACTCCATTTATTTTAATTTCCCGCTACCTCTTCACTTTTAAATCCAGCTGGATATGTATAATTTCCTAAGTTATTAATCTTATTTCCCCATTCAACAAGTTTTTTTCTAAAAATCTTTACCTCTTCATCATTCTTCAAGTTGAATTCCATCTTAAAATAATCATTTTGAGTTTCATAAAGATCTAATTTATCTTTTCCTGAGTATTTTTCTGGCATAAATTTAGCAAGTTTTCTAAATGCTGGTGCGCCTGGATTAATCTCAATTATATTAGCTATTATTTCCTGGGGATTTTTATGCAAATACTCCCATGCTAACTCTTTAACTGTTAATGCAGCATCATACGTTTCTTGTAAGGTATCTTCGTCTTCTCCCGGTAATCCCAACACAAAACTAGCAATTGTATCAATACCATTGGAAAACAATAACTTTGCTGCTTCAATATTGTCTTGAGGTGTTGCACGTTTATTTATGTTATCTAAAATCTTTTGACTTCCTGATTCGAAACCAATAGCCACCTCATCCACATTAAGTTCTTTCAAAATAGGAATAATGCTCTCCGTTATTCTATTCGCTCTTGCAAATATCTTTAAATGTACATGTTCAGGTAATGGGTCTTTTCGAAGAAGTTCCACCACTTGATTTAGCCATTCTTCATCTTGTAAAAAATCATCACCTATTTCAAAAATATACTTTACATTAGGTAAACCACTTAAATATTTTAGCTCCCTTACATAATCTGAAGGTTTTTTAAATCTTACTCCTCGATCAGCTCTACCACAAAAGAAGCAATACTGTGAATTTGTCCTATTGCTACATCCCTTATGACTATATGCGCGAAAACTGATTAACTTTTCTGTTCTTTCTAAATCACGTCCTATATCTCGCCTGTACTGTTCAAAAACTTTAGGTTCAATATAGTCAACGATTCCATATTCTAGTGGCACATTTTTTTGCAAGTTGTGTTTTACAATACCATTTTCAAAATACGCCAAATTAGGGATACTTTCGATTTCTTTGCATTGTACTAATCCTGCAAATGCCTCTTCCCCATCTCCCTCAATGACATAATCGACTATATGGTTTCTATTTTTAAGTATAGCATCACATAACTGAGTTGCATGATGCCCTCCCATAAATGTAACCATACCATTCTTTTTTGCTATTTCTAACAAAATTAATGAGTTGTTATATGATGCCATCATCGATTGCAATCCAATCATAGTATACTTTTTTGTTTTAATCATTTGAATAATTTCAAATATTGAATAATATTCACCATCAATAATATCTATCTCAACTTTTATACCTAAATGTCTTTTTACATAATTTTGCAATACAACTAGTCCTAAAGGTGGACTATCATTAGCACCTTTCATATAATATTCCGGATCTATCGGTGGATACACTAATAAAACATTATGATTCATAATTTCCCTTTCGTAACTTTTTTATAATAATTTTTCTTCTATCAACTGACACAACTTCTCTACGTTACTAAAGTTTTCTTCTGTTAAATCATCTGGATTAAACTCTTTTTCATAATATTCTTCTATAGACACAGTCAACTCCAGCAATTGTATTGAATTTAAGTTTAACCCTCCATTATACAATGGAGTTCCCATTTCAATTATTTCCTTATTGATCTTAAATGTCTCGTTAATAATCTCTTTAATATCATCTAATATCATTTGATTTATTTCTCCTTCTTAATATAATTTTTATTAGCCATATTCATTTTGTCTTGGTTGAATGGATTAGTATTGTTTTTTATAGAGTAATATACGGACTTTTTATTCTTCTCAATTTCTTCATCCGCAAAAAACAACTTTGAAATGTCTCCAGCCCACATTATTCCTAATCTGCTTAACTCATATCTATCATTATGTTCAATAATATATTTCTTTTGAACAAGTTCATTCAACATGGTTGTATACTTATCATCATTTGGAATCTCGGTTTTCCTTATTTGCATAAAGTTAGGAAAATACACCATTGTTCTACTTGCAAGAACTTCTTCTGAAGCTATATTACCAGCTTCAACAGGAAACATATCATTAGAAATCAACTCTATGTACTTCTTAACCGAGCAAACAGACTTATAATTTCTTTTATTTAGAAAACTACTTGCACCTGCGCCTATACCTAAAGTCATACTTGCACTTTTTTTATTATTTCCCATAGTATACTCTAATCCTGTAGGTATAGGACTTTTTTTATTACTAAACAAATTAATTAATACATGATTATCATATCCGTTTAATTTCAAAAATTCTAAAATATATGCGAACATATCAAATTCTTTTTTTCCAGATGGCGGATTAGAAAAATAACCATTTGATATTTTCTTTTGTAAAACTGTATTATGAAATTGATTAAATCTGTATGTCTGTATATAATCAGGCTTAATCTTTCCTACAATCATTTCTAAATCATATTTTAATATATCCAAATTTTCATCCGGCAAATTATACATTAAATCGACTGCCAAAGATTCAAAACCTACTTCACGAATATTTTCTGTCGCTTCAAATATTTCGCTAACCTTTGCCTTTATATTTAGTTCTTTTCGTATTCTTTCATTAAAAGTTTGTAGACCAAAACTTAATCTGTCTACCCCCAAACCTTTTAACCCTTTAAGTTTAAACATATCTTTTAAAGTCATAACATTTCCTTCTAAAGATATATGACAGCTTTCAGATAACGTAAAACAACTATGTAACCCTTCAAAAATCACCTTGTACATATCTACAGATAAACAAGATGGTGTTCCACCACCAAACTGAATATAATTTATTTCCTTATTTCTAAAAAAAGTTTTATTAGAATACATCTGCATCTCTTTAACTAATGCTTTTACATATGCCATTTTTTCATCTTCTTTATATAATGCAGATAATTCTTTAAAGCAAGCACAATAGGAACAAAAAGAATCACAAAAAGGTATATGTATATATATAGATAATTCTCTTGATTCCGTTTCAATTTCTAAAAATCTAAAATAATCCTCCTGATTATCGATCTTATCCTGATAAATACATATTCTCGGATAAAACCATGTTAAATTTGCTCTCTCATCCATATTAGTATTAATTGTTTGCATTTTTTATCCTCTTTCTATTATTATTGTTTTTCTTAAACACATTCCATCCCATTGGAACTTCACCAAAGTCTTTTACAATATGTAAATTATTCATTTCAACACATATCCTTGTAGTAACACATGCATCTACATCTCCATTAACCACTTTTAACGCAGATGTACTATTACTTGAGCAATATATCAATTTCGCATTCGGACAACTCTTTTGTGCTAAAATACTTGGTGATGAATGAGTTGCCATAGTTTTAATCTCATTAATACTAACATCTTCGTAACCTGTAGCTATTACCAATCCTGGAGTTGAATACAAAAATACGTCTGATAACTCTATATGATCCATATTTTCAAATACAATTTCCGCTAATTCTCGATATGCAGATGGAATTATTACAATATCAACGATTTCAAACATCAATTTTTTGATTGCTGTTTCAAATGTATCGCATAATATTGTCTTGTACTTAACATTATTTTTATTTGCATAATATATTGCAGCTCTTTCACTACATGTACCTTCTGGTCCTAATGTCGCTATTTTTAATTTATTAAAATAACCATTAATACTTTCTTGTTCATTCTTCACTTTATCTTCTCCAACTAAATATTCAGAATTATTAAATGATAGTTAATATCCATACTTTCCTCTATGTCTAATGTATATAAAGCTATTACCTCTTTATTATCTTCACCATGTTTTTTTTCCAAATAGTCTTTTAAATTTCTAATGACATCAATATCATTTACATGACCGCCTTCTTGTGTATTTTCTAAATAAAAAACATTCGAAGAGACTCCTAATAATCCAGAATATGTATCTCTAAACACATCATGTCTTACATTCGAGACAATTATTTTATCAATATCTGTAATGCTTTTATTAGACTGCTTCAAACTTCGTGTAATAAAATCCACACCTTTTTTTATCATACTTAACCTATTCAGTACCGGTTCAGATTCATAATTTTTTGTATTGTATGTAGTAAAACTTGACACTCCATAATTCTCATAATACCAATCATGAATTCTTATGCTACTTTTCTCTTCAACATCATTTTTTACTAATACTAAGCCGATTCCATCTCCCATAATTGTGAATTTTAAAAATCGTTCTCCTAATTCCCTTTCACTCCAATCATTGGCACACAAAATAACCATATATTCATCTTGTTCAAGCAACTTTGTCGATAACTCCATTGCACACAAAGCAAATGCACATGGTTGATGAAGTGGTATAATTTTCGCTTTATCCATACCATATTTTTTTTGCAAAAAATGTACTACCGAAATATTGTGATACTTTGTCAATGGTGTAGTTTCACAGGCGATATATTTGATTTTAGACAGTTCTATATTTTGACTTTTAAACATTTTGTCAAACATATTATCTAGAGCATCTGGTAACTCATATTGTTCGAACACATTAATGGTATTTATTCCTGTGTCATTTATAAATTGCTCACTATCAATATCCTTATTTTCCAAAACTCTTCTAGATAGTACTTTTTTGCGCGGAATATAGTAATCTAAATACTCTATACAAAAACTCATATTTCAGTTTCTCCATTTATTATTTTTTTTGCTAATTGCATAATTCCACCTGCTCCAGAAATTTTTTTATAAACCGGATTAGTAATATGTTTAAATTCCAATTCCAGTCCGTTAGTTACATTTTTAATATACATATCATTAATACTAATTTCGTCTCCATTTTTAGACAATTCATAAAACTTTTCATCTTGTATAAGTTGTAAACCAATATTAATAGCATTTCGCATAAATATTCGCGAAAAAGACTTTGCTATAATTAATTCTATTCCCGTTTCTTTTATAGCAAGCGGCGCCATTTCTCGTGATGAACCACATCCAAAATTTTCTCCTGCAATAATTACATCCCCTTGTTTAACTTGTTTATAAAAATCTTTATAAACATTATGCATACAATATTTTCCCAAGCTTTCGTTTTCAAGAATATTACAATACTGTCCCGGAATAATTGTATCTGTATCTATGTTGTCACCAAATTTAATTATTTTGTTCATAACATCTCCTTACTTTTGACTATGAGGTTCTTTAATATAGCCAAAAAGTGCAGAATACGCCGCTGTATCCGGACTACATAAATAGACATTTGCTGTTTTATCACCACATCTACCAAGAAAATTTCTACTAGATGTATATAACCCCACTTCATTTTCGCCCAGTACCCCCATATGCCCTCCCACACATGGACCACATGTGGATGGACATATAATACCTCCTGCTTCAACAAGGATTTCTGCAATTCCTTCTTTTATCATTTGGATTAACACCTCTCTCGAACCTGGTATGATAAGCAAACGCACATTTTCGTTAATCTTTTTTTTCTTTAAATATCTTGATGCTCTACGAAAATCTTCCAGTCTTCCATTTGTACATAATCCAATAACTATTTGGTCTATTTTTAAGCCTTCCATATCATTTACATTATGCACATTATCAGGAGCATAGGGGCAAGCTATTTGTGGTTGCAAATCATCTATACATATATCAATACATTTACTATACTTTGCATCTTTATCTGCATAGAAAACGTCCTCCTGTTCAACCTGTACTTTATCTTTCAAATATTGAGCTACAATTTCATCATAAGGAATTATTACACCTTTAGCACCCATTTCAGCCGCCATGTTACACATAGAAAATCTATCTGCTATATTTAGTCCTGTCATTGCCTCTCCAACCAGTTCTATTACAGAATAACTAGCTCCTGCTACACCAACTTTTTTTAAAATAGCTAGAACAATATCCTTACCGGATATATTAGTTTGTTTCTTTCCATATACATTTATTTTTATTGTTTCGGGAACTCTAAACCACAATTTCCCTGTTGACATCGCAAATGCCAAATCTGATGAACCTATACCTATAGATAAAGCGCCTAATGCACCATATGTGCATACATGCGAATCAGCTCCGACTACTAACATCCCTGGTTTTATCAATCCCTTATCTGGTATCAACACATGACAGATTCCTTCTCCAGCATCAAATAATCTCACTTTATACTCATTTGCAAACTTTTTTATACAGCTTAGTGTATTAGCATTAACAATATCTTTGGCTGGTGAAAAGTGATCATTCACAAATACAACCTTAGCTGAATCGCTTATTGTATTTATATTATTTTTTTCTAATATAGATATTGTCATGGGAACAGTACCATCTGTTCCCATCATTAAATCAACATTACTCCATACCATATCATTGGCAAAAACTCTCTTGCCGATTTTATTTGTAAATATTTTTTCAACTATTGTCTGTCCCATAGTAAATCTTAATCAACTACACCTGCTTTCATCACTTCATCCATGTATGACTTATAAAGAATACCATCAAAATCTTCAAACGGAGGCATAATTTCTGTCTTGTCTAATAACGCTAAAATGTCACTGTAATTACTATACAAAGGGTCTAATAAATTTAGTTCTATTGCTTGATTATTTTGAGCAATATTACATTCTTCAATAGCAGTCACTTTCATAAAATTATCAAAAAACCGTTTATCAGAACTAAATTTCTCGCCAAACAAACTCACACAAACATCAGGAATAATTGGCAATTCTAATGTTTTTGCGTATTCTCTCGTTTCCATATCACTTAAACAAACAATTGGTTCGATGCAATATACTGTTTTATTTGGTATTCCAATATTTATTTTAGGAATTGGACTAAAAGTTGCAAAATGTTGACAATACATCTCATACCGTGCTGGTTCATCTCGTTTTATATCTTTCCATGTTTTTCCATTAGCACGAAGTATATTTGACAGTGCAAGATATAAAATATCCCATTTAGTAATTCCTATAGCCAGTCTACAGTGTTCTGCATCTTCTAACCCTTCCATATATCTGAACAATGCTTTCTTCTGTGCAACAAAGCAATGTGTGCACGGAATCGAGGAATTAAATATTGCATCATCGCCATCTCCTTCACTGTGCTCCAAATATACCGTGCTAATACCTTTACTTTCCCAATATTCTTTATGCTTTTCTATGTATACACTTTCGTCTTCTAATGCTTTAATAATTTTTTCATCATCTATATTCTTAATAAATTCAGTAGGATTATATTTCCACTTTGGTATCGCTGCGTTAGCCAATACCAACTCTAAGTCTGCACGAAATTCCATCTTGTATCTATACAATAATTCCGTCATAATATTTGCGTCTTTTCCACCCGAAGTTGCTATAACAATCTTTTTCGTATCTTTTGTTATTAAATCAAACTCTTCTATATGCTTTACAAATTTTGTATATACTTTATTAAACATTTTCTTATCCTCTTATCTTTTCAACATAATCTTTCTTATATGGTGTAAATATATCAAATGAAAGAAATGGAACTTCTGTAATTTCCACTTCATGTTCTTTATTGCTTGGAATTATGCACACATCACCAGCTGCAACTATTCTTTTTTCACCTGCTATGCATACCTCCATCGCTCCCTCTATTACAACCGTAATCTGTTCTTCAATATGATGATGACTTTTTAATTTTACTGGTGAATCAATTTTTGCTCTTCCAATAGTAACATTAGAGGATGTTACTATTTCCATCAAACCGATTCCTTCGAGTAACGGATTCTTTATAAGTTTCCACTCATCTATATTTTTTACCAAATTCTTTTCTGTAGACATTAATAACATCCTCCTCGCTGTACGATATTCCTAAATCTTCTTTTTCCTTCATGCGTTTCCACAAGGTATCTGCAATATCATCTAATACGTCATATCCGTTTTCCAAAAGAATATGTCTAATTAAATGCTTCCCTGCATGTTTCCCCATTACCATTTTTCTATTTCTTCCCACAATTTTCGGATTGTATACTTCATATGTACGGTTATCCTTCAACATTCCATGAATATGAATTCCTGATTCATGTGAGAAAACATTATCTCCAACAATAGGCTTAAAAATACTTGTATTAATTCCTGAATATTCTTGTACTATTTTAGATAATTCATTTAATTTCTTTAAATCATACTTAATATCTTGATTGTACAAAACTTTTAAAGCCACAAGAACTTCTTCCAATGCCGCATTTCCTGCTCGTTCGCCAAATCCATTTACAGTAGGAGAACAGTATCCCCCTCCTGCAAGTAATCCAGCCAAAGTATTAGCCGTCGCCAAACCTAAATCATTATGACAATGTACACCAATTGGTGTATTTAAATTATCAACCAAATACTTAATATAATTATAAGTTTGTTCCGGAGTTAAACATCCTATTGTGTCCGTTGTTCCTAATGCATCTGCACCAACTTCTTCTGCTTTAGAAAAGAGTTCCAACAAAACCTGTTTATCCGTTCTTGTTCCATCTTCGACCCCAAATTCGACAAATAGCCCTTTGTCTTTTGCGTATTTAATCATATCAACGGAATTTTGTAATAACCTTTTTCTATTTTCACTAATATCTCCATCAAACTTAGCAGCTATATGAATATCCGAACTAGGCATAAATAAAATAACACCATCTACACCACATTCCAAAGCAGCATCTACATCTGCTTTAACTACTCTGCACATGCTCATTATTCGCATATCTAGCTTCAAATCACAAATAGCTTTAATTGCCATCCTTTCTTCTACAGATGTCGCTGCAAACCCAGCATCAATCGCATCTATTCCAACTTCATTAAGTTTCTTTGCTATTTGTACTTTTTGCTTTGGTGTATAACGAATACCTGCCACTTGTTCACCATCTCTTAGTGTTGTATCGCATACATAAAAATCAACTTTGTTTTTAGCGCTTTCGTATATCAATTTGTAACCTCTCTATAAATTATCTTTGTTAATTCTTTGTCTTCTTGCAACTTCAAATATATCAACATTCTTTTTATACATTTCTGTTATGTACATTTTAAAAAATCTCTTTTGTGGTGCTTCTTCTGATAAAAACGCCTGATATGGCGGCGCAAACTGTTTCCTTATTTCTTCATTAGGCATGTGCTTTTCAAAAAACTTCTTATGTATTTTTTCTACTTCATCATTTTCCAACTGTCCAACTATTGCTTTTCCTTGGATTCCATCAATATTTGCTAACAATTGTTCCGAATCATATATCGAAAAAGCCACTTCTGGGTTTTCCCTTATATTTTGTATATGAATACTATCTAATGCTGAATGGAAGTATATATTTAATTCCTCATCCGCAACATACGTCAACGGTGCAGTCCACACTTTTCCAGACTTATCACTCGTTCCAACACACATATACTTTGAATTAATCAAAAAATCCTTAATTTCTTTTTCACTTCTCATATCATTTCCTCCATAGCTAATATATTAATAAATTCCTCTGAATCTATTTCATAAATCACATCACTCACTTTACTAATCGGTTCTGTAGCATTTGTATTCACGCTTATTATCACATTGCTCTGTTCTATTCCAACAATATGTTCATATGCTCCTGATATACCTATTGCAATATATATATCAGGTGATATTACTTGACCTGTTAATCCCACTTGCCGATTTGTATCAACCCATCCTTTGTCAACCAATTCACGAGTAGCACAAAATCCATATTGCTTTTTCATGCAAATTTCTTTTACTAATTCCAAAAATTCTTGTCTATGTATACCATTTCCACAACCAATTACAATGCTTTGATCAATTTCATATTTTTGATTGTTATTAATTATTTCCCCTTGTTTTTTACTCACATTGGAACAAATTACCTTATTTTCTATTTCCCCAATATAAGTCGTATCCATTTGCTCAACATAAGGTTTTATTGTAGCAACACTATATTTAGAATTCTTTGTAAAAATATTAGCAATCAATCTTCCACCAAATGCCGGTCGCCTTTGCAAATAGTTGTCATCAACATAATCAATATCTATACACTCCGCTGTAAGTCCAGATTGATTCATGGCTGCAAAGTATGGCGCTATATTCATTCCCAACTGTGTACTAGCAAATAATATAAGTTCCGGTTCAACACCCGCAGCAATCTGACTAATATCTCTACATATTTCACCTTTATCACATAAATATATATTATCTATTTCTATTTCATAATTTATTTTTACTCCACATTTACTTAACTCTTTTAACTGTTCTTTTTTGTTTTCTAACTTCGAACTTATTGTTACAACTGAAGAATCATTTTTTTTCGCTACTAATGCTGCCTTTTTAACAACATACAAACTTTCATTACTGATTTTCCCATCATTCACCTCGCAAAAAACCAATATTTTCTTATCTGTCAAATCATTTATTACTTCTATCTTATTTTCACAATTAACCCCTCTATCAACATTACTCCTCCTTAATTCCCTATACGATTCAACTATTTGTTTTCTTTCAGTAATAACTTTCATTTCTCGTTGTAAGGAATAAGTTACATTTTCAACCCCAGCCACTTGTGTCTTTGATCCGTTTATACCACAATATTCCTTACTAATTTCTAAATCACAATTATCCCATATAAGCACTTCTTTTTTTGTTGCCTTTAATAATCCCTCGATACTTGGCAATCTTGGAACATTAATCTCTGATGATACTGATAATATAATTGGCAAGTCATATTGCCTTTTTATATCGTATTTTTCATACCTTTCCTCATACTGAACTTTGTTCTGAAAAGTCTCACATGCAATAATATTATTTGCACTGTTCCATCCTAATAATGCAGCAACTTCATTAGGAACTTGTGATGTAGAACCATCAGATGATTTTTTCCCCGCAACTACCATATCAACATTACCAATTTTGTTTATAGCTTCTGCTAATATACTTGAAGTAACAAATGTATCTGAACCTTTAAAAATACTGTCAGATAAAAGTATTATTCTATCAACTCCTAATGCATAAACATCCTTTAATACAGTCTTGCAGCTTATATTTCCCAAAGATAAAACAATAACTTCACCACCGTTTTTTTCTTTTAAACGTAAAGCCTCTTCTATGGCATGATAATCATTTGGATTAATTGAACTTGTAGCAATATTTCTATCCACCGTATAATCACTGCTCATAGGCAAAGTTGTCTGCTTAGGAACAATTTTTACCAGAACAACTATCCTCACAATTTTATCCTCCATTATTTAAAAATTCTTTTCACAAATATGATACGACATTATATCGACTATCGTTTTCATACCCCCAAAATCACTTATTGTATTTTTTAAATTTAACAATTTACACACCAAGCTTTTGTTTATATTTAGAAGTTTTGAGGGAATCTTATTAACAAAATAGGATATAATGTCGTATTATGTCACTTTTGCAAACCACTTATTAAATTTAAGTTTATTAGCTGCTTCTGGGAATTCAGGTTGGTGAGCCACCCATATACACGCTGAGTTCGCCGTCTGCATAACCAACAATAACGCTAAGACATTTAAACATTTCATTACACCTTTTCCAAAAATTTTTTTAACTTTCATGAGTTTATCCTTCCTATTCTGTCAAGCCTAAATCTATTGATTTTTCTAGCTTTGACGATTTCTACTTACCTCAAAAACAGAGCCGGAAGTGATGGATATCGTAGTATCATGTACCGAATAGCTGATAAATGGGTATAGTTTTTAAAGCATCCCTTTTGTTTGCTTTATAAAGGCTATTTTCCCTCTGATCAACTATGATGATGAACCTTCCGTGTCTAAAGGGATCGTGTCCCAACTTCCTTCGTCCCATCTACCATACACTGAGTGCCGACCAAGCTCCTAGACAGGGTCTTGCCCCACGGAAAAAACCGATGCCGGCTACAGCTCTTGTTTTTTATGTTTGATTGTTACCGACCTGTTTTTACCTGCCATGGTGCTGATTTTCCCAGTGGACGCTATGCCACTACAGATTCCTGTTGGTCTTTTTGCTGATGTGGTTCATTTCAGACCCCATCGTTTACGGGTTTCTGTTCCAGAACCCTGTCCAATCTCCAATACCTGCTATCAGCGACTCGACAGAGTTCTGGATTATGTTTCTTATTTTGGTTTCCTATGCTGCCATCTGTGCCTGTACAGCATCCGGGCATTTGATATCCTTCAACATTTTTTTGCGGATCATACATTGTCCCTGTCTTCAGGATGGCGTAAATCACCCTTAGCATCTTGCAGGCTATCACAATCAACGACTGCATCTTTTTCAGTGGATTGTTTGCCCGTGTTGTGTAATGCTCATGCAATTGTTTGAATTCATCTGCATGCGAAACTGCTGATTTGGCCGCCTGGAACAGCCAGTATCGAAGCCTTTTGCGTCCTCTGCGGCTGATCTTTGTCTGCCCTTTGCGCTTGCCTGAACTGCATGACACAAGCCCCATTCCACTTAACTTCTGGATTTCTGTCACATCATCAAATCTGCTGATGTCTCCCATTTCCGCCAGTATTCCGGCCAGAATGTTCTCACCTACGCCATTGATCTCCAGTATATTTTCTGCATAAGGCATTTCCTTGCATTTCTTGTGTAAAGCGCCTTCAATTTCTGCAAGCTGCTCATCCAGCTTCAGGATCTGTTCTGCGAACCACTTCACTGCCTCCCGGCCTGCATCGGTTCCATCCGTCAATCCCACACTTTTCTCCGCACAGCTCACGATTTCTCTGGCTCTGCTGTAACCGCGTCCTCTTAGTTTTGCATCATGCCAGATGTTTTTTATGCCTTCTGCTCCAAGCGCTGTGATGTCAGAAGGGATAGCTGACATCGCAGCGCTTCCAGTGCGAATGCGCCGTCTATTTTCCCAAATGCGTCCATATATTCTGGAAAATATATCTTGAGTTCTCTGTGGAGACGGTTGATGTTTCTGATCCTGTCTTCGGTAAGCTGGTCTCTGAACATGGAGAGCCTTCTCATGTCTGCGTAGATTTTTTCTGGAAGACACGGCATTCCATAATTACCATCTTTCACAAGATTTGCAATCAGTTTTGGATCTTTTCTGTCATCCTTAAGCTGACTGTTATCTTCGATTTCTTTGCTCTGCTTTACAGCATATGGATTTACCTGAACAACACTGATTCCGTTTGAAATCATCCCATGCAGCCAGCGCAAACCAGTAGTGGCCTGTCGGTTCAAGACCCATCACTATCTGTGTCTTTTTGTTTTCTGCTGCAAGCGCCAGCACCCATGCTTTAGCGTTTTCAAAGCCTTCCGCAGTATTGCTAAATTCAAACGCCCCACGGCTTAGCTCCCTTCCTCTGACATCAATTGCTCTGATATAATGAATTTCACTGCCTATATCGCATCCCACTATAAGCATGTCATCAGTGATGAAGGAAAGTTTGTCATTCTTGGTGAATTTGCCGTTTGTTTCCAGTTCCCGCCAGGTATATGATCTCAGTTCTTTTTCAACCACCTCCATCCTCCTGCTCATTTCCTCTTTTGACAAAAGATTAATTGCCTGATTTTCTACCTTTACTTGCTTTTTTGTTTTACTTGTTTTAACATTCATCTTATATACCTCTTGTGTTTTAGATTTTTACCAACGGTCAGGTCAGTAATAATCTAAATTTACTTGAGGTATTTTTTTTGGTCAATTCCTTTTACTCTTTAAAGTATACAGGAAGCTCCTATTTTTTTGCATCATACAACAATTTTCAAAATATTTGAATCCAATGTCCATATTTCGACATTTTATGTCCAAACTCTACACAAACATATTTCATTCTATAAATCTAAAAAGCTCCTTTCCAGACATCAAGTAATCCTCATTTTATTACCTGCCTGAAAAGGAGCTTGCTATTCTATTTAAACATGTAGGTATAAATTAAACTGCTAATACTACCACAGCATTAAATTTTTCATCATTAATATAATAATCTAAATATCCATTATACTGCTCAGCAATCTTTGAGACACTTGACAATCCAATCCCATGTACTCCAGTTTCTTTTTTCGTACTTATAAGTTTCCCCCTTACCTCCTTCAACTCTTCAACCAAATCATTAACCACCTTAATCACACAAAGTTTTCCATCTTTTTGCATAAATATTCTTACGACAACAGAAGCAGCCTTTTCTTTCTTTGATGCAGCTAGAATGGCATTGTCCAGCAAATTGCCTAACATAGTAATAAGATGAACATCCTGAATGTGTTCCAAAATACACCCCGGTTCCACATATACATCAAAAAACACCCCTATGTTTTCTGCTTTAATACAATATTCCGATAAAATTATATTTAACATCTTATGATTGCAATATTCAGAAATATCTTCTCTATTTAACTTTCCATTCAGTTTATCTACCACTTTGCATATTTCATCGTTTTTTCTTTCAAAAGCCAACTGTCCTATTACCTTAAGATAATGTGATGTATTATGAACAATTTCATTATAATTGTCATTCCACTCTGCTATTTTAGTCAATCTCTCCACTTCAGCCCTTTGATAAAGAAGTTCTAATTCCTGTTTAGAGCTTTCACTTAAATTTTCCGTATATTTTTGAAACGCATAAAATAATACCATATTTCCAGTTATCATACATACAAAAAACAGCGTCATTAATATTTTTAAAACCACATTACTTCCAACATCTATCCCAGAATAAAACACTGTAAGCATAGTACCTAAAGTAGAAACAGGTACACATAAATAAATCAAAAACAGCTTGTTGGTCATTCTTTTTTTTGATTTTGCAGACATCTGCTTTAATACAATAAACACAATATAATTTAGAAATTTTATAAGTAATAATTGCCATAAATATTCTGACACCGGAATCAAACCTGTATTTGCCAACAATATTGTTGTGGTATTTGACAATATAATGTACAAAAACTCCACACCAATCATAACAATATATGCCATAATAAAATATACAAATCTGATTCCCAATTTAGAATCGAATAATACTGTTACAAAAAGCCACAATACTATAGGAACAAGAACCAAATTCAACACATTACTTTGCAACATATTGATAAAAAAGATTGCACCTATTGTTCCTACACATACTATTTTGATATATTTTCTTTCTATTTTAGGTCCAAAAAAATTGTAGAAATAGTCATAAAGTAGAAAAACTTCGATAATACAACAAAAAAACAGGATAAGCAAATCTAACCACCCCATCATTCTCCACCTCTCTTATTAACTGGAGAGTAAAAAGTTTTAATAAAAAAGAATAACCCTTTTATGGCATTTTATG
>NZ_SRYA01000074.1 GCF_004793545.1 Petralouisia muris | reverse complement strand
AGTAACACAAAAGGGGAAAATACAAAATAAGCTTTTCCGGTTTATCCGGGTTAGGGAAAATAGCGGTAGACAATATAAAATCATGGCTGAATGTCATTGGCATGGAATCCTTTTTTGTCAACAAATTGGCAGATATCGGAGGTATGGTGAAAAAGGAAGCTTGCGTGGAAGGGTATGCAGACCTTGCTTCTGCTTTTACCAAAAAGCTGGAACGTTCCAAGCAAACTTTCCTTGCAGCTAGGACAGAAGAAAACGCATGGGACTTTTACTATAATTACAATATTTTGTATAGACTAAGATATAAAGGTGAAGAAGCTTACCTGGATATGACAAAAGTGGAAGGATTTTTGAGCTACTTTAGTGATTTTGGATATTCTTTAAAAAAAGATGTGGTAAATGAAACCTTTAAAATGTTAGAGGATAAATGTCAATTTACAATGGATGAGGCAGCGGCACTTCCAGAATCCTGTCAGTTTGTAGCAAAATCAGTAATCAGCTGTCCTGTAAATGTCAGTGTGTATGCAGAAAATGGAACCTTAATAACAGAACTTGTGGATGGCACGCAAAGTGATGTGACCAATGAGTATGGACGGTTTGCAGTCGTATACGATTCATATTCTGGTGATTATGAGAAGGTTATCTGTTTGAATTCAGAAGAAAACGTTTCCTTTAAGATTACGGGAGTAGATGATGGTTTGGTGGCAATGGATTTTGCGCAAGCGAAAGATGCAGAAAGCATGGTCTACACATTTAATAATGTTCCTATTAAAACGGATGCTGCTATATACGCTGATGTGAAACAAATTACAGAACAAAAGATTTATCAGATAGACGAAAGTGGCAATGGGGAATTAGACGAAAGACCGATTATAGTTAAATCCGATAATTATGTGCCAGTTGATTCTGTTGTGTTGAGTGAAACTGTTTTGAAATTAAAGGAAGGAGAAAACGCTGGGCTTAAAGTTATGATAAACCCTTCAAATGCCACAGAACAAAAGATTTCTTGGATGTCTGCAAATCCATCCATTGCTGCAATAACAGATGGAAAAGTGACAGCAGTTACGCAAGGAAGTACAGTTATTTATGGCATAGCAATGGATGACAGAGATAAAATTGTTTCCTGTGAAGTGAGTGTAGTAGCAGATATGGGGGATATTCCTGTCTGTGAGGAACATAGCTGGGATGACGGAATTATAACAAAAGAGCTTACCTGTACAGAAAGGGGCGAAAAAACATACACTTGTGTTATATGTGGAGAAACAAAAAACGAAGAAATAAAAGCTACAGGCCATCAAACTAAAGAAGTAAGGAATAAGAAGGATGCAACCTGTAAGGCAGAAGGTTATAGCGGGGACACTTACTGCAAAGATTGCAATAAAAAACTGAACACAGGTCAGGCAATTGCAGCGACAGGGAAGCATACATGGGACAAAGGGAAGGAAAGCAAAGCCTCAAGCTGCACAGAGAAAGGCGAGAAACAATATATCTGCAGCGTATGCGGAGAGACAAAAAAAGAAAGCCTTGAGAAAATCTCCCATGCATATAAAACTACTGTAACAAAGGCGACAACTTCTGAGAATGGCAGCATTACAGAGAAATGTGCTTCCTGTGGGATTGTCAAGAGCAGCAAAACAATCCCTTGTGTAAAGTCGGCGACATTAAGAACTGTTTCCTATACCTATAATGGAAGGGCAAAGAAACCCTCCGTTACGATAAAGGATTCCAGCGGAAAGGTTGTCTCTGCCCATAACTATACCGTAAAATACAAAAATAATAAAAAAATTGGTAAGGCATCCGTAACTATCAAGCTTCAAGGAAATTACACTGGCACTATTAAAAAACCTTTAAAATTGTTCCCAAAGGAACGGCTATATCAGGAAAGGTTATGGCACAATCGAAAGGGTTTACTGTAAAATGGAAGAAACAAAAGAAATCCACGACAGGATATCAGATCCAAGTTTCAACAAATAAAAAATTTGCAAAAAAGGTAACCGTGACAAAAACAGTCAAGAAGAACTCAACCACTAAGCTGGCAATTAAAAGATTAAAGCCAAAGAAAAGGTATTATGTCAGGGTGAGGACATACAAGACTGTGAAGGGCAAAAAGTACTGCTCAGGATGGTCGAAGGTTAAAACAGTAATAACCAAGAAATAAGCACTGTGGGTTTTAATATCCAAAAAGAAAAAATTGCCGTAACCATGGAGAAGGAATTGTGTTTTATTGCAGTTCCTTCTTTCTTTAGGGGGATAATTTTGATACTCATTTTAGGCAGTATTGATTTGCCCAATCTATAGCAAATCGAATAATAAATGGAATGTAAGGTTTGTTAACTTTATGAAGATTGAAGCAATGAAAATAGGAGATGAATTTGCCTTTTTGATTATAAGAAAATATCAGCTTTATTGTCTATCAATGGATACAAGGTAAAATTAAAGCAGGAAAAAGGATAGTTTTTAGTGCATCCAGATTTTGATTTGCCGTATAAATTGCGGAATATGATATTGTCAAGTGTTGAGAAACACAGAGTAAAAAATTTTAATCAATTGCTAAAGGACGGCAAGGTTAAGCACAAAGGAAACATTCGTTGGAAAGATTTTGTTTTCCAAACTCCAGGAATTTACGAAATGCTTGGAATAAAGAGAGATTATTTTGTGGAACGGTTAGAAGATATTTTTCAAAATCCGTTGCTATTCCTGTTCCTTGCGGGATATCAAATTCGTTGTTTGAATGATTGGGGAGAAACCTACTGTGAATAATATGAAGAGGTTGCTAAGCTGATTGAAACAGCAATTATGTCATATGAACAAAAGCAAAAGAGCAATGGATTCACGGAAGAACAGCTTTAACTTTGTTCGTATTTTATTCTTGGCACAAATGTATTTTCATCATTTCGGGAAAATGAAAGAAGAACCGATATGCCAGAGGGAAAAAATAGGTTATTGATATAAATGCGTAGCATTAAAGCTGGAGGGGCTTATTAAATGCTATTTTGACAGGAAAGAGCAGCAGGCAGAAAAAATAGATAGGGAATATGGGGAGGAAAAGGGAAAGAAGATTAATTTTCCAAAACATCTGCAGCAATATTTCTTGGCTTGTATAAATATCACATGCAATTGCCGTTTGTAATGGATGAAAAGAAATGAATGGGCGGAACTTTGTGGAGCAGCGTTAAAATTACTGCTGAGAGTAGCATAGAGAATCCTTACGCGCACAAATGCTGCAAGACGCTTGGAGTAAAGAGCGAGGCGAAACACTATAAATACAAGAAGCCTGGAAACCCGTTCAAGATATATCCAAACCTGCTCATGACCGAGATGCAGATTGACAGGCCATTGCAGTACGTTGTCAGTGACATGACAGCTTTCTATGTGAAGGGTATTTACTATGAGCTTACGCTGTACATGGATCTCTGGAACAACGAGATCCTCACTCATGCCCTCTCGTCCAGGCGGGGCGACCGGATAACATACCTGAGCGGCCTGGATGAACTGATCGGGTTAGAGAAACAATATCCACAGTATGAGCTGGTTCTCCACAGCGACCAAGGCGCAGTCTATGCATCCAAAGCCTTCAACGAATTGTTGCCGATGTACAGCATTACCCGGTCAATGTCAAGAGCCGGAACCCCAACGGACAATGCGGTGATGGAGTCCATCAACGGATGGATCAAGGCAGAAATCTTCATGGATTTTCATGTCACTGGAGAAAGCCCCGTTGAGCAGGAAGTAGCGGCATAGAGGATAGATGGCTATTTGAAACGATATTACACATTTTGCATGGGACTTTATATGAGATTTTTTCTGGATAGACGGAATATAAAGAGGCTGCCAGGGATAGCTTTGAGCGGTTGTTTTCCTTGTATTTATTGTAACTATTCAGGGTACCCTTATTCAAAGATGAAATCAGGATGGCCTGCGATTGCATTTTTTATTGCTTCATAAGCATTGTACCCCTGCTTATGAGCAGTGCCAACGTAGGGCATGATTTTTAGATAATCTCTTGCGCCTTTTTCGGTTCGGAAACAGCCAGATACTTTGGTCTTGACCTTTATCATCCGAAGATCACGCTCCGCCCGATTGTTATCAAACGGAACCTTGAAGTTACGGATAAAAAGGCAGATGGATGCCTTGTAATTCGCAAGGCGGTCTACCAGGGAAAGGATCTTCCCTTTTTTCTTCCGCCCACGCTTTTTTACAATCGTTTCCGGAAGCGGATTTTCTTTCCTTGCCTGCTCGATAAGTTCATCATACTTCTTATCGAACTTATGGTAGTGATAACAGCTCAGGGATGTTTTTCCTTTCCCTACAGCTTTGTCTTTGGCCTTTTTCATTTCCAGTAAAAGGTCTGTAAATGCAGATGTCCATTTCTGTCCGAGGTGGTTTTCGCTTATCCCGGTTAATTCCCTCAGTAGATGGGCACAGCAGACGGCGTGCTGGATATCTGTATAATTCCAATAGGAAGCCCAGCAGCCGTGCACCCCAGTCCCTTTAAAGCCTGTAAGGATGCCACATTGCTCCATGCCCTGCGTTCCGGATTTGGGACTGATATCAAGATAGGTGTATTCGCAGTTTGAGGCATTATGGATCCACCAGAGTTTTTTGTCCACCCTGGTCCCGGTTTCATCGAAATGACCAAGTGCTGAGCCGGCCATTTTTTCCTTGATCTCATTGACGGTGCCACACAGGCTCTCAGCGCATCTTGTAACCATGCTGCTGACCGTCCCTGTTGAAATCGGAATATTGAACACTCCGGAAAGTATCTCATAGGTACGCTTGATGCTGACTGCGCCTACGGTATTTAATGCAACAGACAATGCCTGCAGGTTTTCCCCATACTGTACGGCTGCTTTTACGCCGGAAGGGAAAGCCCCCTGCGGATATCTCCATACAGCATACAGACCGGGATTTCCAATGCCTGGTGCCCCGTAATGTTTACTGTAACGGCAGCGCCAATGACATGGCGTTTCTCAGCGGTACATGCAGTGCCCCGAAGGCGGTTTGGAACTGTTTTGGGAGTTCTTGTTAAGCTGTTCCTTCAGTTCCTGT
The DNA here is from genome assembly GCF_004793545.1 of Petralouisia muris. GTDB lineage: Bacteria > Bacillota > Clostridia > Lachnospirales > Lachnospiraceae > Petralouisia > Petralouisia muris. Next base: position 18,304 of record NZ_SRYA01000074.1, on the reverse strand, counting down.
ATGGTCTGGTTGAGCTGTGCAATCAGCTGTGCTTGTGCGATGATTGTAGAATTCAAAGAATCTATGGTTTATTTTAATGAGTCAACCTGCTGTAACAGCTGCTCATTCATTTCGCCTTTTGTCAATCAGGCTACCTTCTTCCGCTAAAATTTGATACCGATATTTTAGCGGAAAACCGGTAAAATAGCGAATTGCCAATATTGCCCCATTCGTCAAAATGGCTGTGGATAAACAGTCTGAGCAAAGAGGAAATACTGGCTGACATCCGGATAAGTTCCGCAAAAAGCGGGTCGTCAGAAAGTAATGGGGGATTTCGAATAAAGTAATCCACAGGTAAAGCCCATTAAGTAGAAACATCGAAAAGTTATCCACTTTTCATAATAAGGAAATACCAAAACAGAATTTTTATTTTCTCTGTTTTGACTAAAAAATCAAGGTCTTTTAAATGGGTACTGTATAGTTAGCAAAATTGAATGTTTATACATGGTGTTTCAAGAGTTGCAGAAAAAGTTTAATTAAAATTCATGTCTTGGTAATACATTGTTCATGGTTTATTCACTCATGTGTTTGTCGTGAATGGATCCTCAGAAATGCTTGACATCCTATCACACTCTGCGAGGGATGTGTGACAGCTTTGACGTTTAAAAAGCTTCCATGAAACTTTGTAAATTGACCTAAGGGGCGGTAGAAATATTTTTTCCATTTTTCTATGGATGCAGGAATGTTTTGCAGCATTGTCATAACCGGGGTAAATCCTTCATACATTATAAAAAAACAGTGTATGAGGGATTTCGTTGAAAGGGTACATAGAAGAACGGGCGATTAATATCGCTAATTATATAATCGAGGAAAACGCCACAGTGAGGCAGACTGCCAAAAAATTTGGAATCAGCAAAAGTACGGTGCATAAAGACGTAACGGAACGTCTTGTGCAGATTAATCCGGCTCTGGCTGCCAGGGCCAGGAAAGTTCTGGATGTGAATAAATCGGAGCGGCACATCCGGGGCGGACTTGCAACCAGGGAGAAATACCTGCATCAAAAAGGAATTGTCTGAAAACATGGGAAAAGCATGGAAAGAACAGAGGAAGACAGGTATCACGGGAAGTCTGTCCCTTTTGGAAAATTAAAATACATCAATAAAACTGATTAAAATTATCACTATACAAGAATGAAAATCTGTGTTAAGATAAAACCCGTGAAAAGCGAGGAAGAGGAAGAGTAGCCGCAGAGAAACTTACAGAGAGCCATGGATTGGTGGAACATGGCAGGGACGATGCGGTGAACTGGCCTTGGAGCTTCCGGCTGAAATTTCTCTGGAATTTTTCTCTGCAGCAGTGTCCGAGTACTTAAGAATCACTGTGCCGGGCAGGAGAGAAACAGTAGGTCAGGACGGGTTCTCCCGTTACAGAGACAGGCATGGAAGTGCTGATGAGAGCATGTGAATACATGAAGCAGAGTGGTAACGCGCAAGATGATAGTGTCTTTCGTCTCTATGATCCCTTATGGAAGCGGATGGTAGGGACGGAAGATTTTTTGGTTGAAATTATTTTGCCTGCCTCTTGAAATTATAAAAATGGAGGACTGAGAATGAAGAATTTTGAGAAATACGAAAGACAATATTTTATGCCGCCTGAGGTAACCTATGATTGGGTAAAAAAAGAATATATTACAAAGCCCCCTGTCTGGTGCAGCGTGGATTTGCGGGATGGTAACCAGGCTTTGATTGAGCCCATGAGTCTGGAGGAAAAACTGGAATTTTTTCAGCTGCTGCTGGATGTGGGATTTAAAGAGATTGAAGTGGGCTTTCCTGCGGCGTCTGAGACAGAGTACAATTTCATGCGGGCATTGATTGATAGGAACATGATACCGGATGATGTTACCGTGCAGGTGCTGACCCAGGCCAGAGAGCATATTATCCGGAAAACTTTCGAAGCAGTAAAAGGCGCTCCCCATGCGGTAGTTCACCTTTATAATTCCACTTCCCTGGCACAGCGGGAGCAGGTGTTTAAAAAAAGCAAAGAAGAAATTAAGGAAATTGCAGTCAGCGGTGCAGAATTGTTAAAAAAGCTGGCAGAGGAAACAGAAGGAAATTTTACCTTTGAATACAGTCCGGAAAGCTTTTCCGGAACAGAAATGGATTATGCTTTGGAGGTGTGCAATGCGGTGCTTGACGTATGGCGGCCCACGCCGGAACAAAAGGCGATTATTAATCTTCCCACAACTGTGGAAAACGCCATGCCCCATATTTTTGCAGGTCAGGTGGAATATATGAGCAAGCATATGAAATACAGGGAAAATGTAGTGCTTTCCCTTCATCCCCACAATGACCGGGGCGTGGGCATCTGTGATGCAGAATTTGGAATTCTGGCAGGCGCAGACCGCATTGAGGGAACTTTGTTTGGAAATGGAGAACGGACCGGAAATGTGGATATTGTCACGTTGGCAATGAATATGTTTTCCCACGGAGTAGATCCAGGGTTGGATTTCAGCAATATGTCCAAAATTGCAGAAACCTATGAACGCTGTACCCGTATGCAGGTTTCACCCAGACAGCCCTATGCCGGAGAATTGGTGTTTACGGCTTTTTCCGGTTCCCATCAGGATGCGATTGCAAAAGGCATGGCATGTCGGGAAAATAATCCCGGGGGTCCCTGGACAGTGCCTTATCTGCCTATTGATCCCAAAGATGTGGGACGCACCTATGATTCTGATGTTATCCGCATTAACAGCCAGTCCGGAAAAGGCGGCGTAGGATATATTCTGAAGCAGAATTACGGAATTACCTTACCAGATAAAATGAAGGAAGAAGTGGGATATACAGTAAAAGGCGTGTCGGATCACCGTCATATGGAACTTTCCCCGCAGTTGGTGTATCAGATTTTTGAAGAGCATTATGTAAATAATACACCCCATTTTCATGTTTCAGAATGTCATTTCAAGCAGAAAAATGGTATTGTGGCTACAGCAGTTCTGGAACATGGGGGCCACAAACGTGACATTGCCGGAAATGGAAACGGACGTTTGGATGCAGTCAGCAATGCGCTGAAGCAGTACTTTAATATCAGCTATGAACTGTCTGTGTACGAGGAGCATTCCCTGTCCAGAGGCTCTTCTGCAAAAGCAGTGTCCTATGTGGGAATTTCCTGCAATAATCAGCTGTACTGGGGCGTGGGCATAGATGAGGATATCATTAAATCTTCCATTGAGGCTCTTTGCGTGGCGGTCAATAAGCTGGAGCCGATTCAGCAGACGGAACAGTGCAGGGACGAACGGCTGAATGAGATTATGAATTATATTCAGGAGCATTATCTGACTGTGACTTTAGATGAACTGACAGAAAAAATGCATTTGTCCAAACCATACCTTTCCAAATATATTAAGGAAAAATCAGGAAAAACCTTTGGCGATATTGTAAAGAACGTGCGCATGAAAAAAGCCCGTACTCTTTTGAAAAATACCAGTATGACGGTGGAAAATATTGCTGACAGCGTAGGATATCAGAATGTGGAGCATTTTAACCGCTTGTTCAAAAGGAAATATGGAATGACGCCGGTACAGTTTAGAAATTCCAGACAGGGAGAGAAATAGGCATAAGGAACAGTTCTGAAAATCCCGACAGTGAGAAGATGGCTTTGGGAAGCAGTTCAGAGATTCCCGGCAAGGGGAAATGGCTTCAGGAAGGAAATTCCGTTAAATCGGGCATTGACAGTTCAGAACAGCAGGTTCTGTTGTCAAATGCTCTGGTTCAGAGCGGCGGATTCTGCTGTCAGATGCGCCGGCTCAGAGCAGTATGGGATGGCTGGAAAATCTGATTTTTCCCATGTAAACAGGAAAGAGCAGTATGGAATGGCTGGAAAATCTGATTTTTCCCTTGTAAACAGGAAAGACCTCCGTTATAATGGGACAAGATAAGAGTTGCAGGAAGGAAATGAGATACAGGAGGGAAAGAATTTGGAGAAAGAAACAGTGATTGTCCTTGATTTTGGAGGACAATATAATCAGCTGATTGCCCGGCGGGTGCGTGAGTGCAGCGTGTACTGTGAAGTGAAGCCATACACAGTAAGCCTGGAAGAAATAAAAGCCATAAATCCCAAGGGAATTATTTTTACCGGCGGGCCAAACAGTGTGTATGATGAAGATTCGCCCAGTTACTCCAGAAAAATATTTGAACTAGGCATTCCAATTCTGGGAATTTGTTATGGTTCTCAACTGATGGCGCATTTGCTGGGAGGAATAGTGAAAACAGCTCCAGTTAGTGAGTATGGACATACGGAGGTGGAGGTGGATACCACAGACATAATATTTCAGGGGGCGTCGCCGAAAAGTGTCTGCTGGATGAGTCATACGGATTATATTGCCCAGGTGCCGGAGGGATTTCATATTACAGCGCATACGCCTGTATGCCCGGTTGCTGCAATGTCGTTTCCAGAGAAAAAACTTTATGCCACTCAGTTTCATCCGGAAGTAATCCATACGCAAGAAGGCTTGAAAATGCTTGAGAATTTTGTTTATCAGGTATGCGGCTGTACTGGAGACTGGAAAATGAATTCGTTTGTGGAGACTGCTATTTACAGCCTGCGGAAAAAAATTGGCAGCGGCAGGGTGCTCTGTGCTTTGTCCGGCGGTGTGGATTCTTCCGTGGCAGCGGTGCTGCTTTCCAAAGCGGTTGGGAAGCAGCTGACCTGCGTCTTTGTAGACCATGGCCTGCTCCGCAAAAATGAGGGAGATGAAGTGGAAGCAGTCTTTGGAACGAAAGGCGCTTATGAATTGAATTTTGTTCGGGTAAATGCCCGACAGCGTTATTATGAGAAATTAAAAGGGATCACAGAGCCAGAAGAGAAACGTAAAATTATCGGTGCAGAGTTTATTCGTGTATTTGAGGAAGAAGCAAAGAAAATCGGTGCGGTGGATTTTCTGGTGCAGGGCACGATTTATCCTGATGTAATTGAGTCGGGGCTTGGCAAGTCTGCGGTGATTAAATCCCATCATAATGTAGGCGGGCTTCCGGATGTGGTGGATTTCAAGGAAATCATTGAACCCCTGCGAATGCTTTTTAAGGATGAAGTGCGTAAAGCAGGGCTGGAGCTTGGGATTCCGGAACATCTGGTATTTCGTCAGCCATTCCCGGGTCCGGGGCTTGGCATCCGTATTGTGGGGGAGGTTACGGAAGAAAAAGTAAGGATTGTTCAGGAAGCAGATTACATTTACAGGGAAGAAATTATCAGGGCTGGCTTGGACAAGGAGTTGGGACAGTATTTTGCGGCGCTGACGAATATGCGTTCAGTGGGAGTAATGGGAGATTTCCGAACTTATGATTATGCTGTGGCATTGCGGGCTGTGAATACTTCTGACTTTATGACTGCGGAGGCAGCCCAGATACCCTGGGAGGTGCTGGGAAAAGTGACTAGCCGAATTGTGAATGAGGTGAAGGGGGTTAACCGGGTGCTGTATGACTGTACGGGGAAGCCGCCGGGAACGATTGAGTTCGAATAAACTAAAATGCTTAGTAAATCCAGTGTTTATGCGGGTTTGCGGGCTTTGGTAAGGTCTTTTGATAACAAAATGATAACAGTCGTTTGCGTGCGATTATTCTTACTGTCAAGTGGTTTGTTGGTGGGGGAATGATTTGCAAGAGGTTTGGACGGCTGAAATAAATCCATATTAGAAACGCCCTTAGCTGTGGGTAGGAACTCATGGCTAAGGGCGTTTTGTTGTGTTTTTTGATTAGTGAATTGGGGTGATGGTTAAAGCGGTTTTTCCATAATGTAATTCGTCAAGGGGATATTTGACCTGATTACCTGCTGTTCTTTAATTATGTTATATCCTCTGTGAAGAAAGAACGGCTTTGCAGTGATGGAAGCATGTGTGGTTATTTTGCTTACCTCAAAAGCGTGTTCCAGTTTATCGCAGATAGCGGCGGCAATCCCTTGGCTTTGATAGTCCTTGTGGACATAAAGTCTGTCAAGGTAGCCTGTTTTGTCAATATCGCCAAACCCTGCTATGATGCCGCCTTTTATGGCAACAAGTGAGAAATGCTCGGATAAAGACAGGTTCCATTCATTTATGTCTACATTGCCAGTTGCCCAGACGTTTAACTGTTGGTCTGTATAGTCTTTGGCATTTATGGAATGGACAGTCTGATAAAACAGCTCCGCTAAGTATTTACAGTCCGAGGGGCGGTATTCTCTGATAATCACGTTTTTTACACCTTCCAATCTGGATTGGTTAGTCTGGCAGCTTGTCTTTGAACGCTTCGACTAAGGCATCGCTCAATTCATCAGAGGGAGATTTCGCCCAATGCTGCGTGGTGTCAAACTTCGGGTAATTGTACCGCCACTGGTCGTAATCTTCCCTGCTGATTTCCTCGGCAGAGAGCTTGTCTGCCTGCTCTTTCCAAGCAGAGAGCATTTTCAGCAGTTCGGCGGCATCCTTATTTTTGTCTTTGTTGACTTTTAAGCGGATTTCACCGTCTGATTCACTGATGGTAAGACCGTAAATGTCCTCAAGGGTAAATAAGGTGTGCATAAGCCCGATGTAACTGTCAATGTCGGGTATGTCAAGAGCCTGCGGCGCAACGTCCAGAGCTTGCGCCAGTGCAGCCGTCAAGTCTGCTTTTGGCTTACGAGAGCCTGTTTCATACTGTGCCAGACGCACGTCTGCGCTCCGTTCGGGAAACCCGACAAGCATGCCAAGATATTTCTGTGTCATGCCCCGCATAATGCGGAAAAAATGTATTCTTTCGCCAATTGCCATGATGTTTCACTCCTTGTTTTTATGTTTATGAGGAGTATAGCATATATGTTTAGATAAAGTCAAGCATAGGAGAAACAAAAAAGTTTAATGTTTTCTTGAAAACCTATTGACAGTAGCAAAAATGTTTAGTATTATGAATTAAGCAAAAACGCTTAGAAAGAGAAAGGAGAGGTTGTATGGATAATAAATTTATCCGTGTGGACGAGGTGGCGCAGGAGCTTTCCATATCGAAGCCTTACGCCTACAAGCTCATTAAAAAGTTGAATGATGAGCTGAAAGAAAAGGGGTTTATCACGATTGCAGGGCGTGTCAACCGCCAGTATTTTGAGGAAAGACTCTATGGGGCGGGAGAAAAACAGGGAAAGGAGATGGTATAAATGCCAGTATTTAAGAACGAGGGCAACGGCACATGGTATGTGATGGCTCGGTATGTGAACTGGAAAGGGGAACGGAAACAGAAATGTAAGCGTGGGTTTGTCACAAAGCGTGAAGCGCAGGAGTGGGAACGGAAATTCCAGTTGCAAAATTCTGCTGACCTTGACATGGATTTTGAAGCATTTACGGAACTTTATGCGAATGATGTCAAGAACCGACTGAAAGAAAACACTTGGCTGACAAAGGAGCATATCATTCGGACGAAGATTCTCCCATACTTCGGAAAAATGAAGATTAGCGGGATTGGTACAAAGGAAATCATCGCATGGCAGAATGAGCTGCTTGCCTACCGTGATGAAAAGCGCAATCCCTATTCGCAGACGTATCTGAAAACTGTCCACAACCAGCTTTCCGCTATCTTCAACCATGCAGTGCGCTATTATGACCTCCGCTCCAACCCTGCGGCAAAGGCGGGGAACATGGGGAGCGAGGAACACAAGGAAATGCTGTTCTGGACAAAAGAGGAATATAAGAAGTTTGCGGATGAAATGATGGACAAGCCAGTTTCCTATTATGCGTTCCAGATGCTTTACTGGTGCGGAATCCGAGAGGGAGAATTATTAGCTTTGACCGCCGCTGATTTCAATTTTGATAAGGAAACGGTCACGATTAACAAATCCTATCAACGCCTGCATGGGGAGGACGTGATTACCTCTCCGAAAACAAAAAAGAGCAACCGCACAATCAAGATGCCAAAGTTTCTCTGTGAGGAAATGCAGGAGTATATCAGTATGCTGTACGGTTTAAAGAAGAAAGACCGCATTTTCACGGTAACAAAGAGTTACCTCCATCACGAGATGGACAGGGGCGCAAAAGCTGCAGGCGTAAAACGTATACGGATTCACGATTTGCGGCATAGCCACATCAGTTTATTGATTGACATGGGATTCTCGGCGGTGGCAATTGCTGACAGAGTAGGGCATGAGAGCATTGAAATCACTTACCGTTACGCTCATTTGTTTCCGTCAAAACAGACAGAAATGGCAGACAGGCTTGACGATTTAGGAAAGGGGGATTTTTAATATGTCGAATAAGAACTTAGATAACTGCAACCGATGGAGAAATAAAACTGTTGCTTTTCGGGTATCTCCCGAAGAAAATGAGCGGATTGACAAAGCGGTGCGGCTTTCGGGGCTTACCAAGCAGGACTATATCACAAGGCGGCTCTTATGCCAAGACGTGGTCGTGCAAGGCAATCCGAGGGTGTATAAGGCTCTCCGCAATGAACTTGCCGCCGTCCTTGCAGAATTGCAGAGGATTGAAGCGGGCGGCGTAAATGAAGAACTGCTTGACACAATCGAACTGATTGCCGTTATCCTCGGCGGTCTGAAAGGAGAGTGTGAAGATGGCGAATAAAAAAGAAATGGCTCCCCCAAATGTATCTGTTAGCGCAGATACGGAGCAGCCAATTCAAAAATGTACTGACCATAGTATATCCAACTATGACGAAAATATCAATAGTTTTGAGGAAATGCAGAGGGAAATGCTGCGACAGCTAGACCCGTCCTATCTGAAAACCGTATCTATGGCGGCACTTTATGATACGGTATTTGATATACAGCCGCCGCTGATTGATGGTCTGCTCCAAAGGGGAACCTACCTTTTCGTAGGCTCTCCAAAGGTGGGGAAAAGTTTTATGATGGCTCAGATTGCCTACTATATCAGCATTGGAATGCCGTTGTGGGAATACAAGGTGCGGAAAGCGACGGTTTTATATTTTGCGCTTGAAGATGATTACCCACGTCTGCAGAAACGGCTGTTCCAGATGTTCGGTGCAGAAGAAACAGGCAACCTATATTTTGCAACAGAGTGTAAAACGGTCAATGGCGGTTTGGAAGAACAAATCAGAGGGTTTATGCAGGAACATCCCGAAACTGGTTTAATAATCATAGACACCTTAAAGCGTGTCCGTGAAGCTGGCGGTGCAGATTACAGTTACGCAAGCGACTATGACATTGTGGCAAGGCTCAAAGCATTGGCAGACAGTTACAAAGTTACGATGCTCATTGTCCATCACACCCGAAAGCAGAAAGCGGAAGATATTTTTGATATGATTTCGGGAACAAATGGACTGATGGGTGCAGCAGACGGAGCATTTGTTCTCAGCAAGGAAAAGCGAATTTCCAATAACGCCACGCTTGATGTGGCAGGCAGAGACCAGCAGGATATGAAAGTCCATCTTGTGAGAGATGCCGAGCGTTTGGTGTGGAACTTTGAAAAATCGGAAACAGAGCTGTGGAAAGAGCCGCCAGAGCCTTTACTTGAAAAAATAGCAGCTACTCTTTTTTCGGAGAGTGACAGATGGGAGGGGACAGCTTCGGAGCTTTGTGAAAGGCTCGGCGTGGATATAAAACCGAATGTGCTTTCCCTTAGGCTTAGCATCAACGCAAGCAAACTGTTCCGTGATTACGGTATCCGCTATCAGAACAGCCGTACCCACAATGGCAGAAAAGTTTCGCTTTGGAAAGAAACCGATGAAGCGGTGTGACAAACGGTGTCAAAGGTGTCAATGTTTTGAGAGCGGAGGCGGTATCTCAAACATTGTCACCACCGTCACACATTGACACCGTTTGAAGTTTGGCGGAGAGTGCAGAGAGTGCCTTTTCAAAGGCGGCTCTTTGCCCCTCGGAGAGCGCAAAACCTGCTTGCAGGTTGCATTTTTGTTGGCAAAGCCGACAAAAGTGCTTTTGCGTTACTTTCGGGAAAGTAACAAAGCCTACCAGCCGAAAAGAAAGGATGTGATTTTATAAGACGGACAATTAGCGCAATGGTGGGGAAAGTCTCGGTCAACCATAACAGCCGCAAATTCAAGGCTGAAAATGTGGATGGTGAGCGTTCACATCTTAATGTAGTTTATTGCAACGAGAGCATCAAGAAAGTGTATCATAAACTATTTGATGAAGCCTTACAAAGGTACAATGAAAGGCAGACGAGGGCAGACCGCCGCATTGCCGATTATTACGAGAAGATACGGAACTCAAAACAGGAAAAGCCGTTCCATGAGCTGATTTTGCAGATTGGGGATAAGGAAAATATGGGTGCGGGAAGTGAAAATGGACAGCTTGCAAGAAAAATTTTAGACGAATATTATCATGGATTTCAAGAGCGAAATCCTAACCTCTTTGTATTTTCCGCTCATATCCATATGGATGAGGCAACGCCACATCTGCATATTGATTTTGTTCCATTCACGACTGGCAGCAAAAGAGGATTAGATACGAGAGTGTCTTTGAAGCAGGCGTTGGCGGCGCAGGGATTTAAAGGCGGCTCCCGTGGCGATACGGAGTGGAGCCAGTGGGTACAGTCCGAAAAAGAGAACCTTGCCGCTGTGATGGGGCGGCATGACATTGAATGGGAGCATAAAGGCACGCATGAGAAACATTTATCCGTTCTTGATTACAAAAAGCAGGAGCGGGAAAAAGAGGTCATCCAGCTTGAGGGACAGATTTCAGAGAAAAAAGAGGAATTTCAAGTATTGTCGGACAGGGTGGAGAATTACGACAAAGGAATGGAAAACCTAAAAACTCTGGAACAGGTGCTTGACACTTCCCCAGAATACCAGTTGCCAGAGCCGCAGGGGTTCATGTCGGCGAAGTCATATAGAAATAAAGTGGCAGAGCCTTTGGTGCAAAAGCTGAAATCGCTTGTTAAAACAGCTTTTATAAGGTGCTTTGAAGCGTGGGACAGCTACTATCGACTGAATGTTACAAACAGTAATCTTCATCGTGAGAATGAGGGGTTAAGGAAAACCAATGAGAAACTGGCAGGGGAAAATGAAAACCTCCGTGTGCAAAACAAAGATTATAAGCTGCTCCGTAAGGCATTTGGGAGTAAGCAGATGGACAGCCTTTTAGAGCAGGTAAAAGCATCACAAAAATCAAAACAGCGTGAGAAATGCTTTAAAAACAACAAAGAGGAAAGGTAGGAAACATTATGGAAAACAGGATTTATGACGAAAATAACGGTCTTTGGTATGTAAGGCAAGGCGAATACTATCTCCCAGAGCTTGCATTACCTCCCGAAGAAGAAAAGCCGATTGGTATTTGGGGACAGCGACATTTGCAGTATCTAAAAGAGCATAAGCGGCTTGTTTATATCAATCTGCTGACAAGCGGCAGGCTGAACGAATACCTTGCAAGCGTAGATGAACAGGCAGAGGATTTGTTTTCTCGGCTGGTAAAAGAATATGCCGAAAGGCAGGGGGTGACGGAACAGCTAAAGGCAGAAAATCAGCTTTTATGGGTTCAAAAAATGAATAATATTCAGGCTTGTGTGAGGGAGGTTGTGGAGAGCGAGTTTATCTATTCGTAGTGATAAGTGGCACTCCTGCAATATGTGGGAGTGCCGTTGAATTAAGCAAAAGCAGTTCGGGGAATTGAAAAATCTTATAAATTCGTGTATACTTAAAAAAGAAATTAGACTGAGAAATCGGGATTGTGATTTTCAAATGGGAGGTAAAATATGCGTCGTTCAGATAGAGAAGTTAAGGAATTTGAAGATATTGTAGCCATCATGGAAAAATGTGATGTGTGCCGAATTGCTTTAAACAATAATGGCTATCCGTATATATTACCACTCAATTTTGGGATATGTATAAAAGAAGATAAAATTGAGTTGTATTTTCATGGAGCTATGGAGGGAACAAAGTTTGATTTAATCGAAAAGGATAATAGAGCTAGTTTTGAAATGGATTGTGAGCATAAATTGGTAACAGAAATTGAACGTGGGAGTTGTACAATGGAGTATAAAAGCGTTATAGGACAGGGATACATTAAAATGCTTTCTGATGATGAAAAATATGATGCTTTATGTATTTTGATGAAGCATTATCATCAAGAAGATTTTTCGTTTAACAAATCAGTAATGCCTCATACAAAAGTTTTCAAGCTAGTGGTAGAGAAAGTAACAGGTAAAGTAAGAATGAAGAAAAATGATAAACAATAAAAATCCGTTTTTTTATACTGGAAAATCGGGAATTATGGAGGAAAAGAAAATGGCATTTAAGTTAGATAGCGTTGTACCTTGGGGCAGAAATATGGAAGAATACAAATTGATGTTCCGTTTAGAGGATAATGATATGTCAAAAAAAATTGCAGGGTTTGGCGATGGTCCAGCTTGTTTTAATTATGAGATGACTGAAAGAAATGGAAGTGTGATTTCATTTGATTTGATATATCAGTTTTCAAAAGAGGATATAGAAAAACGTATTGAGGAAGTCCGAACTACAGTAATGCAGCAAATGAGGGAAAATATGGATAACTATGTGTGGAAGAACATTAAAAGCTTAGAAGAACTTGAAAGTACCCGTATGTCTGCTATGAGAAAATTTTTGTCTGATTATGAAAAGGGAAAAGCAGAGGGGCGTTATGTATTCCATGAACTGCTTGATAAATTACCCTATGGAGCAGATTACTTTGATATTGGGTTGAGTTCTCATTTCCTGCTAATGTATACATCATTAGGATATGATTTTCATATAGCATCCATGACAGAAATGCTTAGAGTATGTAAAGAAATTAGAATTTTCCCAATTGTAGATTTGGATGCAAATAAGACAGACTTAATTAAAAACGTAATAGATTACTTCCAAAGGGATTATAATGTGGAAATTGTTAAGACAGAATATGAGTTCCAAAAGGGAGATAATAAATTATTGATTATAAAAAATAGGGATGTGATTTAGGAATAATGAGGTTTTAAAAAGATATGGATTATAAAATTCGGGAAATTAGAAAATATGAATATCCAATATTATCTGATTTTTTGTATGAAGCAATTTTTATTCCAGAGGGCATGGATAAGCCGCCAAAATCTATTATCAAACAGCCGGAGTTACAAGTATATATTAAAGATTTCGGAAAAGCAGACGATTTGTGCTTGGTTGTGGAAATAAAAGAGAAGATTGTGGGTGCAGTATGGGTGCGTATTATGAACAATTACGGGCGTATTGATGATAAAACGCCCTCATTTGCCATATCACTGTATGAGGAATACAGAAATTTGGGTATTGGTACAGCACTTATGGGAGCTATGTTGCAACTTCTAAGAGTGAAAGGATATAAGCAGACATCTCTATCTGTGCAGAAGGCGAATTATGCAGTCAATATGTATAGAAAAGCAGGATTTGAAGTGGTTGACGAGAACAAAGAAGAATACATAATGATTTGCAAATTATGATAAAGTAGTGTTTTTGGGCTATTGCATTTCTTAACAAAATCGCTTATAATTTAAACCATAGCATATAGCTATTATCCGCAGTTACAGAGCATATGTTATCAACAGCGATAACAAAATGATAACATTAGCTCATATAGGCAGGATAATATGGGTATATCAAATAATCAAGAGATTTACATACTCGACAGAGAATAATTCCTAAACAAAATCAGTTAGGAAAAGTCGAGTTCGAATAACGGAATTTTAGTCCGAGAATCCTTTGAAATATAGGGTTTTCGGACTTTTGTTTTTATCTGTGATGTTAATATGATGTTAAAAAATGAGGTATATTATTTTCACTACTCAAAGAGGAATGCGGTTGAAATTCTTCTCAAAATATGGTAGTATCTTTTTGGGATTGCCAGGATGGTAGGCGGTTAACCCTCTCCGGAGGGACTGTGACCCTCCGTGTACATAGAAACCTGTAAGGGAATCTGGGAAAGGAGGGCTGAGCCATATGGATATTTCAGGACTTATCGCAGTGTTAAGTTTCGGCTTAACCTGCTTTGGGATTGGATATACACTCGGTAAAGATAGTAAAAAGACACAGAAATAGCCGCCCTCCCGTGACAAGGTAAGCGGCTTTTCTGTAAACTTATGAATCGGGCTAACCGTCTATCGGCAGTCCCCGAGGGTGTCTGTTACCAGCAGGCGCCTCTCTTTATCTAAAGAATAGCATAAAGCGGCAGAAAGTTCAAGGAATTTCTTCCATCGGAGTTGCTTTCCGGAACTGGTTGAGCCGTTCAGCAAGCTGCTGATCCTTGTCTGGATACAGGTGGGAATAAGTATCCAACGTGGTTTTTACGGATTCATGTCCCAGACGGTTTGATATTTCTAACGGGCTGAATCCCATTTCAACCAGCATACTGGCATGGGAGTGCCTCAGGTCGTGGACTCTGATTGGCGGAAGCCCTGCTTTATCGGCAGCTTTCTTAATCTCCTTTTCAAGAGCGGATTTCGTGAAATAGAATATCCTATCTCCATTCTGAATTCCGTATAATTTGGATATGTAATCACAGATGTCATTATATAAAAAATCCGGAATTGCTATGCAGCGTTTGGCTTTTTGGGTTTTTGGCTCCAAAAATAACTCTTGCCCATTTACTTTTGCATAGTTTTTATTGATATCGATCCGCTTTGAAGGAAGGATGTCTGCAGGAGTGAGGGCAAGCAGCTCCCCGGAGCGCATTCCGGTATAAAACAGCACATCAAAGGCCAGCTTTACGGAGGGTTTCTGTATGGAGCCGGAAAATTTCTCATATTGTTCCTGGGTCCAAATATTCATTTCATCCGCTTTGCTTTTTCCAATGCTTCCAGCAGCTCTGCAGGGATTGGAAGCAAGCCCGTAATGGGCCACGGCATAATTCATTAATGCCGAAAGCTGATTATTGACCGTTTTTAAATATGTTTGAGAGAACGGCTTTCCGTTATCATCCCGGTAGGAAAGAAGTTCATTTTGCCATTTGCGAATTTTGACGGTGTCAATGTCACATACTTTTAAATTTTCGAAATAAGGCAGCAGCTTGCCTGTTATGATAAACTTCTTATTTTCCATTGTGGTGGGTTTTAAACGGTGGGACATATCTTCCAGATAGTTTTCTACCAAGGAAGAAAAGAGGATGTCGCTGGTATTCTTCTCCTGATCCAAAAATGACCGTTCATACTCCTTTGCTTCCCTCTGTGTCTTAAATCCACGTTTACAGATGTGTTTCTTTTTCCCGGTCCAGTCGGTGTAGTAAAAATTGGCATACCACATGATTTTTCCGCTTTTGAGGGTATATTTGTATGCAGGCATGATTTATCTCCTATATGCGTTGCAGAAAAATAATAACAAGTTGCTTTAAATAATTATCTTGAAAAGTTGCAGTAATGTGTTATAATGTACTTAACAAGACAGCCGGAAGGTGAATGCACCTCACCTGCTCTGGCGAATTAAGACTTTAAAAAAATAGCTGTCCAATCGGCCAAGATTTAGGGACGGCTATTTTTTATGGTTGACATAATCTAAAATGGCGACAATTAAAATTGCTATTGTTAAAAGTACCATAAATTCTTCGTATGTACTCATAAAACCACCCTTTCTGACAAGACTCAGAGCGGATGGGAGCACGTCCCCCCGGCTGCCCAGTTAAGGACATTATTCAGTTTATAAAATAGTCTTGAAAAGTTACAGTAATTTGTTATAATGTACTTAACAAGGTAGCCGGAAGGTGAGTGGCAGTCACCTGACCCGGCGAATATGAATTAAGTTAAAAAATAGCCGTTATTCTCGCCAAAGAACAGGACGGCTATTTTTTATGTCTGTGGTTATCTATGTCAGTCGATATAAACAAGTGGTATAATGAGTTCAATTTCCACCCTTAAAAAGGCCGCCTCCAATACCTATAGATATATTAGGAGAATTCGTTTGTGATACAGTTTTATAACCATTGACATCAATTTCTCCAGTTGCTCTATTAAATTTTACATTTATATTCATGTTTTCAGTCACATCAATGTTTGTCTGCGTTTTTCTTATACCTGAAGAAAATACCATAGTGTGAGCGCCGGTTGTTAAAGGGACAGTTATGCTGCTGTTTTTTTCTAAAATATATTCATTCGTAGTATCCACTGTTACTTTTATTTTTGGATTTACGAGAAACCATTGTTTCTCTCTTGTGATTATGACATCATAAGTGCCACGATCTTCCAGCCTTAATGGCATACCACAATTTGGGCAAATAGTTGCTTTGTCTGAAATTTCTTTTCCACATTCTGAACATTTAATTAAAGCCATATATTATTCTCCTTTTTGATTTTTTCTTTGGGTGCTTAAAAAGTCTATTTTATCGGATTTTCTGTATTGCAAAATAATTGATTCGTATTATTATATTTCACTTTTTTTATCAGTCTGCTATAACGAAGAAAATCTTTCAACAGTTCTTTTTCTTCTCCCTCATATCCCATTTTTTTATAAATATTGCGCTGAAGACAGCCAGAGTTTTGTGATATGTAAGCTAAAGTTTCTGTTGCAATTTTTTTATAAGATTCAAAATTAGTAAGAGCTTTTGAACCGTTTTCAGGAAAGTAAGCATTTGAATCAATGCATTTCTTGATAATTTTTTCTGCCTTATCCCATTTTCCCAATTGCATATAAAGGTCAGGGAGCAAATCTCGACAAGCTAATTCATCTGGTGCTGAAAAATTAGCAGAAATATATGGTTCAATAAATTCAGGTAACTTTTTCAAATCTGATTCACATAGACGTATTTGCTTATCTATATCTTTTTCTGTATACAATTCCTGCTGGTGTTTATAGAATAGTGAAGTGCATTTGGCAGGAAGAACGAAGTCATTTTTATTGCTTATTATTGCATTGGGAGGTAAATCATCTTTAAGATAATATTCGTAGACGCAGGAACAGCTTGGGCATAAAGGTAATTTGGGAGCGTCACTACTTAAAAATATCTTACCTTCAAATTGAGCGCACATAGGGCATACGTTTTCGTCACTTGCAGTAGATAGCATAACGTATTCTGCTCCTAAATCAATACCGGTTTGCTTTTTAAATTGTGCGCCTGGTGATTTCGAACCGTTAAAGTCTATTTCTATAGAAAGTTCAGATTCTTCTATTGGAGGTTGCTTTCTACGAAAAAGGTTAAAAATGTTCATATGTAATTCTCCAATCCTTATATTTATTTATCATTTCCCTCGTCGGCTCCGGTACCATTCGAAGCCAATTATTTTACCGAGTTTGTAGTTCCAGTTTTCTTAAATGGGTTATCCGCTGCAACGGATTCCTCATAGCATTCTAAATATCCTTCCATCTTTGATTTGAATTCGATTTGTTTTTTTTCAGGAAGGCGGTGAATAAGAGATAGCCATTCTGCATCATTTAATGTTAATGTGTTGCTTTTTGGAGGTTCACTCCCTAGAAGTAAAAAATCAGTGCTAACATGAAAATATTTTGCAATTTTAATGATTGCATCAGTTGAAGGTTTTTGAAGGCCTTTTCTCCACTTTCCAATAATTCCATTTCCTATAGATAATTCCTTACATATAGCGGAATCGCTCATATTTGAATTGTCAATTAAGTTTAATATTCTATCAATCATAATAAAAATATAGATAATTCTCTAAAATAATGTTGACAAATAGCGAAAACGCTATTATACTAACAACATACAACAACAAGTTACAGTTATAAATTACACTAACTTCTGGCAAAGACCAGAGAAAGGAGCAACATATGGATAAACCACAGCTAACGGATATGGACATATATTGCATGACAAGAATGATCCAAAATTCCTTCCAAGCACCGGAGGAGAAGGATATAACTAATACGTCCCGCCCATTTTATGGGTGCATGTATTGCAAATATGCTTTTGTATGCCGGAGCTATGGATCTACCAAGCCTAATTTCAAAATAGTTTTTGAGAAGTTGAAAAATCTAACGGGAATCCCAGTTGGAACATACTTCCCTGGAAACGACCCAGAAGGCATTGGCAGCGTATTCTTTCCAAATTCCTATTATGTGGAGCATCCAGAGATGCTAAATGAATTGGAGAGAATTCATCCAAAGAGCATGATGGATGGTTTCAAGGCAAGCCTGGATAAGGTCATAGCCTGTTCCAAAGAAAATCCTGATTAAAAACAGGGCATTCATCTGGATTCACGCTGCGGCCGCATTCGGAATGGTGTGGGCATAAATTTTCCGTTGGAGTTGCATATATATCTGCGCCAACGAAACCGCAATTCGTGAAAATGGCGGGTATGGATACTTCTTCATTGAAGTGTGGGCAGAAACCGTTGACATTGGCAGTTTTTGTCATTGGTAAATCTCCTTCTATTTATTTATTTCCGGGTTGTCCGTCCTGCCTAATAGATAGTCAATGGAGCAATCTAAGCAGTCAGCAA
>NZ_SRYA01000073.1 GCF_004793545.1 Petralouisia muris | reverse complement strand
GCCTTTGAAGATTTTGTCCTGTAGGGCGTCCGGCAACAGAATATCTGAACCGCGGGTTTCTGTATAAAGGAACTCCTGCAAATCATGCCATTTTTGCAGGATTATTGGGTATTGCTTTGCAAAAAACAAACAATGCGCTTTCATTTTCATCAAACAGTTTTCTCCAAAATAGTTTTGAGGTTAGGCTCACGGATTCAGGTAACTATTGTATTATTAACCTGTTTATCCTAACAAAATAGGATGGAAATCAAATGAAATATAAACATTATTCGCTCATATTCTGTTTCCGATATTCGGCAGGTGTTACCTTCAATATATCCCGAAAAGCTGTTGAAAACTTGCTCTGGTTCTCATATCCCACCTGATTTGCAACTTCCGCTATTGTACTTTTCGTCTGCCGGAGAAGCACAGCAGCCTGTTTCATTCGGTATTCTTTCATGTAAGTTCCGATAGGCTGTCCATAAATTCCCTTAAATGTGGCTTTTAATGTAGCTGTATTGATAAGATACTCTTTGGAAAGTTCCTCAATCGTAGGACGCTCCTGCAGATCAGATACCAGTTTTTTATGGATTTCTTTCACGATCTCCACCTGTGGGGAAGTATACATTTCCCGTTGCCTCTCCTTTGTTACATCCACCATATAGAGGAAAAGAAGAAGCTCCTGTACCTTTAGCTTAAAATATGGTTTTTGCAAACAATCCGGCACAGAATAAAGCTCCGAAAAAATATGCTCAATTTCATCTTTTGCCCGCATAATAAAGCATTGTCCGCCTGCACAGAACTTCTCTTTAAATTCCAATATGTCAATTCCACTTTCTGCTAAAGTTTGCGGTGGATATTCGGCTACCAGCTCCAAATTGATAACAATGGAAATTCCTCGGTAATGTTTTAGTGGAAATGCCATTTCAGAAGCGCAATTATCCATTGTATGAATGGACATATCTCCTTCTCCAAGATACAGACAAGAACCGCTTAATAACCTGCTTCCCTCACGTCCTTCCCTGCAATGGTTGATTTCCAATGCATTTTGTCCAAGTGTATCTTCCCATTTACACCCTGTTGCTTCAAAATCATTGTATATAAGCTGTATGCCCGGATAAACCTGATAAACGGTCATCAATCCCAAGCCATCATCACAGTCCATCTTATAGACCGTACAATATCCATCATTATCCTTTGGAATAACCGCAGACAGCCCTTTTGTATTTTTCGCCAAATTGTCTTGCATGACAATCCCCTCTATTCCTTCTGCACTGTCAATCTGTTCCACCAGATGTTTTCTAGCATCTTTTATTATATATTTTTTCTTCATAGCATACTGCTCCAATCGGTAGAATTTACACTCCAATTAGAATTATATTCTATTTATGCCAACTGTGCAAATGAAGAAATGAGCCAACGTCATTTTATATCAAGGACATTGGCTCAATATAAAATTATCTGTTACAATATTTTTTATCTACGCATCCGGAGCAACCTCCTCCACAGCAAGTACCATTTTTCTGCTTCTTATGGATTTTCTTAGCTGCCCACACTGCATAAACAATAATGCCAATGACAATAATTCCTGTTGCAATCATTTTTCTTCCTTTCTACTAAACCATAAGCCCAACATGATAAACAATAAAAGTCACTCCCCATGCAACTACAAGTTGAAACAATGCGGAGAGCATCATCCATCGGGTACTGCCCGCTTCCTTGCGGATTGTTGCCAATGCTGCCGCACAAGGAATATAAAGCAGGCAAAAAACCATCAGGCAAAACGCATTAAGCTGTCCAAATCCCACATTACCAAGAATACCGACTAAAGTATCCATTCCTGCTCCAGAATTGATATTGGGAACTCCAAACAAGACCGCACAACTGGATACTACAACTTCCTTTGCGGAAACTCCGGCAATTAGGGCAACTGCAATCTGCCAAAATCCTAATCCAATAGGCTCGAAAAACGGGACAAGATAATGTCCAATAACTGCCCCAAAACTATCAGACATTTCCGTTGTGTACCCATGCAGTCCGAAATTCAGAATAAACCACATAGCAATAGAAGCTATAAAAATCGTAGTCCCTGCTTTCGTAAGATAATCTTTTATTTTTTCCCATACATAAATTGCCATAGTCCTAGAACTTGGAACCTTATATTCAGGTAATTCAATCAATAAATAATTTTCCGACTTCTTCCTGTCTATCAAATGAATTACCGCCGCAACCAAAATTGCAACCACCAAACTAATCATATACATGGAGTAAGCAACCACCATAGCACGTTCTTTAAAAAACATTTCCGCAAACAATATATAAATCGGCAGACGTGCGCTACAACTCATAAAAGGTGTAATCAGCATGACCTTGAACCTGTCATGCCGGTTTTCCAATGTTCTGGACGCCATAATCGCCGGAACTGTACAGCCAAACCCCAAAATCATAGGAATAAAGGCTCGACCGGAAAGCCCCAGTTTGCTCATAATACCTTCCATGATATATGCCACCCTTGCCATATATCCGCTATCCTCAAGAAATGCCAACGCTAAAAATAATATGAAAATGTTAGGAAGAAATGTTAAGATACCACCTACACCTGCAACAATGCCATCTATTAACAGAGAGCATACTACCTCATTAACTCCGGCTGATTCCAAGCCATTACCAAGCAATACTGAAACATTTTCAATTCCCCATTCAAAATAGCCTTTCAACCAGTCACCAATGGTGAATGTCAGAAAAAACACTACTGCCATTACGCCAAGAAAAATCGGAATGCCCCAAAAACGGTGCGTCAATGCCCGATCTGCTTTTTCTGTCAAAGCATCCTGACGATCCTTATTGACTAATACTTCCCTGACCACTTCCTGAATGAAATCATATTTTTCGTTGATGATGTCAGATTCATAGTTACGGTCAATCACTTCTGGAAGATTAACCGGATAACGCTCCGTAATTTCTTTATCCTGCTCCAACAGCTTAATAGCATACCAACGGTAATTTGTCAGTTTAGGATATTTTCTTTTTAATGCTCCTATGATAAGGTCAATCTTATCTTCTATGGCATCACTGTAAACCATTGCATATTCCGCATGGTGGTCATGCTTATGCTTTGACTTATATGTATGATGATGTATCAGACAGTCCGTGTCAGTGCAGTCTTTGTGATGTGCTGCCACATGGAGCAGCACATCCAATCCTGTTCTCTTTCTTGCAGATACCGGAATTACCGGAATCCCTAACATTTCTGGCAACCTGTGTGTGTCAATTTCCATACCACGTTTCTCTACAATATCCATCATATTTAACGCCAGTACAACAGGTTTCCCAAGTTCCAAAAGTTGTAATGTCAAATACAGGTTTCGTTCCAGCGCCGAAGCATCTGCAACATCAATAATCACATCAACATCATCACTTAATATAAATTGACGTGATACCTGTTCTTCCATTGTATAGGAAGTCAGACTGTATGTTCCGGGAAGATCAACCAAATGTATATTCAAATCATGGTCTTTCACTGCTCCTTCCACCTTTTCAACAGTAACTCCCGGCCAATTTGCTACTTTCAAATTTGCGCCTGTGTACGCATTGAAAAGGGTGGTCTTTCCACAGTTAGGATTCCCGATAAATCCGATTGTTATATTTTCACTCATAGGAATCATCTCACTAAAACATTTTCTGTAATATTGCAACCAAAAGCGAAGCGTGTTCCCCTAATTTTTACAATCAAAATGCCATGACTTTTGCTGTTCAAAATAGCAACAGCAGTTCCACGAGTCATTCCCAAAGCCTCTAATCGCTTCTCTATATTGACAGGCAATTTTATATCTACAACCTGATAAGCATTTCCTATCCTTCCATCACAGAGGTACATATCCATTCTCCCCATTACTTTACGCTGGACGTTCTTGGCATCTTGCGAAATTCTGAAAGCATCATCAACACAGTAATCACAACCAGAACCGCATCGGTCAGGGCAATCGCCAGCCAGACACCACGAATCCCCATACCGCCAACCATCGGCAAAACCACACAAAGCGGGATAAATAAAATAATCTGCCGAAACAATACTAACCAAGTAGCCTTATTCGCCTTTCCCAATGACTGGAACAGCGTTACCGCAATCAGGAAACTTCCCTGTAAAATATAGGTACTGAACATAATCCGAAAATTGGTTGCCCCCGAAGCTGCCACGCCCGGTGTTGTAATAAACATGGAAAGCACCTTATCTGGGAACAGTTCAACCGGAATGTAGAACAGTAAGGACAACACTGTTGCCGCCGTAATGAATACGCCTGTCAATTTCTTTACCCGGTCATAATCTTTCGCACCGTAGTTTGTCCCTGCGGCTGGCTGAAATCCCTGACTGATACCCCAAAGAGGAACAAACGAGAAGTTCCAGAAACGCAGCGCAGCTCCTAACAATATCTGCGAATTTTCCCCACCATACACAGACGCCACACGATAAATCACTGTCTGCTGTACCAGTGTCAAAACCTGCATCAGCAAAGCGGAAACCCCAACCGCCAGAACCTGCGGCAGTAATTCCCCGTCAATATGTATCCGTCCGATTTTTACACTTACGCTTTTCTTCTTAAAGTACCATAACGTAATCACCGCCTGAATGAACTGTGAAAAAATCGTTGCATAAGCAGCCGCTTCCACTCCCAATCCGCAAGGCTTTAAAACCGTAATAAAAATCGGATCGAGGATAATGTTCAGGATTGCTCCGCTTGCTATAATAGCCATTGCCTTTTTAAGCTGTCCTTCTCCACGAATAACCATATTAGCGCTCTGGAAGAAGTTTACAAACAGGCTTCCCGCAAACACAATACACAGATATTTTTCCGCATAGTTCAGGATATTATCGCTGCACCTGCCAGAGATAAAAGCTGGCGGGTAAATACCATACCTATCACAGTGTAAATAACAGACAGCAGAAGCACCATTGCAATCAGATTTCCCATAATCTTTTTTATGGTATCCTGATCTTTCTTGCCAATCGCACGAGATAGCACCGAAGCAGAGCCTACTCCCAACATCGCCGCTGAACCCGCATTGATGAGCGTAAACGGATAAGATACGGATACCGCACCCATTTGCGCTGCGCCTACCATCTGCCCTACAAAAATGGAATCCATCATGTTATAAAGCCCTACAACCACCATGCCAAGAACCGCAGGTATACTAAGCTCCAGCATGAGGGAAAACGGACTTTTCGTCAATAATTTTGTCCTTGTATCAAGTGACTGTTTCATCACGTTTCCTCCTTATATCTATATCTCGCATAAGCAACGAGCCAAGAACAAGCTTGCTTGTTTTTGGCGACTGCCTGCGGCCACATATACTCTGTATATGTGATAGCCATGCCTAACCATATAGAGTATATTAAAAACCAGTCCTTTTTGTCTGCTCCTATCCGAAGGACTTTTTATCCAATCGGAAATATCGGGCTATTGCACCATTTTTTCCAATAACTGCAATGCTTCTTCCAGTTTCGGATTTTCCGGATCAGTCTGTAACGCCTCCCGGACACAGTTACGGATATGTGCCTGTAAAATCTGTTGGTTAGCGCTCTTTAATAATGCCTGTGTCGCTAAAAGCTGATTGGATATATCCACGCAGTAACGATCTTCCTCTATCATTTGCAGGATACCATCTAACTGACCTTTCGCAATTTTCAGTTTATGGGTAACATTTCCTTTTTTCGCTTTCATAGGCAACCCGGCTACTGAACACTTATGAGCTGATAGCCAGCATCTTCAACCGCTGTTTTCAGCCTGTCCTCTGATACCGCATGGCGCATCTGTACCAATGCTGTTTTTGCTTCCAGTTGCACTGTGACATCTGAAATACCCTCAATCTCCATTAACGCCTTTGAAACGTGCTTTACGCAGTTTCCGCAAACCATTCCTTCAATCTTCAATAATTTTTCCATGTTCTTTTCTCCTTCACTTTTTTTCGATAAAATTGTCTGACTGCTGCTATATGTTTCTTTCTGTTCCGGTTTTGCAAGATGCCTTGCTATGAACCAGCGAAGCCGCAGGGCATTTGATACCACAAAGACAGAGCTGAAACTCATTGCAAAGGCTCCGATCATCGGGTTTAACTTCAAGCCGAAGGACAGATAAAATACCCCCGCCGCAACCGGAATACCAATGATATTGTAGATAAACGCCCAAAACAGATTTTGCTTGATGTTGCGGATAACCGCCTTGCTTAACTGGACAGCGGTAGACACATCCAAGAGGTCACTTTTCATTAACACAATATCCGCTGATTCAATCGCCACATCTGTTCCTGCCCCGATAGCAATTCCTACATCCGCCCTTGCAAGCGCAGGCGCATCATTGATGCCATCCCCTACCATAGCTACCTTCCTGCCCTTCTCCTGTAAACGCCGGATTTCCTTTTCCTTATCCTGCGGGAATACTTCGGCAACTACCCTGTCTACACCCACCTGCTTTCTGATTGCTTCCGCAGTTTTGGCATTGTCCCCGGTAAGCATGACAACCTCCATTCCCAAGCCGGATAATTCCTGTATTGCCTGTTTACTGGTAGGCTTTACCACATCTGCCACAGCCACCACACCGATAAGCTGTCCGCCCCTCGCAAAGAATAATGGTGTTTTTCCGTCCACAGCCATTGCTTCCCCAAGCTGGAGCAATGCGCCTCCTTCTATGCCTTGTGCAGACATCAGGCGGCGGTTTCCTGCAAGACAGGTAACATTTTGGATTTCTCCCATAATCCCCTGCCCCGGAATCTGCTTAAAGTTATTCACAGGCAGAAAACCTAAAGCGTTCTTTTCTGCTTCCTCCACAATCGCATCCGCAAGTGGGTGTTCTGACATTTTTTCCAGAGAAGCGGCAACCTGCAAAAGCTCATCCTGTGAAATTCCCTCTTTTACCAGCACATTCGTTACCACAGGCGTTCCCTGTGTGATTGTCCCGGTCTTATCCAAAACAACCGTATCAATGCTATGCGCTACCTCCAGAGCTTCCGCCGATTTAATCAAAATGCCATTTGATGCTCCTTTCCCTGTGCCTACCATGATTGCGGTAGGTGTTGCCAGACCGAGAGCGCAAGGGCAGGATATGACGAGAATGGAAATACCAATAGAAAGGGCAAACTCAAATCCATACCCCGCAAAAAGCCATACAATAACCGCAATTAAGGCAATGCCGATAACAACCGGGACAAATACCCCGCTGACCTTATCCGCCAGTTTTGCAATAGGCGCTTTTGAACTGGTTGCTTCATCCACAAGCCGCACGATCTGTGCTAATGTGGTGTCATCCCCTACTTTCGTAGCCTGCATTTTAAAATAGCCGGATTTATTGATTGTTGCGCCGATTACTTTATCCCCGGTCTGTTTTTCCACAGGTATGCTCTCTCCGGTCAGAGCCGATTCGTCCACAGACGAAACCCCTTCCAGAATTACCCCGTCTACCGGAATGGACTCCCCCGCTTTTACAACTAAAACTTCTCCTGCCTGCACCTCCTCTACCGGAACCTGTATTTCAATTCCATTCCTCTCCACTGTAGCAGTCTTAGGCGCAAGGTTCATCAGTTTTGTAATGGCATCTGAGGTCTTTCCTTTTGCACGAGCTTCCAACGTCTTACCTAATGTTATAAGTGTCAGAATCATCCCAGCGGATTCAAAATACAGATCCATCATAAAGCTGTGTACGGTTTCCATATCGCCATGCCCAAATCCTATCCCGATTTTATAAATGGCATAGATACCATAAACGATTGCCGCACCAGAACCAATAGCAATCAGGGAATCCATATTCGGTGAGCCATGAAACAGTGTCTTAAAACCCATGCGGTAATATTTAAAATTGATGAACACTACCGGAATCAGCAATAGAAACTGTGTAAAAGCAAAACTCATTGCATTTTCCATACCAAGCAGCCCTTTGGGAAGTATCCACCCCATCATATGCCCCATAGATATATAGAACAGTGGAATGGTAAACAGTGCGGACAGAAGCAGCCGCTTTTTCATCTGACCGTATTCTTTTTGTGCTGTGTTTGCCTCTGGCTGTGCTGTCCGCTTCGCAGAAGCGTTTACAGTCTGCCCCTTATTCTGAACCAATTTGGGAAATGCCCCGTACCCGGCTTTTTCAACTGCCTGTACAATTCCCTCCGTATCCAGAACAGACTCATCATAAGAAGCAACCATACTGTTTTTTAGCAGGTTTACGGATACCTCCTTTATTCCCGGCAGCTTCGCTACGCTTTTCTCAATTCTTGCAGAGCAGGCGGAACAGGTCATACCCGTAATGTCAAATTGCTCCTTTTGCAAAATTATCCCTTCTTTCTTTTCTAAATTTGTAACAGTATATTACCCCTCCCCCGTAGGGGAGTGGAGCTGTTACCGTTTTTCATTATAAACACCCGATTTTCCTTTTGTCTGCTCTGAAAAGGAGCTTTTTTAATCCGAAAAGCAATTTCTTTTTTTACAAAAATCCAATCAGAAGGTTTTATGCTCCAAAGAGGAATACCACCTTCAAACCCATTGACTTATGGCGGATTGGTGACTATACTTTGCGCAGAACGATTAAACATCTCTTTAATTGTTCTGCCATGCCAAACCAACTAAACAAATTTTTAGAAAGGTGGATTATTCCCATGAAAAAAACAATCAAACTTATCGACTTGGATTGCGGTCACTGTGCAGATAAGATTCAGAACGCCGTACAGAAAATTGACGGTGTAACCAGTGTATCCGTCAACTTCCTCGGTCAAAAAATGGTATTGGAAGCACCTGATGACAGATTTGATGCCATACTGAATGAAGCAAAGGCACTGATTAAAAAAATCGAGCCGGACGTAACAGTAAAAGCATAAACAGATCAGGCATAACCGTTAAGTGGCATCTGCCAAACGCATCGTGTTCCTTTATGGGCATGACGCAACACGAACTGGACACCGGCTGCCATTTCTGGCATCCGGTGTTTTTTTAACGAAAACGCCTGATTTATGAAAGGAGTATTCTAATGACACGAAAACAAAAACATTTATTGATCCGCATTATTGCAGCGGCAGTCCTGTTTCTTGTAGGCAGTCTGCTCCATCTTCCGGAGCAGGCAGAAATGGGCATATTCTTAGCCTGTTATGTGGTAATCGGTTGGGATATTGTCTGGAAAGCCATTACAAACATATTAAGCGGTCAGGTATTTGATGAAAATTTCCTGATGACGATAGCAACGATTGGCGCACTGATTTTAGGGGAACATTCCGAAGGCGTAGCTGTCATGCTGTTTTATCAGGTAGGGGAGTGGTTTCAGTCCTATGCGGTTTCCAAATCCCGTAAATCCATTGCAAGCCTAATGGACATCCGCCCGGATTACGCAAACGTGGAACGGGACGGGAAACTGGTACAGGTTGATCCGGAAGATGTTTCTATTGGAGATACCATTGTTGTAAAACCCGGCGAGCGAATCCCTCTGGACGGTATCATTATAAATGGCGTTTCTGCTTTGGATACCTCTGCACTGACCGGAGAATCCATGCCTCGTGAGGTTGCTCCGGGTGCGGAAGTCATCAGCGGCTGCATCAACCAGACAGGCATTTTATCTATTCGCACAACAAAAGAGTTCGGGGAATCCACCGTAGCAAAAATACTTGATTTAGTAGAAAACGCAAGCGATAAAAAAGGCAGGACAGAGAATTTTATCACACGCTTTGCACGTTACTACACCCCGGCAGTGGTATTTGCAGCTCTGGCTCTTGCCATATTGCCGCCTGTTATCACTGGTCAGTCCTTTAGTATATGGATTTATCGTGCTTTGACGTTCCTTGTAATCTCCTGCCCCTGTGCGCTGGTAATCTCTATCCCGTTAAGTTTCTTTGGCGGCATCGGCGGCGCATCGAAAATCGGTGTCCTTGTAAAAGGCAGTAATTATCTGGAATCCTTAGCTCATGCCGAAATGGTTGTATTTGATAAGACAGGCACACTCACAAAAGGCTCTTTTGCAGTCAGTGAAATCCATCCTGTGGGCATGGACGAAACACAGCTTTTAGAACTTGCGGCATACGCAGAGGATTATTCCAACCACCCTATTTCTGCTTCCATCAAAAAAGCCTATGGCAAAAAAATAGTCCAGAACCGCATATCTGATGTTCAGGAGATTGCAGGTCATGGCGTACAGGCAGTAATAGACGGAAAGAAAGTCCTTGTGGGAAATGCAAAGCTCATGGAACGGGAACATATCCGCTACCAGCCTTCCGGTGCAGTTGGAACGGTGATTTATCTCGCCTGTGACGGAAAGTATTCCGGTTCGATTGTCATAGAAGATGAAATCAAGCCAGATGCTCCGGCGGCAATCCGTCAACTCAAATCTTCTGGCATACAAAAAACGGTTATGCTGACCGGAGATGCTGACGCAGTAGGGCAGAAAGTTTCGGGGCGTCTTGGACTGGATCAGGCTTATACCGAGCTACTCCCCGCAGATAAAGTAGACCGGGTAGAAGCACTATTAAGGGAAAAAACAGAAAAAGGCAAACTTGTCTTTGTCGGGGACGGAATCAATGATGCCCCCGTACTGGCAAGGGCAGATGTCGGTATCGCTATGGGTGGTCTTGGCTCTGATGCCGCTATCGAAGCCGCAGATGTAGTCTTAATGACAGATGAGCCTTCAAAAATTGCCGCAGTTATGAAGATTGCCCGAAAGACAATCCGCATCGCAAACCAGAACATTGTATTTGCTTTGGGAATTAAGTTTTTAGTGTTGATTTTAGGAGCTTTAGGATATGCCAATATGTGGGCGGCGGTATTTGCCGATGTTGGTGTTTCCGTTATTGCAATCTTGAACGCAATCCGGGCAATGCGGGTAAAAGTATCACCCGTTTCTGATTAAAGTCAATTTAAAAACACAACAGAAATGCGCTACACCCCACAAGGTAGCGCATTTTCTTAAATATCGGTTGGACAGGACAAAAAGAGGACATTCGCAATCCCCTACGCTACTTGCTCATGAATGCGAGCCATTACATAACTCGCATTCAAATAAAGCATCTATGGAACGGTGCAGCAATTTCGCCTGCGGCGTTTTAGACAGAGAATAGTATACTTCCTTTCCTTCCCTCCGGCTTGATATAATCCCGCTTTTCTTTAAAGCCCGAAGGTGGTGCGACACAGCAGGTGCGCTCATACCAACAGCCGCCGCTATATTGCAGACACATTCCTCACAATGGCATAACAGCCACAAAATCCGCAACCTTGTAGGATCATCTAATTGCTGGAACAAAAACGCTATATCTTTAAACCGCTCTGCAGGTGGAATCTTATCTAGGACTTTCTCAATATTCTGTCCATGATTGTGAGGTAAGTTATAGTGTGGCATTTAACCACCTCCTTCCAGATAAAATTATGATACTCATATACCTATGGTCTGTCAAACAGCTTATACCTTGTCGTGCAACGCCCACTCCGAAGGAGTATGGATTACGGAATGCCCGAAAGGGTATACATAAGATTGGAGCAACACTATGAATCAAACAAACAAAACAATTTTTTCTGTCCCCAATTCTTCCGAACTGAAACAATTAACAGAATTACACAAAGCAATGGGCGATTACACCCGAATGAAAATACTTTGGCATTTGATGAAGCAGGAATATTGTGTGAGCCAACTTGCGAAGAAAATTGAAGTCACTGAATCTGCTATATCCCATCAACTACATGAACTTCGCATTGCAAGGTTAGTCCGTTCTCGCAAGGAAGGCAAAAGGTCTTTTACAGTATTCAGGACGAACACATTCAGTGGATTCTGGAAGAAACATATGCGCATATTTCTGAACGGTATCCATAAAACACAACGGACAGTACGCTGTGCGCACTGCCCATTATGCTCAAATATTTGCAATCGCTCCCATTACAGATTTTCGTATGATACCAACTGGTTTATCGGAATACGCATCTCCGAATGGCGTTCCGGATCATCGGCTTCTTCATCCGAATAACCAACCGCAAGGATATTGACGGGTTCCAGATTTTCAGGAAGTCCAAATTCCCTACGGATAACATCCGGCTTGAAATAGCAAATCCATACAGAGCCAAGCCCCAACTCCGTAGCCTGAAGCATCATGTGGTCTGTTAGAATGGAGGTATCAATATCACCTGTCTGCTTCTTATCAAACGGGCGCACCCATGCCTTTTCATGGTCAGCGCAGACGATGATTGCCAGCGGCGCACCGTAAAGATTTGCCCCCTGTCCTATTTTTTCAAGTCCCTCTTTGTTTTGCACCACAATCAGATGCACAGGCTGGAGGTTAGCGGCGGTTGGAGCTACATGGGCAGCTTCCAGAATCTTATCCAGTTTTTCCTTTTCCACCGCCTGATCTGTGTAGCTGCGTACAGAGAAACGCTGTTTTGCAATGTTTAAAAAATCCATAGTATCAAGTCCTTTCTTATGTTATATTTAGTATGCCAAACCAACTGACAACTCTATTGTAACGCTGAAATATAATTCCGCAAGATTGCACTTTTTTGATAGATACTTTCAAAAAAGATAGCACCCTTGCAGTTAGGAGAAGCAAAATGAAAATTGAACAAAAGCAATTTAACTGTCCTGTAGAAGCTACCCTGTCCCTGATTGGCGGGAAATATAAACCTCTGGTATTGTGGCATTTAAAATCACAGCCATTACACTATATGGAACTGCAACGCCTTATCCCAAAAGCAACCCCTAAAATGCTCTCCGGACAGCTCCATGATTTAGAAGATTGCGGCATGATAAACAGAGAAGTAATTCCAGAAAAGCCGCCTAAAACAATCTACTCTCTTACTGCCTTTGGAAAAAGCATCATACCTGTACTGAACGCTATGTGCGATTGGGGAACATCATATTTGGACGGATTGGGTATACAGCCTGTATGCTGCCCTTCCCAAAGCAAAAAATAATTATTTTTATCGACTATCCTTATAGCAAAAAAGAACCTGCACAGCAAAAACTTGAAACAGCTATGCGGGTTCTCTTATTGTTCTAAATCTGTGACTGCCTGACATAATTACAAAGTCTGGTAAAATCAACCTGCGGATTTTTCTGCAAAATCTTCTCCATACATTCCTGTGCTTTTTGATACTGTTTAGGCTTTTTCAAATCATCCAGCATAAAGAAAATATTAAGCCGCCTGCCTACAATGAATAGAAGTTTTTCATCTTCCGACAATCCTAAAAATTTATTTATTGCAGACAGCATTTCTAATTTATCTGTCCGCAAATTCCCTCTAACCTCCAGCAACAGGTTGATGATATGTTCATTCACATAATAGCTGTCCATTTCAAGCAGCTTCTCCAAGAATAGTTTTTGCTCTATCATAATTTCTTCCTCTGACTGTAATGTAAAAGAACCTTCCTGAACAAACTCCCACATTTTGGACTCCGGCTTTATTCCAGTTGCATGGACACGAATAAAATCCGGCTGAATCATGTTCAGCGCATCCGCTGTCTGGATTGCATTTTCCTCTGAATGTTCCTTTCCACCAATCCCAATCAATATAAACTCTGATAATATCATGCCTGCGTCTTTTGCCATACACCCGCTTTTCACAACTGTATCTGCATGAAAGCCTTTATTGATAAGCTGTAATATCTTATCCGATCCGGTTTCCATTCCACAGTACAAATGGTTCAGTCCGGCTTGCCGAAGCTCCTGTAATTCTGCCGGGCTTTTTCGTGTGATACTGTCTGCACGAGCATAGGAAGTTATATATTCCAAATCAGGAAAATATTTATTTAGCGCTTCCAAAATACGGAGCAGATAATCTGTTTTTAATACCAGAGCATCCCCATCCTGCAAAAAACAGGATTTGAATTTTCTCCCTTGATATAATGCTGCCTGTTCCTTAATATCCTGTATGGTATCTTCTATCGGATGCATGGAGAAATTCATAGATTTGTATAGTCCGCAAAAATAACACTTATTCCAATGGCATCCTCTCGTTACCCGGACAAGCAGACTTTCACTTTCTGACGGCGGACGGATTGAACCGAGCTCTATATTTTTCATCATCCCATATCCTTTCCCATTATTTGAGATAAAAATAGCATTTCATCACAGATAGGACAAGTACGCACTTTTCAGGTATATACTTACCAAAAAGGTAGCTATAATTCATAAACTATCTTCCAACCAATAAACAGCAGTCTGCAATATTTACATTACAAACCACTGTTTAGATTTTTTATTGAACCGATAGCCTACGCCCCAAACCGTCTGTATGTAAATCGGTTTGCTTGGATTATCCTCTATCTTTTCTCTTATATTATGGATATGACTCATAACGATATTGTAATCACCAGCATATGCTTCATTCCAAACAATATCATATATCTGCTCTTTTCTAAACACCCTGCCGGGATTGCCAGCTAATAGATATAAAATTTCAAATTCAATATAGGTAAGTTCAATTTCAATGTTATTAACGCAAACACTTCTTTGCATACAATCTATCCATAATTTTCCAGCTTGAATTAGTTTTATATTCTGAAAAGCACTGCATTGTTCAAAATTTTTACTGCCGTTTATGATTTGCAATATCCGCTTATAAATATCTTCCTCATCATCTGTAAAAGATAAAATCATTACTTTGCCCATCACAAACACCAGCCTTCCTTAATTTCATTCACTCAACAATTGCAATATATTATTTCCCAATACCATATTGGCAACCTCCTGTGAAGGACTAACAAATTCTATTAGTTGCCTGTACAAATAAGGCTCTCCATATGGTGCATCTGAACTGTAAAGACATCTTTCAGGCAACTCAGAAATAGCTATTCTAGTTGCAATTGAAGCAAATGCTGCGGAAAGATCTAAGTACACGTATTTATGGCTTTTTACAAAATCTATCACATCTATCCAATTCGATCCACCCATATGTCCAAAAATCACTGGCACTAAGGGATATTTTGCACAAAGTTCCATTAAAATGTGTATGCCTGATATAGTGACAGGATTAAATGTATGAACCCATATTGGTAAATTACTAAAATTATTTACTGCTTGAAAAATTACTTCAAGCTGCCTAATCTGTTCATCAGAACCGGGAGTAAATTCTCCAATACCTTTAAATTCATTAGACAATATATTCTCTTCTATCCATAAAGAAGTTTCTGGTTCGCTCATACCCAAAGGCACTGCACCAAAACCGAAAAATCTTTCAGGATATTTTTTCATCTGCATAGCCAGCTCATTATTATTTTTTATCATTCTTTCTCTATTTGCTTCTTTATTATTTGCACCAGCCAATACTTTATATAGTATGTTCATTTCTCCTCGCAACTCTGCCAGATTTTTTGCTCGCTCCGGGTGCGGTACAGTCGAAAATAATATAGCTTTATCCACTCCCGCCTGATTCAGTTTTTCAATTTGCATTTCTATGGGCAGCATTAAATGCTCATGACTATCAATAATCATCTTATATTCCTCCTAATTTTATTTTATAGTTTTGGAATTATAGAACTATTAGTTCAAAAAATTTCTTGACACATATCTTTCAAAGAGTGTCAAGAAATCCCGGTAGATACTTATCAAACATATCCAGCCTTAACGATACATATTTGTTCAATGATTCTTTTCTTGTTGCGGTCAGACCTGCTTCCCTTAACGTCTTAAAATGATACGATGCTGTTGACTTGGGAATATCAATATATTCTCCAATCTCACCGCAGTTCATTTCTTCACCCCTGTTTCTAAGAATCCTTATAATATCCAAACGTGTTTTATCTGCCAAGGCTTTAAAAATTTGTACTCGTATCTCGTCCTCTGAATATATCTGTTCCAAATTCATATTGCTATTTTACATCATCCACATTAAAAATTCAAGTAAAAATTTTAAACATTTGGAACTATAAAACAATTTTATTTTGTGATACTGGTTAAGTACCGACACACCCTCCGGGAGTGTCGAAAGACAAGAATAGCAAGCACTACCTGTGTCCGGACACACAGGCAAAATTCCCCATACTTCCCTGCCGACCGTATGATGAAATTTTCATAGGGAAGCGTCCCTAACCCTCTTTGATTTTCTTTCCGTCTTTTCTATGCCAGTCCTTGACCTTTATCCGCAGATTTGCTGCAATAACACATGGATAAGTCTATCCAAAACAATTGAACAGACTCGAAACCAGACTGTTGTAAACCGGACAAGTTACAGCAGTTTTTTTATGCCCAAAAACAGAAAAGGAATGTTAAAAATAGCAAACAGAATCCGCACCAACCGAAATGAATTTCACTTAGATGACAAGGAGCAGTATATCTTAGATGAGAAGTTCAAATTGTCTGGCATGAAAAGCAAGTCAGCTTTCCTGCGTAAGTTGATTTTATACGGATATGTCTATGACGTGGATTACAGTTTTTTAAGAGAATACAATACGGAGCTTGGACGGATCAGCTCCAGCCTGAACCAGATTGCAAAAAGAATTAACAGCACAAACCATGTCTATCAGGAAGATATGGACGAAGTAAAGGAGTTGATGAAACAGGTATGGCATACACAAAAATCCATGCTATTACAGCAACCGTTGATAAAGCGGTAGCCTACATATGCAACCCGGATAAGACGGACGAAAGCATCTACATTTCTTCCTATGCCTGTGCGCCGGAAACCGCAGCGATTGACTTCAAATATACCTTAGACCACTGCCGGGAAAACAGCCCCAATAAAGCCTATCATCTGATACAGGCTTTTGCTCCCGGTGAGGTCAGTTTTGACGAAGCGCACCAGATAGGAAAAGAACTTGCCGACAAGGTTTTAGAAGGAAAATTTTCTTATGTTGTCACCACCCATATTGATAAAGGTCACGTCCATAACCACATCATTTTTTGTGCCGCCGACAACATGGAACATAATAAATATCATGACTGCAAGCAAAGTTATTACCGCATCCGAAAATTGAGTGACGATCTGTGCAGCGAGCATAACCTTTCCGTCATAATTCCCGGTGGAGAACGTGGCAAAAAATACAATGAACGGCAGTCAGACAAGAACGGTACAGCATGGAAAACGCAGATAAGAAAAGACATCAACGCTGCCCTCCAAATTTATCTCTTTTCGTCCACTCGGCAAAGACCGTTTTGTGCGTGGCAGTGTGAAGTCACTCGGCAGGGAATATACAAAGGAGCGCATCAAAGAACGGATAGAATTGAAACGGGAACGGAAGGCAGTTATCCCAAAAAGAGATTATGCAGATAAGAGATTGATTGACACCTCTGATGAGAAATTTCAGAACAGTCCGGGGCTGCAGAGGTGGGCGGCGGTAGAGAATTTAAAGATTACGGCACAGGCATATAATGAAGCTGGCTCTATAAAAGAACTGGAACAGAAAATCGCCACCACTGCCGCCACCGGGAAGGAA
The DNA here is from genome assembly GCF_004793545.1 of Petralouisia muris. Classification (GTDB taxonomy): domain Bacteria; phylum Bacillota; class Clostridia; order Lachnospirales; family Lachnospiraceae; genus Petralouisia; species Petralouisia muris. Next base: position 6,038 of record NZ_SRYA01000073.1, on the reverse strand, counting down.
GCAAAGCAGACTGTCCGCAAGCTGGAGAACCGCATCAAAGACCTTGCGGAAATCATCAAATATGCGGAGCAGTACAAGGCAAATAAAGCGTATCATACCGCCTATAAGAAGTCCAAAAACCCTGACGCTTATTTCCGTAAGCATGAGAGCCAGATCATCCTTTATGGCGGCGCAAGGCATATGCTGGAGCAGGCGGGCATCTCCTTAAAAGGCTTGAATATTGACAAGCTGAAAGCAGAATATCAGGAGCTGACCGCACAGAAGAAGGAACTGACCGCCACTTACAAAAACTGTGACAAAGAGCTGAAATCGCTGAACCGGAAACTGGAGAACCTGAACCAGTATTTAGGGCGCACAGAGCCGCAAAAAAACGCACAGGAACAGCCAGACCGGAACAATAACCCTGCCCGTTAATCCCTTGCCCTAAAAAGGCTCTAAAAGCAAAAAAAGCATCGTGGACAGTGTGCATAACTCCCCATTCCGCTATGGACAACACTATTCACAGCATATGGAAAAGCAAAAGCAGCTTTCCCACATCCTGCAAACAGTGTTGCCCACAGCTCCATAAGACGGGAAGTTATACACACTGCCCACAATGCCGGCTGCGGCGGAATCCCACTCTTTCCTTCTTATCTATTTATAAAATCAGAAAAATTTCTTGCAGACAAGACCGTTTTCATGTAAGATAATCTATAAATCCGTAAAAAAATAGGTGCGCCGAAGCGCCCCTATCTCCTAAACCCTCTTGCAAAATCCGCAGTGTTGGTTTATAATCATCTTAGAACCCGAAGGATATTGGAACGTCCAACGGTTGTACAATCGGAAACTTATAATTCGTTAAAAATCAACGGAAAAGGCTATCCTCTATTGCAGTAGAAGATAGCCTTTTCCGTTACTTGCGGTTGTTTCTGTTGTCTAAGTATGTTAATGCTGCGAAAATGACCAACAGCAGTGTAAGTATCTCAAGTGTTTTCATACCGACCTCCTTTCCGTTTCCAGAAAGGACAACCTCAGACTATCCCTACTCGTTCTAATCTGACTAAGAGAATTATAGCACGTTATGTCGAATAATGCTATAAAAGATTTGCGTTAATCACTCCGCCACTTCCAGTGCCACCTCTGCAAATTCTTCATCGCTCATGACTTCCAGTTTCCCTAAGACCTGCCTTGCAAGCTCAACCATATCGCTGTCCTGTATGCGGGGAATCACGTTCTTTATATCGGCAATCATGCTTTTTCTGTCCTGTCCCTCAAACACACACATCAAATTGATTTCTTCCACTGTAAATTTATCCATAGCCTATATCTCCCTCTCTGATTTTTTCTCTGTTCCCTTTTCCGGGACTTCTCTTTCTGCCTTATCCCTCTGCTCGATAACCGCCTTTTTCTCCGCCAGCTTTTCCTTTATAGAAACTCTGCCTGTCTGCTTTTCCTCTTTCGGTTTCTCATTGTTCAGGACGTTATCAATCACGTTATAGTTACATTCTTCCAGTTCCTCAATCTTTGCAAGCGGCTTATATTCCGCCAGCTTGTCTAACAGCTCCTTTGCCTTCCTTGCGGTCTGTACGCCCTCGCTGTCATCAAGCTCCGTACCTTTCCCGAAAATATCCGTCATGCCTTCCCTGATACTGTCTGAAATAAGCGCATTGAGAAAATCGTTCAGATACCCGGTATTCCCGCTTCTGATGTCCTCTGTAATGTTCGCTATCTGCGCTTCCCTGCCCTCCACTGTATGATTGTACTGGTAAGTGTCAAAATCATAAGATAATTGGTCTATCTCCGCAGCAAGGAAAGCCGCCTGCCACTTTTCCAGAGAACCACGCACCTCGATGTCCGGCAGCTTGTCGATCAGCTCCGCAATGACCTCCACCGCCTTCGGATTGTCCGTAATCTCCGGCACATAGTCCAGAATCTCCAAGTCCGCAATTCTTCCGGATATAATATCCATCTGCGTGTCCTCATAGCTTTGTGTCCCCTCTGTATGGATATTGATGCCGATGCTTGGGACAGCGTTCATCCTCTCCGGCGGTATCCGGTTGAAAATGGCGATTGCTTCCTCCACACCCGCTATATCCTCATGGTACTCTCCGAAATTGTGGAACTCCCCGCACTCCGCCACTGTAAGGGTTACAACCGTCCGTTTTTCCTCCTGTGCCTGTTCTGCGCCTTTCTCCTGCATGGCGGCACGTTTCTCCTCAAGATAGGCTTCCACACCCGGAAGATACTCCCCAAGCGTCCCTGTCTTGCCCTCTGTAATGGGATTGATGTCTACCTTAACGCCGCCGATTTTAAAACCGTCCTCGTTAAAGACGTTGAACAGGGCATCTTCGTTTTCCCCGCCCCGGTACTCCACTACCACATCAAGGTCAGAACCAGCTCCCTCTAAACCTCTGCACCTGCTCCCGGATACCGCTAATATCCACAAGCTGTATATCCATTCCATACTCGTCAATCTTGGACTGTAAATAGGCGTAAACATTCAGTTCTATATCTTCCTGTGTCTGCCCGTTGATGCCATGAAATAATTCCTCAGTTTTGGCTTTAAAATCCGCTATGACCTTGCTTTCCATAGCTTCCGACACTTCGTTTCTGATACGTTCCTCAAGATGCTCTTTTGCCGCCTGCTCCGCTTTTTCCATCAATCCATCATAATCAATCGGTATCAGTTCATCATCGGTACGAATACTTCCCTCCAGTTCACTCCTATGTGTCGGCTCTTTCAAGTCTGTCACAATCTCGTCCAAAGCCTGCCGGATTGTTATGTCCGGGTTGTCATACACGCCACCGTCCAGTTCCCGGTAATCCATATCATAAATTGTATAGTCATACCCTTCGCTGGCTTCCTGAATACTGATATAACGGTCTGCAAGCCGGAAGGCAAGCTCTGTTTCTGTCCTGTCCGTTTCCCTGACGCTGGTATCTATATACGGGTTTTCCCACTCCATGAACGGTACATTTTCCACGATCCGCTTCTGGTTAGCTGTCGGCATGAGGTGTTCCATTTTTCCCTGTCCGTAAAGTGTATCAAACCTGTCCATATAGAGGGAAATATCATCAAGACCGCTGCTCTTTAACTGATACTCAAACCGCTGTTTCACAAAATCCTTGATTTCCTCCGGTGACATCTCCCGGTTTACCCTTACCTTGTCAAAACCGACCTCATGATATAAAGTCTGCAAATCATCCATGAAGCGGCTGCTTTCCTCTGCCGCCCTGCTGTGTGTAAAATCCAGTGACAGACAGTTTTCATGGTTTCGGACGTGGATCAGGTCAAACTCGCTGCCATTGACATTGAAGCCGAGAGTTGCCCTTGCCATATCCGGCTTGTCCTCTGTTTCCTTTCCCCGGTACTCTGTAAATTTCGCCACCGCTTCCGGAAGGCTGTCAAAACGCCCCAGCTTACTTTTTTCCGGGCTGTTCTCCGCCCATGTGGATAAATCCTCAATAACATAATAAGAAACCTTGTCATCGTCCGGCTCCGCCGCTGTATTTTCTGCCGCTGCTCCCTCCAAAATTTCTGCTGTTTCCTCCATGACCGCCGCTTTTTCCGCAGTGACTTCCGCTGATACGGAAAGTTCCTTTGTAAACTCCGGTATCTCCCTGTAACCAACGGAATCCACATAATGGCTTGTGTTCTCCCCGTCCTGATGCAGCACCACCACATCGCTGACAGAAAGGGAATGCCCAGTAAAGTCTGCCGGGTGGTCTATATTAAATTGGGTATAAATATCCTCAAGGCTCATGCCCTCCTTCAACTCCCCGGTATAGCAAGGAGTTCATCAGACAGGCGGGAAATCCAGATATACCGCTGAACCTTTTTAGCGTTCTCCCCGGCAGCTTCCCCTACTTCATCAAGCGTATTCTTCCCTGACTTCTTCCCCTGATGCTTCATGGCTTCGTATTTCATCTTATAGGCTCTCGCCTTTTCGCTTGGCAAGATGTCCTCCCGCTGGATATTGGAATCCACCATGATAATTGTGGCTTCATCATCGGTGTAATTGCGGACAATCACAGGCATTTCCGTCTTTCCGGCAAGCTCCGAGCCACGTTTGCGGCGGTGTCCGGCTATGATTTCATAGCCGCCGCCCGCCCTCGGTCTTGCAATCCCCGGCACAAGCACCCAATACTGCCGGATACTCTCTGTTGTTTCCTCCATCTTCTCATCATCTTCCACCCGGAACGGGTGGTCTTTGAACGTATAAAGCTCTGCCAGCGGCGCATTGATAATCTGCTCCGCCCCGCTTCCCTGTGCGGCACTTCCGCCGAATAAATCATCAAATTTTTCCAGCGTAATCTTTGCTGCGCTCCCCGATTTTGCGTTACTGCCCATCTGCAAGCACCTCCTTTGTCAGAGAATCATAGGCTGACGCCACTTTCCCCTTTGGATCATGCTTATAAATGCTGACGCCCTCCGCTGAAATCTCTGCCGCCCGGACAGAAATGGGAATAACATTGGTAAATATCTTTACCCGGCTTCCATAGGCTTCCTTCAGCATGGAGCTGATGTCCTTTGCATAGTTCGTCCGGCTGTCCACCATTGTAAGCAGACTCCCCTCTATTTCCAGTTTTGGGTTAATCTGCCGCTTTACCTTGCCCACCGTCTTGATAAGCTGCTGTAAGCCTTTGACGGGCAGATATGCCGCCTGTACGGGTATCAAAATGCTGTCGGCGCTGGCAAAGGCGTTTATGGTAATCATGCCGAGGGAAGACATACAGTCAATTAAGATGTAATCATAGTTCTCCCTGACAACCTCTATGTATGACCGGAGTACCGTTTCCCGGCTCATGACATTCACAAGGGAAACCTCTAAACCGGATAATTCAATGTTTCCCGGCATAAGGTCTATCCCTTCCTCATGGTGGAGGATACCTTCTCCCGGCTCTATTTCCTCGTCATTGATTAAGTTCCCCATAATGGTTGCAAGCGTGACTTCCAGACTGTCCGGCTCTGTAAAGCCTAAACTTGCGGTCAGACTGCCCTGTGCGTCCGCATCAATCAGAAGCACTTTCTTACCCTGTTTTGCCAGCCCGATTCCTAAATTGCTTGTGGTGGTGGTCTTGCCGACTCCGCCTTTCTGGTTTGCGATTGCGATTATTTTACACATGATAATTCTCCTTTGCTTTCTACTGGTTTTCTTTTACGTTGCTTTTCCTGACTTCCACATAAGTCCTGTAATATTTCTTTGTCCCTTTGTTTGGGAACATATCGGAAAATTCCGTCACTTCGATTTTCGGGTTCCTCTGTAAAATCTTCCCGAACCACTTAATATCGTTCTTTGTTCCCATAAGCCTAACCTTTAACATCAGTCCCGTCCTCCGAACATGGCGTACAGCTTGTGGTTATACGCCCGGTATTCCGGATACCGTATCTGTATCGCCTGCCAAAAATAGGGCGCATAGGCACAGCAGAACAGTTCCTCCACTGTGTACCGTCTGCACTCGTCCACCTGTTCCTCCGCATCATCATAGTCAAGGACACTAGGCATACCATTACAGTAAAGGTTATACGCCATCCTGACTACTTTCACGCTCCCGCTGGTCTGCCAGCCTTCATGTAGGCACTCCGTTTTCACGCAGCCTGTCTTAAAATCATAGATACAGTAAATGTTCCTTCTTGTGTCATCACTGATACCAAGACAATATACAAGCGCTTTGTGGTATACGTCCTGATACCTGACCTCTTTCAATTTTTCGTAGTAGAATTTTTCATGTGCATCACTGATAAAAATAATCGCTTTCTCTGCTCCTAACGCTGTACTACTCATGTTCATTTCCTCCATTTCCTATTTTGTTTTTGACCATAACAAAAGGACACTTCCCTAAAATTTTCTTTTAGAAAAATGTCCTTATCGTACAAAATATTGAATTGGATTTATGAGTACAACTATTCATTAACGCTCATTATTCTTCATTATGCGTTGTAAAATTGTTGTAAATTTGTTGTAGTTTACAAGTCCAAGTACCGCAAACCCTTGATTTTACTCAATGTCATTAACTTAAGGAATCTTTTACATTTGAATTGTAAAAGGTTCCTTTTT
>NZ_SRYA01000072.1 GCF_004793545.1 Petralouisia muris | reverse complement strand
CATTATCCGTAACAACTGCGACCTTGCTATGGATTAGACGGGCTATCTCTAAATACCTTTTGAAACTTAGCCCACGCACGTCAATAATGTGCACACCATCTTGTTCCGGTTTATGGTCAGTTTCCGTTATATAGAATTTCTCAAACAACATATATTCAGACGGACCTTCCACCAAAATTACCCTACGCGATGTGGCGAACTCTACGATATTGGCCACAGGTGCTTTCATAAAATATTTTGCCGTTGACTGATCCAAATTTTGAAGCGATACTGGACTACCAACAGCTTCTTTACCCATAATAATAAGATTCTGTAATTCCAGGCGAGTGCTAATCAAGCTATTATGCGTTGTAATAAATAACTGGCCATTCCGAGCATCAGCAACACGCTGAACCAATTTTCGTAAATTCACGTGACTTAAGTGATTTTCTGGTTCTTCAATTAAGATAGCATCCATATTTGTGCCAGAACGCTCAAGCGCAAAGTCAGTCTTAATAAAAACCTGCTTTCCGGTTCCTTTACTATCAATTCCAATTTCGTCTTCATAAATCATCAAATTGTCTTCGAGGCTCATAGCAGAACTCGCTTTTAATCCAAATGCATAACTTTTTCCGGACGGTATCCGGCTATTTAATTCCTGAAGGCTTGATGACCGAAAGTTATCGCGCATCTGTCTATATTTACCTTTATGGACTGCACGTTCTTTGACATTATCCTCCGTGTATTGAAAATAAGTACGCTTTATAAAATCATTCGTTGCGTAATCCGAATTCATATTAGTGCTGTCAATCAAAATGCTTCGTAACTTCTTTTTATAGCCGGTATATCCTTCATCCGCAAATGTCGAGAAACGAATCTTGTAATAGTCATATGGAAAATAATTATCCTGATCTTTTAAGGATTCTGTTATCTCATTTTGGAAATCGGGATTCGGTTCACATACAAGCTTGATTCCATCACAAATGACCCTATCAGAGTTGTTCTTGCCATTGACATCATGGGCGAATTCGCCATTAAGATATAATTCTATGATCATTTTAGGCAAGTTATCATAGGTTCTTTGACTGGCATTGAATTCCTGAACCGCCTCAATATTAATCATACGATCCAAGCCTATGGTTTCAACTCTATGAACGTTTCCGCTTGCAACGATATCTATTGCTTGAAGAATGCTGCTTTTCCCGGATTCATTATCGCCTATTAATATATTAATATGTGGCTTTGGTTCAATGACATAATTCTTGAATCTTTTATAATTAATCAATTTAATTTTGGTAATAATTGCTGGCATATAGCACCTCCAGGCATCAAATTCTAATGGAATCTCTGTTCCATGATATATTATACCATTATTCTAAGGAAATTGCTATACGAAGAATCGTTGAGCGAGAGTAGGTTATAAACGTGTAAACCGTGTAGAATCATGGTGCAATTCAATATCCTTGTATCATCTGTGACGTCTACACACAAGCAGTGCGATTAGAAAGTTCCCGCCCAAAAATAACAGGCTCAAAATCTGATATGTATCCATCCGCACCACCTCCCTTCTTCTGTGAAGTTAGGGAGGCTTTCCACCTTGTAACACGATTACTCCTGCATAAAATATACCATATGCAAGAATATATTGCAAACACAGCTTCATTCCTCTTTCATCTGCTTTCTTCACTAAACACCGATATTCAAGGCGTGAAGGGTTATGTATCATGTGCCAGAGGCGTTATTGCTAAACAAGGATGGTACCGGATAGCCAAAGCAGGGGGCTATGGATATAACTCATGTGTGATAAGTATTAAACGTGGCTATTTTGCACCAGGCCCAGAATACCAGAAAATACAATTTGTAAGCGTATATAACATACATTCATTTAAAAGTTTGATAGCTGTTTCAAATGTTCATATGTTTATAAAAATAAGAGCAATTTGGGATGAAGCAACTAACACTGAATATATAGAGCTTTATCAGGATAGAGATTCCAGAACAAATGCTTTTCTGTGTTCCATCGAGGATGCACTTTGCGCATATGGATCTGGCAACTGGAAAGCCATCCCACCGGAATTAACCCAGGAAAATATTGATAATATGAAACTTCTTGCTGAACTGGATCTTCCGGCTAATAATCCTATTTAAAGAAATCTTATGCCATGGTATCCGCTGTTTCTGTTATATAAAAATTGTGTAAATTTATACGTATCATACCCGAATACAATGCCGCCACACATGCCAGAAGCGTGGGAGAGCACCAAAGCACAATATGCCGGCCCCTGATTACTTGACACAATATTTTTAAATGCATAACCTATTGGTACTTCCTTAAATGCTTCCGGAATGACCTTCTTATCAAGAAACCCTTCGATTCCCATATCTGTGGGCGGATTTGTGCAATCCATAAAGGAAATTGTAGACTGCTTCCATTCCCTAGCCACTTTATCGGTGTTTAGTGAATTAACTATCCCTGTCAATGTACCGTCTGCAATCTTGGATACATCTGTTGTCCCATACAATTTACGCAGATATTTCAAATTATTAGACATAATAGATACCCGATTTAGTATCTCTTTTAACTTCCCACTAACAATTCTTCCTATGTCTTTCCACAATGTTGGGCTTTCATCGGTATCTTCGCTAGTAAATGCCACTGTAGCGTCAGAGATGTCCCCATCCTTATTGAGTTTTTTTCCGATTGCCTCATTCAGAGCTTCTATAATCGTCTCATTCTCAAGAATGGCGTCTGCAACCTCTTTTATGGTATCCAGTGTTACCGGGGCTCCGTTTATCAGCTGCCCTATCTTTGTGTCAGTGTATCCTGTAAGCTGCTCGTACTGCTGCTGAAACTGTTCTTCAGTGTCATCTGCGTGCTTCTCCTGTATTTTTTTTAAAAACGTTTCATTGTTAATTAATGCCTGGATTACCCCATTGAATAATTCCGCATGGGCCGAATCCGTAATGTCAAACTTCCGGATTTCTTCTGTATACTTTGGATTTTCTGGAATCTCAAAATTTGCCATACTGATGCCTCCTTCTTCAAAATTTGTCATCATATTCAAATGCCATTTCCATATCCGCATCTTTCATTTTCCCCGCAAAAACCCGGATTGCCAGTAAATCGCCATCCGCATCATACAGAGCCGCCTCATTTATCTTTTTTCCTGCCAATTCATCCTCCCCCAGTTCCATTCGGTAACGGTAACATGTATCGGTCACCTTTTCACACCTGCAATATTCCCGCCGGAGCAACTCATTCTTTAAAGATAGTTCTTCCAACGTCAATTCTATTAAGATCCCATCTTCATTTTCCGCTCCGTCTCCTATGGCGATTCCTGCGACTGTAGGCAGGGAAATTTCCCCCTTTCTTGTCTGCGCCATTTTCTTTCTTGCTATTGAAGTTATTATGCTTTTCATTTTACGCTTTCTCCTTTAATTCATATGCATTCAGCAGCTTTCCTCCATCCAGCCGAAATGCGCCGTCCAAATGCCAGAGGTTATTCTTGATCTCCACAGTAAGTTCCGTATCTGCAATATTCCTTGCCTCCATCTGGAAAACGAATTTATTTTCTGGACGGTTCTCGTTTTGCATTGACCAAATCTCTGCTATCCTACAGATATCGTTTGCCTTTCCTGTCTGTTCCTTCGATTGAAGAATAAATTGATAGTTATCTTTTGCCCCCACCTCCTTCCAAGCCCTTACATTCTTTTTGAGAATATTAAACGAAATATTGTAAGCCCATCCCATATCCATTCTAATCAGGGCATAAAATTCTGCCCATCTTTCTGTGTCACCCTTTAACTCTCTTGCAGTTTTTATCTCCACATCTTCAAATCCTAATGTTTTCACCGCAAGAAGAACTCCCTCATTGGTGCCCCCAAGCTTGCAAAGCTCATCATACATGGCTATTCTTGAGCGGTAGTTCTCTGCAGACTCACCTTCATACCTGGTCAGCCTCCTGTCCGCCCCATGTACCGAAAGCATCTCATGACTGCATGTGGCAACCATGCCCTCATCCCTTGCCCGGAGAATATCCTCTTTTACTTCATCAAACCTTCTGCCAAACACTTTGCAGAGGATGTACCACTTATTCAGAGCTTTCTTAAGCTTCTTCAACGGTGTAGTGAGCAGATACCACATGTATTCAATAAAATTCTCTATCATAGCGGCATCACCCCTTCCCACTTGCGCTCTGTGCCACGTTCCTGACAGTCACATTGATGTCCCCTGCCATGATGACTTTATTCTGTCCAAGCAGCATATCCCCTGATGGCTGCAAAATGTCCGTCTTCCTGTAATTGTCAATCTTGGTACTAAGCACTTGGATGATGCTGTCCCTGTATAGAGTGTTCATCTCTTTCCGTGTCAGTGCCATCATCTCCTTGATGAGTTTCCCCGCCTGTTCATCCACGCCATCCGTTGCCGCATCCTCTGCAAGGTACACTACAAGCTCAAATGCCTGCCGCATTACCTCACTGGATTTCACAAGGTAATCCTCATAGTTGCCCTTAAGTGGCTCAATGGCATCCCCGACCTTCCGCACGAGCTCCGGAGATGCTTCACCGGCTGCTCCCGTAACAATCACATCCACCGTGCCCTGCCCCCTTGGGTGCTGTGCATCTATCCGCGCATCCAGTACGCCAGGGACAGACTTTGCAGCGTTCCGGAGCTTCTCCTCAATGGTTCTTGTTGCCAGTTCCGCCCATGAGCTCATGCACCTGTCCCGAAGGTCTTCAAGGTCTTCCTCCTCTGCTCCTTCTTCAAAGAGCCAGCCCTTCTCATTTGTCACATAATCCATACCGTCAAGATATATCATGGATATGGTTATCCTTCCCGGTGCTATGTTGTAAAAGGTTCCTGGTTCCTCTGCCTCCACAAGAACCCTGCCTACAGGCTCCCCGGCATCAATGACCGTGTTTTCACAGCAGTAGAACTTCAGTTCCTTGCCTCCGGCATCCGGTTCCGTTTTAAAGCAGTGTCCTTTCATCACTTGAAGGGCATTGTTATACTCACTCCGGTATATAGTCACATAGCCCTTTGCCGCTTTCGCCTCCTTCTGCTGCTTGGAATAGTCTGCCGCCTTAATCATGAGCCAGTCCTCTTCAGCATGTCTGATGAAGCAGCTATTGACTATGACACGGGCAAGCTCCTTCAGTTCTATGTATATGGTCACTAACATGCGGCAAAGATGGTAAAAGATGCCGCCCTTTTTAAAGTTTGTTATAGGGAAGCCTTCATCTTCAAGCTCTTCCTGCACCTTTTCCATCTCCTCGTCTTCATCCGGGATGGGGATAATCTTCTCCATGATGCGTTCATCTATCATTCCACAATCACCTCCACGCCATTGCTCTCAATGTCAATGCTGTACTCCTTGCTGCTGTCATTCTTCCGGAAGGCTACCCTGACATGGTATAAGTGACCATCAAAGTCCACCTCTGTCTGTATGCTCCCGGCATCAATATAGTCCCTCTTGGACAGTTTGGAACGGATACGCTGCTGTATTTCCATCTGTGTGAAGTCATCATATTCCCCCTGCATGAAGTCAAGCAGGCTCCACCCATAGCTTGCATCCCCCTCCTCGTCCTCATAGAAGAGCTCGCCCTCTTCCGTCACCGCCTCATTCCTGATGTCTTGCAACCAACATTCATCATCCGACACAAGGGATGTGTCCCCTCTCCCATCTGACACAGGCTGACCATCCTCATCAAGCATGATGTCAATGTCATTTGCACCTGTTAACTGCATCAGAAGCACCTCCCTATGATATAAGGCTTGCACTCCCCATACATAAGCACGATTGCCACAACCTCATTCTTCCGGACAGGTATGTCCGTTGCCACATTCGGGACTTCCGGGAAGCGGCTATCCGGCTGCCTGTTTTTGCCAAGTATTTTGATCGTTGCTTCATACAGTTCCTCCCCTTTCTTTTTCACTCCTACCACTTTTGCATACAAGCATGGAGGATACTGCATGTGCGGATAATTCTCTTTTATCTGATGGCCAAGCTCCTGCCCCACAAACACCTTCATCATGTCAGACATCATTCTCACCTCCTGCAAAATAGATGTACATGTGTACCGCCCCAGTATCGTCGCTCCTCACTATGGTCTTCTCCACTGTCACAATGCCGCTGTATTTGCTGTGCTGCACCTCAACCTCTTGGCTGTGGTGTATCCAAGGAATGGCTATTGTCTCCGCCTCCCAAAAGTTTCCATACTTATTCAAGGACAGGATAGTCTCCCCCTCTTCAATGACATACATCTCCTCCTGTTCTTCCTTGGTTCCCCAATAGAACACCTTCTTCTGGAAGAAGAACGAGTTTTTGATGCCCCATGAGCTGTTGACCTCTGCTATAGTGTTGATGCCGCTCTTCCTGTCTATGACAAAAAGGGATTTCTTCCCATAGTTCTCATCAGATAGCATATAGTCCTCAATCCCTGCACAGGTCAGCACATACCGGATGACATCCTGTGGCTCACAGTCCACAAAGGATGCCTTGATGGTCACTCTATCAAGCTTCATCATCTCATCTTTTATCATTATCTCTTTCCAGTAATCCGTGTCGCCGCATCTGACATACCCCTCAATCAGGCTGTCAAAGTCATCCTCATAGCCAAGCTCCACGCTTGCCTCATCCATGTCCTTGAACTTCAGGGCTCCCTGAAGCTGTGGGGACAGCTCCACCCGGCACCAGTCCATGTGTGACTCCTTGCTTGAGAAGCACTCAACCTCTATCCCATCCGTCACCTCATATTCCCCTACCGTTACCCTAAATTCCGGGGATATTAGCTTCCTGGTCTCCAAAGCCAGTTACCTCCTCCTACTTACAATCTTCTTTGCTATCCTCTTTTCTTTCAGCGTGCTCCGGCTGTCCTTTGCCGGGCTTTTGCTTTTTAATTTTTTACTCTTTGCCTTCTCGCTGTTCTTTTTCTTAGTTTTCTTCTTGCTCCTTTTCTTCTTTATCTTAATCCCAGCTATGGCAGGAGCCCACAGCTCCAAGGAGGCTATCCGTTTGCTCTCTGATATGACCTTCTTGGAGGTTAGGTTTTTAAAATAAACGCTCGATATGCCACGGGCTGTACAGTCCTCATTGACGATAGTGAGCAGTTTGGGCTTGTTCTGACCATACACCTTGAAGAGCATCTGCATCTCCGTGAGCTGCTCTAATGTCGTGGCTTTCTTGGTATCCTCAAGCAGTATGTCTATCATCACCTTGGCATTTTCATAGCCTACAGGCTGTGACTTTTTGAACCTGCCCTTTTCATCCTGTGCCACATACACGCTCCCTGCCTCCTGCACTTCCACGCTTGTGACCTGACCTTTCAGGTATACGCCGCCAAGCTTCACCACTTTGTCCTGTACATACAGCATACCGCCTCACCTCCTTATGTGGCTGCCGGGGAGGGGCTGTCCGTCCGGTTCTGTGCATCCTTCAGCTCGTCTATCAGCTTGTACAGCAGCGGCAAGTCCTTAATCTTGCTGATGTCTACCGTGAAGCTTATCTGATGGATGGTTGTGCCGCCTTCCCTGCCCCATCTCTCGGTTGTGTGTGTCTCCTTGGTTGTTGTGCTGCTTTCCTTTTCCTTGCGTACTGATGCAGCCTTTGATGTCAGGGCACTTGTGATGTTCGCCCCGGTCTGCTGTACGCTGTCACCGTTTTCTTCATTCTCGCCTTTGACCACGCCCCTGACAACCTCGCTCATCTGCTTCCACAGTTCTGACAATGGCAGCACCGCTTCAGCTCCGGCTTCTCCCCCTCCCAAAAGGCTTCCGCCCATGGCTCCAAAGATGGTTGCCCCGGTCAGGATGCCGCCATCCCTGTACCACTGGATGGAGAACTTAGGCAGTGAGCCCTTTCCTGCAATGCCAAAAGGTGCCTCTCCGCCGCTCACGCTGATGTGTGGCAGCTTTAAGTCCGGGAGCTTCCATGAGAAATTGAAGACTCCTTTTATTCTCTCAATCGCACCGGATACTACCGACCTTGCAGCCTCAAGCTTTGGGGAAAATGCCGACTTGATACCGTCTAAGACGGATGATACCGTGTCTTTCGCCGCCTGTATCTTGGATGCTATGGTGGAGCGTATGCTCTCAAGCCTTCCGCCTGTTAATGTGTTGATGGCGGAATAGGCTGCACTGAAGGTGCCCTGTACCCCCGTCATGGTTGCGGATACTATCCCCTTGATGCCTCCGCCGCTCGCCTGATATGCCGCCTGCATGTTGGAGAGCTGTGTGCTTGCATAGTTCTTTGCCGCCGACATCCCGGTTGACACCGCATTTGCCACCCCAGACATCTTCTCACTGAACTTGTTCTTGATGTCCGTGAGCTTTCCGCCCGTCAGGTTGTCAATGAATGTGAAGCCTGCTGTGTAATATCCCTTCACCCCCTCTATTGCTGCCGCCGCTACGCCTTTGATGCCTCCGCCATGTTCCTCATAGGCTGCCTTCATGTTCCCAAGCTTTTCCTTCACGGTGTCGGATGCCGCTCCCAAGATATTCCCAAAGAAGCCCTTGACTGCCTCAAGCCCGTTTTTCACGGTGTCCTTCATCTTCGTTATGGTCTCGCTTGCATCAATGCCTATGGCGGAAAAGGCTCCGCCTATTGCATCAAGGAAGCCTGAAGCAAATCCGCCTATAAAAGAGAGGATAGCGTTGAACCCATTTTCTATGAAATTTTTAAAGTCACCGACAGCGGCGGAGGCAAAGTCCATAGCCCCCGAAAAATCGCCCTTGAACAGGGCAACTACAGCGTTCACCACGTTGGTGACAAAAGATACGAAACTTGAAAAGGCATCTATCAGCGGTGTCAGTGCGGACAAGGCTCCCTGTATGGCTCCGGCAAACGTGGAACCTAGCACTACCAGGACAACTGCCCCCACTTTTTCAAGTATCTGTATGATTGGCTGTACCGCCTGCCATAGTTCCTTGAGCTTGCCGCCTAGGTTTTGCAAGGCAGGCTGTATAGATGACCACGCCTGCATGACTGCTGACTTTACCTGTTCAAACAGCCCCTTCCAAAAATTCCGAAAGGCTTCTGACTTGTTCCATAGGACAACAAAGGCGGCTACAAGTGCCACTATCCCGACTATCACCCATGTGATGGGGGATGCAAGGAAGGCTGTGTTCATTCCCAATACAGCGGTCTTCACAAGCCCTATGGCGTTCTTTGCTGACAGGAAGAGCTTCCCCATGCTCCCGACCACGCCCATCACGCTTCCTGCTATCGCAAGGAATACGCCAAGCTTCAGGGCTATGTTCATTATGCTCTGCACTGTCTCCTGATTGTTGCTTATCCACTCGGAGCCCTTCTTTATCAGTCCGCTCACCTTGTCCATGGTGTTGTTGACTGCCGGAAGGAGCCCGTTGCCAAGTTCCTCTACGTTGTTATGTATCTGCTGTTTCAGCACTTGGAACTTCTGCTCCGGCGTGTTGTTGATGGCTTCCGCCATCTCCTCCGTCACGGAGATGCCGCTCTTCATGCTCCCCTGCAAGTCCTGTATCCCGGAGTCCAGTGTCTCCACATTGTTGTATAACAGGTCTATGAGGGCAACTGCCTCATCCGTTCCAAAGGCTTCCTTCAGCTCCCTCTTCTCTACCGCATCTATGGTATCCCCATATTTGCCCTTCAGCTCCGTCAGTATCTCCGGCATGGACAGGAGCTGGTTGTTGGTGTCAAGGAAGGTCAGCCCAAGCTTCTCCCCGGCACTCGATGCCTGATTGAGGAATGACTTGTACTTTGTTGCCGCTTCAGAGCCGGACATTGTGGTCTGAAGCTGTCCCATGATGGCAAGCTGCTCCTCAAGTGGGACATTGGCATTTGTGGCTGTGGCTCCAAGTGCTGATATGGCACTTGCCATCTCGGAGCCGGATGTCTTATAATTCTTTACTGCTGTAGCTATCCCGGCGGAGAACATCTCACCGAACTCTAGGTCTGACATATCATCATAAAAACCTTTATAGATACCGTACCCTGTAGCAAACAGTGAGCCCATCTCTTCCGTTGTCGATTTTGTGGCTTTTCCCGTCAGGGCTGCAAGTTTCGTGAACTCTGCCACGCCTTCATCCGTCAGGGATGCTATACCTGATTTTATGTCATAGGATGCCGTTATAAAGTCCGCTTTGCTTGTGCCTGCCCATGTGTCAGAGAAGCTCTTTGCCGCATCCTCTACCGCTTTGAGGTCTTTCACTCCAAGGGATGAGAGCTCCCCTAGTGCGTTCTGTGTGTCAAAGGTAGCTGTGACCGTCTTCATGCAGAGCCCGGTGATGCCTGCCCCTACCCCTGCCATTGCCGCCCCTGCCTTCTGCATGGTTCCAAAGGCTGAATTGAGCCTGCCTATAACGCCTGACACATTGTTGCCGACTCCGCCCATCTGACCGGACAGGTTATCTACCATGTTCAGGATGACAGACAATTTGTATACAGACTCCATACCCATGCAGCCACCTCCTTGTTGCTTTTTTCCCAATTTGTGGTATACTTATCTTCAGAAGTTCATAGAGGTGTGCGTGGGTCCCACAGTTTCCGGCTGTGGGGCTTGTTTTATTCGTCTCCAAAATTGTCCGCTATCCCTTTTGCTACCCCTGCCTCAATGTCCTCAATCCTCATGTCCCTTGCACAGTCCGCTTGACCATACAGGGAAAAGAACTCATCAAAGGTCAGGTCTTCAAAGCTTTCCGGAAGCAGTTCCTTGGGAAGGTAGGTGTATATGACCATCTTCCCATAGCTCACAAAGCTGCTCTTGAACCGCTCCTTGGCATCCTCTACAGCTTTTTTACGGATGTAGTGTCCGCAAGCCCAAGCATACGGAGCAGCTTGTCCGCAAGGCTGATAGTGATTGCCGGGTATTCCTCCACGGTCTTCTTGAGCTCATCCTTCTGATCCTCAATGATGTTGTCAAAGACAAAGCTCTTGGATGCTTTTGTCACGGAGTTGGAGATGGTCTTCACATATCGGTCATAGGATGCCGGCTTCGGTTTCCTGAACAGGTAGGAGAACTCCTCCTCCGTGTCATCATCCACCTGTACCGTTGTTGTCACCGTGTAGATTTTCTCATCCGTCCCGGAATACTTTTCCTTCAGGCTCTCCACATCTGCCGCCTTTGCCGCTTCATTCTCTTTTGCTGCTCTGATGAGCTCCTGTTCTCTTGCTTCGTTCATGTTCATACCTCCATTTTTGTCATTTATTCTGTTATCAGTTACGCTTCAAGACCGTTGATTTTGATGCCGCCCATTGCGATACCGTCAAGGTCTACCTTCATGGACTTGTCTCCCTGTGCCGCCTTGAAGCTACGCTTTGACAGCACAATCTTGGTCAGGACATCCGTACAGGTTGCCGCCCCTTCGTCTGCATAGTTCACTACAATCTTCGGGATGACGTATTTGTAGAAGTTCTTGTATCCCTTGGACTGGATGACCCTGCACATCTCATTGAAGTCTTCACGGAGCAGGGACAGCTTGACGGAGTTCTTCTGGTTTCCGGTACCGTATCCCCTGATTTTCCCGCCCTTGCCATAGATAGGCTCGCTCTCCTGCTCGTCATCATAGGAGATTTCCATGGGCTCCATGTTCTCCATGCCGGAAGCTGTGATTGTCACGCTTGACCAGTCATACACTTTTCCATTGATTAGCTGCTTATTTGCCATGTATCTCTACCTCCTTCCTAAGATGCTGCATAGGGGTTCTCTACTGCAAAGGTCAGGTTCATCTCCCTCACATGCCCCATAGGTACATAAGTTATCCGGATGTCAAGGCTCTCATCCACAAGGATGTTGAGGTTCTCCGTGTCGATTGCCACGGAGCCGGAGCTGATAATCTTGTCCCGGATGGCATCCTCCACAGGGGTGTTGAGCTGCTCCTGAATGTTGGTGATGCTCGTCTCAAGGTCTCCGGGGTCAACCTCCACCTGAAGCTCATTGAGAGCCTCCGCCCTGACCGCCCTCACAAGCCTGTTTGATACCCGGACATCTTCAGCATAGGCATAGTCGCTTCCCTCCGGTGACATCATGTTTGCAGAGGTCACATAGAAGTCCTCCTTGCCAATGTACTGCCGGATGGTCACGAACTTTGCCGCATCCAAGGTCTCAATATAGTCCTCAATCCCTTCAGGGAGGAGCTTCTGCACCTTGGCTTCAGAGATAGGGAAGCTCTTCACCTCCCCAATGCTCTGTGACTCCTTGGCTCTGCCATAGAGACCTGTCACAATGCCTGCATTGTTGATGTCCTGCACCCTTCCATCCATCCGCTGATACCGGGAGTTGCTGCACACGACCTGTATATACATGTTGTTAATGCCCTTCCGCTCCTCAAGCATGGCGTTCACATACTCCTCAAGGCTCTCATCCGCCCTCTTCCCCCTTGCCTCACAGACAAAATACAGGGGTCTCTTGTACTTCGTCAGGAAGTCATTGGCAAGCGTACACAGGGAAGCCCACAGAGCCTTGGCGGATACCCCCACGATATGGACGAACTCAAACACAATGGGGCTGTTGATGAGGCTCTCCACCGCATTGATGACCGCCTCATTGCTCATAGCCGGGGAGGTTGTGGAGAACGTGAAGCGGTCTCCCTCCTTGAAGCTGTCACCGCCTTCCGCATCCGTAAACTTCACATTGAGCCCGGTGGCTTCCAGTTCCGCCTCCCCTGTGACAGGTATGGTCATCTCTTCCGTGAAGGTGTTGCCACCGTCCAAGGAATACCTGAAGCTTCCCTCATTGCACTCCCCGGCATCCATGACCTCGACCACAATGTCATAGGCGTTGTTGGGGCTCCCTTTTACCTCAAAGCTGCCGTATCCCTTCTTTTCCTCCTTGATTTCTCCCACCGTTCCGGCTGTCCCTGCCTTCACCGGGATGCAGTAGGTGGAGGATGCACCCCACTCCACCGCATCAATGCAGGCATCAGCAAGCGGAGTCTTCCCCACCTTCTCCTTGATTTTCTTGGCGTTCATTGTGCCGCTAATCAGGATGGGTGCCTTGCTTTCCACATTGGAAATGCCTATCTTGATATGTGTCCCGGTACCCGTTGAGCTGCTACGCCCAAGGTTGCCATCTTCGACTTTTACATTTACATCTCCGTACATTATCCTTTCGCCTCCTTGTCTTCCATGCTCCCGTTGACCGGGGCTTTCCGGAAGGCTTCACAGGCTTCCTTGAACTCCTGCTCATCCACCTGTCTTCCGCTCTTCCATCCGTTGGCTGCCTTCGTTCCTTCAAATACTGCATCCGGTACGCCAAGCTTCTGCTTGAGCTCCTCAATGCTTTTCAGGGATGCAGCCTGTCTTGTTTCTGCCATGATTATTCCTCCTTATCCGACAGAGCCAATATGTCCATTGGCTTGATGTCTCTATCCTCATAAATACCGCCTTCAAAAGTGATGTCGAACTGTACCGCCACTTTAGCCTTCAGGATGCTGTCACCCTCTTCTACCCAGTCCGCCTCACCGACCACGATATTGACCCAGTTCCCGTCCACATCTATCCCCTTCTTCAGGTTCCGGAGAAACTCTTCAAGGATTTCCTCCACCTTCTCCTCGGATGTGTCAGCTATCACTACATGGAGTGATGTGTTCCTGTCCCACAGCTTGACCCTACGCTTCCGCCGCCCCTCTTGGTCTACGAATTTTCTTTTTGAGCCGGAGCGTGTGAATGTCTCACCGTTTCGCAATACTGCACCAACGTGGACTTCGTTCCCCTGCTTCAGCTTTTTCATATTGGTGTAGACCTGACTCTTGATGCCGGAGCTCTTCAGCGTTTCTACTATGTAGTTCCTCTCCTTTACCATGTCCTACTCCTCAAAAATCTCCTCCAAGGCATCCTTGATGTCCTGCTCGTCCTGCTCGCTGACACCCAAGAACGGTCTCGGTGGTATGCTTACTTTGACAGAGGCTGCCTTCTTCCACTGTCCGCCAATCTTGAATGTGAGGTATTTTTTGTTCTTTGCTCTTATTGTCCGCTCATCACCAAATTGGTGTGTGGCTGCCCTGATGTCATTGGTGCCTACTGCAAATCCACTCTCACTCACTTCTGACCGGATGCTCGTCTTGAGCTGCGTGGTCTTGGTGAGCGTCTTGCCGCCTTCCTCCCTCGCCCGGATGGAGGTCTTCCACGGTTTCCCTTCCGGGGACTTCTCCTCCGTGAAGCGTTCCACGGTGGAAGTCCTAAGCCCTTCCGCTATGGAGTTCAGAACCCCACGGGTCTCAAGGTTTCCCAATCGGTTCAGGCGTTGGAGCAGTTCATCAGTGTCACCGGACAGCTCTGCCCTGATTGATGACATCCCATCACCATCCTCTCATACTGTCCCTTGAGAATACCCGACCTGAAGACTTCATTTTGAAGCCATTGGCTGCTTCGCTGCTTCCTGATTTCTCATCAATGCCTATGTCTATGATGCCCTTTGCGACATCAAGCAGGAACTTGATGGCTGCATTGTATCGGTTCAGGAAGGTCTTCTCCCGTTCACTCTCGTCTATGCCTGTCCTTGACACAAGGTTATATACGGATATGTCCTTTGCAAACTTGCTGATGACCTTGGGTGTCTTTCTGAAGGGAACGCTGTACCGCTTGGCAAGGTACCCGTCAATCTCGGCACAAGCATCTGATATGGCAGCTTCACAGAGCGTTGCAATCTTCTCCGTCCGTTCCTGCTCATCCTCTATGTACTCATCTCCAATGATGACATTCATCATGTCACCCTTTATCATTTCAAGAACCTCTTCCACGGTACAGTACATTCCCATCACCTACCCTCTATCCCTGTGCCTGCGGCTCTGCCTCCCCGGTGGAGCCAAATGCCATCTGCCAAAAGCCATATCCTACATTGCTTCTCCCGTCTGCCCCGTACAGGAACTCATCCAACAGGAAGACGTTCTCATCCGTGTCCTTTGTCAGGGACACAAACTTGATTTTCTTCCGGAGCTGATAGATGAAGGGCTTGAGGAAGCGGTTGGTACACAGAAGGAACCAATACTCCGGGTGCTCTGCAAGGGCAGGCTCCACATGGAGCTTTGCTGTCCCCTTCAGCACGTTGGTGGTGCCTTCAATCTGGTCAGCCTCCAAGATGAGCCGGGCTTTCTCCTCCAATGCCGGGGGCACTACCAAGAGGTCAGGCACAAGCTTCAGGCTCTTGCCCTTGTCCCCCTTGATGCTCATAATGGAGCTCCTTGCCTCCATGTAGGACTCCCTTGTCAGCTTCTTGTTGCTCCGGTTACTGTAGGTATCATTGCCTACTTTATGGGCTGTATGGAAGAATGAGAGCCCGTCATAGCACTTCTCCGTGAAGCCGCTCATCATTGCACCAAAGACAAGCTCATCCGGATGCAGGGCAGCAGCTTCCCCCATGTTGGAGAAGAGCGGAGTGTATACCCCGTACTTGTCATCCTCAATGTCATCCCTCGGAACGCCTATGGTCATCTCAAACTTTTTGTTCTTGATGAGGTAGTCATACGCTGCAAGAGCCTGTATCTCCCTCTCGCCAGTCCACTCCCTCATGCCCGGCATCTGTCCAAGCCACTTGTAGTCCTGCTCCCCCGTGGTGCTCGGTACCACGGTTGCAACCTTCTGATAATTGGACTGCGTGGTGTCAAAGCTCTTGTTGAAAGCTGTGGAATACCCCACGGACAGCCCGTGTAAATTCGCCTGATTAACAATCATGTGTCATTTCCTCCTTCTTACTCTCCGGCTCCTGCCTGTGTCATGTCCACGGTCACTCCGTCATCCGCCACCTCCAAGATGATGCCTGCCATGCTTGAGCCTTCCGCTGTGATGGTCACTGTCCGCTCATCCTTGACATAGCAGGGCTTCAGGATGTCGGTCTCCTTGATGGTTCCGTCATTGCCCCACACGAATGTCCCACGCTTCACGCTGACCACCTGCTCCCCGTCTGCCCCGTTGCGGTTGTCACAATACCGCTGTACGCATCCTGCGACCCGGAGCCCGGCGGAAGCGGATGCCGGGGCTGCATACCCATCCCCATTGATGGCTGCCATGGTTGCCTCTGCCAGCTCTGCTCCGCCCTTCACCGGGATGTTGAGCATCCGGTTCCCGGTTCTCTCGTTTCCTGTCCTGTCCATCTCTTAGTCCTCCTTTTTACTGTATTTCTTTACATCTTCCATGGATACTCCCATGTTCTTCAGGATGGCTACATCCACCTCATCAGAGCCGGATGCTGCCGGGGCATCCTTCAGGTCAAGCCTGCCCTGCGGAACCACCACCGGAGCCTTGTCCACAAAGCCCTTGAAGCCCTCCATGTCCTTCAGTGCATAGGACTTTGCCCACTCGGACTGTGCCGCTGTGATTTTCCCTGCCTTCAGTGCCATCCCTACCGCCTCATCCGCATCCCTTTCCTGCATCCTCTGCTTGAGTGCAAGGAGCTCCGCCTGCGTGTCCGGCGTTCCTGCCCGGAGTGCCATGATGGAAGCCGCCACATCCTCGGTCTTGGCATCCGCCTTCAGACCAAGCATGGAGAGGATGGTGCTGTTCGCCACCATGTCAGCCCCTTCCGGCTTCGGTTCCCCGTCCCCCAGCTTCCCTTCTCCCTCTCCCGGCTTCTTTCCGTCCATCTCCTTGAGCTTCTCCGCCGCTTTTGCAGCATCCTCCACCGCCTTCCTGATTTCCTCTTCCGTTGCGGTCTCCGGAAGCCCTAATGCCTTTGCAAGTTCTTTTAAGTCCATGATATTTCCTCCTTCTGATATGTCCTCTATGTCAAGGGAGTTCACCAGTGCGAACATCCCATCAATAGCAGGCGTGTTTGTCAGTGCGACAGAGTGTATTGCCGCCGCCTTTTGGTCTCTCTTCCGAACCAAAACCACCGGGGAGAGGTATCTGTACTCCTTATTCTTCAGATACTCGGCGGCTCTTGCTGTCCACTCCACCTTGGCAATGATGGCATCCTCCCCTTTGTAGAGGTCTTTTATCCATCCGCCTGCAGGAGCCTGCACATCTGACAGTGTTTGGTGCTCATAGTCAATCACAAGGTCAAGCTTCCTGTCCTTGAACTGTTTCCGGATGAGCTCAAAGCTCTCATCATCCACAGTGAAGTCCCCCTTTTGGGAATGAACCCTCCCAAGGGGGAGTATTTTGATTTCTGTAGGCACGCCGGAGAGCTCCACGCCCTGTCCGGCACATGCTATCAGCTTTGCCATGCCTTGCCACCTCTTTCCTTTGCGTTCTGATAGCGTTATATCGCGTTATAACGCCCCTTTAAACTTTTAGGCGTAATTTCCCCCACCATGACACAATCTGCCCCTTAGAAAGCCTCCTAGTCCGCTTCTCCGCCTTCAGGCTGCTTCCTCTCCCGGAACAGTTTCCTAAGTTCCGGGGAGATGCCTGTCATGTCGGGCTTCCATACGCTCTTTGCCGGGTTGTTGGAGAAGCCCTTGTCCGGGAACTTCGGGAGTATCTCCCCCGTAGAGTAGTCAATGTCAAACGGTGCATCTGTCTCAACATGCAATCCCATCCTTTCCACCTGTTTCTTGGTCAGGCTCACCACCATGCAGCGGCACCGGAACCCGTTTGGTGGGTACCATATATCCCATATGGGGTCATCTGCCCGGTACACCCTGCCTTCCATGACTGCATGTGACTCCCTCACATGACCGTCCCCGGCTGTCCGGTACCTCCAATACGGTCTCATCTTCATGGTTGTCTCGTCCGTCATGCTTTTATAGTGTCCTGCATTGAGGGCTGTCTGCATGTTCGTCCGGAAGATGTTGTCACTCTTCCACGGGTTGATGCCCTCATACCCATGCTCCTCAAGGAAGCGGTTCATGTCCTCCCGGAACTGCTCCTTGGTGGTTCCCTCCTCGGCTGCCTTCGTCAGGCAGTCAAGGAACTCCTGAAGGACTCCAAGGCTTGTATAGCCTGACACGGTGAAAGCCTTTGCCCGGCTCTCGCCATCCAGCAGCCTGTACTCTTCACTTGTCAGTGCCCTCTTCCCCTTCAGGAAAGCCACCGCCTCCCTGAAGACAAAATCCTTTGCCAGTCCATACAATACATCCATCAGTCCATTGACCTCCCTATCAGGTGGGACAGGTAGATGCCCTGCTGTATCAGGTCTTCAAGCTCCGGGCTCTCCATTTCCTGATACAGTTCCCGGAGCCCCTTCTCATCCTTCAGAACCTTTTGCAGCTCATCCATGTCCTCCGCCCTGTCAATCAGCCGGAAGATGGGCTTTACCATTTCTCGGAAGATGCCCTCTGCCTGCTTGTTGGCTACGGACACGATTGCATCCACCTGTCTCTGCTCCTTCTGCCCTTCCTCCTGCTTCAGCTTCAGCTCCTCGGCTGTTTCCATTGGCGGCTGTTCCGCCACCGCCGCCTGCGGCGGTCTCAACACCTCCTCGCCATCTTCCGGCTTGGGTATGTTGAATTTTTTGTATATATGGCTCTTGGGTATCTCAAGCCCCATGTCACAGGCAAGTGTCCGGTATATCTCAACGACTTCCTTCTGGTCTTCCACCTCATGGCAGTCAAAGCCAAAGAAGGGGATGTTTGCATCCGTCCCATAGTTGAACTCCACAAGCGGTCTGATGATGTCCCGGCGGATAGTCACCGCCAAGGCTTTCGCATCCGCCACCGTCAGGTCATGCCTGACCTCATCATGGGTCTTGGACTGTGCATAGGAACCCCCTCCGCTGTCGGATGTGAGGGTCTGCCCAAGGATTGCCTTGCTTATCTGCTCATCGCAATACCGGGCAAGCTTCTCATATATCTCTACGCTTGTGGTCTTCTGTGACTCAATGAACTCTATCATGGTGGAGCTCGGCACAATCCCGGCTGCATCCGTCCCAAGGCTGATGATGGCTTCCATGAGCTGATTCTTGTCATCCTCGGATGCAGAGGCATCATACTTGCCAAGGCGGAGCGGCATCCCGAACACTTCACAGAAGCTCACCCAATCCTTGATGTCATAATTCTTGAACAGGTACATCCAAGAGACCACCCTCATAATGCCTGCCCTGCTCGCATGACCTGACTTTGCCTTGTACTTATGCACTACGAACTTGTTTTCAGGGAACTCCACGCCGGAAGGGTATTCCTTTGTGCAGATCTTCAGCTCATCCGTGGTGCTGTCCCACACAAGCTTTTTGGGGTGGACATACTCAATGTCCTCAATGACGTTCCTCCCGTCCTCTACCGTCCATGCAAGCTCCATGATGCTGATGCCCTTCCCTATGGCATCCAGCATGTCTATCAGCACCTCGTCAAAGTTCTCAATCCCCTTGAGCTGCTCATCTATGAAGTCCGCTATCTCCTTGTCCGCCTCGTCTTCAGAGAATGGCTGCACCTCCCAATCAAGCCCCGTCACAGCAAGCTTGCGTGTCTGCATCTGTGAGAAGAGGTGGGTGTCCTTCTCCTCTATCTCCTCAAAGAGCTCCATCTGTGCCCGGACATTCCCCTCATCCGCTTCCCGGAAGATACGGGCAAGCCTGCGTGGTGTCAGACCGTTGGATGGGTAGTCAGAGAACTTGTCATTGACATCCCCACCGCCACCCTTGCGGTCACGGGTCTCCTGATGCCCGTGTCTGTGTCCGGGTTGAAGGGCAGCCCTCCCTTCTGCTTCCGTTTCTTATTCTTTGCCATGCTGTGTCTCACCTCCTAGTAGGCACCCTTGCTTCTCCGGAACCGTCTCCGGAGGACTGTCCTATAATTTGCTTTTGATGCCACCGCCTTGATGCTCTGTGCAAGTTGCACCGCCATCTGAAGACCGTCCGGGGCATCATCATTCTTGCCCATTGGGAACTCCTGAAGCTGTTTCAGGAGCGTCTTGTGCTCCCGGTTGAATTTCAGGTACTTGTTCTTGATGACGGGCTGCAAGGACTCAATGCGGAGCACCTTGTTGACCGTGGACTGTATCTCCTCTATCGGGATGTACTCCCCTTCCTCTGCGGACTTGGCAGCCATGACCTCCTTGAAGAAGTATTGGAACTGCACCACCTCCACGCCGAACTTGTAGAAGCCTTTCTTGTAGTCCCTCTTCAGCCTCCGGTTCATCTCAAACACGTCATCAATGATGACATCCGGCTTCCGCCTCTCCACGGAGGCATCCACCACATACATGTACCCTGTCTTGGTGGACAGGGCAAGGTTGATGATGGAGCTTGTGTCCGATTTCTTGTTTTTTCCAAGTGACGGGTCATTTGCCGCCACAAAGACGAACTCCGGGCTTGAGAAATCAATGAGCTCCGGCTCGTAATAATCGAACCATTCCGGGTTGAAGGTTGCACTCTCCGGGTCAATCGGGTCATTCTGAAGCTCAGAGTTGAAGGATGCCGCCCCTTCGGACACCTTAATCTCCATCAGGTCATAATAGGACAGCTTCTCCTCCCAAAGGACTTCCGCCCCAAGGAGCATCTCCTCCTCATGGGCTTCATAGAAAGCCCTTGCATCCTCCTCATGGTTCTCATTGAAAAGATTGGTGTAGATGCCCTCCCATTCATCCCACAGCTTTGTATTGACTGCTTCCGATATGACCGCCCTGTATTTCTTGGTCTTATATCTTGGGTTCTGAAGCACGTTGTTGAGCAGGGAGTCATAGTGGAGTATGGTGCCTATATACATGATGTCTGTATAGGTGTCCCCTGCCTTTGATACCGCCTTGTCAAACCAGTTCTTCAGCTTCCGCCTCTGCTCCGGCGTGTTGACGTTCTCATCATTCTCAATATCATCCAGTACAATGAGGTCAGGTCTCCAGTTCCGGTGCCTCCTTCCCCTGACCTTCTTCCCGGAGCCGATTGCCTCCGCCTTGATGTCCGTCTTGGTCAGTATCACCCCTGTCCTCCATGCCTTCTCCCCTTTCAGGGAGCCAAAGTCCATGATGATGTTGCCATTGTCCTCAAGCTCCGTCTTGATGTCATCAAGGAAGCCCTCCGCCTGCTCGGATGAGTCAGACAGGATGAGGATATAGTGCTTGTATGCGTACAGGATGGCATGGAGGCTGTCCTTGAAGGTGAAATTGGTTGACTTCGCATGACCACGGGGAGCCGCCACGACCTGCCGGGAGCCCTTCAGCCTTGAGATGACTTTGGCTTCCTTCAGGGGGTTCCTCCCTTTCATCACGCCCCGGCTCCATATCCCGTCAAGCTCCTCATGGAAGTACGGGGACTTCCGGATGAAGTAGTGGGGAAGATACGCCCTCCCAAAGTAGGACATGTCAAAGGCGGCAAGCTCCTTTCTAAGCCCATGCTCGCCCATGAGCTTCTCCCCGGACAGGTACCTCTCATTCAGTTTTTTCCTTTCCTCCTGATGGTCAGAGCCCCGGAGCACATATTCCTCAAAGAGCTTGGTCTGATACTCCTCATTGCTCCTTGCCTCTGTGTCCCCGTCCTCCTCAAGCTCCCTCATCCAGTTGTCAATATCAATCATCTTCCATCATCCGCTCCTTTGCCCTTGCCAGTATCTCCTTGAGCTGCTCCGCTGACTTCCCATCCTGCTTGATGACCTTGAGCATCTCGGACTCCATCTCCCGGAAGGCAATGTCAGCCTTCCGCCTCATGTCCTGCCTTACCCTGTCCTTGTATACCTTTGTCCGGGACAGGGAGGCAATGAGCCTTCCTGCCTTGTCAAGCGGCATCTCATTGAACTCCTCCTCTGCGGTTGCCACCTTGTTCAGGAGCCCGTTCATGGTCAGGAGTATGGCGGCTTCCGTGTAGTCCGCCTCCGGGTTCTCCTTCACCACCTGTATCAGCCTGTCCGTCTGTGCCTGTGCCTCAAGGAGCCTCTGCATGGCGTTGTTTGTCCGTGTGGCATACCTCCCCACACTGGACTTTGATATGTCATAGCCCTCCCCTTTCAGGAATTGGCTAATGTATTCATAGGTATTGGATGTGTCAGCAAGCATCACATCCACTTTCATCCGCAAGCCTTCAGGGAGCTCGTCAATCTTTGAGGTTATCCTCTGCTTGGTTCTCTTATCGCCCATCAGACATCAACCCCATTGTCCTCAATCGTACCTTCCGCAAGGTCTACGCCTTCCTTGGTGAGCTTGATGACCGCATCATTGGCATAGGCATTGTAGGCTGTGACCTTTTCCTCGGTAAATTCGATATATCCGGCTCCCTGAAGGTAATCAAGATACTTGCTGATGTCCGGGGATATGATGAGCCCGGCTGCTATCATGGCATTGGATAACTGCCTTGTGAGGGCTGTGTTGTTGTATCCCTTCACCAAGCACCGGATGATGTACCCCCTGATTGCCTTATTCTGCTTGATTTCTGCTTTTTCTAAGTCATTCACTTTGTTCACCTCACTCTTTTCTGCTGCTCTGCATCAGGAGCTTGTCAATCTTGCTGTCAATGCTCCTCATCCTGTCCTCCACCCCGTTCATGGAACGGAAGAAGTCCTCCCGGAGCACAAACGTGGTAGCAAAGTCACCCTTGATGTTATTGAGTTCCTGCTTGATGTTTGCTATGTCCTCATCCGTCTCCTCTTCCAACCTGTCAATCCTCTTATTCACTTTGTCATCATTCTCTTTAATCTGCTTTTTTATCTCTTCTGTGCTGCTCTTGAGGCTGCCTATCCACCCCTTGATGAAGAAGGTTATCACTCCCAAGCCAAGGGTGATGACCCCTGCCATCACGTCAGAGAAAGATATAACATAGTCCATAGGCTCCTACTTCCTGATGAGCTTTTCTGCAAGCTCCGTGACCCTCTCCCATCCATCCATGGACACCAACGCCACAATGAAGGCTGCTATGAATGATGCAAATACCATGAACCACTCAATAGCCACCCCGTAATATGCCGCAAGCCCCAACAGGCAGACCGGGCAGAGGATGAGGGACAGGAGGATGACGGTCAGTGCTGTGGGCACCTTCCGGTCAAACCATGTCCACTTTTTGAGTGCCTCCGTGATGACCGACACGATAAATGCCATGACACCAATGAAGACGATAATCTGTGATACATCCGCTGTGAAATTCGTCATGCAAACCACTCCTTTTCTGTCAATTTTTTTGAGAATAACGCACAAAACAATATGAGCATGTACTAAGTACATGCTCTTATCCTATACTCATTGCGAAAGACTCTTTAGGGGAAACATTTCCGGAAAATCATTCTCCGCTTTCCATGTCAAAAAGGCTCATCTGCCCTATCATTGGCTCGTCCTTCAGTATATTCCCTATCTGCTTGGTGGTCAGATTGTACTTCTCTGCAAGCTGCTTCGAGTTGTACCCGTTCCACTCCTTCTTGATACGCCTGTTCCTTGCCGGGGCTATGATGTTCTCTGTCTTCGGGAAGTAGAGCTCATCACCCTTGGCGTACTCACTAAGCTCAATGAACTTCTCAATCCCTATGATTTCCACCACAGGGCGGTAGCTTTCTGATATGTCCTCCAACGTGGTCTCTTCAATGAGGGCTCTTGTGAGTTCATCCGCTGTCATCTCCGCCTCCTTCCCACTACTATGAGGCTTTCTTGGTATAGGAGAGGCTTATCCATCCGGCTCCGGACTTCAGCCTGCCCCATCCGTCCTTTTCCTCCACAAT
>NZ_SRYA01000071.1 GCF_004793545.1 Petralouisia muris | reverse complement strand
TTCACTATGGGTAAATTTTGCCATTTTGCGTAGAAAAACGTTGGTAAGTTCCTAATAAATGTTCCCCGCAAATCCCTCTTCGTCCGCAAGCCCCAGAATGTAGCTGGAGCCTGGCGTGTCCAATTGAAAAATACGTTCTTTTTCCTGATAACTAATACTCATTTTCCTTTTTCATTCCAGAAACGCAAAGGGCGCTTTCTTTTCCATATGAAGAAACTGTATCAGCAGATAGGCGCAGCGCAAAGATGTTTTCTCACGTTCCAGAATCCGTTCCGCTTCCTGCTTATCTGCCAGAATCACTTCAATATCCTCACTGTCCTCCCGGAAGCTGCCGTCTATCTTTCCAGAAGCATACCCAAATACGGCTCCTCCGGTCTCATCAGTAAATCCTGGCCCCAAGAAGAACGGCCGCCGATACATCTCTTTTCCGCCACGGTACGCCTCAAAATCCAGCCCGGTTTCCTCCTTCATCTCCCGAACCGCCGCTTCCTCCGGCGTCTCGCCGGCGTCCACCAGCCCTGCCGGCAGCTCGTAAAGGTAATCTCCTGCCGGATAGCGGTATTGGCGGATCAATACAATTTTCTCCGGGTCTTCCCCCCAAAGAGGATAAATGACAATTCCTTCCGGGTTCAGCCCACCGGTTCTGATTTTCAGCTTTTCCTCCGGATTGCGGCTGACAAAATAGTAAGAAAAGGGCCGGCCGCTGTGAGTCAGGGCGTCCATATGGTATAAATTTAAAAATGGGTTGTGGGTTAGCTTCTGTATTCCGGTAAATTTCTTATTTTCTTTCAATAATATGCTCACCTGCTTTCTGGCGCT
Source organism: Petralouisia muris (assembly GCF_004793545.1). Classification (GTDB taxonomy): domain Bacteria; phylum Bacillota; class Clostridia; order Lachnospirales; family Lachnospiraceae; genus Petralouisia; species Petralouisia muris. Next base: position 22,744 of record NZ_SRYA01000071.1, on the reverse strand, counting down.
GTGCCAAATTTTACTTTTGTTTCATCTTATACCTGGATTCGCCAACAGATTCTTATTCTTAAAATCAAGAGTCAGGATTCCTGATTTAATAAATCCGCTTTTAAACGTTCCAGCTTTTGTTCTGCATCTGCAAGGGAAGTTCCCTTTACGCCAAAATAAAACTTAATCTTCGGCTCTGTGCCGGAAGGCCGCACGCAGCACCATGCGTTTTCACTTAATTCATAATAAAGCACATTGGACTTTGGAAGGCCGGCGGCTGTCACTTCTCCCGTTTTCAGATCTTTTCTGGAGTCAGCCAGATAATCCCGGACTGCAAGCGCCTCAAAACCGCCCAGCGTTAATTTCGGAGCATTTCGCATGCTATCCATCATTTCCTGAATTTTCGCCGCGCCGTCAATGCCTTTTAAGGTCATAGTGGCAAGCCCCTCTTTATAATAACCGTATGTTTCATACATGTCCACCATAGCGTCCCACAAAGTTTTTCCCTGAGTCTTGTAATATGCTGCCGCTTCACAGAGCATCATGACTGCCACGCAGGCGTCTTTGTCCCGGGCATAGGTGCCTGCCAAACACCCGTAGCTTTCCTCCAAACCAAATACATAGTGATAGCTGTTCTGCTCTTCAAACTGCTTAATCTGCTCTCCGATATACTTAAATCCTGTCAGCACTTCAATCAGCGCCACTCCGTAATCTCTGGCAATGGCCTTTGCCATATCAGTGGTAACGATGGTCTCCACCAGAGCCGGACGCTCCGGCATGGTTCCCCCGGCAGTCCGCTCCCGCAGAATATATTCCGCAATCAGCATCCCGGACATATTTCCGGTAAAACTTACATATTCCCCGCTTTTTGTATCCCTGCAGTATACCCCCAGACGGTCTGCATCCGGATCAGTGGCCAGCACAATATCCGCTTCCACCTCCTTTGCCAGCTTTAACGCCAGCTCCCAGGCTTCTTCCGCTTCCGGGTTGGGATAGCTGACAGTTGGGAAATTGCCGTCCGGCAATTCCTGCTCTTTTACCACATACACCTGGGTAAAGCCCAGTTCCTTCAGCACCCGGCGCACCGGAAGATTGCCTGTGCCATGGAGAGGCGTGTAGACAATCTTCAATTCCTTTGCGGCCTCCGGAATAATTTCTGGATGAATGCTCTGTTTTTTCAGTTCTTCCATGTAAGCGTCATCCATTTCCGGGCCAATCACCTGATAAAGCCCCTGAGCCGCAGCTTCCTGTTTATCCATGGTTTTCACACGGGACAGATCGGTTACCTTGGCCACCTCTGCCAGAATATTTTTGTCATGAGGCGGCGTGATCTGGGCGCCGTCTTCCCAGTATACTTTATACCCGTTGTATTCCCGGGGATTATGACTGGCGGTAACTACAATGCCAGCTATACAGCCTAATTTCCGGACCGCATAGGACAACTCTGGCGTAGGGCGAAGACCGGGAAATATCCAGGTTTTAATCCCATTGGCGTTTAAGCACAGCGCCGCCTCCTCTGCAAATTCCGGCGACATCCTTCTGGAATCATAGGCGATGGCCGCCCCTTTCTCCTGTCCATTCTGGCTGAGGATATAATTGGCAAGACCCTGAGTGGCCTGGCGCACTGTATAAATATTCATGCGGTTGGTTCCTGCCCCAATTACGCCCCGGAGCCCTCCGGTTCCAAATTCAAGCTGGCGGTAAAAACGATCTTCAATTTCCTTTTCGTCAGTAAGCGCTGACAGCTCTGCCCTGGTTTCTGCATCAAAATAGGGATCTTCGCACCATTGTCTGTAAACTTCTTTGTAATTCATGGATTACCTCTCTTTCCTGTCTGATTCTGCTGATTGGCAGAAAAATGATTTGTGTTTCTATGATTTTTTGTTTAAAATAAACTTTTTCACTCTTCTTGTTTAATTAAATTAATCTATTTATTAATCAAATTTTAATTTATTATAGATCCTTTTTTAACATGATGCAACTGTTTTATTTTGATATTTTTCTTTTATACAGTCAGCGCTACACAGATTTTTCAGACATTTGTATGAAACGAACCAAAAGCAGCCGGGAAAGATAAAAGAAGGCAGAAAACAACTGGAAGAGTGGAATTCGCGTATATGACAGGAGTGCTGCCTATTGCCAAATATTCCAGCGGTTCTGAACTTAATATGTTTGTGGAATATGATATGGCAACTTCTTTATAATCCACGTTCTGTTGTTTTAGCTTTGACAGACAATCAGCTTCGGAATTATTGGACCAGTTCTGGACCGTATGATGAATTATTCTATTATATCAAACACAATATTGAAGATGTCAGGGACGACTTAATCCTTATGGTTTCCGGGGAGCGGGTTGCAGCAGATATTGGACAATTTGCTGCCGTATCCATGGAAATAAATTCCAAAGAACAGATTTACTCCGCTATGGTAGTTTATGGCCTTCTAACCTATGAGAACGGAGAAATTATGATCCCAAATAAAGAATTGATGGATAAATTCAATGAACTGCTGTTAACAAGAGATTCTATCAGCTACAGCAAGCAGACAAAGGAACACAGCTGTAGAATAGAAATATTAGAATCATAAACTCTTCCTGCGGAACACTTTCACAATACCCGCTTAGATACGGATAGCTCAGACATAACACAAAAGACGGAGCAAACGCCCCGTCTCTTGCAATGCTGTCATTCTATTCTTTTCCTATTCTGTCTTTGTCACTTTCTTCACCGAGAAGTCTGACAACGTAATTTTACCTGTACCGGTAGAATCGCCAATCTTACCCATGCCGATTACAAGTTCCGAATCCGGATCTGTAGCTTGCTCCATGGTGAATTGAACCGTAACGGTCTGTTCCTCATTGGCATTTAATTGAATGTTATCCTTTCCGCCATACAAGACGATATGCTTTTCACTCCTGTATATGCCCATCTTGATTGTACGCGCTGCCGCAGAGGTTACTTTGAAGCTGACCTCATAGCTGCATCCCTGTTCGATGACAAGGTTCGACTGCTTCAGCTGTACATCCCATTCAGAATTTCCAACATTTGTGATATCATACTCTACCTTACCATCTTTAAAAGAAACGGTAGCATCTGCAGGAGCAGTGACTGCCTTCACATCCCATGATTCATTTTCTGCACTCAATTGAGCATTCAGCAGCTCAGCGCCGACTTCCTTTGGCCCAATAACGCTCATGGAAAAGTCTGACAGTGTTATGGTTGAAGCAGGCGTGTTGTCACCAACTTTGCCCATGAATACTGCCATAAGCGCATTGGCGTCCGCCTCTTGTGAAACAGCGGCAATCTTAATTGTCTGTTCTTTCCCTGCCTCTAACGTTATGTTTTCTCCGCCGCCATACCATTGTTTGTTAACATCCTGGTCATCTCTCACGCCCAGTTTGATGTCCCGTGTTTCTGTAGATACAGCTTTGCAGCTGACACAGTAGATGACGCCTTTGGAAAGTTTGAGCCCTGGCCTCTTTAACTGCACATGCCAGTCCTCGGTGCCCGGATTTGTTATGGCATATTGCACTTTGCCCTCCGCAGTAACCTGAACTTTTGCAGCTGCAGGATCAGTCACAGGCTCTTCCCAGTTTCCTTCTAAATTCGACAGTAAATTCCCCTCGCCTTTCTGTATCAGGCTGCCGGCTGTCGATGGGTTTATGGTGGGCTCTGTCGGATCCTCTGGATCTGTTGGTTCTGTCGGAGCCTCTGGATCTGTTGGTCCTGTCGGTCCTCCTGGCGCCTCTTCATTCAAAATCAATGAAAAATCTTTCAGGGTAATCTCCGATGCAGGCGTTTCCTTCTCTTCTATTTTTCCCATGGAAACCACCAATGATGCGTTCAAATCTGTCTCCTTGTCCATGGTAAAGCTAAAAGTTACCGGCATTTCCTGATTTGCCTCCAACGAAACGTCCGCTCCGCCGTACCAGTCAAATTTTTCACTTAATATAGCCACTTTAATGTCCCGGGCTGCTGTAGACGTCGCTTTGAAGCTGACGGTATAGTTTTTCCCTTTTTGCAGTGCAATTCCCGGCCGTTTTAACTGTACATGCCAATCTGCGGTTCCGACATCCGTGATATCAAATTTTGCACTGCCATTTTCAAAAGTGGCGGTAGCTTGTCCCGGAGAAGAGATATTCTCAACCCATGCGCCTTTTCCATCGGTAAAATTTCCGTCTCCCAGCAGGTCTTCTCCTGGCTGCTGCTGAACCGGAGGCGTTTCAGGAGCCTCTATTTTCTCCAGGCTGATATCATCAATGCAAATGCGGTGCTGCGTTGTAATCTGGGCGCCTCCCACTGCACCCATAGAAATGCTTAATACCGCTTCGTTATCGGAAGCTTCCGTCATCTGGAATTCATCCGTATAAATCTGGTACTCTTTGCCCAGATCTACGATCTTCTGATTGGAATAAGGAGTCCAGTCGTCATTATGCTTTGCTCCATCTCTCTGGATAGCAAACATCAGTTTTCTTTCCAGACTTGATTTCGCTTTCAGGGAAAGCCTGTACCACTGACCTTCTTCCAGTCTTACATTATTCTGCTTCAGCTGAATCTTCCAGTCTGCATCGCCGGTATCTTTAATGCTGAAATCTGCTGCATTATCTTCGCTCAGGCTGTCCACGACATAATCAGCAGACGCACTTCCATCTACAAACGCCTCATAACCTGCAAATCCTGCGTTGAAGCTTCCGTTTTTAATCAGGCTGTCTTCCTCAATTCTGACGTCGTCAATGTAAAAGACGCCCGGCTGTTCGATATAGAATGCAATGTTGGTATCTGACGGCTTTGTGTCCAAAACAAGCTTATCCGTATATTCCGCCTCTTCCCCTGTAAGGGTAAAGGTAAAGTCTTTCCCTGCTGCTTTCAGCCGGATACTCTTTCCATTTTCCCCTTCTGCCTTCAAACTCAGCGCATAGGCATTCCCTTCTGTCAGCGCCAGTTCATCCTGAGAAACAACGATAGGATTCTGGGGTGATGTTCCCTCTGGAGCATTAATCATCAGCCGTCTGATATTATCCTCGTTGGTTACTTTTACTTCTGACCCTGGATTCTTCGTTACATTCCAGTAGCCAAGACGTCCTTCGCCTTCCTGGAAGCTGCCGTTATAGACATAATTTCCGTCTGCCAGGACTGTCTTCTTGCCTTCTTCAATCACAATTTCATCCGTCTTCTTTAAAGAAACATTGCTGATATGTACGCTTGCGGTTGATTCAGTTGCACCCAGATTAAATTCCAGGCGTGCGTTGGCGTCATCATTGTCAGTCATGGTAAAGTTATACGTATATGTTTGCTTTCCTGTTGTCAACTCAACTTCCGTATCATTGAGATACCGGCGATAAGATCTGTCTGGAGCCGATACATCCACTTTCATTGTTCTGGAGCTGTCAGCATATGCATCGAAGGTAAGCTGGTATACCCCGCCCTTTTTCATGGGAAGGTTAGGCTGCACAAGCTGGATGCTGTAATCTGCAGTTCCGGCAGCTGTTGTGTTCATGACTATCTCATTATTTTGGATGGACGCCGATCCCTCTCCGCCAAGTGTTGTGAGGAAACTCCAGTCTTTGTCATCTGTAAGATCTTCCTGTACTGCAAAGTCTCCGTTTACCACATAATTTCCATTTGCATCTGGGTCTCTTAATACAACGTCTTTGATGGGCTTTTGAACATTCTCGTCATAACTGTCTTTCTGGTACGCCCTTACATAATCCACATAAAATGCTGAATTTGCAATATCCGTTGTCTCATCTGGATTGCCCGGCCAGCTTCCGCCTACAGCCAGATTCAGAATGATATAAAACGGCTGGTCAAAGGGCGCCGGGTAACTGATTTCGCCCTGGCCTTCTGTCGCAGAATACCAGTCATCTTCTGTATGGATAAGCGTTCCGTCCACATACCAGTTGATTTTTCCCGGTACCCATTCCACATTAAATATGTGATACTCCTCTGAAAAATCTCCGCTGGCCAAAGTGTAATTTCCCTGGCTCTCACTGTGGGGGTTTCCATAATGGATGGTTCCATAAGACTTATTGGTCTCATGCCCAAGCACTTCCATAATGTCTATTTCCCCACATCTGGGCCACTGTCCGTAGAGATTTTCGTTGGCCGGCATCATCCAGAACGCCGGAAGGAAGCCCTGGCCCTTTGGAACCTTCACTCTTGCTTCAAACAATCCATATTTAAAGTTATGCTTATTCTGTGTATTGATACGTCCGGAAGTATAGGATACCGTTCCGTCCTCGCCCGTCTTTTCCACAGGCTTAAGCACCAGGCTGCCGTCTTTAAGGAAAATATTTTCCTCTGAATCAACATACGCCTGAAGTTCATTGTTTACCCATCCGGGATCGTGTGTTTCTACATTCCAGTCTTCTCTGCTGAGGCTGGTTCCATCAAAATTATCTTCCCATTTCAGCTTATATCCGTCATAGGACAAATCCGTATTTCCTGTGACAGGCGTTTCCACAACTGTCACTGACACTGACGCAGTTTTTCCATTTGCAGATTTCACAGTAATATCCGCTTTTCCTGCGCTGACGCCCACAACTTTTCCTGTATTGTCTACAGATGCTACAGCTTTGTTGCCTGATGAATAGGTAAGCGTTTTGTTGGTTGCATTTTCCGGATTTACAGAGGCGCGTACCTGCGCTGTCTCTCCTACTTTAATGGAAGCTGGAGAAATCGTTGCCGTTACGCCAGATACCGGAATTTCCTTCGGGGTATCATTGTTATCGTTGTTGTCATTATTATTGTTATTGCCGCTGTCCTTCACTGACAGGTTGATATATTTTGTCTTTTTCTTTTTATTTTTTCCTGTAACAGTTACTGTAATCTTCGCTGTTCCGGCAGATTTGGCAGTAATCGTTCCGCTTTTATTCACTGCTGCAACCTTTGTTTTGTTCGATTTAAATGCAATGCTCTTCTTTGCCGCCTTTGGCGTAACCGTTACGTTTACCTTCGCCTTCTGTCCGGCTGTCATTGTATATCCTTTATTGGTTACAGTTGCCGATCCTATTTTCAGCTTAACGCTTTTTACGGCTGTCGCCTTCTTTACCACCAGTCTGATATACTTTTTCGTCTTCTTTTTGTCCTTGCCGGTAACAGTCACCGTAATCTTTGCTTTTCCGGCAGACTTGGCAGTAATGACTCCTTTTTTACTTACTTTTGCCACTTTCTTCTTACTTGATTTGAATGTGACGCTTTTTTTGGACGTTTTAGGCCCGACTATCACTTTGATTTTCTTTTTCTGTCCGACTGTCATTGTGTATTTTTTATTTGTCACATTCTTTTTTCCAATTTTTAATTTCACACTCTTAACCGTCTTTCCCCCCGATGCGGCTTCTGCCTGAACAGACGGTATTGTTACAGAAGTAGCTGCCATGACAATCGCCACAGCAAATGTCAGGAGCCTGTTCATACTTGTCTTTTTCATTCTGCTTTTCCCTCCTCCTAATTCATTAGGGCAGCAATGATTCATCTCTCGCAAATCCATGAGCTGAATCACGTTTCCGGTTTACCAGTAATCCATATTTTTTCCATAATCCCCCTTTCCCATAAGCATATACCCGTGAGCCAAATGATTTACCAATATATTTCCTCTCTTTCAAAAGGAATAACAAGCCATTTGGCAAATAAATAGGCTCTTGAGTATAAACCCAACATTATATCAATTACGATAAAAATGATTATAGGGGAATTCAATTTTGCCGTATACTACAAATCAAGAAAAAATATCAGATTCATGACTGCATTTTGTCATGCCGGATCAACAGAATGAAAAAAGGCAATGAAAAAGCCAGCGCAAAGGTTCTTTTTCCTCTGCACCGGCTTTGCCGCTTCTATTTCTTTCTCCTAACACATCTTATGCACCAGCTCTCTCATCATTCTGCTGTAGGCTCGGTTTCCATTCGATATTTATCCAGAATAATCTGCTGAATCGTCTCTCGGGTCTGCGAATTGATTGGATGTGCAATGTCCCTGTATTCACCGTCTGCCGCTTTCCTGCTTGGCATTGCAATGAACAGGCCCTTTTCACCTTCAATCACTTTAATGTCATGAACAACAAATTCTTCGTCAATGGTAATGGATACCACCGCCCTCATTTTACCTTCTTTCTCTACTTTTCTGATTCTCACATCTGTTATCTGCATAAATTCCCTGCCCCTTTCATAGCCACCTAGCCCAAAGGCTAAATTACATATCTTTCGTTATGTTCGTATACTACTTTAATTCCATCGCCGCCGCTGAAGTAAGTATTGGCACGTAAGGTATCACGGCTTTCTACAATACAGTTTTCAATATGTGTGTTATCTCCAATGTATACGTCATTTAAAATAATGGAGTTCTTAATGACACAATTCTTGCCTACAAATGCTTTTTTGAATAAAATGGAATTCTCCACTTTGCTGTTGATGATGCATCCGCTGGAGATCAGGCTGTTGTGCACTTCTGAACCTACATTGTACTTGGCCGGCGGAAGATCATCCACCTTGGAGTAAATTTTCGGCTCATTGCTGAAATACTTCCGGACTTCAGGCCTGAGAAAATCCATGTTGGTCCGGTAATAGGATTCTACCGTAGCAATATTGCTCCAGTACTCCTCCATCTTATAGCCATAAATACGCTTCATGTTCTTATAGCGGATTAGAATATCCGTTACAAAATCATGTCTGTTCTCTTCTGCACAGCGTTCTAACATCTCAATTAACTGTCTTCTGCGGATAATATAAATTCCTGCAGAAATTGTATTGGACTGGGCTACCATCGGCTTCTCCTCAAATTCCACAATTCTGGAATCCTCGTTCATCCGAACCACTCCAAACCGGCTTACATCCTCGCCAACCGGCATGTCCTTACATACAATGGTGATATCTGCTTTTTTCTCAATATGATATTCCAGAATCCGGTTGTAGTCCATCTTGTAAACACAGTCGCCTGCTGCAATAATTACATATGGTTCATGGCTTCTTTTCAGAAAATCAATATTCCGGTACATAGCGTCTGCCGTTCCCCGATACCACCATGCATTGTCAGAAGTAACCGTTGGGTTGAATACATACAAGCCCCCCTGTTTTCTTCCGAAATCCCACCATTTCGATGAGCTTAAGTGCTCATTCAGGCTTCTTGCATTGTACTGGGTAAGCACCGCCACCTTCTGAATATGGGAATTGCTCATGTTGCTGAGAGCGAAATCAATACACCGGTAGCTTCCGCCTATGGGCATGGCTGCAATCGCCCTCTTATTGGAAAGCTCCTGCATCTTACTGTTATTACCGCCTGCTAATATAATACCTAACGCCTTCATAATACGTCACCTGCCTTAATAATTGATTCCCCGCTTGCCAGGACGCCGTTGGGATAATCCCCTGCTTCTGTTCCCCCGGATATGGCTGTATTCTTGCCGATTTTTACCCCGGGCGGAATCACCGAATTCTCACCGATTGTCACTAATCCAAAAGAATACACGCTTCCATTCAGTTTATTGGGCGCTTCATCACCGATTCCCAGTTCTACCCGGTCTCCAATCTTCACATTCTCAGCTATGATTGATTTATTAATGGTAACGTTATCTCCAACTTTGGTATTCTGCATAATGATCGAATCCCGTACCACAGTATCCTTACCAATAATCACTCCAGGTCCGATTACGGAACCATAGACCTTGCCGTAAATCCCTGCCCCTTCACCGATAATGCACCGCTCTGTCACCGCATCCGCTGAAATATACTGAGGCTCTATCGCCTCACTCTTCGTATAAATCTTCCAGTACTCTTCATACAAGTTAAATTCCGGAATCAAATCAATCAATTCCATATTTGCTTCCCAGTAGGAACCAAGAGTTCCCACATCCTTCCAATAGCCATTATACTCATAAGCAAACAGCCGCCTGCCGTTTTCCTGGCAGTAAGGAATGATATGCTTTCCAAAATCACAATTACTCTGCTCTGACATCGTTACCAGGGCTTCCCGCAATACGCTCCAGTTAAAAATATAAATTCCCATGGATGCAAGATTGCTTCTGGGATTCTCCGGCTTCTCTTCAAATTCCTGGATCTGCTTATTCTCGTCGGCAATCACAAGGCCAAAGCGACTTGCCTCTTCCCAGGGCACCGGCATGGCTGCGATAGTGACATCCGCATGATTCTCTTTGTGGAAATCAAGCATTACTTCATAATTCATCTTATAAATGTGATCCCCTGAAAGAATCAGAACATATTCCGGATGGTAACTTTCAATATAATTCAAGTTCTGATAAATCGCATTTGCTGTCCCTGTATACCATTCGCTGTTGTCACTCTTTTCATAAGGCGGCAGCACTGTCACTCCACCATGATTGCGGTCTAAATCCCACGGAATTCCAATCCCGATGTGAGTATTTAACTGCAAAGGCTGATATTGCGTCAATACGCCTACCGTATCTATCCCAGAATTCACGCAATTGCTTAATGGAAAATCAATAATTCGATACTTGCCGCCGAATGCAACCGCAGGCTTTGCCACTTTGGAAGTCAATACCCCCAGGCGGCTTCCCTGCCCTCCTGCCAGAAGCATGGCAATCATTTCTTTACGAATCATGTCTCTCACCTCTCGTCAATTAATTTCTTGTTCCTTGTAGACCAATTATATCATAAAAGAATCTTTTAGTACACATATTTCACAATTTTTTTCGCATATTTTAGCGTTATTTGTCATTTCATACAATATTTTTTTATTCTGACTTCTCATTCCATATTATTTTTCCTGTTCTCCTTCATTTTCAATTTGCAAAATACGGTATCTTGTTATAAAATGAAAGTAATTAATCAATATAGAGTGGGCAGGTAATCGAACATGTACAAAATTAATTTTAAAAAACCAATTCATCTTCACTTCATCGGCATTGGCGGCATCAGCATGAGCGGCCTTGCTGAGATTCTGCTGAAAGAAAATTTCCGTATTTCCGGCTCTGACGCCAGAGTCTCTGAACTGACAGATAAATTAACCGAACTGGGCGCTTCCATTGTTTTCGGACAGCGGGCTTCCAATATTACAGATGACATCGACGCTGTGGTATACACGGCTGCCATTCATCCCGACAATCCGGAATTAAAAGCTGCCGCAGACAGACAGATTCCTACTCTGACAAGGGCAGAGCTGTTAGGGCAGATTATGGAGAACTACAAGGAATCTATCGCTGTTTCCGGCACCCACGGGAAAACCACCACAACCTCTATGATCACCCATATTTTGCTGCAAGCATGTACCGATCCCACGGTTTCTGTAGGCGGAATCTTAAAATCCATCGGCGGAAATATCCGTGTGGGCAGTTCAGACTTCTTTTTGACGGAAGCTTGTGAATACACCAACAGCTTCCTTAACTTTTACCCGAAGTACGCCCTTATATTAAATATAGAAGAAGATCATCTGGATTTTTTCAAAGACCTTGAGGACATCCGTCATTCTTTTCATAAATTTGCCAACAACGTCTCTTCCGGCGGCACGCTGATTATCAACGGCGAAATTGAGCGCATAGAGGAAATCACAGACGGTCTTTCATGCAAGATCTTAACCTACGGCATGTCAGGCTCTAATTCATATTATGCAGACAACATTACTTTTAACACACAAGGCTGCGCAAACTTTACATTAATGCACGAAGGCTCTCCCATTGGCAGCATCAGCCTGAACGTTCCGGGCCTCCATAATGTAAGCAATGCTCTGGCCTCCTGCGCCCTTGCGCTGGAAATGAACCTGCCCTTTTCACACATTCAGCAGGCACTGACAGAATTTAAAGGACCTAACCGGCGCTTTGAACATAAAGGCGATTTAAGGGGAATCGCCATCATTGACGACTATGCCCATCATCCGGCAGAAATTACAGCAACTTTAACCGCAGCCGCAAATTGCGGAAAACATCGGATTGTCTGTGTGTTCCAGCCTCATACTTATACACGCACCAAGGCCTTTCTGGATGAATTTGCCAAAGCCCTCTCTTTGGCGGATATTGTTGTGCTGGCAGACATTTATGCAGCCCGGGAAACGGATACCCTGGGGATCAGCTCCAAAGATCTGCAGAAAAAGTTACAAAATTCCGGATGTGAATGCTATTATTTTCCATCTTTTGACGAAATTGAAAATTTTTTATTAAATAAATGTATGAACGGTGATTTGTTGATAACTATGGGCGCCGGAGATATTGTGCAAGTAGGAGAACGGCTTCTTGGAAAGTAGTTATCCACATTATCCACATTCAAATGGGGAAAACTTTCCATTTTGGATGTGGATTTTTACGTTTACATAACATACTTTCTCCTGCTGAAAGAATTCCTGGGTTTTTTCCGATTTTATCGGATGCCAGGATATTACCATAAGATTTCCGGTACCTTTTATCCACATTATCCACCCTTTCCACATTCCCCTGAGCCCTTGATTTTACTGGATTTTCAGGAAAAATTTTGCTTCTCAATTTGATTTTTATGTGCTATACTTTAATCCACGTTAAGAGTTTATTGGATTATTGGAAAGACATTTCACTGGAGGACATTATGGCAGACATTACACTACACAAAGACAACGGAAATTCTACAACAGAAATTCCCAACCGCTTTATTGATGAATACATGACGAATGCCAACGGAGAATTTGTTAAAATATATTTATATCTTCTCCGCTGTATGAATTCCCCGGACTGCAGTTTTTCTATTTCCCGGACTGCGGACAGGTTTGAGCATACAGAAAAAGACATCCAGCGGGCTTTAAAATATTGGGAAAAAATGAACTTGCTGCGCCTGGAATATAATGAGGACAAGTCCATCTCCGGCATCTATTTCCTGGAATCTGACGCCGCTTCCCCAAAGGACGATACCGTTCCTCTGAAAAAAGCAGAATTTGCAGCTTCTTCGGCGCCTTCCAAAACCGCCTTCTCTGAGAAACCTGTCTACACTGCAGGCGACATGGCGGCGTTTAAGGAGAAGGAAGAAGTTCGGGAACTGCTGTTTGTGGCGGAAAGCTATCTGGGCAGACCTTTAACTTCCACAGATGTTCAAACCTTACTCTACTGGTATGACGGCTTAAGCCTTTGCGCCGATCTGATTGTCTACCTTATGGAGTACTGTATTGCAGGAGGACATTCCAGCCTGCACTATATGGAGAAGGTTGCTTTAAGCTGGAAAGAGACCGGCATTGAAACAGTGGAACAGGCCAAGCGCAGCGTGAATACCCGCAGCAAACTTCATTATGCCGTGATGAAGGCTCTGGGAATTCATGGACGCAGCCTGATTCCGGCAGAGTCCGCTTACATAGAAAAATGGAGTAAAGAATTGGGATTTGGGCAGGATATGATTACCGAGGCATGCAGCCGTACCATCCTTACCATCCATCAGCCCAATTTTGAGTATGCAGATCGAATCCTTTTAAACTGGAAGAAACAGAACATACGGACAGCCGCCGACATACGGAAAGCGGATGAATCCTTCCAGGCTGCAAAGACGGCTGAAAAAGCATTGAAGCCTGCCATTCGCACTGCCGCATCCAACCGCTTTAACAGCTTTCCCCAGCGTACCTATAATCTGGATCAACTGAATCAGCTGGAAGCGGAATTATTAAACAGCGCACACTGACATTCCTGTATTTGCCTGGCATGTTACAGGCAGCGATGCATGAAGCATTGGGTTATAACTATGGAAGGAGGCATCCATGGCTTTAAGCAACACGCAGTACAATACCTTAATTCGAAGCTATGAAGCAAGACAGCTTGAGAACCGCCATATTGTAATGGAACGGAAGAATGACCTTTATCAGAGGTTTCCCCGGCTTACGGAGATCGATCACACGATTTCCTCTGTTTCTGTGGCACAGGCCAAAAGGCTGGTGGAAGGGGATAACGACGCCCTCCGGCGGCTGAAAGAAATCCTTTCCTGTCTGACCGCTGAGAAAAAGCAGATATTAACCAGCCATGGATATCCGGCAGATTATTTCGAGCCTCCTTACCGCTGCCAGGACTGTAAGGACACCGGATATATCGGCAGAGATAAATGCCATTGCTTCAAACAGGCGGCCATAGATTTGGTTTATACCCAATCTAATCTGCGGCAGACATTAGAACAGGAGAACTTTCAGAATTTCTCCTTTGATTACTATTCCGACTCCCTGACAAACCCTTCCACCGGATTAACCAGCCTTGCAACTGCAAAACAGGCGGTTACTCTTTGTATGGAATTTGTGGCTGAATTTGACACGGAATTTAAAAATCTGTTTTTCTATGGAGACACAGGCATCGGTAAAACCTATCTGTCCAACTGTGTAGCAAAAGAGCTTCTGGATTCCGGACACTCGGTCATCTATTTTACCGCCTCTTCTCTTTTCCGCATTTTCGAGAAAAATATTTTCGGAAAAGAGACGGATTTCAGCGAAGACTACCAGAATATTTTTGACTGCGACTTATTGATTATAGATGATCTGGGAACGGAGCTTTCCAATTCCTTTACAACCTCCCAGCTCTTCTTATGTCTCAACGAACGTATCCTGCGGCGGAAATCTACCATCATTTCCACCAATCTGAGTCTTGGCCAGTTAGTGGATACATATTCTGAACGTACGTTTTCCAGAATATCCAGCAATTATACTATGATGAAACTGTTTGGAAACGACATCCGGATTCAAAAAAAGCTTGGAAAGAACAAAGCGGACAAGTCCGCATCAACTTAATACAACAGGTACATGCAAACATTTTTAACTTAATTTTATGGAGGACATTTTCATGCAGCGTAACGAAAGAAATTATGAAACTATCCCTGCCGGCTCTTTGGGCGTCATTGCACTGGAAAGCTGTCAGGCACTGGGTAAAATGGTGGACAAATACCTTGTAAGCTTCCGTTCGGAACGAGAACATGAACACGAAAATGATATTGCTTTCCGGGGCTATCAGCGGGACACTTATCTGATGGAGTGTCTTGCTCCGCGTTTTGGAACAGGAGAAGCTAAAGGCATTATCAAGCACTCTGTCCGGGGCTATGATCTTTACTTTATGGTGGACATCACTAATTACAGCCTGACTTATTCTGTATGCGGACACGAAAACCATATGTCACCGGATGACCATTACCAGGATTTAAAGCGTGTCATCGCTGCGGCAGGCGGCAAGGCAAGGAGAATCACTGTCATTATGCCTTTCCTCTATGAAAGCCGCCAACACAAACGCACCTCCAGAGAATCCCTGGACTGTGCCCTTGCACTGCAGGAATTAATCAATATGGGAGTAGATAATATTATCACTTTCGACGCCCATGATCCCCGGGTACAGAATGCAATTCCTCTCCATGGATTCGAAACGGTACAGCCCGCTTACCAGTTTATCAAGAGCATTCTGCGGGAAATTGACGATTTGCAGATTGACAGCGACCACATGATGATCATCAGCCCGGATGAGGGCGGAACCAACCGTGCGGTTTACCTTGCCAATGTTCTTGGACTTGATATGGGTATGTTCTACAAACGCAGAGACTACAGCAAAATCGTAGACGGCAGAAACCCCATTGTGGCCCATGAATTCCTGGGCTCCTCTGTAGAGGGCAAGGATGTCCTGATTATTGACGATATGATTTCTTCTGGAGACAGCATGATTGATGTGGCTACAGAACTGAAAAAAAGACATGCAAACCGCATTTTCGTAGTGGCAACCTTCGGTTTGTTTACCAACGGGCTGGAAAAATTCGACAAAGCGGTGGAAGAAGGCATTATTTACCGGGTGGTTACCACCAACCTGACCTATCAGACGCCGGAATTATTAAACAGAGATTATTATATTGACTGCGATATGAGCAAATATATTGCCAATATTATTGATACCCTCAATCACGATACCTCTATCAGCGATCTCCTTGATCCTTATGAAAGAATTGAGGCTTTGGTAAAACGGTATAAGGCAGGGGAGAAGGTGAACTAAGCCCCCTTTCGAAAAAGGAATGGAACTGTCGGAAAATGACTGATTTTCCACAATATATGCTGGGATTCTTTCGATATCCCAGCATATATTATGGATAAATTTCATTTTCCGGCAGTCCATTCCTTTTTCCCTTACCTCTTTTCTCCCACAATCCGGTAATAGGCTCTTGCCGTAATTCCAAACACAATCCCGTAAATCACTGCAAAAATTCCAACCACCGCTACGGTGCAGGCCGCAAACAATTCCGGATTCTTCATATTAAACATCAAAAGCAGCCGGTTCATCATTGGGAACGCCATGGTAACGTGCACCCCTGCCATCACCAGCGGAAGGAAAAATACCTTCAATATCTGGCTGTGTATGGATGCTTTTACTTCCCTGGGGCTCATGCCCACTTTCTGCATAATTTCAAATCGTTCTTTATCCTCATATCCTTCGGAAATTTGCTTATAGTAGATAATCAGCACCGTAGCCATCAGAAATACAAATCCTAAGAATATGCCCAGAAACAGAAAACCTCCGCAGAAAATCATAAACCCTTCTCTCTGCACCTCTTTCACATCAATTCTCACTCTGAGATGCTCTTCTTCTCCCTTGCCCTGGTTATAAGCTTCTATCAGCCCTTCCAGCCGGCCGGCGCATTCCTTCAACTGTTCCTCTGTCCCTGAAATATCCGCATACATACTGTAATTTACACTGCTTGCCCTATTGCCATAGGCTTCCTTCTGCATTTCCTTCAGAGCATCGAAAACCTGTGCATCCCTGACTACCACAAAATATCCATCGTAAACCACATTGCTGTCTAAGCCTTCCAGCTCAAAATCTTCCAGATACTCTTTGATGCGAAAATTCTTTCCATTGATGCAGTAAGCCTGCTCCCCCTCTTCGCCTTGTCTGACGCTGACTAATATTTCATCCTCCTTAAGCTCCTTCTGCTGGTTAGTCAGCTGATTATATTCTTCTAAAGTAATCAGCTCCAAAACGCTTAGTTTTCCTTCCGGCGATACGGTTCCTGATTTTTCAATCAGCATATTTTCCCCGGATTTCCACACGGTAACTGCCAGAGAGCTATATTCCACAGAATCCTCCACGGCCAGGCCGCTTTCTTCCACTGCCTGTTGGAACATCCCTTTTAAGGCCTCTTTTTCCTCTTCAGACATATTGTTATATCCTGTAAGGGCAAAATCTCTGGGATACCTGGTGTTAACGATGTCATCCACCCCTGCGTATAAAGCTACTGTGCCTGACACCATCACCAGCACCATGGTACTCAAAATACAAATGTTGGCAAGACCAACCGCATTCTGCTTCATACGGTAAATCATCCCGGATACGGAAATAAAATGTTTCGTCCGGTAAAAGTATTTTTTATTTTTCCGCATCATTTTCAGCACCGCAATACTGCCGGCGGTAAACAGGAAATATGTTCCAAAAACTACCAGGAGCACCGCTACAAAAAACAACAGCAATGCATCCACCGGGTTCTCAGTTACAATGGCAATCCAGTAGCCAAGCCCCAATGCCAACACACCCAAAATTGCCAGAATCCACCGGGTTCTCGGCTCTTTTTCCCCCTGGCTTGCACTGTGGAGAAGTTCAATGGCGTTGGTCTTCTGCACCTGAAACAGATTGTAAACCAATGTCGCTCCAAACACAACTGCAAAGCAGACTGCCACATTTGCAATTCCTGCACTGGAAATCGAAAAGCCAAAGGGCACCTCCAGTCCGGTTATGCGAAGCAGCACTAAAACCATCAGTTTATAAAGAAGGATTCCTCCCGCCAGGCCGCCTGCAATGCTTAAAACGCCCACCATGCAGGTTTCCCAGAACATCATTTTCCCAATATGCTTCTTCTCCATTCCCAAAATATGAAACAGACCGAACTCTTTTTTTCGCCGCTTCATCAAAAAGCTGTTGGTGTAGAATAAAAAGATCACTGCAAAAATCAGGATTACTACGCACCCAAGTCCCATAATTATCTTCAAGTCGCTGGCGCCGGGCATCTTACTAATTCCCTCATCTCCGGTCAGAGCCACTATAATATAATACATGGCCCCTATGCCCATGGCTGCAAGGATATAAGGCAGATACAGCCTTCCGTTTTTCCTTAAATTCCCAAATGCAAGCTTTCCATAGAAAAATTTATTCATGTTTTCCACCCCCTGTTGTGATAACTGTAAGGGTATCGGAAATTTTCTGATACATTTCCTCATTGGTGCTGCTTCCCTTGTAAATCTGATGGAATACCTGACCGTCCTTGATGAATAATACTCGTTTGGCCCGGCTGGCCGCCTGCGTGGAATGGGTCACCATCAGAATTGTCTGACCTGCCCCGTTAATTTCCTGAAACTGAGACAGAAGGCTCTCTGCAGCCTTAGAATCCAGGGCTCCGGTAGGCTCATCTGCCAGAATCAGCTGAGGATTAGTAATCAACGCCCGCGCCACGGCTGCACGCTGTTTCTGCCCGCCAGACACCTCATAGGGATACTTTCCAAGAATTGTCTTGATGCCAAGATTCTCTGCAATGGGCATCAGGCGCACCCGCATTTCATTGTAATTCTTTCCGGCCAGCACCAGCGGAAGGAAAATATTGTCCTGGATATTAAAGTTATCCAGCAGGTTAAAATCCTGAAATACAAAACCCAGGTTCTCTCTTCGGAAAGCCGACACCTCGGAATCCCGCAGGGTAGAAAGGTTCTTTCCATTTAGCAGCACAAGCCCTGAAGTAGCTTTATCCAAAGCCGCCAGAATATTCAGCAGGGTGGTTTTGCCGGAACCAGATTCTCCCATAATTGCCACATACTCTCCTTTTTCCACAGAAAAGCTTACATCGGTCAATGCCTGTACCTGGTTGCCTCCGAATCTGGTGGTATATATTTTCTTTACATTGTTTACTTCTAAGATTGCCATAATTGTCCTCCTTGTTTTCTGTTGTTCTGACTTACAGTATACAGGAAGCAGAGCTGGGCTGCCTTAATTTTGGCTTACATTTTGCAGGAGATTCCTTACGGTTTTGTAAGGATAAGCAGATGACAGTTTGACACTTAAGAACATACTTATTGATAGGGAAACAGATGCAGCATGTATATATCTTAAGAATCGTTGGGTTATCTGCTTGATTTATTTCCAATCCCATTGTATGATTGACAGATACGGATGCTACAGCATATTCCATTACAGAATTAGAACAGGTAAAATATTCATCTATGGAGGTTATCATATGAAATTAATAAACTGCAGCACTGCAGCACAATTTTCCAATTTAGAACACTTATATATAGAATCATTTCCCAAAGCCGAACGCAAGCCTTTCTCACTTATGGTACAAAAGAGCAGGGAAGGCGTCATGGAGCTTCTGGCAATCGAAGAGGAATCCGGAACTTTCCTGGGCCTTGCCATTACCATTCTGTACAAAGATCTGGTTCTGCTGGATTATTTTGCCATTTCTCCAACTATGCGGGGACAAAATATCGGCACTCACGCCCTCCGGCTCCTGCAGGAACGCTACGTTGGAAAACGGTTTGTACTGGAAATTGAAGATACCGAAGAGGAAGCGCCGAACCGGGAAGAACGTATCCGCAGAAAAGCTTTTTATTTAAGAAACAACATGACTGTGATGCCCTATTATGTGAAATTGTTCGGCGTTAAAATGCAGGTTCTGACCAATGGCCCAGAACTTTCTTTCGAGGAATACCACGCCATTTACCAGAAATCTTTTTCCGAAAAAATCAGTTCTGACATTACATTGTTTGGATAGGCTATCATTCTTGGAGAATCGTTTTCTATCTATAAAAATATTAAAACAGCAGCTTCACCTTCGTCCCTTTCCCAGGCTCTGATTCAATCAGAATCTTATGCCCCAGCTTATTCAATATTTTCTTCACCAGATAAAGTCCGATTCCGGAAGCCTTCTTATCGCTCCTGCCATTATATCCCGTATATCCCTTATCAAAGATTCTGGGAAGGTCTTCCGGCAGGATACCGATTCCGGTATCCTCTATCACAAGGCAGCCGTTTTCCATTCTGATAGAAATATCTCCGGAAGAGGTATATTTAATGGCATTGCTTAAGATCTGTTCCAGGACAAACGTCATCCATTTCTCATCTGTCACTGCTTTTACCTGCAAAGGCTCATAATGAAGTGACAGCTTTCTGCGGATAAACATGGGCGCATATTTGCGCACTGCCTGACGGATAATTCCATCCAATTCATATTCCTGCAATACAAAATCATTGACAGAACTATTCAGACGCAGATACTGGAGAACCATTTCCACATACTGCTCTATTTTAAACAGTTCCGATTCTATTTCCTGCTTCTGCATGTAATACTGTTCCTGCGCCTTATTTTCTTCCTGTACAGTTATCTCTTGAGCCTGCAGGCGAATCTCCTGTTGAAGCAGTAAGTGCATGGCGGCAATGGGCGTTTTGATCTGATGGGTCCACAGGGTAAAATAATCTGTCATTTCTGATTTTTCCTGCAGGATGTTACCCACCTGGCGGGCATGCTCTATCTGGGCGTTCTTCAACAGCATCTGATAAAGCTGTTCAATTTCATCCTCCGGCCCTGGAAGCTTCTCCGTGCCCTCCTTTACAGCCTCAAGCTGCCAGGTGAGGATTTCTACTTTTTTGCGGTAACGAACACTGTCTGTTATCAGCACAATCACAGCAAGGGTAAGGCACAGGCTAACGGCATAAACCATCGGTTCCATAGGCATCCGATACAAAAACAACACTGTCGCAAAAATGACGCAAAACAGTGAATACATACAAATTCCAAGCCTGTGCCGTTTCACATAAACCCTAATCCACCGCATATCCAATTCCCTTTCTGGTCTTAATCATATCCACAATGCCAATCCCCTCTAACTTCTTGCGAAGGCGGGCCACATTAACCGTCAGGGTATTATCGTCAATAAAGCTGTCCGACTCCCACAGCCGCTCCATCAATTTATCCCTGGTTACAATCTTTCCTTTCTGTTCCAGCAGCGCTTTTAAGATGCCCATTTCATTCTTGGTAAGTTCGGTCTGTTTCCCTTCATAGGTCACAAATCCTCTGCTGCTGTCAAAAATCATCCCTTTATGCTCCAGCAGGCTGCTCTCCCCTGCAAAGTCATAAGTTCTCCGAAGCATAGCCTGTATTTTTGCCTGAAGCACATTCAAGTCAAAAGGTTTGGCTATAAAATCATCCCCGCCCATATTGACTGCCATCACAATATTCATATTATCTGAGGCCGAAGAAAGAAAAATAACCGGCACCTTGGAAATTCCCCGTATAGCGTCGCACCAGTGGAATCCGTTATAAAAAGGAAGGGATATGTCCATCAGAACAAGCTGGGGCTTTTCCTCCACAAAGATCTGAAGCACATCTTTAAAATCCTCTGCGCATACCACTTCATAGCCCCAGCTTTCCATGTAGTTTTTTATGGTTCTTGCAATCACTTCATCATCTTCCACTACCAATAATTTATACATAACAGCCTCCTTTCCCTCCCCGCAGCAGGTAAGATGTCTGAACTCCACTCTTGAATCCCTTATTGCTCAGAGCCTCCAGCCATCTTGCGTATCCAGCTCTTATCCCCGGCCTTATTCCCTGGAACGGTCTATCTGATTGCGTATCTCCTGCATCTGATAATCCAGCGCTTCAATGGAATCTGCACAGGCTTTCAGCCGGCCTACAATTTCATCCGTATCATCCACGTCTTTTTTATATTTCAGCTTATGCTCCAGACTTGCCCAAAAATCCATTGCAATAGTGCGGAACTGCAGTTCCACTTTCATATATTCTTTCTTGTCTGACAGAAAAATCGGCACATTCAGAATCAAATGAAGGCTCCGGTATCCGTTGGGCTTGGGCGCTTTGATATAGTCTTTCTCCCGAACCAGGTAAATATCATCCTGGCTTGTAAACAGTTGGGCCAAACGGTAAATATCATCGGGAAAGGAACAAATGACCCGGACTCCCGCCACATCGTTGAGATTTTCCCGGATGCTTTCAACCGTAACCGGAAATCCCTTCCGCGCTAATTTTTCAAAAATACTGGAGGGTGATTTCAGCCTGCTTTTGATTGATTCAAAAGGATTTCTGTTATATTCCTGAGAGAACTCTTCATTTAACACCTTAAGCTTCGTCTCTACCTCCATAATAGCCGCCCGGTATTCCATCATCAGTTTACTGAAAGGCTTTGCCTTACGAAGCTGTTCCTCCTGCATTTGAATAATATGGGACTGACGCTTCAGGGCTTTTTCTTGTTCCTCCACTTTCTGCTCTAATTGCTTTTTATAGGAAAAAAGCTCCACTGCATTCCGAATCCGGTTTCTTACAATGGTGCCCTCAAAGGGCTTATGTATAAAATCAGAAACTCCAAGTTCAAAGCACAGATTTTCCACTTCCACTGCAAATTCACCGCTGATGACAAGCACCGGAATCTGCCGCATCCAGCCGTTCTTTCTCATCTCCGCAATTACGGCATACCCGTCAACCTTCGGCATCTGCAAATCCAGCAGAAGCACTGCTGTTTCTTTCTGGTATTTCTCTATCTTCTGCAGCGCCTGTTGCCCATCCTCCGCCGTCTCTACAATATACTCATCCTTCAGTATATTTTTCAGCAATTCACGATTAATTTCCACATCGTCTACTACAATTATCCTTTGCATAATATCTCCCTCGGTACAGGGGGTATTCCTATCATTGAGCACAGATTACCATAGGTATCTCACAGAATGATTATGGTACAACAAATCCACTTGCCGCACAAACAACAAGTGGATTCCCAATATTACCTTATTCTTCCTAACCCGGATAAACCGGAAAAGCTTATTTTGTATTTTCCCCTTTTGTGTTACT
>NZ_SRYA01000070.1 GCF_004793545.1 Petralouisia muris | reverse complement strand
AAAAAGGAACCTTTTACAATTCAAATGTAAAAGATTCCTTAAGTTAATGACATTGAGTAAAATCAAGCATTTTAAGTTTAATCAGCAGGCACTATTTATATATGCCAGAAGTATATCATCCTTTATCCGCACTGATATATGCTGATAAAATTAATTTTGTTTCAAAACACTTATCTGAATACTCATAATCAATATTGCCATAATATTTATTTGCAAGACTTTCTAAAATAGTCATGCCAACTCCTAAATGTCCGTTTTTAGTAGAGACTAATTTACCTTCATTAAATTTAGGCATCGTGCCAATTGTATTACGCATTTTTATAACTATATACTCTTTAAAACTATGAATGCGCAAAACAATTTTTTTCTGAACATCATTACTACTTTCACACGCCTCTACCGCATTATCCAACAAATTAGCAAAAAGTGCCGTAATCTCTGTTCTATCCATAAAATCAAATGTAATATCCTGCATGTTTATTTCAAAGTTAATTCCTTTTTGCTCGCATATTTGCATTTTATTCCAAATTATTACACACACAATTTTATCACTGCATTGGAACTGTGGTTGTATTTCTGTAATGCTGGAGAGTAATTCTTTTTCATAATTTCTTTTGTATTCTCCATCCAAATCACAAAGTACTTGTATATGTTTTTTTGTATCATGCATAATCTGTCGCATCTTTTCATAATTATCCTGCAGTCCTTCATAATACTTTTGAGTAATTTCTAACTGTTGTTCTACCAATTCCGTCTTTTTCTCCAAGATTGCTTCTTTAGATAACATTTTATATAAATAAATAACACCTGCATCCAGTATTACAACACCTAAACTTGCAAGTAAAAGAGGCATATTATTTTCCTGCGCTATTTCATGTTTAACAAAATAGCATAAAATTCCAAACTCAAAAATCATAAGAAAAATCATATAGAAATGTAAAATTTTAGAAATGCTATTTATCTGACAGCGTTGTAACATTTGTATTACTAATTTATAAGTACATAATACAATGATAGAATTTCCTATACCAGATACCAAAAAATATTTTGAATCTGCTAAGATATTATATGTGCTGCTCTGTAGAAGCGTAGAAAAAGCCACTGTTACTACAATATCCACAAAAGCCAAATAAATAATGATAACTCCAGAATTAACTAATATATTTTTCTCTTGTACTTTGTATAAACCTTTTGATATTCCATATAATGTAATCATAGAAATTACAACATTCAGTTGTGGAATCCCGAACCATGCCGTACATGTATTCATTATAACATATAAAGTATAGACCCCGATATACAACTTTCTACTGCTATATTTTCTTTCATATAACGCTCCCATAGTTTCCCAAAATATGTATCCATTTACTATACAAGAACAAATTACCCCTATAAAGCGAAGCACTTTAATTACCTCATTTCCTCAAATTTTATCAAATGTCGACTGTAAGAAATTATTAAATTTTGCCTTAAATTCCACAGCACGCTTTTGCGCTAGTGGTATCGTTACACCATTTTCCATAAGGATATCGAATCCTTTAATGTACTTAATATGGAGCATATTAATAATAAAGCTCTTATGCGGTGATTCAAAATTATATTTATTAAATTTTCCATATAGTTCTTTCAGGCTATATGTGGCGGTATAATTTCCTTGCGCTGTATTGATTCTTACTCTTCTTAACATATATTCAAAATAATAAATATCATCCAGTTCTAAAGTCACAACCCCTTCTTCTGTTGTAAATGCATACTTTTGCTTTTCCACTGCATTATCCAGATAGTGAACCACTTCTTTCAATACGTCAAAAATTCGACATTCCCTTACAGGTTTTTCAACATAATCAAAAGCATGTACTTGATAGGCACAACTTTTGTACTTACCATAATTAGTTATATAAATAATTTTGCTATTCACATCCCAGTTTCTTAATTTCTTTGCGGTCTGTATCCCATTAAGTCCTGGCATATCTATATCCAAGAAAATCACATCAAAACGAATATTAGCTTTTAATAACCCTGAACCACTTGTAAATTCTGCCACCCATACGGCTCTTTCAATATCTGAAAAATATTCTTTCACAATAGTAACTAATTTCGCACAGACCTGTTTGTCATCATCGCATACAGCCACCTTTATCATTCGCATCCCTCCGTTATTTTGTACAAGAACACTTTAGACTATATCATACATCAAAAACATAATCTTTTCACTAAATCCAAAGTAATAATGCTGATGAATCATGTAAGATCACAATACATGTGTTACAACTGAATATTTAAAAAGCGAGGATGGACTCTCTTTGTGTTATATTTGAATCACCACAAAACAAAACATACATAAAGGAGTATCCCCGCATGGCAAGTATAACACAAGATACGAGATATCGTCTATCACTGATTCGGTATGCCGAAAAATATGGTATCACTAAAGCTGCTGTCAAATATAAGACCAATCAGCAGTATATTTACCGCTGGAAACGTCGTTATGACTATTCTATTGAGTCTCTTCATGAACTCTCAAGAAGACCTCACCACCATCCGAACCAACATACTCCTTAGTAAATCAAACTTATCAGGGATATGCGCAGACGCAATCCAGATGCCGGTCTGGTCGTGTTCTGGGTAAAACTTATGCAGCGGGGTTACTCTCGCTCCATTCCGGGACTTTACCGTTTCCTGCGTAAACAGGGAATTATGGCGGTTCATTCTGCCAATCCAAAGTATGTTGCCAAAACGTATGAACAAATGACTTACCCTGGTCAGCGTATTCAGATTGATGTGAAATCTGTCCCTTCCGTTTGTCTCGTAAATGAAGCCAAGGGAAAGAAACTTTATCAGTATACCGCAATTGACGAATACTCACGTTGGCTCTTCGTAGAAGATTTTGAAGAATACAGTTCTTATCCTTCTACCCAATTCCTTCAGCACCTTATCCGCGCTTTTCCTATGCCAATTGAATGTGTTCAGACAGACAATGGTATGGAATTTACCAAGCGTTTTTCTTATCAGGTACGTGAAGACAACCTTACCATGTTTGAAAAGGAACTGGTACACCACAGAATCCAGCATAAACTGATCCGCCCCTTTCCTTTATGCCCATGCATAATGGAAAAGTGGAACGCAGCCATTGGAAAGATAATGAACGCTTTTATGCAACCCATACCTTTTATTCCTTTAACGACTTCTCAAAACAACTTCAGCACTATAATAGGCGAGACTACAACCATTTCCCTATGCGTCCTTTAGAGGTGGAAATCACCACATACTGTTTTAAAGTATTGAATGAGGTGTAACATTTGTTTGACAAACCTACATCCAAAGTAATAATGCCGATGAATCACCGATATTTCATACTTATTTTTCCAACCAGCAACATAATTGTTTCAATAAACCATGCACATAAAACTCCATACAGGATTGCTTTAAAAAAGAGGAATAACAAACATATTACTGCTTCTATAATTAAACATTTTTGTGTTTTTTTCTTATATACAATCAATTCTTGCGTATCTAACGGTCTATTTGCAGTCTCTTGTGGTGCTAATCCCAAAATAATCACTGCACAAGTAGCTAATACAATGTATAATCCTAACGTCTTTATCTGTTCGAACGCATAAAATAAAAATACAGAAAACAAAGTGACCCCCCATGTACACAAGTAGCATCCTTTTGAAGTTTTTGCATGATAACCGCCGGCATACTCTCGTATACCGGCATAGGCTATCAAAAATGCAGTTGTACATGCGAATTTCTTGCAAATAATCCCAATGATTAAAATCATAGATACATGTAAAAATTTTTTTATCAGTAAATTCAAACCATATTGATACAATTCGCAATCGTCAAAATCTATGATTCTACTTTTTACAAGCATTCTTACAACAACTTCAACCATATTTTATTTTTTTACTTTCTTTAAATTTTGTACACATTTAGGCATTTTAGGTTGCCCATGAAAAAACACGCACATCGTATTGGCACTTCTTTCTGCTTCTCTATAAGAAGCTTTAGCAACATATTTTGCAATCGTTCTTTTTACATTCATTGATAAATCCTCCATAATAGATTATGAGCAGTCTCGGAAACTCTTTAAGCCCGAATTTCCGCTCTTTTTTCATGTTCTTCTTTTTTGCTTTCCTCCATATCCCGGAAAACTTTTTGTTAAATTTCCAAAAAGCATTGACATATAAGTCAAACTGTGCGGCGCGTTTGGTGACCATATACGCCAGTCACCAAACGCGCCCCTTGTAGTTAAGAAGCGTCTGGCCCCACGCACAGACCATAACTGCAAGGAGGTACACTATTATGATCAAGCACTGGCAGTCCATGCAAGATTACAAGCGCTTTCTCACCGAATCCAAAGTCCATTTCGATTCCTCTGAAAGAAACCGGCTCCATACGGAGCTTTGGAAAGCATGGCAGAAACTCCGGCTTTTCGATACCGATAAGGCAATGGAGTTCCTTCTGCCCTTTTACTCCAACACTGGCAGGCCCGCTAAGAACCAGCCGCAGATCCTGCGTTCTTTTATCCTTTTCTTTCTTCTATATTCAGAAGGTTTGACCAAGCTATCCCTCACCCTTTGGGTGGACAGGCTCAAACACGACCGCCTCCTTGCCGCCCTCATCGGCTGCACTACGGATTCCCTGCCGCCCCTCGGTTCTTATTTTGACTTCATGGACAGGCTCTGGACTGCTCCGGCAACGGACTTATATGCACGGGACAAACTGCTTCCGGCTTCCTGGAACAGCAAAAAGCCGGATAAACCCAAAGGCAAAAAACAGAAAGCACAGGAGACAAAGCCCAAGATCACCGAAATTATCGAAAAACGGCTCATGGACGGGAAAGATATCCCTTTTAACTTTGAAGACCGCCTGCAGCGCTTCTTCTATCATGCGGCTGTCCTGCCTTCCATGGCATCCGGCCTCATACCAGGGGAACGCCTTACGGTTTCTGGAGACGGCGCCGCCGTGCATACCCATTCCTGCCCACGCGGGCATCACAGGGACGGCGCGCCGGAAAATATGCGGCATTTTCCCGACCCTGATGCGGCCTGGGGCTGGGACAGCGACCTGGAAAAATATTACTTCGGCTACACCTTGTTCCAGTTATCCTGTTATCACACGGGGCTCAGGACAGACATCCCTCTGCTCCTGCGTTTTACCAGCGCAAGGCGGCATGATTCGGTCAATTTCCTCGTTGCTTTCCATGAACTGGAAAAGCATATGCCGGCAGTTTCCACCACGAATATGTGCCTGGACTCCGCAATGGACAATTACCCCACCTACCGCCTCCTTAAATACAGAGGAATACGGGCATTCATCGACCTGAACGACAAATGCGGCCGGCCAAAAACAATTCCTGACGCCATCACCATTGACAAAGACGGAACACCCTTATGCCAGGAAAAACTGCGCATGAAGCCTAATGGTTACGACAAATCCAGCGGTTACCTCATGTGGCGCTGCCCCTATGGGAAAGAGCACTGTTCCAAATGTAAAAACTCCTGCACGGATTCCAAATATGGGAGGGTCGTCAAAACACGGCCCGAATGGGATATCCGGCTCTACACGGATGTCCCCCGTGGCACAGACGCCTATAAGAAAATCTATAAACAACGCACCGCTGCGGAACGGATCAACAACCGCATCCTCAATGATTACGGGCTGCACCGCATGTTCATACACACGAAGGAGCATTATTCTTTCATGACAACCATAATCGGTATCTGTATCCATCTGGATGCCCGCTATAAACAGCAGATGCAGACAGCGGCATAAACCATGTTTCCTGCTCTTGGAGTCTTTAGGGCCTGTTTTCCGACAGGCTTAAAAGCCATGCCCATTTTTATTCCTTATACTCTCCGAACCACTTAGACACCACAATCATCCATCCCTTATCCCTCTCATTTCTGAAAATTAACCCCTTCCTGCCTATTCGCTATTGAGTTTCCGAGATCACTCATTATTAGATTACAAATAAAATTATATTTTTTTTCAACAACAAATGCAACCTATAAGGACAAATTACGAATTATCTGGACAAACTACGATAAAGTCAATTTTATAATTGTACATTGCTTTTCATATACTATTTCTATTATACTGCTTTTGTGTTTTCTTAACTTTCCTTCTATTTTGTCTATTAATTCTTCAGATATATTTTTTTCAACTAAAATACGAAGCACATACCAATTTTTATATTTATGAACTCGAATGTAGAAATGATATTTTTTTTCATTAGAACATAAAATATCCATTATTTCCATTATTTGTTCTTCGATTTTACTTTTATGCTCCGAAAAATCATCTAAATTAAATTTATCGTAAAACCACTCAATATCACACAAAGGGTATTTTTCTTCGATTCTTTTCTCTATCCGTTGAACCCACTGATTGTCTCTCTTGTCTGTCATAACTTCTCCTTTGCTATCTCTTTATACTAAATATACAACTAGTAATTTCTTTTTTCAACGCTTAAAGTTTATTTCTGAATGGGAAAGCATAAAATATAATGATATGAAATATGGGAGGTGATACTATATGCAAAAGCCAGACAAATCCGCAATAGGTGAAAGAATCCGAAGACGGCGTGAAGAACTAAACATGAGCAGAGAACAACTTTCTGAAATAATTGGAATCACTTCAAAGTTCCTTAGTGATATAGAACTGGGAGTCCGAGGCTTTTCACTTGAAAAACTCCTTTTATTTTCAGAATACCTCAATCTTTCTACAGAATATATTCTATTTGGTACAAATACCTCTATAAATGAACGTATTTTTTTACAAAGTATCAATAAATGTCCAGAAGAAAAGAAAGCTTATCTTCTTTCAATCATAAATAAAATCGTAGAATCTTATAGTACGTAAAAGGTAAACGTGCAAAAGGTAAGAGTCGGACTAAATCCGACTCAATACCAGTTCTGTTTCAGCATTTCTTTTGATTTCAACACGACATAGTGGATAACTTTATCATTACTTTGCAATTGGAAAAATGATTTGTATTCTTTTATTATCATCAGAAATTTCTACTCCTCCTCGAACATCAAAAATATAATTTATGGCCTCAAATAATACCATATCTTTTTCCTGACTCTTATATTGATTGATACATTCTTGAAATCTTTTTATCACTACATCTTTCATTGGAAATATTAGTTCAATCATATTATCTCTAGCAATAATTGAAATCTCTCTATTTTCTGCCAGAAAATCTGCACTCCACCATAAAATATCTGATATTGCTCGGATTCCCATCTCGCTGTCAATCATTATAGTGCTTTCTATCGCCCACTCTATATCAACTGTCAGTTTAACCACTTTTCTCTTTAAGCACATCTCCATCCGTTCATAAATTTCAAGCACTAAAGTAGCCATACTAAAAGGTCGGATATTCATTTCATGAGCAAATGGATCATCTACTTCTCTCATTATTGAAGATTTTTTCCGTGTATCAATAATTTCAAATTCTTCTATCAGCTCGTCATTTTCTGGAATCTCTCTATGCTTGCTTTCAGATTCTGGAATGCTGTGTAGCCCTTTTTTATTTTTAGCATGCAAAAAAACAATAATGCTATCGCAATCATAAGCAATCCATATGCAATATACACAAAACAATTTACCATATAATAATTTGTTACCTCAACTGAACCACTACCGGCTAAAGCCGGTAGGTTCACCTCGCTGCTAAAGCAGCCTAAAGTTGTATATATTCTACGTCATCTCTCTTCCTTCCACTCTTATACGATTTCGAAATTATCCAATTTGTTTTTTTCTTGCAAATCTTGATTTTGTATATATTCCTTGATGACTTCATCCGTTACATTCCCACTGCTTGCCACAAAATATCCCCTCGCCCACAAATGCTGACCCCAGAATTGCTTGTTCAATTCTTTATACTCCATCTGCAATTTCCTGGAAGTATTTCCCTTAATGTATTGAACCAGCTTACTTGCTGATAGGTATGGTGGGACGGACACCAGCATATGGATATGGTCGGTGCCTACGTGCCCCGCCAGAATCTCTATCTCATTACTTTGGCAAACGAGCCTTATCAGTTCCCTTGTTCTCATTGCTATTTTCCCCGTGATTACAGGTTTCCTATATTTTGTAATCCATACCAAATGGTACTTGATATCATACGTGCAATGTGATGTTTTTCTATAATGTTCCATATTCTTCACCTCAAGTTTAGTATTTCTATTTTCACTTTTTCTAAACTTGGAGATACGGGGTTTACCTAAAGGCGAGGGTTTTAACCCCATTATACAGACAATAAAACCTGCCAATTTTTCCAGTTGTTTCATCATTTGCTCATCACCTGCCAGCTTCCTTCTGCTCCAATACTTGAATCTCTCCTTTTTTTAATTTCAATATAACATCCGCCTGCTTTGCCAATTCTACAGAGTGTGTTACAACGACTACACACTTGTTCATTTCATGTGCACACGCTTTTAACATATCGGTAATCTCAACAGCTGTATCCTCATCCAAATTCCCTGTTGGTTCGTCTGCAAGAATTACCCTTGCATCCGCGGCTAATGCTCTTGCAATTGCTACACGTTGTTGTTGTCCCCCGGAAAGTTTCAAAACATTTCGTTTGCATTCTTCCTCTGTTAATCCCACGCTCTGCAATACCTGCTCGGGTGGTAGTTTGCAGGTCAACGCAACATTTTCTTTTGGAGTAAGATAATCAATTAAATTGTAGCTTTGGAAAATAAAGGCAATATTCCTTTTTCTATGATAGGAAAGTCCTATTTGCTCAATGTTCTTATCATCAATCAATATATGACCTTCATTTGGACTATCTAAACCACCTATCAGCGAAAGAAGTGTCGTTTTTCCACAACCTGAAGGTCCAAGAACAGCATACATTTTTCCAATTTCTAAAGATATGGAAATATTTTTCAAAACCTTTCTTTTATTATCATAAGAATATCCTACATTTTTTAATTCTAAAATACTCATAAAATCTATCTCCTTAACTCATTTGCGATAAAATATTTTTTGGTTTCATTTTTATAATTGGTATCATTGCAAATACTGTTGTTATACTACATAGAGCCATTCCAACTATCCACACTACTAAGTAGTCCAATTCCGATATAGTAACTTCTATATGACTCATTCTAACCTCTTTTTCTAATTCGCTATCCTTTTCTATAACAGCATTATTATTATTTTTTTGTTCAACTACCCTATACTCTTTTGTGGTTTTTGCTAATAATGAATTTCCAACCTGTTCTGCTAGCAAAAAACTTGTCATATATGATATCACTAGTGCAAACACTGTAATTATAAAAATTTCAACAAGTTGTTGTAGCACAATAGCACTTTTGGACATTCCTATGGATAATAGAACTCCAATTTCATGCATTCTATTTCGTACACTAAAAGTTAAAATCAAAACCAAAATTATAAAGCTCACTATCATTACAACTATCATAGTTGCAAAAACAATGTTCTGCAGAGTTTCTAATGCCCTTTTTGTGTTTTGATATCCTTGATCATACTTTGTAAGAATACATTTTTCCCACTGGACACCCGAAATTGCTTCTACATTATTTATGATATTATCCAATTGTTCTGGATTATCAACATAAATATCCCCATACTGAAAAACATTATTTAATTTGCCAAAAATCAATTTAGAACTAGTCACAATATCTGTGAAAGCAACATTTTCATACAAATCATAAGATGGTGTCATGCCAACATTTTGCTCTCTAGTGTTCATAAATAGCCCCTGCACAATTACCTCAACATGTAATTCTGGGTTTTCCAAATTTTTGATTACAATCGTATCACCTAGAGAAATCCCATTTTTATAAGCAAAGTCTCGATGAAGTAAAATTACATTTTTTTGATCCAAAGTAATATGATTTCCTTCAATTACTTTAAAACCACCTTCTATAAAATAAGAATCTTTTTCGGAATTACTACTTCCGATAATTTTTCCAGCATTTTCACAGCCCAAGGGAATAGTTGCAGCCCCTTCCGTCTTTATCTTTAGCAAATTTTTATTATTATCCAAGTATATAGCCTTTGTATAAGAACGTAAAATATATTCGCCATTCACACCATCTATTGAGAGAATATTTTTCAATATCTTTTCATTTAGCCCCTCCGGTAACTGCTTTGCATTAATTGTGAAGTAACTCCGAAGTGATTTCTTAATATTTACTACACCATTATTTGCTGCTGTTTGAATCGAAATACAAGTCAATAACATTGTTGCTATAATTAGTAATGTTATAAATAAAAATAATGTTTTTACTTTTTTTCTGACCAAATATAAATAGGCACGCTTCAAAAAATTCATCTTAATTTCTCACTCCATTTGCGAAAGAATTTCTTTAGGTTTATATCTTATAACCGGTATACATGCAATTACAGTTGCTAAAATTAACAATCCAGTTCCTGTTAAAACAACTATTGCAAAATGTTGTGGTGTCACAATAATACTTGAAAATGTATTTTTTAGTATGGATTTTGCTCCTCTACTAGCAATCAGAGAAAACAGATAAGACAATGGATATACCCATACAGACACCAATATCATTTCAAGAATATACTGTAATAAAATTAATCGCTTTGACACACCAATAGCCAGAAAAATTCCTATTTCATATTTTCGATTTCTTATCCATATTGATAAAATCAAAACAATAATCACTATACTAATTCCTGATATAATCAAAATAAACATAAAAATCAAGGTGTCTGTATCTGCCACCGAACCAGCTACTTGTTCATACACTTCGTCCTTAATTTCTATAGTAAAATTCTTCCAGTTTATATTCTCTATATTTTGAACTTTCTTTATAATTGTTTCAAGCTGTTCAGGATCTGTTACAAAAAAATCTGCTGATGCATATCCTACATCGGCATAATTTTCCAAAAGATTTCTCATAGCCATTTCACTGATAAATGCATAATTTGCATAATCATAATATGATGCCTCGTTATAGCTATTACGTTCATCTGTTTTATCAGCAACAGTTTCAAAGAGTCCTACAACTTGTAATACCAAAGTTTTATCATTGGATAAAGGATCATTTATAGCTTGAATTGTATCTCCGATACTCAAATTGTGTTTATTTGCAATTTCTTTACTTATGATAATTCCATTATGAATAGATGTATCAACAGCTTTTCCTTTATACATTCTCAATGCACCAGAAAGAAATAAGGAATCATATTCAGAGTTAATACAACCATAAGAATAAAATTGACAATCAACCATAGCGTGTCCTGTAGGTTGTAATTGTTCTAGCCATTTGCCCTCCATATCAGACAAACATAAAATTGTACGGATTGATGAGTTATATCCTTTAATACCCTCTACTGCTGAAATTGCTTCCATCATCTCTTTTGTTAGGTATTCTTGAGTACTATAAGATCCATTTGAATCACTTCCCCATCCACCCGTAGCTGTATTACGACTTACTGAAAAACTTACTCCTGTGGCTCCCCGTAATTCGACCACTTCTTTTTCCTTTGCATCTAAAAATGCTAGCCCTAAAAGAACCAATGTAGATACGGAAAATAAAATCCCAGAAATAAATACTGTTTTTTTCCATTTTCGAGTAATATATAATATTGCTCTTTTTAATAAACCCATTTTTTTGCCTCCCTGTAAATAAATTTGAATTAATAATATTCGTTAAAAATGGAGTTTTGGTGAAGTTCTGGTGAAGATTAGGAGTAGTTTATTTTTCAATGTTAACAACTTAGTAGTGGTATGACATCACAATAGGATTAAGCCATTGAACAAACAGTAGTAGATGGTGAGATTGATTAAAATACACTAAAAAAAGGCGGACTTCCCCCTTGGTGCTATCAGCTGTTTTTCGATATGGAATTCGTATTGTAGAATGTAAGAAAGCAGGCATCACCACCTTTCCTAAATGATATTAGTGTGTGGTCTTGTTATTGTAATGGTGTTTGACTTTCCTTGGAACTGTGCGTGGATTTGACTCCCCGCTGCCCTTTTTGTCCTGCACCAGGTGTGATATGGCAAAATCAAATATGCAGCGGATGACGCCAAACCTTTCCGTATCTGTATCAGCATCCATATATTCCCCTATATGGCGGCTCAGGTATCCGACAAGCTCATTCATGTTTGTCATATATTTGTTCTTATTCCCTTTCTGGTTTATGGTGCTGTCGACGATACCGTCTGTCTCACGCTTTATGGCAAGAGCCAGATTTGCAAGCAGCACCGATATCCAGAATTCCTGGAGTACGGAGTTCTCAGAATAGCCTCGGAAATTGGTGAGCCCGATCTTTTCTTTGACAAGCTTGCAATCCTCTTCCACCGGCCATCTAAGGAAGTAGCACTGGCGGAATAGTTCTTTGGCAAGGTCAAAATCATTTGTGATCAGCGTTTCAACCGTTCCGCCTGGGAGATAAAATTTAAGGACGCGTACTTTCCTGCCATCCAGGAAAAGGATATGGTCATTGATCCCATTCCGGTCGGCTGGTACAGGGAGTGCATCAATATCCGTGTTAAATTTAGACCTTAACCGGAACAGATATCTGGCATGTATAGTATCTTCAATAAAAGAAAATAAATTTTTTGAAGCATATCCCCTATCGAAGACAAACATGGTGTATAATAGATTTGTCCGTGCTTTGCTTTTTATGTTTTCCATATGTTTTATGGCAAGGGTACGTTCACCGACGCTCATGGGTTCGAGCCGTGCATCAAGGATGCGGTGATTCA
This sequence comes from Petralouisia muris, assembly GCF_004793545.1. Taxonomy (GTDB): domain Bacteria; phylum Bacillota; class Clostridia; order Lachnospirales; family Lachnospiraceae; genus Petralouisia; species Petralouisia muris. The sequence continues at coordinate 10,966 of NZ_SRYA01000070.1, read as the reverse complement.
GTACATCAAAAGCAACACTGGCAATGGCAGTGGGAGAGCTGGAGCCTCTCCCTATGCTGCCGTATTTATCAAGAAGAGTCTTACGGTTAGGAAGAGGAATTTTAGAGCCGTCAACAGCGATGATCTGTCGTCCCCATACACCCATGAAACGTGAATGGAAATCCAGGGAATCCCTACTGCAAAGGAAGTCAAGTACACGTTCAAAACATTCTTTGAAAATAGAATGATCAATGCCGGAACGTGCTTTGCTGAAAGCCTGTTGGGAACAATTCCTTGTATCAGAGATGGAAGCCCCTGATATGTGGCGCAATTCAGTAAAGAATTCATCCAGTGATGCAGAGATTGTTTTCTTGGAATTTCTTAATAACAGTTTGACCAATGTCCAGTAGGGAAGTTTACCGCAATTGCGTGTAAAAGCCCCTTTTCTGTTCCGGGCCCGGTCAAGGACATAGGGATCAAGTAATGTGTTGCAGATAATATCTGCTAAGATTTGAATTAAATTCATATGATGCAGCTCCCTTCAAAAAAGTAATATAAACAAGGGCTATGCCGCATTTTTTGACGATTTTGTCAATAGTAAATATGACGATTTTTGCAGATAGATTTTGTGCAAAATTTTAATTGTATAGTGATCTTGTATAGAAAAAGGCACGGGAATTTCCCATGCCAGTTATAATCTAAATACTATATGTTGTGGTTGTTTAAATTAGGTTGTTAACATTGGTTTATTTTTAACTAATGAAGCGCCATAGATAAAAAGGATATCATTTTATCTATGGCGCTTCATTAAGTTTCATCTTTATAGCTGCAATCCCTCTGAAATAACATCTGAAAACAAACACTATCCCTTGTATTCTTCATAAGAAAAGGTATTTTATGATGTTCAAGAATCGTTTTCACAATATATAATCCAAGTCCGCTGCCTCCAGTATTTCGATTACGTGATTTATCTATTCGATAAAATGGTTCAAATATCCGTTCTAACTCCTCATCTCTAATTTGAACTCCTGTATTTTCTACAGACAATTTTTTTTCTTTTAAAGCAACATGAACCTTTTCGCCCTGTGGTGAATACATTATCGCATTTCCAATAATATTAGAAAATACTTTTTTTAATAACCTTTCATCCCCATCCCAATAGAATTCCGATTCTATATCCATGTTAAATTCTATGTTTTTATCCTCCGCTATTTCTTGTACCATGTAACATACTTTTTTTAGCATTTCACTAATATTCAAATTTGTAAAAGCTTTATTAAAATAATCCCCTCCTATTCTGACAACTAAAAGAATTTCTTTTACCAGCTTTTCCATACTTTCGACACTTTTCAAGGCATGCCTCAGGTATTCATCCCGGTTTTTATACTCTCCTATATTATAAATCATTCCCTCAAGTTCACCTTTTATAATTGTAATTGGAGTTTTTAATTCATGTGAAACGGACATGAAAAAATCACCCCTTTGTTGCTCCAGTTTCCTTTCATTTTTAATTTCTAATTGTAACTGTTCATTTGCTTCTTTCAAATTTTTCAATGCATCATTCAATTTTTCTGACATTTCATTTAAACTAATTGCCAAAATTCCAATCTCATCCTCACGAGATGTATCACATTTCCATGTCATATCCAACTTAGTCATTCTTTTAGCCACTGAGCATATCTTTATCAATGGCTTAGAAAAGTAAATGGAAAAAATATAAGCTCCTAATCCCGCGATCAAAATCATTATTGTCATAATAACTGGTATTAGCTTCAATAAAATATTGTACGTTTGCATTACTGTCAAAAATGTTGCTGTCGCAGAAATCATAAACCTTTCCTGCATATATTCAAATTCTGCCGACAAACTAAAGGTTTTGACATTGTCTTTTTTTTCTTCTCTATCTCCTATTTTCACTGCAAAGATTTCTACTCCCTCTGAATTCTTAATAGTAACTATAGCATTATTTTTCATTGAAAATTCATAAAGTAATTTAGTACTATCCTCAATCCCATTACTCCCTAAAGACTGTACTAGTTTCTCAAAACCTATTGCAAACTGTCCTTCCAATTCTGTTTGATAATTTCTAGGCAAAAAGTTCATGATCAATCCGTAAATAATAATACAACATGTAAGCAAAATCCCCATCATAATTGTAAATGTTTTTATGGCAATACTCTTTTTAGCTTTCTTTAACAATTCTATAGCCCACCCCTCTGATAGTTTCAATGCAATCAACACCTAATTTTTTACGAATATTTTTTATATGTGTATTAACAATTTTAGAATCACCATAATAATCATAACCCCACACACTATTCAGAAGATTATCTCTAGAAAAAACATGTCCAGGATTCTCCATCAAAATTTTTAAGATTTCAAATTCACGAATGGTCAGTGGCACATTTTCTCCTGATCTAAATACTTGATAACTTTTTAAATCTAGCTGAAGGTTTTGACAAGATATGACTGACATATTATCATCTAACTCTCTATCGGTTCTTCTTAATACTGCTTTAATTCGTCTAAGTACTAATGGCATAGAAAATGGTTTTGTTATGTAGTCGTCAACAAGCGTATCAAATCCTTTCATTTGACTTTCATCATCATCTAGTGCTGTTAACATAATAATAGGAACGTTCGTTTCACTTCTCAACATTTTACATACCGTATAACCGTCCATTTTGGGCATCATTATATCTAATAAAACTAAATCATACTTTTTTTTGCGAAATTCAATAAGTCCTTGTACACCATCATCAGCACATGTTACGAAATAACCTTCATTTTCCAAAAAGGCTCTTATGATATTCTGAATACTTATTTCATCTTCCATTATTAAAATATTTTTTTCCATAATGCTACCTCTCATATTTTGATACATATAGTATCTCATATAAAAGTGAAATAATTATGATTTATGCAAATAAATCTTCGATTTTTCCTGCTAATATTCCATAGTCTATCGGTTTTCTATACGAAACTCCTTGCTTTTCTTCACAAATTTCTTCTTCATACAGAACTACATCATACTCTCTTTCATCCCCCATTTCTTTTCCATCGCAATGAACCATCATAAGATCTGGATATGTCGAATTATATACAAGTAACTCTATTTCCTTTTCGCTAAAATTATAATATGTTTTGTATAATTCTCGTCCCCATAAATATGGACAATAATGCGAGATTTCGCCCTTTAAAAGCCCGACGCAATTATATCCTCGATTTCTAAATTCATCTACAAGATTTTTTATTATTCTCTCATCTTTGCATAGTATTATAGGCACATCAATCGTATTCTGCCATTCGGGAAAACTATTTTTTATATATTCTATACGACAAATTTCCTTATGGGACACTGATTTTTCTTCCAAGTATTTTCCTAAATCTTGTACAGAACCTTCAGAAACTATTGCATTACATAAAGTCGCCGTTATAAACGGTGTTGCAAAACTATTGGCTTTTTTTAACACTATTCCATATTTTTTTTCAATATCATTAAAATCACAATGGCTTATTACATCTGTATTCCCTATTTCTGTACTAATCATACAAAATTCATTTTTATCTAGTTCCCCGATATAATCACACATCACACCTACCACAAATGGTGAGCATGCTGGGTATGTTATTAAATTATTATTATTCTTAGCTGCTACCATAATTGTACCCTTCTCATGTAACCGTTCTAAAATATTATCGGACACCAAATTAAGTAAATCAGTTGTTCCAAGACTCATATTGATTACATTAACCTCTTCTTCTAAACAAAAGTGCAAAGCTTTCAACAACTTAGAGAGATTCGTGGATTGAGTCACAGGATCTAATATCTGTATATCGTACAGGCATATATCTTTTGATTCAAGATGCTCATAAAAAATCCACCAGCACATCGTAGCATGAGAAAGATAAAACTTTTCTGCTTCTCCTCTCTCTTTGATTTCTATGCTTTCATTTATCATATATCTTTTTATCATTTTGGGCACTTCATTAATTCCATCCATAATCCCATCATCAATAAACGCTACTTTTAACATACTTTTCCTCCACATAATTATGCATTCAAATGGCACCATTTCCTATATAAACTGGATAATGATGCCATTGAAATATTTTTTATTTTTTTATAAACTCAATCATTAAAAGCTCTACGCAAAGTTCAATAAACTATTGCCAGATAATATTTCTCTCATATATTGAACTTATAACATCATTGGTGCTTTCTGAAGGGATACCTTAGCATTTATCGTCCAACAATCACAAATACAAATGTTTGTGATTGCTTCCATCGTATTCATTACTGTTGCAATTCTTTTCTGTAATTTCTTCATAGCTGGTCTCCTTCCATTTTCACTTGCCAACTTTAATTAAGCATAGAATACAACTACACTGAAGTTTCTGCTGGAAGCACTGCTTGCACATCCACAAATACAAATAGTTCCATTTGCTTCTACTGTATTCATTGCTGCAGTATTTCTTTTCTGTAATTTCTTCATGGTTGGTCTCCTTTCTATTTCTGTTTGCTAACTTTAATTATGCATAAAATACAACTACACTGAAGTTTCTGCTGGAAGCACTGCTTGCACATCCACAAATACAAATAGTTCCATTTGCTTCTACTGTATTCATTGCTGCAGTATTTCTTTTCTGTAATTTCTTCATAGCTAATCTCCTTTCTACTTTTTTTGGTTAATATATTTATGCCAACCATTCATAAGATGTTATTATGTATATAACTGATATGAATAACTTGACCTTAACCACTACCTAATACGCTATGCTAACATAGCGTAACTTCGCTTTTAAGACACTAGACAGTTAATTTTAATTGATAAATTATGTATACTCAGGATTGAATAATCTGAGTTGTGCAATAAGTCCTTAATAGTAATTTCATATTTTTTCTCAATTTCATTAATTACATATAAAAATTCAAGTGGCATAACACCTAACGTAAATAAATTTTTATCGATGTCTTCTACCTGAATGTCTGTATATTTTTTTATTGTATCTTTTAAAAACTTTTCAATATTTTGCATTTTTATTCTCCTTAAAAAACGCTAACACCTGATGTTAATTGCTCATAAATTCTGGTCAGAAGTTTCTTTCTACTATTTTCATCCAAAATATTATAGATTTCTGATGAACCTTCTACTTTTCCAGTAATCACTGTATAATTTGAAATATTATTTTTATAATGTAAATATTCCAAAATACTTTCTTGCGAATCTAAATTAAATCTACAAGAAGTATTGGAAATATTGATAAAATCTACCGGACAATTCATTTTATATTTACAGTAATTTCTGTATTCGTCAAAGTATTTTTCATCTACCTGCTCATAAAAGAAGGCACATAAGATTCCAATATCCATTTTAATTCCATTTGCCAAAATAAATGGTACTTCCCCGTAATCATTCAATATTTTATTATTTAATGGCATAATTCCACCAGGCATTCCAATTATTACCAGATCAGGTTGTTCCTTATTACATACGTCAAAAAGATATTGGTTCCATTTAAGTATCCTAGTAGTTACTGAAACCGATCTTTCAAATATAAATCCAGGTATTAACCGCCCGCCATATAGATTCACCCACTCTTTAGACCCAAAATGTAATACTTTGTATCCCTTTGCTTTAAAAAATTCACAAACCTCTAACTCAGTACAAAATTTGTTACAGAATCGCCCTAGACCCATAATACCAATTGCAGGTATTTCAATGCTTTTAAGATATTGAACTTTTTCATCTAGAAAAATATTAATGTTCCAGTTTCCTGCATCAAGAATGGAATTTTCTTTCATTTCCTCTGAATATAAATATTCATGGCATTCTCGCGAAAATAAAACATCTTTTCCTAATTGTCTTGTTCTGGCTATCTTGTTCTGATACTCTTCTTTCCCAAGCAAAATATCTGGATTATACATATACAAAACTATATCGCAATCTTCTATTGCCCCGTCAAATTCTTCTGATATTCGGATTGAAGAAACTGCTCCAAATTCTTTTCTCAAACATTGTGTATCCGCTTCATTCAAAGTTATACAAGAAGTTAATTCATAATTTTTTATATAATCAGAATACATAATTAATTCCCTGTATTCATATATAAAAGGAAATATTGCTAACTTTTTCATTCTACCCTCTACCTTTCAAATGTGCATCCTAGCTCTTTTAATATACAAATTTCTTTTAGATTCATAAATGCTTGTCCTTTAGAAATCGGACAGTGCTTTACTTTTAATTCTCGTGACAAGTGGTCCTTACCATCAGCTTTTTGTGCACATTGATTGCAATGAAACAATGCCCAACAATTTTTGCATAAATCCTCCGTTATTTTCCCGATATTCAAAAGAGAATTAACTTTCTTTATATCAAATCCACTATCTAAATGACCAATAGCCATCACTGGAGAAGTCTCTGAAACACGTTCACAAGGAAACATATATCCTTGTACATTAACAAAAAGTCTACGTGTTCCCGGAATACATGGACCACCTGGATGGCAAGTATCTCCAATCTCTGCCTTTTTTGTAATCTGATGATAACGTTCGTAAATAAAACTCCGCTTAACCAAAACTAATTTTGATACATCCTCCTCATCTAACTTTCCTAACATAAAAAGACATAACTTTAAATAGTCAAATTTATTGATCAAGGAAAATGTTTCAGAAAACTGTATATCTTGTGTTAAATCTTCCGATTCAACAATATTAGTAAATACATCTGCTGATGCAAGCAGATCATCTTTTTCAAAATAATCCTTAATATTTTGATAATCATTTTCCGGATTTAATACTGAATTATATGAAATCTTTTTAAAAAATTCTGGATGCTTTTCCTTTATCCTTCGCAAATTTTCCTGAATAACTTTAAAAGATCCTTTTCCATTTTGAAATTTTCTATATGTATCATGTTCCTTTTGGGAACCATCCAAACTAATCATCACATTAAATTTGTGTTCTTCTAAAAATGAAACCGTATTCTCATTCAGTAAGGTTCCATTTGTAGTAATAGAAAATACAACTCTCCTGCCAAAACTTTTTTCGTAAACATAGACCACACATTTCCTAATGAGTTCTATATTTAACAATGGTTCTCCACCATAAAACGCAACTGTCAATTCGTCTAGTTCATTTGACGCGTTAAGATAAAAATCTATTGCTCTTTTCGCTGTATCAAAATCCATATCCAACTCAGAATGTGTTCTTGTATCATAGTTTCCTGAATAAATACAATACTCACATCGTAAATTGCAGCGTTGCGTAACCTGAAGAGTAAGTTTTTCTAAATGGTTTGACAAATAATGTTTTAAAGCATGTGTACATGGATGCTCTATTTTAGTCACTGTATTTTCTTTTAAAAAGCCATAATGCTGATATCTTTCTAATACCTTGGACTCAATACTTTTCAGATTCCCATTTTGAATATTCTCTAATTCCTCATATTCCTCTGCATCCACCTCTAAAATTGCATTACGCCCTCGATCATAGATATAATAATGTTTCGGAGTCTTAATTCCTTTAAAAATTATATTCATCCTTTTCTTTCTCCTTCTTTTTTTTCATTTGTAGATAAGATTCATATCCATTATACTGAATAATTCTACCGTCCTTAATTTCTATAATTTTATTTGTAAAACTTAGCAGCTCTGGCTCGTGTGTTATCATTACAATCACTTTCTTATCACATTTTTCCAATAATTCAACAAAATCCTTTTCCGATTTTTTGTCATATGCAGCTGTTGGTTCATCAAGTACTAAGATTTTACTTTTACTTGCAAGTGCTCTTATTAATGCAATTTTCTGTTTTTCTCCTCCAGATATTCGGGAGGCATTATTCCCAATATCTGTATTATATTTTTCAGGCAACCTTTTTATAAACTCTAATAAATTACTATTCAACAATTCTGTATCCACCTCGTTCTCTCCAAAAAGAGTAAGATTATCCATAATACTCCCCCTGAACAAGTATGGATTTTGCATGATTACAGAAAATAAGTCTCTGTAAGAAAAAAGTTCATATTCTGATATCTCTTTACCATTTAAAGTAATCTGACCTTCCTGCAAATCATAAAAACGCAAAAGTAAATTTATAAAGGTAGACTTTCCAGAGCCATTTTCTCCAACAACTGCGATTCTGTCTCCCTCCTTCAACTCCATCGTCAAATTCTCCAATATATTCCTATCCTTAAAAGAATATGAAATATCTTTACACTTAAAAATAGGTTCATCAATCTTCGAACAACTTATTCTTTCTATACGTTGTAGCTCAGATTGCTCCTCTTCACAATTTAGGAATTGATCATAAACTTCAAAAGCTGGAAACACTTCTGATAATACAATTTTAAGATCTGAGATAAATCCAATAGGTTCCATTAAATAATTGGAATATGATACAAAAGCAAGCATACCTCCCAGACTCAATTCATTTCCCCATATCAACATGCCACCTACTACATATAAAAAATTAAAAAATATCGTTTGTATGCTTTCACCTAGCAAAGTACCTAAAATCGTAAAAAATCCCATTTTTTTTACAGCCGTATTACGTTTCTGTAAATATGCATTATATTCCGCACACTTTTTGTTGTATAAATTCCACAACTTTATTTCAGTAGCTGAATGATAGATATCATCTTCCCATCCATGAATCTCTTTTTGAGCTAAAATTGTATCCATCTGATATTTTTCTACACTTTCGCTTATCTTGCTGGTAATTAAAAATCTAATTGGTACTAATGCCAAAAGGAAAACTGTTAATTTCCAATTAATTAGTATTAATCCAATGAATACCCCGATAAATTTAAAAATCTGTACAAATGTGTCTGACATTTGATTTCCTGTAATTTGAGATATATTATTCAAGCTATATTCTGCATCTTTAATAATCTGAACTAATCCATCATTTTTTATATAATCCATTTTAAGCCGAAATGCATGATTAAATATTTCCATTTGTTTATCTTTTAAAAATGTCGCATTCAAATCAATACGTAAATATGCTTGCCATAACATTGATAAATTTGTAATAATAGAAATACCAACTACAATCAGGACAAGTACAATTAAAGTTTTTAAATCTCCTCCAATTAGTCCATCATCAACTATATTTTGCTGCAATAATGGAACACAAATATTCCCTACTGTAATAATCAACATCATCAACGACATTGTGATAATGTATCTCTTATATGGTAAAAGCAATTCAACTACTTTTTTGTAATATTTATTTTTTGACATTCCTCTTCGCTCCTCTTCCTGTTTCTTGCCCTTATAATACTCAATTTCAAAATTATTACAATAGGTTTTGATTCATGTACGAATATCGCGTTCAAATAATAAATTACTCTTGTAGTTCATTCAAATATTTCTTACTTCATACGAAACAATATTCAAGTTTTAATTTAGTTGTATGTGTTTTACCAATATAAATCTTCAAATCATACGTTTAAATCGGGTAGGAGGTAGATAATTATTTTATCTACCGACCTCCCACACCACCGTACGTACGGTTCCGTATACGGCGGTTCCTTAGTTTTCACATACTTTCAGATAGAACTCTGTGAATGTTGGGTATCCAAGTTCACGGAGTTTCTTGTTGTTAAATGCAGTCTGCAATACGAAATATCCACCGCAATACCAGTTTCCATTCCGCATATTGGCACATATCCATGCCTTTTCTTCTTCCACACCTAACTTCTTTAATTCTTTGAATTTTGTCTTAACTTTCTTCCATTGTTTCCAGTAAATGGTTCTTATCTTATGTCTTAGCCATTCATCAGTTTCCCTTAACAGTCCCTTCATATCAGCAAGCGAAAAATAATTCACCCAACCCCTGACAAACTGCGTCAGTTTCATGGCTCTGTATTCATTTCCCCATCCGTTACTTCTTTTTGTCAGTTCTCTGATTTTGTCTTTCATCTTCGCCACTGACTTCGGATGTACACGGTATCTACACTTTCCCCTATAACGGTAAAATGCGTATCCAAGGTATTTTGCCTTGCTGATATGTGCCACGCTTGTTTTCTTTCGGTTCACTTTCAGAAAAAGTTTCCCTTCAATAAACGGAATGATATTTTCCAGGGTTCTTTCTGCACTCCTTCTGCTTTTACAGAAAATCATACAGTAAGTAGACCTGAGGAACCTCCCCTCAAGTCTCTCTCAGAACCGTACGTGAACCTCTCAGCTCATACGGCTCCCATCATCCAGCCGCTGGCAGTATTCCAAATTTCCAGTGTGCAAACAGGTTCCTGTCACGCTTTGCTATCTCTCCAAGCCAGTGTTCTGCCTTTCGTCTCGCCCTGCGCTTCTTATACTTCCTCCGCACCCATTTCACCAGACATCCATTGATATACCTCAGCACATCATATATTTCTGATTTATAGAAATGCGTGTAGTAATTAATCCATCCCTGTATCTGACGGTTGAACATATTTGCTATGTCGTAGAGGTCTTTGTCCGATTTTAATTGCAGCTTCCATCCTCTTACCTCTTTGCGTATGGCTTTCTTTGCTTTCTCACTGATTGCCGGAAGGAAGTTTGTAAAGAACTTCCCGTACCTGTTCTTTGCATGTCTTGGACGGAACGTATATCCCAGAAAATCGAAGGAGATATTCTCATGATTCCCTCTCCGGTCATCATCTTTGCAGTACACTATCCTTGTCTTTTCCTGGTTCAGTTCCAGTCCATAACTCTGGAACCTCTGTTCCAACCTTCTCCGCAGATATTTCGCCTGTTTCTGGGAGACGCAGTGCGCTATCCCATCATCAGCGTATCTTGCCCACGGTATCGTCGGAAATTCCTTTACCATGAAATCATCGAACACATAGTGCAGGAACAGGTTCGCCAATACTGGGCTTATCACCCCGCCTTGCGGGGTTCCGGATTTCCTTTCCACAATCATCCCGTCTTCCATTTGGAACGGTGCCGTCAGCCATCTCTGGATATATAGGATTATCCATTTCTCTTTGGTATGTTTCTTTA
>NZ_SRYA01000006.1 GCF_004793545.1 Petralouisia muris | reverse complement strand
GTTCGGTAAACTCTTGTTCTTTTTCTCTCCTCAAAAATCGCAATTTCCTATAAAGTAAAATATGATTGTCCCAATCCCTTCATGTTCTATCAGCTCTTTTAAAATATCTCCATCTGTCACATCTAAAGAATGCCCGAAAATGTATAGTTTATTTTCTTGTTTCCTTCCGTCTTTCCTCTGTTTATCAATTTCTGCAAGCCATGATTTATACTCATTCCCTGTTTTCTTATAAATGCGCTGGTAATATTTTTTAAACGCAATAAATTCCACTTCTTTGTTTCTTCTGTCCTCAGGCAGATACTCATCAATGCCAAGTACCATCTGATTTTTATCAATACACTTATCCATATTAAATATATATGGCATGCTTTGTGCTTTTCCATGGATAAAACTATATTTTACATTCCCCCTGTTATATTCATATACCCTCTTCCACGTATCGGAATAATTAAAAGAAAGAATTGCATCTGGATGGATTGCGTCTATATCAGGATTATAATATTCAATCCTTCCCCAGTTGTCTATGTAATCAAAAATATAGATCTCTAAAGCCCCAATCAACCTGTTTAAATCTTTCATCATAATCGAAATAAGGTTTCCAATTCCATGCTCACGTGACAGATAATTCAAAAAACTTCCTGGCAATTTTTCCTTACAACACTTTATCTTTGCTTCATAAAAATCTCCATCTTTCTCCATATACGCATGGTATAATTCATCCACATTCTGAATTATCTGTGAAATTTCACTCTCAAAATCAATCCAATTTTCTTTATTTTTCAAATGCTCATTATATGCTCTTTTAAAATGTTCAATCCAAATATTATCCTTCAAATACTCATGTAACGCTTCATCAGCATTCGTCTCAGGACTCTCAAATATAAATTTTAAATATTCGTCTTCTATTTTACTTTTTGTATTGGGTTTTATTTGCACCATCATATATGTTTGGTTGAAACTCTCAACAAATTGGAGAAAATCTGCATACGTTGTCGGCAAGCCATGTTCTATATCAAACCCATTCCCTATCATTAATATATCCATCCCTCTCGCCCCTTTTATATTTCATCAATCTTGATAATTTTATCTTGAACGTGTACAAGTTTATATACAATTTTTTTATATTATCAAAAGTATATCACACCGCCCAATGCCCCCGCAACAAAAAAGAACCACTGCTTTTTCCGACAGGGGCTATACATAATCCATACCGCCCAAACAGGGGCAGACAGTGCATCTATAAACCGGGAAAGCAAAAAAGACAGTCAATCAAGCTGCCTGTGACCGTCTTTTTCCCATTTTTATTCAATTCTCATCCATTCTAAATATTTCGAATCCCCGATAAAATAAGGTTCTCAGGCACTTTCGCCCATATTCGCCAGCTTTGCTGCCTGGTCGGCTGCAATACATGCATCCACAATCTCCTGGATGTCTCCATTCATTACCTTATCCAGCTTATACAGTGTCAGGTTAATCCGGTGATCTGTCACACGTCCCTGAGGAAAATTATAAGTTCTGATTTTCTCAGAACGGTCCCCCGTGCCAATCTGGCTCCTTCTGGCTTCCGCCTCTGCATCATGCTGCTTCTGACACTCAATATCATAAAGCTTTGCCCGAAGCAGCGCAAAAGCTTTATCCTTATTCTGAAGCTGTGACTTCTCTGTCTGGCTGTAAATTACAATTCCGGTGGGATAATGAGTCAGACGCACCGCAGAATCAGTAGTATTGACGCACTGCCCGCCGTTTCCAGACGCACGCATGACATCAATACGGATATCTTTTTCATCAATTACTACATCCACCTCTTCTGCCTCCGGCATTACTGCAACGGTTATGGTAGATGTGTGAATCCGCCCGCCGGATTCTGTTTCCGGCACCCTCTGCACCCGATGTACGCCGGATTCATATTTCATCACAGAATACGCTCCCTGTCCGGTAATCATGAAGGTAACATTTTTCATGCCTCCAATGCCGATTTCCTCGCATTCCATCGTCTCCACCTTCCAGCGGCGGCCTTCGGCAAAATGCACATACATCCGGTAGATTTCCGCTGCAAATAAAGCAGCCTCATCTCCGCCTGCCCCGGCGCGGATTTCCACAATGACGTTTTTATCATCATTAGGATCTTTGGGCAGCAGCAGGATTTTCATTTTCTTTTCCAGCTCTTCTACCTTTGCCCTGGAATCATTCAGTTCTTCCTTAGCAAGCTCCCGCATCTCCTCATCGCTTTCCTCTTCCAGCATAGCAAGAGAATCCTCAATATTCTGCTTTGCCTGTTTATATTCCTTATAAGATTCCACTATGGGTGCAAGATCGCTCTGCTCCTTCATCAGCTTGCGGAACCGATTGGTATCATTTGCCACATCCGGCTCACTTAACTGATTCATAATCTCTTCAAAACGAAGAAGAATATCTTCTAATCTATCAAACATTTCTCTCTTCCTCTCTGTCTGTTCTGCTGCGGACAAACTGCCCGGACACCCTCAACGGCTTCCCTGCCGGTAAAACACTTCTACTTTACCGCTGGCAAATTTCCGCAGACAACTCTGTCATGTCCTGCAAGATCCTTTATTACCTTTACATTCCGAAAGCCATACTCTTCCATGAGAAAAGCAACTCTTCCCCCCTGGTCATAACCGATTTCAAAATATAAATACCCGTTGGATTTCAAAAATTTTCTTCCCTGCTGTACAATTTTCCGATAAAACATAAGTCCGTCTTCCGCACCATCCAGTGCTTCCAGCGGTTCAAAATCCCTCACTTCCGGCATCAAATCCCCAATTGTCCCGGTGGGAATATAAGGCGGATTGGATACAATCATATCATAGGTTCCTGTAATATTCTGAAATAAATCGCTGCGCACCCATTCCACCTCCACCTGATTGCCTTTTGCATTTTCCTTGGCAATCAAAAGGGCCTGTTTGGAAATATCACTGGCCGTTCCCCTTATTTCTTTCCCGGCATATTTCATCAGACTGATAATAATACATCCGGAGCCGGTGCACAAATCCAGCACTTCCATGCCGGATTCCAGAATCTTCAAAGCTTCTTCCACCAGAGTTTCCGTGTCCTGCCGGGGAATCAGTACATGGGAATCCACCTTAAAATTCAGCCCCATAAACTCCTGCACTCCTGTAATATACTGCAGGGGTACCCGCTCCCCCCGTTTTTTCAGCAAAAGCTCATACTCCTGGAATTTTTCATCCTCTATTTCTTCTGGGCCCCGGAGATAATATTGACTCTTATCCAGCTTACAGACGTATTCCATTAAATACCATGCATCTAATTGATAATCTGCAATCCCGGCTGCTTTCAGCAAATCCTTCCCGTAATTCAGCGCCCCCTCAAATGTCATCATTTTCTTTCTCCCTTATGGATTTTACAAACTCTTTCCAGTCAAAAACTGCTTCCACAGAGGCAATTCCCACTTCAATCATTTCTTCATCCGGCTCTTTTGTCGTTAATTTCTGCATCCACAATCCAGGCCTGCTTAATGCATTCACCAAAGGATTCTCACTTCTGCCCGCCAGCCTGATAAATTCATAGGAAATCCCTGCAACCAGAGGAACAATGGCAAGGCGCAGCGCCAGCCGCAGTATTCTGGAATCTACACGGATAAACATCGTGGCAATGATGGTAATAATCACAACCACAAATAAAAAACTTGTTCCGCAGCGTTTGTGTTCCCTGGAACTTTTCTTTACATTTTCCACCGTCAGTTCCATGCCATGCTCAATACAATTAATGCATTTATGCTCTGCACCATGATACATGAATACCCGCTTAATGTCCTCCATTCTGGAAATTAAAAGAATATATGCTAAAAATATCAGAAGCCTGAGAATGCCTTCAATCAAAATCACCACCGTCTCCGAATTCACAAATCTTTGAAACAGCAGAGACATATAAAATGGAAACACCATAAAAATTGCCACTGCCAGAACAAGAGAGAAACAGATTGTTATTCCCATCTCTGCTTTTTCTTTCTTCTGATTCCGCTCATGCTCTTTCTCTTCCTCATCTTCAAAAAAGGAAGCGGAAAAGGTTAAGCAGGACATACCAAGTATCATGGATTCCACAAAATTGATAATTCCTCTTACAAAAATCAGATTCCGAACTCTCTCGTTCTTACAGATTCCGCCGTATTCTTTCTTTTCCACAATTATTTCATGATCCGGCTTACGGACTGCCACAGCATAGCTTTCTGCATTTTTCATCATTACGCCTTCTATGACAGCCTGTCCGCCAATTCCAGAGTATGCCAATTTTTCCTCTCCTTTCACTCACGTTACGGCGCTGCATCTGTTCTTCTGCTGCCAGCATCTGCTGTTCGCTTAAATGATTGCAAAGCCATATCAGTGCACTGTCTTGTTTTCAAAAGAAAAATAGAGGATGTCCAAGAAAAAAAGACATCCTCCCTTTGCTGCATATCCTAGCGATTTTACTGATTATTTATGCCGTATTTCTTATTGAACTTATCAATACGTCCGCGAGCCTGAGCAGCCTTCTGCTGTCCGGTATAGAACGGATGGCATTTGGAACAGATTTCCACGTGAATATCCTTTTTCGTTGATCCTGTAACGAAAGTATTGCCGCAGTTGCATGTCACAGTTGCCTGATAATAATCTGGATGGATTCCTTCTCTCATGATTTCACCTCTTCACACTGTATTTTAACTCTTGTTAACTGATTTTTCAAATTGATGCTGTATACACAACAGCTTTATTAGCATAGCATACTTTTTCGATATATGCAAGTTTTTTTGAGAAATTTTAGGAAAGTTTTGTCTTTTTTACCATCTGGCAGAATTCCCTGTTATTATTGGTGCGCACAAACAGGTTCAATATGGATTCCACTGCTTCGTCCGTCTTCATCCCATTGATGGCACGGCGCATAACCTCCACTGCTTCCTGTTCTTCCCGGTTCAGCAGCAGATCCTCCCTTCTGGTTCCGGAACCAGTAATATCCACTGCCGGGAATATTCTTCGCTCGGAAAGCTTGCGGTCCAGTATCAGTTCCATATTGCCGGTTCCCTTAAATTCCTCATAAATAACGTCATCCATACGGCTTCCGGTATCCACCAGCGCAGTGGCGAGAATCGTAATGCTTCCGCCTTCCCGCATATTGCGGGCCGCCCCAAAGAACCTCTTCGGCATATGTAACGCTGCCGGATCGATACCGCCGGATAAGGTTCTTCCACTGGGGGGAACAATCAGATTGTACGCCCTGGCCAAACGGGTAATGCTGTCTAAAAGGATCATTACATCTTTCCCATGCTCCACCAGACGCCTGGCCCGTTCAATTACCATCTCCGAGACACGCTTGTGATGTTCTGGAAGTTCATCAAAGGTAGAATAGATAACCTCCACATTCTTCCCTTCAATTGCCTCCTTGATATCTGTCACTTCCTCCGGGCGTTCATCAATCAGCAGAATAATCAGGTGCATCTCCGGATGATTTCGGGTTACCGCCTTTGCCACCTGCTTCAAAAGCGTGGTCTTTCCCGCCTTAGGCTGAGACACAATCATACCGCGCTGCCCTTTTCCAATAGGGGAGACAATGTCCATAATCCGCATAGCCACCGCAGTTCTGTCTGTTTCCAGACGGATTCTTTCATTGGGGAAAATCGGGGTCAAATCTTCAAAATTCGGACGCTTCAATATCTCAGAAGGATGGTTCCCGTTAATGCTCTTAATGTACAAAAGGGCGCTGAACTTCTCCTGCTGGGTCTTTACCCTTGTATTTCCATGGATAATATCACCGGTTTTGAGACCGAATTTACGGATTTGGGAAGGAGATACATAGACATCATGGTCCCCGGGAAGATAATTTTCACAACGGATAAATCCATACCCATCCGGCATAACCTCCAGAATCCCGTGGGCACTGACTCCGCTGTCCAACTCCGGATTATCAATTTCAATGCCGTCTGCGGTAATAATCCGGTTTGGCTTCCTCTCCGGATTCTGCATCCTTCTTTCTTCTCTTCTGTCTTCTGCAGCCTGAAGCCTTTGTTCTTCTCTTTTATCCTCTGAATTCTGGGATTTCCTCTCTTCTCTTTTATCTTCTGAACTCTGAGATTTCCTCTCTTCTCTTTTATCCTCTGAATTCTGAGATTTCCTCTCTTCTCTTTTATCTTCTGAACTCTGAGATTTCCTCTCTTCTTTCCTATTCCCCGCCGGCTGTATTCTCCTCTTCTCTGCCGGCTGGTCCCGTTTCACCTCCGGCTTCTCATCCTTTTCTTCTCCAGAAGATTTCTCGTCCTCCTGAAGCATCAATTCCACAAGTTCACTTTTCTTCAAACCGGAAAGATGCCTTAATCCCCTCGCTTTTGCTACTTCTTTTAACACAGTTACTGATAAACTCTCATACTTTTCTCTCATCTCTTTCTCCTTTTGACTGCCATAATCGGGAATCTCTGTCAGATCAGACTATGATTTCTGCTGCTCTCTGTCTGGCAGCAGTAAATAATATACAGAAATTTCAATGAATTTCATTATACACTATCTTTTTATAAATAGGAAGTCCTTTTTTCCTTGATTTGTATTTTTTTTCATGATATCCTTAAAAGAGCGATTATTAAATTAATAAGTAATTATTTTTATAAAAAGGAGCGATTCAACATGACAACCAGTGAAAAAGCAATTTTTTTGCATAAAGAATGGAACGGCAAAATTGAGACTACTTCCAAATCTCCTGTCAAAAACAGAGAAGATTTGTCCATTGCCTATACTCCGGGCGTGGCAGAGCCATGCAAGCTGATTGCCGAAAATCCCGATGCTGCTTATGCATACACTATGAAAGCCAACACCGTGGCCGTTGTTTCTGACGGTAGCGCTGTGCTGGGACTTGGAAACATCGGCCCTTACGCTGCTATGCCTGTCATGGAAGGAAAATGCGTCCTGTTTAAAGAATTCGGAGGCGTCAATGCCGTGCCGATTTGTCTGGACACCCAGGATACAGAAGAAATTATCAAAGCCGTTACTTATATGGCTCCCGGCTTCGGCGGCATTAATCTGGAGGATATTTCCGCCCCCCGCTGTTTTGAAATTGAGGAAAGGCTGAAAAACGCCTTGTCCATTCCGGTTTTTCACGATGACCAGCACGGCACAGCCATTGTGGTTCTGGCCGGAATTATCAATGCATTAAAGGTGACCGGGAAAGCCAAAGAAAACTGCCGGGTAGTTGTAAACGGCGCAGGCTCTGCGGGCATTGCCATTACCCGCCTGCTGCTGACCTGGGGATTTCCCCGGATTACCATGTGCGACCGTCAGGGAATTCTTCACAAAAATTATCCGGGTCTCAACTGGATGCAGAAAAAAATGACGGAACTTACCAATCTGGAACAGCAGACCGGAACCCTGGCAGACGCCTTAAAAGGCGCAGATATCTTTGTAGGCGTCTCTGCTCCCGGAATCGTAACTTCAGAAATGGTTTCTTCTATGAAAAAGGACGCCATTCTATTTGCCATGGCGAATCCTGTTCCGGAAATTATGCCTGATATCGCAAAAGCTGCCGGAGCAAGAATTGTAGGAACCGGACGCAGCGATTTTCCCAACCAGATTAACAATGTGGTAGCCTTTCCTGGAATTTTCAAAGGCGCGCTGGAAGGAAGGGCTTCCCAAATCACAGAGGAAATGAAACTGGCTGCCGCAGAAGCCATTGCCGGCCTTGTATCAGAAGAACAGCTCAATGAAGATTTCATTATGCCGGAAGCTTTTGACCCAAGAGTGGCGCAGGCAGTAAGCCATGCGGTAAAATCCCATATTTCCAGGTAGGCCCAATGTTTTGGAATGACAAACGATATTATTCCGTGGACTATTATCTGAAGCAGACATTTGGAGAAAAGGTCTACCGCCTGTCTCTAAACGGCGGCATGTCCTGCCCCAACCGAGACGGCGCCCTGGACACCCGAGGATGCATTTTCTGCAGCCTGGCAGGAAGCGGTGATTTTGCCCAATCCGGCAATCTCCCAATTTCCCGGCAGCTATGTGTTGCCAAGAAGCAGATCCAGCAGAAACGGAACTGCCGGAAATTTATCGCTTATTTCCAGGCGTACACGAATACCTATGCCCCCGTTGAGATCCTGCAGAAGCTATTTTGGGATGCCATCTCAGATCCAGATGTAGTAATTCTTTCCATCGCCACCAGGCCGGACTGCCTTTCCAAAGAAGTCCTCTCTCTTCTGGAGGAATTAAACCAGTGCAAGCCTGTCTGGATTGAATTGGGACTGCAGACGATCCATCCCGAAACCAGCCGTTTCATCCGCAGTGGATTTACGCTGGAATGCTTTCACCATGCAGTAACGCAGCTTACCAGCCGGAACATATCTGTAATCGTTCATGTGATCCTCGGATTGCCGGGGGAAACCAAAAAGCAAATGCTAAAAACCGTTTCCCATGTGGGCCGCCTGAATGTTTTCGGCATTAAACTGCAGTTGCTCCATGTGTTATCCGATACGGATCTGGGCGCCTTATACCAAAAAGCGCCGTTTCCGCTTTTGTCCCAGGAGGAATACTGCCAGCTAATCGGCGACTGTCTGGAAATCCTGCCGGAAACCATTACCATCCACCGACTCACTGGAGACGGGCCAAAAGGATTATTGCTGGCTCCCCTTTGGAGCAGCGCAAAAAGAAGTGTTTTAAACCAGATTCAAAAAACCCTGAAAGACCGGGATACCTGGCAGGGAAAATATTATATTCCAGACGACATCACCGGTACAGCGTCTTATAAAAACGACTGCACAACGCCGGAGAAAACGTCCGATGTAAGGAGTGAAACAGATGGCGGAAGCCCTGACGCAATATAAATTAATTGTATTATACATGTTAGATCACGTGGATTTCCCACTGACTAACACCCAAATTTCCAATTTTGTGCTGGAAAAAGAATACACCACTTACTTTTCCATTCAGCAGGCCATCAGCGAATTAGTGGACGCTGAACTAATCCGTACGGAATCCACCCACAACAATACCTGCTATTACATCATGCCTGCCGGGAAGGAAACGCTTTCTTATTTTCCAGACAAAATATCTGCCGCCATCAAATCTGATGTGCTGTCCTATATTGAGGAAAATAAACTTACCTTAAAACAGGAAATCTCTGTCATTGCAGACTACTACAAAACCACCTCTCAGGGATATGCCGTACGCTGCCAAATTAAAGACAATGATCGTTCCCTGATTGACTTAACGATTGCAGTCCATGCAAAAGAACAGGCAGAAGCAATCTGCTCCAATTGGAAAAGGCAGAATGAAGAGGTTTATGGGTATCTAATGGATTTGCTGATGAACTGACAGAACTTTCGCCGCTTGGATTGCCATACCGAACGCTTCCAGCGCAAACAAATAAGAAGCTATTGGAAAATGAACGGCTACCCACAATATATTGCTGCAATGCTAAAAATTACAGTATATATTGTGGGTAGCCATTTGTTTCAGGATGTCCGTTAGGAGCGATTTGCGATAGAATAAAAATATGTCATCCTGCCTGAAGTTTCATACATCTGCGTTTTTATTTCTTAATCTTGCTGCTCAATTTGACTTTACTCCATGTTCCATACAAGGTTTCTTTGCCAGATTTCTTGTAGCTGCGCAATCTTACATAATACTTCTTGCCTGTTTTCAGCTTTGTGAAGGTGAAAGAAGTTTTTGTCAAATTTTTAGATTTTACGCTTTTCTTAAATTTCTTATCCGTGCTTATTTGAACCTGATATCCTGACGCCATCTTATCCTTTGCCCATTTCACAGTCAGTTTTTTGCCCTTTACTGTCTTGGCTGACTTCACCGTCTGCTTCTTCGGGCTTACCTTCACCGTCACCTTCTTAGACGCTTCCCCGGCTTTGATGGTTATGACAGAAATCCCGGTATTTTTGATGGTTACCAGTCCGGTATCCTTATTCACAGCGGCAATCTTTGGCTTGGAACTTGTAAAGGCCATCCTGCCGTTGGAGGATGCATTGATCTTGAATGGCTTTGTGCCGTATGCAACTTCATACACAGTTTTGTTACAGATAATGGATACCTTGGGACTCTGAGCTGCTGCTTCTGCAATCGTAAAGCTGACTGTCCTGCTGCCGATATAGCTTCCCTTGCCTGTAATCGTTACCTTCGCTGTTCCCACTTTGATATTGTCACTGTAAGAAACGGTATAATCGGTATTCATAACCAATGTTTTGCCATTCAGCTCCACGGTTACAGAAGGGGTCTTTGCGGTTCCGTCATAGGTATAGCTGGTTTTTTCCAAGGTTACCTCAGCTGCGGAAATATCAGTTTTTCCCTCATCTTCCTCTGCCGGGATGATTGTAAAATTAACGGTCTTGCTTCCTGTATACTTGCCTTTGCCTGTAACTGTTACGTCAGCTGTTCCCACTTCCTTATTCTTGCTGTATGAAACAGTATAATCGGTATCCAAAACTAAGGTTGCGTCACCCAGTTTTACAGTTACAGACGGGGTCTTGGCGGTTCCGTCATACCTGTAGCTGAGCTGGCTCAACGTCACGCTCGCTTCAGAAATATTCGCGTGGACATAATCACAATGCACCGTCGCCTGTAACACCGCTGACGCTGTATCCCCTATTTTCTGTACACTGGTCCACTGCTCTTCCGTACCGGTAAAGTATATATCTTTCAAAGGACAATCTGAAAATGCGGCTATCCCAATTGACGTTACGCTGTCCGGAATTACAAGAGTGGTCAATCCGGAGGAAGCGAAGGCTGATCCGCCAATACTTTCCGCACCCTGGGGAATCTCCACTTCGGCAAGCATCAGGCAATTCTGAAACATTCCCTCACTAATACGGTCTATACTTTGGGGCAGCGTTACACTCACCAGATAATAACATTGCGTAAACAGATTGTCCCCCAAGGTTACCTTCTTACTGCCGGGAACAAATGACGCCCTTGTCATTGCCTGGCACTGAAAAAATGCTGCGGCGCCCACCGTTCCGATGCTGGCAGGCAAAGTGATTGCTGTCAGGCTTTTGCAAGCTCGGAAAGCATTTTCTCCGATGGTTTCCACTCCTTCGGAGATAGTCACCGAACTAAGATTCTGACATTCACGGAAAGCGCTGTCACCAATATTCTTCACACTGGAGGGAATGGCTGCGGAAATAATGGAAGAACCGTAAAAAGCGTTGCTGCCTATAGTTGTCACGCTGGAGGGAATCTCCGCACTGAGAACCCCGCAGTTAAAAAAAGCGCAAGAACCGATACTGGTAACGCCATCCTCCATTACAACCTTCCGGATTCGGCCGCTGTATTTGCTCCATGGCTGTTCATCAGCACTGCTAAAATCCGGCATAGCCCCTGAGCCGGAGACAGTCAGCGTGCCCGCCTTCGTCAGCTTCCAGTTAAGCCCTCCGACAGAACCCTGGCTATCATCTCCCATTGGATCGTTGGCAGTTGGATCATCCGGCGAATAGCCTTCCGGATAACGGGTGATATAATGGCTGGTATTGCTCATCACCTCTTCCTTAGAGATTGCCCGCCCCCAATGAACCTTACCCTGGTGGTCTCCCGTGCTGATGTTTCCTTCGGCGACAACCACGCCTGCATCGCTCACCTCAAGCACAATCACCGTATGAGCGTCATTGCTTACCCGCAGGATATCTCCGGCTTTTATATCTTCGAATTTGAACTCACCTGCCCCATACATCCTGTTTGGCAGACTGCCAAACGCAGCATCGCTGAGTATAAAAGCGAAGGCTACGCAGCCCACCGCACTGATATTAGCTCCATCAATGGTTCCGCCATGCCAGCGATATCCTGTGCCTGAATAAGGCGTATCGTTGGTCCATACCGTTCCCTCCTTATACTCCTCCTGCTCTTTCAAGGCAATCATGGCCTCATAGACTTCCGTTGGCGTAGGGATTTCCGCATCACGAGCGGTCAGTTTGGATGTGGATGCTTCCGTATAGTTATCCTCTTTCCACAAGGATTCTTCCTGCCACGCATACGCCGATGACTGGGAAGAAATGAATAAACACAGCGCTAAAGCGGCCGAAAAAATTCGTTTTCTCAATTTTGCATTCTCCTTTTCAACATAAACTTACTTAACATAACTATCATTTAGAAAATTATACCATGATAAATGATAAGATACAATCGATTTTTCAGAGATTATCGCCGATATTGCCTGTCTCCCGCTCACTTCTTACCCAGATTTTTCCCCTCTGCTGCGGACAATCTGTATTTCAAAACACAGAAAAACGCAGAAGCGTTCTTCTAAAAATAAACACTTCTGCATTCAAATATATAATATTTTTACCGGATGTCATACACGCTTCTGAGCCGGACTCCCTTCGCCTCTCCGGAAATGATTTTCACCCGCTTCTCTCCCCCGTTCATATCAAAATAATTATCCGAAAGAATGAAATCTTCCTGTTCATTCTGAATTTCCACGCCTTTTGCATATGCCGCTGCTGACACAAGGATTTCATCTCCTTCCAGATGGTAAGAAAGATGAGGATTCTCATAACGGAAATATTTCGGATAAGAGAAAATCACGGTTCCTTCGGAGATCACGGTTCCATCCTGTTTCATCCCATAGCTTACATATTCCGAAAACACATCCAGATTTGTCAGCATCACTTTTTCAAGCCAGACGCTGGTAAGGGCCGGAATATGCACCTGTCTGGTTCCCCCGTTTCTTAGTATCTCTGCTTTTGCATTCCGGACCTCCCAGAAAATCTCCACCTGCTGATCGGCCCTGGTCTCATTTGCAGCATTCAGCCGGATAGAGGTTTCAAATGTAAAATGCTCCCGGTTCATATCGGCCTCCTGCGTCATCATGCCCTCTTCCTGACAGGAAACCAAAAGAGGCGCAAAAAAACGTTTTTCCGCATAATGCAATGCTTTCCAACGGCCACAATAATCAATGGAGGACCAGGAAATCACCGGCCAGCAGTCATTCAGCTGCCAGACAATGGCGCCCATACAGCGGCCCCGGTTTCTTCGAAAATGCTCCACGCCATATCGGATGGCGTCTGCCTGCAGCAGCTGGGATGCGTAAATTAACGTGTCAAAATCCGACGGGTAAAGATACATCTGCTGGAGATAATTCATAATTTTTCCATTTGCCCCGTACTGTCTCTGGTGCTTCTCCATCACATAGGAAAACAGGTTCATATCCCTGGGATCATCAGTGATGGTTTCCAGGGTTTTCTTGGCGGGCAGGGATTGGAAGCCAAATTCTGACGCATAGCGGAAAAAGTATTTCCGGTATTCGGAAAAAGGCCGGTTTCCATGCCACACGCTCCAATAATGCACATCGCCCCGGTCCGGACTGTTAGGCTCATCAAAAGCTCCGCCGGAGGAAGGGCTTGCAGGCCAGTAAAAGGTCTGGGGATCATAGGTTTCCAACACTTCCGGGATCAGCTGCTCATACATCAGTATGTAGTCCCGCACCTCTGTCTTTTTCGTGACCCAGTGATGGCCTTCTTCCACAAACATTTCCATCTCATTATTGCCGCACCACAGCCCCAGAGAGGGATGATGGCGGAGACGTTTTACATTATCAATAAATTCCTGGCGAATATTCTCCTTAAACTCCGGCGTCAGCTCGTAGACTGCGCAGGCAAACATAAAATCCTGCCAGACAATCAAGCCCAGCTCATCACAGATATCATAGAACCAGTCTTCGGGATAGCAGCC
This sequence comes from Petralouisia muris, assembly GCF_004793545.1. Classification (GTDB taxonomy): domain Bacteria; phylum Bacillota; class Clostridia; order Lachnospirales; family Lachnospiraceae; genus Petralouisia; species Petralouisia muris. The sequence continues at coordinate 119,674 of NZ_SRYA01000006.1, read as the reverse complement.
TCCGCCCCACACCCGGATGGCATTGTAATTGGCCGCCGCGCACTGTTCCAGCAGCTTCCTGGTACGCTCTGGAGTTACCCGCCCAAGCAGATGGTCTTCTGGAATATAGTCCGCACCCATTGCAAATATTTGAATTCCATTGATCTCATGGGCAAAACCAGAACCCCACTCATCCTTCTCTGTTTTCATTGTCAGGGTGCGAAGGCCGATGCTCCGTTCCCAAATGTCAACAATGACTCCGTCTGCATAAAGGGCAACTCTGACTTTGTAAAGAGGCTGGCTTCCATACCCATTGGGCCACCAAAGCTGAGGATTTTTGATATGAATTTCCTTTGGAGAGTCATCGTATGTCCATTTTGTGCCATCCGGCGCAGTGATCTCCACCACATAATGGAAACTATCTTGAGCAGAATCTCTTTCCATGTCCCCATTTTCATCCAGATGAAACTTGTTTTTTTTGGAAACCATGCTGTTTTCTGCATTCTTCTTCCTGCCTTTGGAGAATACCCGCTCTGTCTGCACATCAAAAAATAACGTCACTTCTTCTTTATGCTCCTGACGGATATAAACACTGTGAAGCCTTGCGCTTGTAATTCCAAGCAGAGACGCCTGACGGAAAATCCCTGCATCCGGCAGATGGGCGCCCCAGTCCCATCCAAACATACAGTGGGCTTTCCGGATATGTACAAAACCGTCCATGGCGTCTTCCGAACCCAAAGTCCGGCATTTTGCAAACGCCTCCCGGATATATTTCAAAGGGGAGTGAAACACAACCTTCAATATATTTCTGGTTTCCTTCAGGATATTGGTCACATCGTATTCCCAGATCCGATGCATATTATATGCATTTCCAACGTGTGTCTGGTTAAGATAAATGTCTGCAATCGTATCCAGTCCATCAAAACGCAGCAGTATTTTGTCACTTGCCAGAAGCTCTTGTTCTGCATCGAAACATGTCTCATATTCATAATCTTTTTCCATCAGAGGAAGCGCATGGATTTCATTGTCTTTCCAAAACGGATCTTCCATGTTCCCATTGCGCAGCAAATCCGTGTAAACAGTCCCCGGGACAACCGCCGGCTGGGCAGGCTCATGCGGACAATGCATCTGCCAGTTTTCATTCAGTCTCTGTTGTATCAATTTCATTCTCCTTTGTCTGTCACAATACCGGACGGATACTCGTTGCACAGCAGGCGGTATGGATCTTCATCCTCTTCAATCTCCGGAAAACGTCCGATGGGTTCATAGAACCGGTTATCATTTTCGTCATCGTTGCACATGGACACTTCCCCTAAAAGCACGTCGCCGCTTCCTTCTTCCACGTGGAAATCATGATACATATAAGGATATATGGTGATGCTTTCCCCAGGCGTAAGCTTTACTTTTGTGCCTGCCGGAACTGTAAATTCTCTGCCGTCACAGTTTACCGTTACATCTGTGTCGGCAAATTCTCCCTCCTCGGTGGAATTATACACAGTAATCAGCACATTGCCGCCTCCTCGGTTGATAATATCCTCCATTTTGTTCCAGTGGAAATGCATGGGAGCCATCTGCCCCTCTTTTACCAGAAGGAGTTTTTCTGCATAAGTTTTGGTGTATTTCTCCATTTTCAGGTTGCCGTTTCGGATGGTAATCAGGGAAAATCCTATCTCGTCAAATTTTCCAAGGCCGTAATCTGTAATGTCCCATCCCAGCATATTGTCCCGGATTTCATCGTATTCCGCTCCTTTTGTCTCCCAGTCTTTTGCTGTCCATTTGCAAAAAGGCGGAATTTCAAATCCGCGGGCCTGAATGATTTCTTCCATATGTTTGATTTCTGCATTAATTTTTGAACGCTTCATTTTCTTTCTCCTTTTCTCCTATTAATTTTTCGGCTTCTTCTTTCACCTGCTCGAACTGCCCGCCTGTCAAAAAAGTCAGTGTAAGATGTTTCTTCTCGGTGGCAAAAGGTTCTATCATGTGCAGACTGTGTTCCCTGATATGATATGGCCTTCCATACACACTGGAGTTGGCAGGCTCTAAACCCACCACATAATCTCCGGAGGCTGTGGATTTCCACTGCATGAAATAAGGCAGTTCTTTTCGGTTATATTCTATTTTCAGGCCAATCCCAAGCGCTTCATTGAGGACTGCCGCAAAGGTATTCCCCTGAGGATCTGCTGCCATTTCATGGAGAAATACATATTCCGGCTCGTTATCCTTCGGCGGCTCCATCCTGCTGTAATCACTGGTATGGGACGCTGAGATTTCATCCCTGGGCTGTACGCTTCTGGTAGGCAGGATAATCTGGGATGCTTCACATAAAAATGGATATCCTACATTCATATGATATAAAAGCATCATAGGCTCTGGACAAAATCCTTCATTGGAAATCCTGTCCTCAATGCAAATCTTGTTTTCTCCGTATACTGTGGTAATTGTTCTCTGGAGCACAAGATTCTCTCCAAAAAGCTCTGCTTCCCGCATTTCTCCGGTCAGGGTTACACGGTAATCTCCATCCTGCCAGAAGACATCCGCCCCTGTATGCTCTGCCGGCGTCGTGCGTATCCTGCCGTGCATCGGATAATCTTTGCCCTCTATGCGGCAGGGGGCACAGATATTTTCCAGGCCGCAGGTAAACAGCAGCCCGCCCATAATGCTGCGCTGGGCTTCTGCTCCATTGGCGTCAAATTGGTTCCGGCCCATCAGCCCCGGCTTTGACAAAAAACTGATATTATGTCCGCAAAAGGACGCCTCTGCAATATCCATGCATTTATCCGCCATCACGGTAAATTCCAGTGGGCCGTTTTTTACCTGATATGCTTTCAATCCTCTGGCTCTTCCTTCCTCATAGGTCAGAGGACGGGCATACATCAGCTGCTGCATGTTTCCAACCTGGCTGAGCAAATATTTTTTCTTCACCATAAATAAATTCCACCTTTTTATAAAATGATTATTTTACAGCTCCTGCCAACGGCTCCGGTTTACTTTCAGCAGTTCCAGCATCAGCTTCACACTTCCGACCCGATAGCCGCTGCACGCATAAACGCCCTGCAATCCCGGGTTTACAATAACCAGAAGCGGAAGCTTTTCCGGATCTGTGTACATGCTCCGGGCCAGCGGTTCCACAACATCTTCAAAAGAAGCCTGGAATATGCGTGCCTTTGGGAGAGCCGCGATTGTTTTGTCCCAAGCGGCAGTTTTTCTCACATTTCCCTCCCGCAGCAGAAAACAAATATTAACTCCCATCCGCCGGAAACTTTCTTGCTGCTGAAGAATTTCATTTAACACATGTTCGGTGGGCTCTTCGCCGGGTTCCAAAAATGCCAGAATATGAACGTCTCCTTTCATCCATGCGGAAACAGGCATCCGTTTTCCATCCGCCAGAACTCCAAAATCTTTAAAGTGGCTGCACATCAGCAGTTCCTCCAGACGTCCTGTACGCATCTTGAGGGGTAATTCCAAATTTTGGCCTTTGTTCAGGAAGATTCTGCATTCCGCCGCCAACTGGTTCCCGTTTGGCAGGCGGGTTGCCGTCAATATCCGGTAATATCCAGGCTCTAATTCCAGCTTCAGTTCCATGCCTTCAAATTCCACGTCCTGATAATCCAGGGTTGTAAATTGCCCCTGTCCAAACCGGGCAATGGTCCAGTTCTGAGAGTAGTTCCATTCTTCTTCCTTTTCCCGCTTTAAGGTAAGCATTGCCTGGGATACGGGATTCTTCCCGCAAGGTTCTGGGGCCGTTCCTGTCAGCTTTACAAAACTGCCGTTTTTGTATATTTCCACCTCCTGTTCTGGCTGGCTGATCCGCGCCGGAATTCCCAGGGTGCGGCAGATGGCCGTACACAGAATCTTCTGGCTCACAGGAGTTCCGGACTGAAGCTTTAAGACGCTTACCGGAGTGGAATAAATAGTACGGTAGTCCATACGCTCTTCATATTTTATATGAGACTTGATATAATCCCAGATCCCTTTCGGATTCTTACGAAACAGTTCTTTCTCTTCTTCGCTGAAATAAGCTGATAGTTCTTTCCGGTAGCAGGTCAGTTCCTCAAAAAAGATCCGCGGGCAGAGAATGTATTTCATATAAATCTCCCTGTCTCCCAGTTTTTTCTGATATCCTGCATCACACTGCAAAGCTTCATCTGACAGAGCCGCTCTGCTATTTTCCGCTTCTTCCTCCATCCACACACTGCGGTAAACAGAAGCATACTGCAAATGCTCTTCCAGAATATCCGCCCTGGCGTCTTTATAATCCTTTGGGCTTAAACTATGTAACAGCCATTTGCGGTCAGGGTTTGCATCCTGCTCCAGAAATTGGTATAACTGGCTGAAATTTCCCGCTGCAAGCCGCAGAATTTCTTGCTCCCCAGGATATTTTTCTGCAAGTTCTTCCTGATAATAGCCTTCGATCCGCTCTGTCCGCAGCATTGCCGCCCTGCGAATCCGATCCCGGTTTATTGCCCTTGACCCCGTCAGTGCATCTGAAGACGGAAGAGTTGTTTCCTTTAAACCGAAATGTTCCGTCTTCCCTATGCCATTCCCTGACTCCGGAAGGTTTTCCTTTGGAGCATGGAAATCTATGTCAGACCATTGGGGAATTGCCGTATCCCCTTGTGCAGAACACTGTCCAGACGGCCCAGGCTCTGCACAGGGACGCTCCATTCTGCAGACGCCAATTTCCACACGCGCCTGGGAGCATGTTTCTACATTAAGAAGGGCTTCCCCGGCTCTTCCTTCTTTCACAACCCACAAATGGACGGTGCCAAGCCCTATGCGCAAAGCGGCTTTTCCTTCCTCATCTGTCTCTAGCGCCGCAATGCTTTGGTACTGTGCGCCATTTAAAACCTCAACAGACACCCAGGCATGCTCTGCCGGGCTGCCGTCTGATTCCAGCACCGTGATTTGAAGTTCCCGGGTTTTTGCATACCGCATGGTAACGTTTTGATAACAGGGCAGCTCCCCCTCCTGAAACCATTCCCCATTGTATGCGTCTTCACCGGTTCCAGAATGTTCCGAAACAGAAAAAGCGCTGCCGAAATCTGAAAAATTCCTGGCATGAACCATCAAAGCCCTGGAGGAAGCATTGACAAACCAGCCTTTGTCCAGCCTTTCTTCCGGTTCGCAGGCTCCCAGAAAATGCCAGGTTTGATTCACATAAACCTCCACCCATGCGTGGTTGTCATCGCAATGAGCCCACCAGGGCGCATAAACCTGCCTGGCCGGAATTCCCACACTGCGGAATGCGGTTACTGCGAAGGTAGATTCCTCCCCGCATCTTCCCGCCCCTGCCCGATACATGCCCATAGGAGAAATTGTCCGAAGATCGGAAGCCTCATAGGACGCCTGTTTTGCACACCAGTAATTGATTTCCAAAACAGCCTCTTCCAGAGTCTTTGCCTGTATCCTTCCTTTCAGCTTTCCATAAAAGAAAGGACGGCAAGCTTCGATATTTTCTGAGTTAATCCGGTAATACAGCACATCATTTAAAAATATTTCTTCCGGCAGTCTTCTGCACCATTCCACAGTTTGATATAACAGAATCCCATGCCGAACGAAATCCAGAAATACTTCAAACTCATATTCTGCCAAATCTCTCAGGGGCATAGTCCCATAAAAAAACTTCATGAGGATCTGTTCTTCCCATGTACAGGATTCAAGCTTCCTTTGAATTTCCTCCAGCAAATGTTTCATCCATGGGGGCCGGATGCTGTGATTCTGCGCTTCCCTTTCAGAAATAACCTTCTGCCTGTGGGCCATCCACTTGATCCGGCTGTCATATTTTTGTTGTGCATAATTCTGCAATTTCTCTGAAAACATCTCTGCCCTGTCCCTTCTTCTGTCTATGATTATAGAGATTCTGTTTCTGCTCTTCGCCTCTCTGCCTTACATTTCCCGCATACTCAAATTGCATCCAGCGCTTTCCTGGCTTTGGAAATCTCTTCTTTGTCCGTACGGAACACGCTGAATTCGCTAAGCCCGGGAAGTCCCATGTTCACCCCTTCTTTTCGGTAGGCCATGCCGCTGTCTAAGGTTTTCTTTCCAGACATATGAAAGGAAAAAGCGTGGATCTCTTCTGCCATCTGATGGATAACTTCGCCGTTTACTCCGCCGCCCACAAGAATCTCTATCCGCTCCCCGGCCTTGGCAATGAGTTTTTCCAGGACTTCTTTTCCTTTCCTGCAGTCTGGCGCCTGGCCGGAAGTGAGAATGGTTGTAACACCCAGAGAAACTGCCTCTTCCAATGCCTGATAGGGATCCCTGCAGACATCAAAGGCACGGTGCAGCGTCAAAGAAAGAGGGCCTGCGCATGCCCTAAGCTTCTCCATCCGCTCCAGATCCAAACTGCCGTCGGAATTCAGGCATCCCACCACAACTCCATCGGCGCCCAGTTTCCGAAACATTCTGATGTCCTCTTCCAGCATCAGAAATTCTGCGTCCGTATACAGGAAATCCCCGAATCTCGGACGGATCAGCACATTCAGGGCAATGCCGCATTTTTCTCGGATTTGCTGAAACTGGCTTACCCCAGGGGTAGTTCCGCCAATCAGAAGATTGGCGCAAACCTCCAAACGGTCAGCTCCCGCTTCTTTTGCAATTACCGCAGACTCCACAGAATCCACACACACTTCCAACACTTTTTTCATGGCCTGCCTCTTTCCGGGAAAGACAGCCCTTCCATTCCAAACTTGCGCAGAACCGGCAATGATTCTGCTCAAATGGCGCGGGCTGCCTTTTCACTTTTTGCTATTTACTTGCTTTCCATTCGTCTATCTGTTTCTGCATTTCTGCAATTACTTTGTCAATTCCGGTGGCTTCCAATTTTTCCTGCAGCTTAGGCAGATATTCTTCTGGATCCACGCTGCCTGTAAATAATGATTTTCCAAATTCATCCATAACATTTCCAAATCCTGCCACCTCTGTGCTGACCGGATTTAAGTCGAAATCGAATCCAAAGGAGGGAGCCTCCACAGAGGAATCATTAAATTCTTTAAAAGTCGCCCATTTGTCTACAGGCTCATTCTCCAGTACATAGGTGTTGAATAAACCGCCCTGCACCCAGTAGGAAACAGAATAATTCTTTCTGGTTTCTTCGTTCAGTTTAATTTTGTTTTCATATACATATGGCTTGCCTTCCGCTGCTTTCGCCTCATCTTCCGGAACCTCCACTTTGTCCCAATGCTCCCCTTCTATGCCGTAGTTCAAAAGGTTTCTGAGATACTCATCGGTATTGATCAGATTCAAAAGCTCTACTGCTTTCTCCGGGTGTTTGGTCTGGGCGTTGATGGCTGTCAGCGCGCCTCTGGCAGAAATATTTGTCACATAAGTGTCCATAATAGGCGTTGCCACCACTTCATATCCCAAATCCTTGCCCCATACCAGTTCTGCATATGGCTGGCCGTCGCCTTTTGTCACAAAACGCTTGATGGATTTGTCATCGGAAGCTGTGGCTGCATCCTTGTTGATATAGCCTGCCAGATAGTATTTCCGCATCGTATCCAGGGTGGACTTCATTTTTTCTGTTTCAAAAACATTTTTGACGGTAAGGGTTTCATCTCCATACTCAATGCCCACCGGGTTCTGGATTAAATCCATATAAGTGGGTGCGGAGTAACTGCTGGTTAAATACATGGGCACTACATCCGGTTCATTTTCGTGAATCACCTTCAGCCATGGCTCCAAATCCTCCAGGCTGTGGATTTCATCTACGGGAACGTTGTATTTATCGACATATTCTTTGGTAAATACCCACATGGGCATACTGCCGATTTCCTTTTCGCTGGGAACGCCGTAGGTTTTGCCCTGAACCTTCGCCGCTTCCCAGAACCGGCTGTCAATATTTTTGTACATTTCCGTATCTTTGATATAATCATCAAGGGCAAGGAATGCGCCCTTGTCAGCATTCTGGAAATAATTATTTGCCCAAGAGCAGGTAAAGCACAGATCCCAATCGTCTCCGGTGTTGACTACCACCTGCATTTTCTGGTTATAATCGCCCCATCCGGCGGTGTTGATTCTCAGCTTTACGCCTATTTTTTCCTGCGTGTATTCGTTGACTTTTTCCAATACCTTATCCTGATCTTTCTGGGCGTCTCCAATCTGCCACCAGGTCAGTTCTACTACTTCTTCTCCATTCGCATTCGTTTCCTTTTTGTCGCCGCAGCCGGTAAGAAGTCCCGCTGCCATAACAACTGCAAGGCCAAGTGACGCAAATTTTTTTAATTTCATGATTTCTCCTCCTTTTCAATCTTACTCCTTCACTGCCCCAACCGTCAATCCATTTACAAAATATCTCTGGAAAAACGGATAGGCAAAAATAATCGGTAACGTGGATATTACTACAATTGCCATTTTAATAGTCTCTTTCGGCATATTTGCCGCAACCGCAATGCCGTCCACTCCCATGGTGGCCTTGTTGTTCGCCAGCCAGTCAATGGAGCTTTCTATCTGGATCAGCAGATATTGCAGCGGAATCATATCTTTGTTGTCCATGTACATCATGGCGTTAAACCAGTCGTTCCAATAACCCAGGGTTAAAAACAGCCCAATGGTGGCAAGCCCCGGAAGCGCCATGGGAATGACGATCTGGAAAAACAGCCGCCATTCTGACGCCCCGTCAATTTTTGCCGATTCCACAACGGCGTCCGGGATGCTGGTCTTAAAAAACGTCCGCAGTACAATAATATTAAAAGAATTCAGGCAAAGGGGCAATATCAGCGCCCATATGGTGTCTTTCAGCATCATCACCTTTGTGACAATCAGGTAATTTGCAATCATACCGCCGCTGAACAGCATGGGAATGGTAATCACCGTGGTGAAAAATTTCCGGTAGGCATAATTTTTTCTGGAAAGCGTATAGGCGTATGTGCCTGTCAGAAGCAGTCCAATTAATGTGCCAAGCACCGTCACAAGAATGGTCACCCCGTAGCTTTTCAAAATATTTTCACCTGCGCTTATAATATATTCATAGGCGTACAGGCTTAACTTTTCCGGTATAAACCGGTACCCGTTCATAGTCAGAGATTCTTCGTCAGTAATGGATATAATAATGACAAATATAAAAGGAATGACGCAAATCAAAGACAGCACTGCCAGAAATATGTTGAACAGCACATTTGTAGGCTTTTTGATTTGATTGTATTTGCAGCCTTCTTCCTCGATTGCCCGGATTTTTTTCTCCATTTTCCTTCTGGACATTCTTTTCTCAGACATGGTTTTCCTCCTTCCTTAAAATAATGCATTTTCATTGTCCACCTTGGATACGATCTTATTTGCAATCATAATCAGGACAAAACCAACTGTTGACTGGAACAGTGCCGCCGCTGCGCTCATTCCGATTTCCCCGCTGGTCTTAAGGGCCCGGAAGATGTATGTATCAAGCACGTTTGTCACCGGATACAGAGGTCCTGAATTCTTAGGAAGCTGATAGAACAGACCGAAGTCCGCCTTGAAAATTCCTCCCACTGCCATAATCAGCAAAATGGTGATTACCGGCTTTAACAGGGGCAGCGTAATGTATTTGATCTGCTGCCATTTGGTGGCTCCGTCCAACACTGCCGCTTCGTAATAAGTTTTATCAATTCCGCAGATGGACGCAAGATAAACCACGGTGTTGTAGCCCATGCCTTTCCATTGGCTCATAAAAATAATGATAAATGGCCAGTATTTCGTTTCCGTATACCAGGAAACCGGCTCCCCGCCGAACTGCTGGATAATTGCGTTAAAGTATCCCTTTTCCGGATTCAGGAATGCAAAAACGCAGTAGCTTACCACAACCCAGGACAGAAAGTAAGGCAGAAACATGGAACTCTGGTAAATCTTCATCATCCCTTTGTTTCGGATTTCATTCAGCAGCAACGCCAGAATCACCGGAATCACCACGCCCAGAACAATAAACGCCGCATTATACAGCACAGTGTTCCTTACGATAATCCAGGCGTCTCCGCTGCTGAACAGGAACTTGAAATTGTCAAACCATACGGTTTCGCTGGTAAACAGATTATAGAAAAATCCGTCTCCGGACAGCCTGAATTTCTTAAACGCCACCAGAATCCCGAACAGGGGCAGGTATGCAAAAAACAGAAACCAGATTGCGCCCGGCATACTCAAAATCAACAGCTCCTTGTTGGCCTTCAGCCGGATCAGGAAATTCCCCTTCGGCTGATCGGCTTTTTTTGTGTTTGCTCTCACTTTGAAACCTCCTTCGTTACTACTGCACACTGACTCACCGGTTCGTCAATATGCAGTATGTTTTTTGATATATTAACTATATCATTGTGTAATTTGCATGGAAAGTTGAAAACTTTTAGGTTCATTGAACAAATTATAGTTATGTTTTTGGAAAGATAGAATTTAAACTTATGGCTGAACTTGCCAGAGGGAAAAAATCAGGAGAGGAAAAAGGATGGCTTTCGTCCTCTGATGTAAAAGCACATTTCCAGACAAAAGCCAATGAAACATAAGATCTATTATTCGCCGGAATCTCTTCTCGATCTTGAAGAAATCCGGGATTACTTCTTTTCTGCTTAATATTTCTTCATTTCCCGCAATGAAGCTGGAGACACCCCATAGCATTGCTTAAATTTCCGGTAAAAATAACTGGTGTCTGGATACCCCACCTGCCTTGCAATATCATTGATTTTCATATTTGTGTTGAGTATCAGATCTTTTGCAATTTCATTCTTAGTATTGCTCAGATACCTGGCAAAGGAACACCCTACCTCCTTTTGGAAAATCTGTCCCAGATAAGAAGCGTTCATGTGATATTTATAAGCCAGTGTTTTCAGGTTCATATCTTCTTTGTAATTTTGCTGAACTTCGGCAATAATCTGGCGCACCACCGGGGTATACTGGGAATCCTCCTCGTGGATACAAGCGATAATCTCTGTGATTTCAGAAATAAACGCAGTCTTAATTCCATGGATATCTTCTGCCCGGAAAATGGTTTCAATCAAATCGGTAAGTTCCTGAAAATTGCTGGATTTCAGCTTGTATTCCTTTTTGATGTCCTGCAGCAGCATCGCCATTTTGATTGCCATTTGATACAAAGAACCTGCCGAAGCGTCCCCGCGAATTTGATTGAGAAACAAATCTTCCATATAGCCCAAAGCGGCTTCCGTTTCTTTTTTCAGGATAAACCTTCGAAACTGCTCTTCATCCATGCTTAAGGATTCTGCCGTCCTGTCTTGAATCTGCCTTTGGCTGATACAAGTTCCATATCCCTCCAGGATCAGATATTTCTGCAGCTTCCGGGCTGTCTGATAACTTTCTGGAAGCTGAGCGATGCTTTGAAATCCAGGCCCCATGCAGATAAATGTCATTACATTAAACCTGCTTTCTACAGAATTCTGAAGTTCAGAAAAATACTCCTGGGCCTGCATTTCATCTACTGTCTGATCCGTCAGCACCATCAGCAGGCTGTCTGGAGGCAGATGGACAATTTTCAGATATTTCTCTTGCTTCAGTTCCACAATCACATCTGTTATTTTTTTCTCTTTCAGACCATTCATATTCCATTTCATCAAGGCGGCGTAATAATTTCCATGGTCTGCAAAAAGATCCAGCAGCTTGGCAAACTGCCGATATTCTTCTGCCCCGGTTCTGCCGCTTAAAAAGTGCATCCACTGCGTTTTTTCATCAATATACTGAATCTTTTTCTTATCCATCTCATCTAACTTTTCCACTGTTTCCCGAAGCTGACGTTCCAACTCCTCTTCGTTAATGGGCTTAAGAATATAATTTTCCACTTCCAGACGTATCGCCTCTCTTGCATAGGCAAATTCATCATATCCGGTCAGAATAATAAAGCGCACCTGCTCTTCTTTCTCCCTGATTTTATGAAGAAGCTCCAAACCGTCCATGACCGGCATACTGATATCCGTCACTACAATGTGTACGGGTTCCCTCTCCCACATCTCCAAGGCTTCCGCACCGTCATGGGCCATATGCACCACCTCAAGGTCCAGGGACTCCCAATCCAGAATATTCCGAATTCCCTGTAAAATCAATTCCTCATCTTCCACGATCATTACCTTTTTCATTATAATCTCCTCCAACTGTCAAATGTAAAAATCCCTCAGTTCTCCCTGTCTCTGCAGCCTTCCCCGGCAGGCGCTTCCTGGGGCCGGAACCTGAGAATCACCCGCAGCCCTCCGCCGGGCCTTGCCTCCATATGAATTCCGTACCCTTTGCCGTACACGGCTTTCAGTCTGCGATTCACATTTGCAATTCCAATGGAAGCCTGTTTTTCCATAAAATTCTCTGCCAGTTCCCGGTTTTTTACCGCCAGTTCTGTTTCTGTCATTCCGATTCCATTGTCTTCCACCACAATTTTTACCTCTTCTTTTTCCTTTTCTACGGAGATCCGGATAAAATTGTCCGTTTCCTTCATCCGTATCCCATGAATGAAATAATTCTCAATAATCGGCTGCAGCACAAATTTAATCACAGGAATCTGTAAATATTCCTCTGGACATTCCATAAGCATCTGAAACTGGCCTGGATAGCGAAATTCAAACAGTTCTATATACTTCTTACTGTAATGAAGTTCCTGGGCAAGGGTGATCACATCTGCTTCCTTAATCTGCGCCCGAAAGGTCACTGCCAGGCTGTAAAGCATTTTCCCTACTTCCCGATCGCCGTTGCAGATTGCCATCATGCGGACAGCCTCCAGGGTATTATACAGAAAATGCGGGTTGATCTGGCTTTGAAGGGCCGCCATCTCTGCATTTTTCTGCTCAATTTCCGCCAGATACCGCTTGTTGATGTGTTCCTCCAAATTGATGCACATTTCATTGAAATAACTGGAAATCACATCCAGTTCATCCCCGTTTCTGTTCGAAGGGATACGCACCTTCAAATCCCCTTCCATAACCTTTATCATTCCGTCCAGAATTCTGTCCAGTCTTTGTTCCAGACGCTTCAAATGATACCTAACAAAGGTTTCCCCCAGAGCCAGCGCCCCAAGCCCCACCAGAAGAATCATCAGGATCACAGGCATGGGAACTGCAGACGCCAGCCTTTTCTCCAGATAACTGATGGTATGGTATCTGCCTGTCTGGCTCTGCTCCACATAAGCGCCCAGAAAGCTCTCCAATGTTCCTGCGTCCTCCGCTTCCATAATCTCACTTGCCTTATAGTTCCCATTAGAATCAAATACCACGGTTCCGGCATCATTAAATACCGCCAGTTCCGCCCTGGAATAGTACTGGCGGATGCTCTCAAATTTGCCGCTCTCAAAACCAAGGAGCATACATCCCTTCACCTGCATATTAATTGGATCTCTGATTTCTTTCAGATAGAAAAAACAATTCTCTTCCACCAGATCCCCTGATTCCACACGTTTCAGAAACACCTTGTCCGCAAACCTTTTGTAGCTTTTCCCATCCCTGGTATACTCTGTCACCATGCCTCTTTCATAACTGTAAAACATAATGCGGCTTAAACTCTGATAAGCCTGAAATGCATCCAGGAAAAAAGCTTCAATTCCCTTATATTCGCTGATTTTACTGTCAAAATAGGTATCCAGCCGGTATTGCTGATAATCCGCCGGTCCATCTGTCAAATAGTGCAGGGCGTCATTCAGCTCCATACTGGATTTATACAGATCTTCATGAATATACTCCGCGATATCAGAGGTTTCTTTCAGATACGAATCCGCCGACTCACTCATCATCCCCATATACTTCAGATTCTGTTCCAGAAAACGGTTTCTCGTACTGGTAAAGAAAAAAACCGTCATCGCCAGCACCACACAGCACAAAATCGCCGTATCAATATAAAATAATTTGCTGTATAATTGCCCTGAAGTTTTAACTTCCATATTTTTTCTTCTCATAGTCATTAAAACCACAAAAAGGAAATGCAAGATCTGCATTCCCTGATTGTCTTTCTTTAATTTTTACTTTCCAGCTTTTGCATTACTCCCTGATTCATAAACATAATCAGAAACCCATACACGCTGCCCATAAACAAAACTGTTGTTCCCGCTGAAATCTCAAAGGCCGCCAAAAGAACTGCAAAAGCCGCAAGATTCCCCAAGGTGGCTCCCGGCCTTGCAATCAGCAGGGTAACAGCTGTTTTTACGATCTGCACATTTCCCATTTCATAACGGCTGACCAAGAGATACAGGTTGGGCGTAACCAGAAGGATTCCCGCAAACAGCAGCACAAACACAATTGCCAGCGGAAGAATCAGAACCTGCACCGCAAAAAATTCAATATTTGTCCAGCAGATTAAAATTGCCAGAAGCTGTCCTGCCCCAAGCCTGATTTTCTGTAAAAAATCGGAACAGTAGCCTTTCTTATAGTCTGCATACCCCTTCGTCTCCGTTCCGTGAATCAAACGGTTCATGGCATACATGACTGCGGAAAGCGACGGGGCCATGGGAAGCAGGCACAGCAGGAACAAAGGAAGGCATTCCCGTATCTGCCCCAGGCCTGCAAACAGCAAAAACAGCAGAACCGGAAGATTTGAAATGACAAACAGCAGATTGATCATTACAAAATAACATACTTTTTCACAAAATCCCAGTACTTTTTCTATTCGGAATAATTCTTCCATGGGATACCCTTCCTTTCCTACTAGTTTGATGGATATCAATTACCTGAAACAGACTGTAGCGCACAAATCTATTTCTCTGATTTCACTTACAGCTCCACCAGTATGGTTTTAATCTCATATGCATGAAGCTCCAGATGAATCTCATCCCCAATAAAGGCACATAAAGGACGCTCCCGTAAATCGCACTCCGCCCATGATTTCCATGGAACTCCCAGCTTTGCTGTCACTTCCTGCCTGGAACCTGCAAACTCATGGAACCGGATTACAAGGAATTTCCCGTCCTCGGATTTCTTCACTGCATCCAACTCCACCTGTTCATTATCAAAAGACAAAAAGCTCTCATAAGGAAGCAGGCATTTTCCCGTCTCCGCCTGCATCGGCTCATTTAATGCAAATGCTTCCTGCACCACTGCGCCTTCCACAAAATCCCCTTTGTGGGGAAGCAGCGCATAAGTAAAGGTATGCTCTCCCTGATCCTGCAGGTGATCTGGTTGGGTCCCTGCCCGAAGCAGGGAAATCCGCATCACATTGTCCTTAATGTCATGGCCGTATTTGCAGTCATTTAACAGGCTGACCCCGTAATTGCGCTCTGACAAGTCCGCCCACCGATGGGCAACCGTCTCGAATTTCGCCTGATCCCAGCTTGTGTTCCAGTGATTGGGCCGCCTTACATTGCCATACTGCACATCATAGGTTCCGTAAGTGGAGCGGATCTCCACCGGAAATGCCGCTTTCAAAAGCTGATGCTGTTCATGGAAGTCCACATTGGTACAAAAATCAATTCTGCGGCTCCTGCTGTAGAGAACCATATCCTGTCGGATACAGGAATTCATATACTCCCATTCCATATGAATGCGCATGGTAAGCGGCCCCATCTCCGTGATTTCAAAAACGGTAAGCTCTGTAATTTCACGCATTTTTTCCTGATAAAAAATATCAATATCCCAGGCGTCGTTATCCAATGGCTTATCCTCAAATACCTGCATCACATTTCCCCGCTGGCCTTCAGGCAGTACATGGCATCCATAAGTTTTGTCAAAAAGCTTTGCAATCTGCCCGTACTGATTAATCGAAATCTGGTAATGAGGAGTCTCAATTTCCCTGCCGTGAACGGAAAATACCGCTTTTGGCGCATCCTGTTTCTTTTCCTCAAACACAATGGTTTTCATTCCCATGGACGGAACGTTTCTTACTTCCACATAGGTAACGCCCTGGCCCTTTTGTGAAACAAGAGGTTCCCCGCTGCTGTCCTTAAAAATACCGTCAGAGGTTTTCGGCACTGTCACCACCTGATCCAGCTCCCAGCCGGAAGCATTGAATACCGTATAGACATCTTCCTTCTGTTCCAGCATTACATCCTGAGCCTCTTTTTCCACCTTTCGGGCAATCGTTTCAATTAACCCGTAGTCCTTTCTGGAATCCTCATACACTTCATGGATCGAGGAACCTGGAATAATGTCATGGAACTGATTTGTCAGGATGTGCTTCCAGCCCTGCGTCAGTTCTTCTTGTTTTCCCTCTGCCAGGCTGCCCTTATGCAAAGCGGCCATCACCGTCAGCCATTCCGCCCTTCGGTAAAGCAGCTCCATCTTCCGGTTCATACGCTTATTATATCCCTGGCTTGTATAAGTGCCCCGGTGATATTCCAGATAAAGTTCCCCGTCCCAGGTATGAACATATTGATCCGTATCCTCCACGGTATTATGTAATCTGCGGAAGTATTCGCCTGCCGTGGATATTTTCAGGTTGGGAAGCCCCGGAATCTTATCCATCCTTCTGCGGTATTCCAGCATATCCCGGTTTACGCCGCCGCCCCCGTCTCCGAATCCAAAAGAAATCAGCAAATCCCGGTTTACCTGCTTCTCGCTGTACTGTTCCCATACGCCTTTTACCGTGGAGGGAAGCAGCTTTCCATTGTAGGTATAGAACCAGGAGCCCGGTTCGTTCCACGGCTCCGGTGTAGTAATAAAATGAGTCAGAATCTCACTGCCGTCAATTCCCTTCCACCAAAAAGTGTCGTGGGGCATACGGTTATATTGATTCCAGCTGATTTTAGTGGTCATAAAGGTATGGATTCCCGCCTTTTTCAAAATCTGGGGCAAAGCCCAGGAATATCCAAACACATCTGGAAGCCAAAGATATTCCACCTCTTTGTCAAACTCCTCTTTGATAAACTTGCTGCCAAGCAAAATCTGCCTGGTCAGCGATTCTCCGCTGGTGAGGTTGCAGTCTGCTTCCACCCACATGCCGCCGTCCACTTCCCAGCGTCCTTCTTTTGCCTTCTGACGGATGGTTTCATAGATATCCGGAAATTCTTCTTTCATGTATTCATATAATTGGGGCTGGGTCTGGAGAAAGATATATTCCGGATACAGCTCCATCAGGCGGAATACCGTGGAAAAAGAACGGGAACATTTTTCTCTGGTATGCTTTAACCGCCACAGCCAGGCAGTGTCAATGTGGGTATGCCCCACGCAATAGACATTAATCAGAGAATTTTTCTCCATCCCGTCGATGCTTTCATTCAGGTAATCGTCTGCCTGATGAACCGATTCATAAAACAACTGGCTGCCGGGAGAAGACCAGTCAATGCAGTGGCAGGCGCTGTCCAATGCTTTGCGCAGTTCATGCTGCACAGGGTTGGAATCCTCCAGTTCCCGGATGGTCTGCCACACCATAGAAGCCAGATAGTAGAAATCATCTGCTTTTTCATCCAGCCATGCCAAATCCGCACGGGCAATCCGATGCTCCTGCGCCTTAGGAACGCCTCCGCCCTCAAGCCCTGACCACAGGCGGAACGTAAGGTTTACAGAAGTGCCGCAGAGACTGCTGTCCAAAAACGCCTCTTTGTGGTTCACATCCACCCCCTGGTACATGCTGCCATTGACATAAAGCATAGATTCAAAACCTGAATTATTTCCTGCCCCGGTATTTCCAAAATCGAAAACGCCGACAATTTTTTTCCCTTTCCATTCTGCCGGAATTACGATTTCCTTATGCAGCCAGAGATATTTGTCCCTTCCCTTCCAAGTGTCCCCTGTCTCTATGGTTTCCCATGGGCCGCAGAATGCACTTTCTGGAAAAACAGGAAGCTTGGGATTCACAACCCCCTGGGTATCTTCTGCTGCATCAAAGCTTTTCAATGGGATCGCGTCCCGATAGCGGTACTGCTCCAGCTCCTGGATGCGCCGCTCTAGTTTACGATCTGTCAAAAACATAATGTCTTCCTCCAATTCTATTCCGTCTGCTTTGTATAGTCCTATCCTATCATGGAAAAGGCATTTCCTCAATTCAAAAGATTCTATATTTGGTGTAAAAATTTCAGCCGGCGCAATGTGATTCTTTCGATATTGGCCTGTCAGCGCAGCACAGGATAACCGCAGTACTCCAGCACCAGTTCACTAAACATGGCGTTAGCCCAGGAAAACCATTCTCTGGTGTATTTCTTATCATCATTTACATGAAAGCTTTCATGCATCATCCCTGTGCCTCCGTCGGCGTTCGCAAGCACACAAAGCATTTTCAGCTTCTCTTCCTTCGTTCCGGCGGTAAGCCCCTCCATCGCCAGGGCAATGGGCCACACATGGTTGACCGGCGTATGGGAACTCCCAATGCCGCTCCCTTTACTGCCGGCATAATAATAGGGATTCGCCTCACTTAAAACCATTTTCCTGGTCTGCGCCGCAACCGCTTCCTTCTTCCCCTTATATCCAAGATATTCCATGGAAAGCAGGCTTGGGACATTGGCGTCATCCATCAAAAGAAACTGCCCATATCCATCCGTTTCATACGCATACACTTCCCCGAATTCCTCTGTTTTCGTAATCCCGTAAGTCTCAATGCCCTCATAAATCCTCTGTTTTAATTCTACCGCTTCCTTTTGAAGCTTTGGATCCTTTAACACATTGTCTGCGATTTCTTCCAGATAGCCGAGAACCACTACAGCAAACATGTTGGAAGGAACCAGATATCCATAGGTGCAGGCGTCATCACTGGGACGGAATCCCGACCAGGTCATGCCAATCCCGGATTTTACCAAAGCCCCTTTTCCCTCTCTGGACAGCGTATCTGTAAAATATGTATTCTGCCGGATAAACCGGTAAGGGGACTTTTCCTCATGGCGCTGCTCCCTGCAAAAAACCTCTAAAATTTTCCCTGCCCCTTCCCGGAATGCTGCGTCAAACTGATCTGTGCAGCCAGTATTTTTCCAGATCAGATATGCAAACTGCAGCGGATAGCAAAGGGAATCCGTCTCATATTTCCGCTCCCATACCCAGCCGTTCTGCCCTGTGATATCCTGTTCCCAGCATTGCCCGTTCTCTTCCTCATTAAATGCGTTGGCGTAAGGGTCAATCAAAATGTACTGAAACTGTCGTTTGGACAGCCCTGTCAAAACGCCGGTAAGCGCCGGGTCATCCTTTGCCGCAGGCAGGTAAGGCCGAAGCTGTGCAGCGGAGTCCCGCAGCCACATGGCGGGAATGTCCCCCGTAATCACATAGGAGGTGCCGTCAACCATGGATTTTACGGTCTGCTCCAGGGCGTTGGCATAACAGTTCTGAAAGATTCTGACAATTTTTGGATAATTTTTCAGTTTCTCCTCTACCACATGAAAAATAGCGTTTATGGAATGATATTGCTGTTTGTGCATTTGCAGGTTCCCCTTTCACTATGAAAATGATATTTAATCGGTTTCTCAATCATAACATCATTCCAAAAGAACAGCAATTCATCTGGAAAACCTAACCGAAATATGTCCACTGAAACTAATAAAATTCTACTCCACAGCAGCCTTTCGCACTATTCATACACATACGTAAACAACAGCCTTTGTTTGGCCAAACGGTAAAAAGTTTCGCTGGCGTTCAGGTAAAACTGTGTGCCGCATGGATATGCAAGCAAGTCCACATGTTCAAAACATTCCTGCTGATTGACCCTTAACATTTCTATCTGCCCTGCAACCCGGCGATAAACCGCCTGCAGCCCAGCGTCTGGCCCCTCTTCTCTCCCTGTCAGGAACATGACGGATATCTCCTGCCGCGCCTCTGAGAAATTCTGAAAGAGATTCGCTTCCAGAACGCAGATCAGATATTCTGCATATCCCTGGGGAAGAATTACCTCCGCAGGAATACGCAGCTCTCTTTTGTCAGATTCCCGCACCATCTGAACCAGAGAACCCACCATTTCAGGGGAAACCATAACGAGGCTGCATTCCCCCGCTATGGTAATTTCATATTTTTCACCCATTAAATTTTTGCACCTCTTAACCGCTCCACCAACGCTTCTTTGGAAAAACTCTGCATAGACACAAAGGTAATCAAAAGCGGAACTGCCGCCAGCACGCCTGCATAGGCAAGGGCGGCTGCAGACGGAAACCGGAACGCCATGTAAAATGCTCCCTGACGGTAAAGCGCATGGCTCAAAACATATCCGCAAAACGTACCGACTGTCATTGTAACTCCAATGGTAATCAGCGCCAGAAGCATGCTTTCTCCCAGAAGCATACTGCGGATCTGTCCTTTTCCCATGCCGATGGATTCCAGCATGGCAAGCTCCTGCTTGCGGGTCACGATGTTGGTAATCAGCGTATTCATCATGCTTAAAATACTAAACATCATAATAAAAATAGCAAGTCCGCTGATGGCCCCAAATAACTGGTCCGCATTCTGCTTATAAATCACCCTGCGCTCAGCAAGGGTTTCCAAGCTCAGCCCTGGTTTTCCCCCAATCAATTCTTCCAGTTTTTCTCCCACGTCAGCTTCTTTCTCCGGATTTACAGAAACCAAAAGATTCGAATTCAGGCTGCCAAAAGACACCAGTTTCATAATTGCCTGCTCCGGCATTAAAAACCATCCCTCACCCCCCTTATGGTCCACAACATACTGTCTGCTTAAACTGCCCAGAATCGTAACTTCCTTCTCCGCCATCTTGCTGCCGTCATAATAATGGAACACAATCTTTTCACCCGGCTCAAATTTCCAGCCGTAGATTTCTTCCACCAGAGCGTTGTCTAACACCAGAATATAATCGCCGCTCATCAATTTCTCATAATCTGCGCTTCCCTCTTCCAGATATGCGCCGATTTCCCTGATTTCTTTCTCTGTCAAGGGTTCTGCATAATCATTGGAACCATACTCATCCTGTTTGGGATAGTCAAATTTCAGGCCGAAATTTTTAATTTCCTCCACCTGCTTTACCCCGTCCCAGGAGGAAATTTCCTGCACCATATTTTCATCCATGGGCTCCTGAGACTGCATGCCGCTGATTCCGTACTCGTTCAGTTCAATGGCTGAAGCTGAATAAGTAATATTAAACTCTGCATTGGTAAAATATCCCTGTCTCACATATTTATCTTTATCATAAGAAGACATATAGGTTGCCGCTGTCATAAAAAGGATTCCGCCAAACCCCAGAGACAACATGGTAAGAACTGCTTTCTTTTTGTTTCTGGAGAAATTCATCCTGCCTAATCCCAGAGATGTAAGGCTTCTGCACATTTTCTTATTGGCCGCCTGTTTCATTCCATCCTGGGGCACATAACGCAGAGCCTCCATGGGAGAAACGGCTGCGGCAATCCGGGCCGGCTGATGGACAGAACTCATTGTTATAAGATAAACGGCCGCAAGCACAAGAACAATGATACACAGGGCATTCTTTACATGAAATCCATCGGGTATCATGAAAAATCCTGCAATGGCGCCAATCAGAATCCCAATGGGCGACGAACGCCAAAAAAGTATTCTTCCCTCCCGGGAAACAAATTTTTTCATTTGTTTTTTCGTCATGCCAATGGTGCGAAGCTGTCCGAACTGATGAATTCTTCCAATGACGGAAAGGTAAAACACGCCATACACCACAAGAACGCTGGCAAGAAGAATCACCCCTCCCACCAGGCCGTAAATCATCACGGACTGCATATCCATAGAACGGGAGTCCAGATACGCCTTGGAAGGATTTACATTTTTCCGCTCAATTCCTGCATCTGTCCCAATGGAATACATGAGTTCTCTGCATTCATTTGCGGAAAGATATTCCGCGTCCGCCAATTTCGCATAGACTGCATAGGGTTCATCTTTCAACTGGCTTCCTTTCTGGGCATAGCTTTCTGAAAAAAATATGGAAAACTGTTTCGCTTCTTCATTCCCCTTTAAAACGCCTGATACAGTAAAGCTTTCCGTATTTCCATCATAAAAAGGAAAGGTCACCTGGCTGCCGGCCTGAGGACTGAGGCCCATTTTTTGGAGCAGCGCCCCGGGAACTGCAATCTCCTGCTCTGTTTTCGGCATTGTTCCGCTTTCCAGTTCCACGGTTTGAATTTCCTCTGACAATTCATTCACATAATAGGGCATCACGTCAAAACCGTCCAGTTCCGTGAGAATTCCGGTTTTGACCTGGATCTGATAAGCAATTCTTTCATCTTTTTTCAGCATTTCCACTTGCTGTCCGGTCAGGTTATAGTAACCTACCTGCTGCCGGTGGGAAAGCTCATTTTCCGTCTTCTGCTTCTGGCCCGCTGCAAACATCAGAATTGCTGACAGCAAGGCGGAAGCCAGCACAATGGTAATCATAACAAAAATATTCCGCATACGGCTTGCCTTCAGGCTTTCCTTTGCCATAGAAGAAATCATTTTTCCCGCCACTTTTTTCTCTTTCATTTCTATCTTCCTTTCCTTCTGCTATCTTTCCTTATTACTCCGGCGATGAAATATCAGCGGATTTCAACTGCCGGAGCAATACTTTCAATTTCTCTGTTTTTTATACGCAGATTTTCCCATCTTCAATCCGGATTCTCACATCCGCTTTCTCTGCAATTTCAGGATTATGGGTAATCATCACAATGGTCTGATGAAATTTTGCACTGGTCATCTTCAGCAGATCAATGACCTTATCGCTTGTGCGGCTGTCCAGATTTCCCGTAGGCTCATCTGCAAGGATAATGGCCGGCTTTGCAATCAGGGCTCTGGCAATCGCCACCCTCTGCTGCTGGCCCCCGGAAAGATGGCTGGGATAATTAGAAAGCTTCCCATCCAATTCCAGAAAATGCACCACCTCTTCCAGAAATTTATTGTCCTCCTGTTTTCCGTCCAGCCGGATTGGCAATACCATATTCTCATATGCCGTCAGATAGGGAACCAGATTGTAGTTCTGGAAAATAAATCCAATCCGTTTCCTGCGGAATACCGTAAGCTGTTCCTCTGTCATCTCCCCAATGTTTTGGTTTTCCACTTGCACGCTGCCGGAAGTGGGAGTGTCCAGGCCGCCCAACATATTCAGCAGCGTGGATTTTCCGCTGCCGGAGGTTCCTATAATGGCCGCAAACTGCCCTTCCTTCACCGATACATTGACATCGTCCAATGCCTTTACCAGACTTTCTTCTCTGCCGTAATATTTTTTCAAATGGGATGTTTTTAAAATCATGATAAGTCCTCCTAATAATTCTCATTTTTCCACCCTAAAAGGGATGTTTTTTCTCAGGACAGCCCTCTGACTGCTTCCTGTCTTCTGAAAACTATCATACCGGATTTAAAAAAAGATACAAGAAGCGGCGCAGATTCTAACATCCACGCCGCAAATTTTAAGATCTATGATTCCCTTATGGAATCGGTATTAAAATTTTTAATATAAATTTCTTATTTTCTTTCCTTGTAATCAATTGCCCGCCATACTTTTCTGCTGTTTTCTGCATATTGGAGATGCCGAACCCATGCAAAAACTCATCGGTCTTAGAAGTGCGCCCATTCTTCGGTCTTTCTTCCTGTTTGCAGCAGTTCTCAATCAGCACAGACAAAAAATTCTGCACCCTGCCTGCCTTCAGCAGAATCGTCCTCTGATCTTCCGGCAGCTTTTCACTGGCTTCCATCGCGTTGTCAATCCCATTGCCAAATAAAGTGCTTAAATCCAACGGCTCCATAAAGTCAATCCCGCCAAGCTCCACCGCCACCGAGAAATCAATCTGTTTTTCTCTTGCCTTTTCCGTTTTATCTTTGAGAATAATATCCAAAAATTCATTTCCAGTATGGACATAATTCTCATAATCCGCAATCTGGGAACGGAGATGCTTCGCCATTTGTCTGGCAGCCTCCGACTCCTGACTGTTTTCTAACACCAGCAGATGATTTTTCATATCATGATAAATGGCGCGAATCCGCTCTTCCTCCTTCATCTTGTCCTGATAATATTCCCGCTGCTGCTTAAGATGCTGCAATTGATAGGCGCTTTGCATGGCGTCGCTCATATACGCCACCAGGCAGACACAGCCCAGAGAGGAAAAAATGCAGGCAATGCACAAAGGATAAATCACGGCAGACTGTCCACTGGTAAAATAAATCGACGTAAAGCACCCCACGGTGGAAGCCAGAATGATAGAATCCACAATCAGCCACATCTTTGTTGTCAGATTCAGGCGAATCTGCATCAAGGGCTTTCTTAAAAAACTGTAAATCCCCAGCCAAAACAGCAGACGCACCAAACAGGATGCGGCCCAAATCCCTCCGTTGGCCAGACGGACGCCGTAAGTCCATTTCCCCTGTTCGCTGGAAGCATTGGTAACCGCAAAAAAAATCTTACTGGAAACATCCATCATCAAAAAATTTATGGAAATCATAATGGAATAAAAGGTAAAAACTGCCGTTATTTTTTCCATTATTTTTCCCTGATGGAACACAAACAGATAGAGAATCAAACCGCAGAGAGACAACAGGATGTTTGCCAGATCATTCGTATAAACAAGCACATCCGTAATAGGAAGGGATGCAAAAAAAGCCAAAATCCGGAGGATCAGAGACTTTCTTAGGGGGATAAAGGTATGCAGCATCCAGAAAAATAAAAACTGGTATATCAGCGTAATGACAAAGGCGCTAAACTCCAGAAATGAAATCACAGCATATCCCCCCAGTAATCCGTCATTCTCATCATAAACTCCTTCCGCCTGGGCTGGCTCACCGGAATGTGCTCTCCGGTATTTAACATAATTTCTAACCCTTCCACTCCCTTTACAAAGGACATATTGACCACAAAGCTCTGATGGCAGCGGACAAACTGCGGCTGAGCGCAGAGAAGGGCAGATATCTCTTTCATGTTCTTGTAAATCACCTGATTCTGCCCCTCGAAATGCAGCATCACATTCCGCTTGGCTGTCTCTGCATAGCTGATATCTCTATACAGCGCCTTGTACCTGCCGCTGTCATTGGCAAAGCTTATATAGGGCTGATCTTTCCCCTGATAATGTTCAAAATAACGGTCTAATTCCATTTTCAGCACACCGTATTTCACAGGCTTCAGCAAATAATTGACAGCCCGGTATTCATATCCTTTCCATACATATTGCTTTAAAGAAGTCAGAAATATAAGTCCCACGCTGCTGTCTATCCTGCGGATTGCTTCAGCGGTTTTTAAACCGTTTAATTGTTCCATCTTAATGTCCATGAAAATCAGATCATACTCCGGCTTGTATTCTCTCAATAGTTCACTGCCGTCATGATAGATAAAAAAGCAGAATTCCCTGCCGGTCTCAGCGGCATATTGCTCCAGCTTCCCCTGTAACTCCCCAATCAGAGTATCCTCATCATCGCAAATTACTATCCTGAACACTTCTGCACGCTCCTGTTGCCTGTAATTTTAATGTCTGCCACACTATTTCGAGGAATCGTCTTTCTCCAAAAAGCGCATTCTGTTATCTGAACCCTCCTGCACAGCCGCAAATCCTGCACGCTCCAGATTATTCTGTTCGCGGTAGCATTTCTGGCACAGATGCCCAAAAGTAATCGGCGCCCCGCAACTGGAACAATGCAAGGTATCCAGACGCTCCTCATCTTCCTTATACTCAATCCTGCCTTCTGTGATCCATCTTTTCACCAGTCTGCGGGGAATATCAAAATGCTCTGCCACCTGATATTCTGTTACGTCTTTGGAACGAATATAATCTTTCACCTGAGAAAACAATTGATTTTCTTTGCACGCAGGGCATAACTCATCTTCATAATCCAATGGAAGAGCACCCCGGCATATTGAACAGAATTTCATATTTTCAAATAATAATGATGAATGTTCCAAAATAACACTCCCTTTCTATTTTTTCCTGATACTGTATCCAAAAGTTCCAAGTGCCTGAGACAAGCCGAAATATTCTCCGTGAGAATATACAATAGGTTTGGCCTTTTCCAAATGAAATGCGCCTTTTGCATCCATATAGGATTCCGATATGTGGACAGCCTTTACTTCCGCCAGAAACATATGGTGCGAACCCAGTTCCCGGCATTCTGTCACTTTACATTCAATATTCACCGGACATTCCCCAATCAGGGGCGCTAAAACCTTAGACGGCTTCTGCCTCGTCAAATGCAGTTCCTGAAACTTATCGATCTCTCTGCCTGACTTTACCCCACAGTAATCTGTGGCAAACGCAAGCTCTCTGGTAGTCAGATTAATCACAAACTCTCCCGTTTCTTTTATCATATGATAGGAATACCGCTCCGGTCTCACCGAAATGTACACCATAGGAGGATTTGTGCAAATGGTTCCCGTCCATGCCACTGTAAAAATATTGTCATTTCCAGTTCTGTCTGATACAGTCACCAATACTGCCGGCACGGGATAGACCATATTCCCGGGTTTCCACTCCTGTTTTGCATAGTTTTGTCCCGAATCTTTCTGCTCGGAACCTTCTGATTCTGCCCGGTTTCGATAACCATGATTCGTATTTTTATGTATTGCGCTTTTTTTATTATTTCTATCACTTCTGCTTTTGGGCTGATTCCCTGTTTTCTTCCTGTTTCTGGGCATTTTATTTCTCCTGAAGAGCCAGCATCAATGCAGGAATTAACTGTTTCTTCCTGGAGACTACTCCCTCTAACCAGAGACTGTCACCCCGATCCAGCCCATGACCGTGAAATGCCCGCTCTGCAGCTTCTTTGGCGGACTCACCCACAAAAATTAATTCTGAGCTTTCCTCCAGAATATTGGTGAGCATCACATAAACCATATCCAGGCTTCGTTCACTGCGCACCTGTTCAATATAAGGAATCAACTTCTTCTTTACAACCTGCAGCTCTTCTTCGCTCATAGCGCTCAACTGGCCTACGCCGAATTCCACTTCCTCTGCGGAGAAGGTTTTAAAATCCTGAAATAAAATTTCTTCTGCAGACTTAGCACCGAAATTGCTGCCTGCCTGAAACATCTTTTTCGCATGCTCTTCAATCACAAGCCCTGCCAGCTCCGCCAAAGCTTCCGCCGCCTGTTTATCCACCTGAGTGCAGGTGGGAGAACGGAACATCAGGGTATCAGAAATAATTGCGGAACATAAAAGCCCTGCAATATTTTTGGGAATCTCTACTCCCTGTTCCTGATACATCTGATAAATAATGGTGGAAGTGCATCCCAAAGGCTGATTCCGGAAAAATACCGGAGAAATCGTCTCAAGGCTTCCCAGCCTGTGATGATCGATGATTTCCAGAATCTCTGCTCCGTCTATACCATCCACCGCCTGAGTTTTCTCATTATGATCCACCAGAATAATCTGCTTCCGCTTCATATTCAGCAAATTTCTGCGGGAAATCATTCCCACATATTTTCCTTCTTCATCCAGAACCGGAAAATCCCGGTGCCGTTCCTTGGACATAATCTCCCTTACGTCGTCCACATATTCTTCCGTCTCAAAGGTAACAAGGTTTTCCCGCCGCATAAAATATTTTACCGGCATACTCTGATTAATCAGCCTTGCCACCGTATAAGTATCGTATGGGGTGGTAATAATTACGCACCCTCTGTCCTCCGCCAGCTTCTGGATGGTTCTGGATACTTTCGCATCCGAACAGACAATAATGCAGCTTGCATTCATCTCAATGGCGCAGAGCTGAACCTCATACCGGTTGCCCAAAATCACCATATCATCGTCTTCAATATATTCTTCCATCAGTTCCGGGCTTTCTGTGGCCGCCACCACCTTGCCCTTGATAAAATATCCATGGGCGTTCCCGGTCAGCACTTCTCCTTCTAAGGTTTCTGCAATATTTTTATACTGAGTTCTGGCCTTTGCCAGAATCCGGTTGTCATACACATCCATATAGGATGTAGCTATATCCCCTGTGATAATCAGCCCCTCTAACAATCCCGTCCCGCTGGTAATCGGAAGGGTAACCACATTCTGAGCCTTCATCGTCTCCCATGCTGTTTTCAGCGAAAGATTGCTGCTGATTCCTGTGGTTTTGCGGATCTCAATATCCTTTACCTGGGCTCCCACGTCTGACACGTAAGCCGGAGACGGAATCCCAAAATGCTCCAGTACATACTTGCTCTCTTCGTTAATCTGCCCGGCCCGCCTGGCTTCATATCTGCCTTTCCCAGCTTTATTTTTCAATTCTGCATAAGCAATGGCTGCACAGATGGAGTCTGTGTCGGGATTCTTATGCCCAATGACCCATACACTTTTTTCTTTTTCCATTCAATTCCCTCTTTAATTTTATTAAATATTCCAAATTCTGACCGTTTTACTCCTTAAAACACTCCCAGCAAACGACCTGCAATGGCTGCAATTCCCACGAGATTTATGGCTGTCAGTACAATTACTGTCCGGAAACTTCCCTTCATCACATTCATGCTGCGGCTGCCCATTTCTACGGTCTCAATGTCCCGCTTGATTTCTTCAATTAATGTCTGTATATTTCGGTAACATTTTACATTTTCATTATGGACTTTCTCATTAATTTCCGCTTTTAACGCATCCAATTTATCGGCAATTCCGTTTTGGGTCAGTTCAGCCACTTCATCCAGTTTTACCGCAATCTTCTCCGTTTCAGTATGAAGCGTTTCCAGTTTACCGGCAATCGTTTCCGCTTCAGCCTTTACAGCATCTAGTTTCCCTCCGGTTTCACTTCTGGAAATCTCTGCAGTTTTTGAAACTTCTTTCTTTGTATCATCTAATTTGTCTGTAAGTTCTGTAAGCAACGCTTTTAACGTATCGGTCTGTTCTTCTGTTTTCTTCTCTACAATATCAGGAAAATTCTGCAGCTTCTGATCCACAGCTTCTGAAACGTTCTGCATCCTCAGATCAACCACAGTATGCATATCATGCATTTTCTGGCCTACCAGATCAGAAACATTCTTCATATTCTTTCCCACAGATGTTGACATTTCTTCCATTCTGCTGTCAACTGTCTGGGATACTTCCCCTATCTTCTGATCCACCGTTTCCGACACATTCTGCAGTCTGAAATCCACTGCGCCGGAAATGTCTTCAATCTTCTGATCTACAGTCTCTGAAATATTCTGCAGCGTCCGATCTGCCGTTTCAGAAACCTCCTGCATATTCTGTTCCACAATCTCTGAGATATCTTGAATTCGGTGTTCCACAGTTCCCGAAACATCCTGCAGGGTACGTTCCATATTCTCTGACATGTCCTGAATCCGGTGATCCACGGTTCCTGAAACATCCTGCAGAGTACGATCCACAATCTCTGACATATCCTGAATCTTCTGGTCAGCCAGCCCCGAGACCTCCTGCATATTCTGCTGCACAGTCTCTGCCATTCCCTTTACGGCTTGCTCAATTACTGCCAGTTCCTGCCTGGAATTGCTGCTCATTTCATCAGTTCTTGCAGAAATCCTTTCATCCAATGTCTGAATCTCTTGATGGATAAGGGTATCCATGGTTTTGATTTGATCGTCAAATCTGGAAATTATAGTATCAATCTGCTTCTGTACGCTTTTCACCAGCAGATCCGCTTCCTGCTGCTGGATTTCCAGCTCATTCTGAAGCTTTCTGGCCTGCTCTTCCCGTTCTTCCACCACTCCCTGAAGTTCGTCTGCTTTATTTTCTTTCGTTACTAAAATATTCTGAAGCTGTTTGGCCTTTTCTCTGAATTCATCAATCTGCTTCAGCAGAAAATCATCTTGCTGCATTCTGCTTAAGATTTTCTCCCTCTCCCGTTCCGGGTCCTGTTCTCTTGTCCTGTTCTGCTTTGGCAGCTTATCCATAATATTGCCCATTTTTTCCTCCCGTATCTAGAATTCCTTTTCAAATGTCTGGCTGTCCGCCATTTCTATTATTGTAGCATTTCATAGTATGTTTTGCAAGGAGAAAGAAAACAACAATCAAGCCAAACCCTTTCTCTAAATATTTTTACCTCTTTCGAAATTGAATATATAATGCAATGCCCGCTAAGGCGACAAAACATTCTGTTATTGGAAAAGACAGCCATACGCCTGTCATTTTAAAAAAATATGACATTAAAAACGCCATAGGAATTATAATTAAGAATCCTCTTGACAGCGAAATAATCTGTGCAGGCAAGGCTTTTTCTGTTGATGTAAAATATGCAGATAAGATTATATTAAAACCAGCAAATGGAACAGCAGTAAAATATATTTTTAAACCTGTTACAGCAATTTGTTGCAACGGTATATTTCGTTCACTGTTAAACACACTTACTATCGGACTGGCTGCAAGCAAAAAAATCAAATAGATACCGCATGATATAACCAACATTGTTATTTGGGCATATTTTAAAATTTGCTTCTGACCTTCCTTATCTCCATATCCATATACTCTGCTTAATATTGGCTGCATTCCCTGTGCGATTCCGGTATAAATTGAAATAACTACAAGCGATAGATTTGCAACTATCCCATAAGCCGCTACGCCGATATTTCCCTGCAAGTGCAGAATAATCATATTAAAGACTATCATTACAATTCCGGAAGCCATTTCTGTAATGAAAGATGGAAGGCCTAATGAGATAATATTTCCTGTCAATCGAAAGGACGGATGTATTCGCACGAAATGAAACTGATTTTGTTTTGTAATCCAATGCTTAGATAAAACACTCAAACTGATCACGGGCGCTAACCCTGTTGCTAATACTGCGCCCAATATTCCCATATTAAGAGGGAATATAAATATGTAATCTAAAATAATATTTGAGAAACTTCCAGTCAACATTCCAAGCATAGCTAATTTGGGATTTCCGTCATTCCTTACAAAGCAGAGCAGTGTGTCATTCGCCATAAATGCTGGAGCAAAAAGTAAAATAACCTGTAAATATGTATTTGTCATATCAAAAACGTCTTTGTCAGCACCTAATAATATTGTTAGTTGTCCAGAAAAGAAAATACCTGTCAGCATGAAAATAACAGCCAGTGCAGACATAATATATATTGTATTTGAAAAAGATTTACTTGCATTTTTGTATTCTTTTTGTCCTCTGTAAATGGAATACTTTGTTGCACCTCCCATTCCACACATCAGACCGCTTCCATGAAGAAAACTATATATCGGAATGGCTAAGTTAAGCGCCGTCAGACCATTTGCACCCAAACCATTTGAAATAAAAAAGGTATCAGCAAGTATGTAACATGATAAACCAATCACGCCGCATATATTTAATGTTACATATTGAAAAAATTCTTTTATTCGTGTTTTTTCTTCCATAGACATCTCCTTAAAATATAAAAGCATCAGAACTTCCTATCTTCTATGACCTAACGATAGAAAGTCTGACGCATAATCTCTTTACCCGGTGGCAAAAGAGTAACGTTGCTTCCAATATGGTATTATATTATATATCATAACAACTTAAAAAGCAATACCAGAAATATACAGTTCCAGAATAAACGCATGAATGAAGTAACAGTTCAACCCCCAGCGAACAGAAAAAATATAAAACAGTGATTGACTTTATCACGAAAAGATGTTAAATATAATTATGTGCTTGTCAGAGGACTTGCGATCAATATGATTGTTGAAGTGGGATAAGATCCAATGGATTTTATCCCACTTTTTTCATTTAAAGGAGGTTTTATGTTATGAATCCCAAAGTAAAGCAATTATGCAGCCATATCTTTCCGGCTGTAGGAAGCCTGTTTGTCACTTATCTGTATAATGTCATGGATGGTATTTTCGTAGGCCAGGGAGTCGGTTCAGCCGCTTTAGGCGCTGTCAATATTGGCGTTCCATTCATTACATTCGCTGTAGCCATTGTTGCAATGTTCCCCATGGGAGGCGCCACGGTCATCGCAATTAGAATGGGGCGTGGCGATAAAGACGGGCAAATCATGCTTTTATGACAGCCCTGATTCTGACTGTCTTGACAGCAGTTGTCCTGACAGTTTCAGGAACTGTTTTTTCACAGCAGATTGTGGATTTAAGCGGCGCACGTAAGCTGGGGGAGGAAATGCGCAGGTTGTCGGCAGACTATCTTTTTTACTATTCTGCATTTTCACTTCCCATGCTGATGAGCAGCTGCCTTTCCGTATTTATCCGAAATGACGGTTCCCCTGCCTTATCCTTTGTAGGTATGTGTACAGGGGCAGTATCCAATATCTTTCTTGACTGGCTTTTCAGCCTGTCCTTTATTCCCATGGCTCTAAATCTGGTCTACACCTCACTGCTCTATTCCACGAAAAGGACAACGCAGTCAGATATCATTGCCATATGCAGGGGAATCGTGATAAAAGCAACCGCCATATTCTGTATCCCAGTTATATTTGGAAGCAAAACGATCTGGGCAGCCCCGCTTGTTGCTGAAATGATTACATTTGTTATTGCGGTTATTCTCACAAAAAAGACAAAACTGATTTATCAGTAGAGCATAAAGTAAGGAACCGAACATTGTCTTCCATTATCTTTCTTATATACGAAGTGATTATTCTGGAAAGAAAAATACCTTTCTGTTTCTGCCGAGTCCATCCTGACAGTTCCGTCCACCAGTCCGTTTTCAATCCTTACTACGAAAGGCTTAACAGGCAGATTTGTACACAGCTCAAACGCCACAATGCCAATCAGAAGGATCATAAATATCATCGAAGCTACATGACAGGCAAATATCCGCGAAATGTCACAACAAACATACTTTCCCCTTAGTATCCATATCTCTTTCTATATTTCAGGAACATAAAGGCAGACAAAGCAAGCGCTATCAGTTCTGCCGCAGGCGTTGCCAGCCAGACGCCGTTCACCCCCAGGATCAGAGGAAGCGTGAGCATGGCGGCAAGCATAAACACAAACGACCGGGAAAACGCAAGGGCAGCCGACACAATTCCATTGGATAATGCGGTAAACATCCCGCTGGCAAAAATATTGAACCCGATAAAGAACAGGGCAATCGTACAAATCCTGTTCCCCGTTACTGCCAGATCATAAACTGGGTTATCCGGACGGGCAAAGACGGAAACCAGCGGCCTCGTCAGCCACAGGGAAGCCCCAACCGTAATCCCAGAAATTGCCGCAATCACCTTCCCACTGGTCCAAACCAGCCTTCTCAGCTTCTCGAAATTCTGCTCCCCGTGATAGAAGCTCAGCATTGGAGCCACACCGTAGGAGTACCCCGTATAGAGGGAGCTTGCAAACATCAGCACGTACATGATGATGGTAACCGCCGCCACGCCGTCCTCCCCGACATAATGGAGCATCATCCAGTTGAACATCATTGTAATGATCCCGGTGACGAGCGCAGTCGCCATCTCGGAGCATCCATTTGTGGCTGCATTTGCAAGGATCTTAAAGCGGAATACTGGTTTCTGGAAATGGAGAAGGTTCTTTCTCCGGCTAAAAACTGCCAGGCCTACAACCGCCGTCACGGAATATCCTGCCCCTGTGGCAACCGCCGCACCGCTGATCCCCATATCAAAGCCAGCGATCAAAACGTAATCAAGCACCATATTCAGAATGCCGCCTGCCACGGAACAGACCAGGGATAAGGCCGCTTTCTCACTAGCTATCATATACAGGGTAAAATTATTCATTAACAGGACAGGAACCGTAAACGGCAGATATCGGCTTAAATATTCCACACAATATCCTTCCACATCCGCCGAGAGATCCATTCCCGCAAAGATACGGTCCGTTGCCATATACCCGGTCACACACATGAACGCCCCCACTATCACATTCACCAGGATCAGAAATGTAAAATCCTCTTTCGCCTCCTCACTCTTTCCTTCCCCCATCTTTTTCATAATGACCGCGCTTCCTCCTGTGGCAAGCATGGTGGAAATGGCTGTGACAAGCTGGATGATCGGCATGGTCAGGTTGATGGCCGAAAGGGCGTTTGTTCCAATCAGATTCGATACAAACAAACCGTCAACCATTGTATAAAAAGACATAAACACCGTCATGGCGATGGTGGGCACGGCAAATTTCAAGATATTTCCCAATGTTACGGGCTTTCCATATATGTTTTGTTTTTCCATATTTTCCTCCTGTTAAAGTCGCTGCATAACAGCACGATAGGGCATGTTGCATTTCACTGCTTCTTACCGTATAATAAACCATACAGTAACAGTACGGTCAATAGAAAAACGTAAATAATCTTATTTCAGCAGAAATATTGAGTAACAATCAGGACGCCTGGCTTGTTGCAAATAATCCAAGGAGATAAAAATATGGATGAAAAAAACAAATTACTTACCATCGGACAATTCGCTGCACTCCACGGTATCAACAAAAAAACTTTGATGTGGTATGATGAGATCGGTTTGTTTAAACCAGTCGCCATAAATCCGGAAAACGGATACCGCTGCTATAAT
Source organism: Petralouisia muris (assembly GCF_004793545.1). GTDB lineage: Bacteria > Bacillota > Clostridia > Lachnospirales > Lachnospiraceae > Petralouisia > Petralouisia muris. Next base: position 85,618 of record NZ_SRYA01000006.1, on the reverse strand, counting down.
TACTACCAGAGCCCCATATTGGAAACGATCCTCCTGCTCCGAGAGCTGGACGTATCTATTCCAGAGATCCAGGACTTCATGAAAAACCGTTCCGCCCAAAACCTGAAATACCTTCTGGATGAAAAGATCGCAGAACTGGATTTACAACTCCTTCACCTGCAGGCAGTCAGAAAAACCTTATCCAGCCACCGGCAGGACATGGATACCCTTCTGACTATGGACTTATCAGAGATCTGTATCGTGGAAAAAGAAGAACAATGCCTGGTAACAGTAGATATAGACAAAGATGTTACATTTGAAAGGGAAGTGGAGCTGATCACCGCCGAAACAGCCAGATACCGGCTTGGCCGTCTTCATGACGCCTCCTACGGTTCCATGATCCCCGTCGCCAGTCTGCATAAGGGAAATTTCGACGACTACACGAAACTTTTCATTGAAATTCCACGGCTTGGCCAGAAAAGCGGCTTGCATATACAACCAAAAGGAAACTACCTGCGGGCTTTCCACAAAGGAGGCTGGGATCAACTCCCCCTGCGGTATCAGGAAATCCTTACATTTGCTCATGGCAAGGGGCTGACGCTGTCTGGCTATTCTTATGAAAAAGGGATCAATGAAACCGTCATAGACCGGGTAGAGGACTATATCATGCAGATTGAAATCCCAATTTCCGGCATTGTTTGAGTATGTAAGCGTTCATCCATAAATATTCCTGACATCTTCCCTTCCTGGAAAAACTTCTGCAGCTGATTCTATACTGCCATCCTTAATCATAATAATCTCATCTGCCTGCGCTGCAAGATACTTGCTGTGTGTGACTACAATGACACACTTTCCAAGCTCATGGGCTGTTCGTTTCAGTAATTCTATAATTTCCTCTGCCGTGCTTTCATCAAGATTGCCGGTGGGCTCATCCGCCAGCAGCACCTTTGCACTGCTGGCCAATGCCCTTGCAATTGCAACCCGCTGCTGCTGACCCCCTGACAACTGCAGCACATTTCTTTTCCAATCCTCCTGGGGGATGCTTACTTTCTCCAATAAATCCTGAGGCTTTTTCGGTCCGCCAAGGCGCACGTTTTCCTCTGTGGTCAAATAGTCAATCAGGTTATAATTTTGAAAAACCAATGACACATGATGCTTCCTGTGATAGTTAAGCCCTTTGGCCTGTATATCCTCACCGTCATATAAAATTGTTCCTTCCAAAGGCATATCCAGCCCTGCAAGCAAGGACAAAAATGTTGTTTTGCCTGCCCCGCTGGCGCCCACAATGGTATAAAATTTCTTTTCTTCAAACTGCATGGAAACATTTTTTAAAATCTCTTTTTCTTTCTGTGATTTATAAGCATAACTTACATTTTTAACCTCTAATACCATCTTTGCACCTCCTAATTAATCTCACTGAATATATCTTTGGGGTTTTTGCGGGCAATCAGAATGCCGGCAGCCCCAACCGAAACCATAACCAGCACTGCCACCCCGAGCCAATCGTAAATCATGAGTTCTGGCGTAACTGCAACGGAAACGCCTGTAACGGTTTCTTCTGAATCCTCTGCAGATTTTGCAACCTTCCCTTCCTCTAAGACAGACTGTTCATCTGCCTGCTGCACCTGCTGTTCCACAAAATAATCCGCTGTAATTTTGGACGCAGCAGGCGCAGCCGTAAAAGAAAGGACTACGGCGGCAGCAGCTATCATAAATGCTTCCAATAATATCTGTCCGAGTATTTTTATCTTGGGTGTGCCAAGGGCTAATAAAATCCCAATTTCCTGCACCCTCCCTTTCATCCAGAAAACAAACACTAAAAACAGAATGATCAGACTGGCTCCTGCAACTACGAGAACTAAGATCAGGCTGACATTCTCCAAATCATTAAAATTTTGAGACATCGTATCAATGTTTCCATTATTGTCAATCAGATCATAGCGTTCCCATCCAATCTCCACTTTCTGTATTGCTTTTTTTACTTCATCGTATTGATCAACGTCTGCCACTTTGAAGTATGCTTTTTCATACAACGCCCCGGATGTGCTTCCTTCTGCTTTTTCCGGAAATCCCAAATCTGTAAAGATAATGTTTTCCGAACGGTAAGTATCTCCAGACATAGCAGGCGTCATTTTTTGCTGAACCATGTAAATTCCCACAATCTCGGCTTCAAAGACTGCTGCATGCACCACGTCATGGCGGTCATTCAATTGTATCCTGTCTCCCACCGATAAATTGTTTTTTTCTGCAAGTTCTTCTGAAATCACGCATACGTCAGAATCTTCCTCCGTTATCATCCGCCCGTCCCTGATGGTCACATTTCCCGACAGGACATTTGCATCCAATTCCATGTCTTTGTTACCGATTAAACTGACACAAAGTAAATCGGAACTCTGGTCTACATCATCATCTTCAATCCTGGAAAAATTCACGGGATTTACCGCTGTGACAGCAGTTGTAATATTGTACTGGGAAATGCCAAAAACAGCGGCAATCTTTTCGATATCATTGATTAAAAGCGTCTGGAAAGAATTGTCATACCACACTCTCCATGACGTCCCATATTCTGTTTCTATTTTTTCCACATTAACGCCATCAAAATTCCCTTCTTCTCCATCATCCTTTTTTGCAAGAATTTCATCTGCCCGGTTGTGCTTGTTCGCTTCGTTTGCTTCCATCAGAAAACCGGCCCCTACCGCCTGTTTTGTTTTATTCTGGGTGGCGATGCTTGCATTCCGGCTTGCCATGCCCGACAGAAAAAATAAACTGATAATAAATACTACAAGAAACAGCAATATGCTCTTGATAGGTTTGCGTATGACGGAACGCCATGCCATTTGAAAACTGTTCATTGTCTATCCCTCCATTTTTGATAAAGTTTCTTTGGGATTTGTTTTTAATATGGGCAGCAGAGAAACGATGACTGCCGCTAATATAAGCAGGCTTCCCAAACCTGCCAGAATGCCTGCATCCTTAAACTGCAATAAAACCTCCAAAGAAATGTCTGTGGTTTCAGGATCTGTAAGGAACCCCTGCAAAACCTCAGCCATAAAATTTCCCAGACCGCATGAACCAAAGACAGCCAGTGCAAAGACCAAAAATGATTCCAGAAACGCCTGTAAAAAAATGCTGGCTTTTGATTTCCCGATACTGATAAAAATAGCAGCTTCTCTCTGTCGTGTCCGCATCCACATACAAAGCAGCAAAGACACAATGGCTGTTCCTGCCATAAGCGTCAGGGCAAGCATAAGTTTTGCCGCCCTGGTAATCTGTTCCAATGGCAAAGCCATTTGTTGATACAATGTATCAGATGTTACCGAGTCCGCTTTCTCAGATAAACGTTTGTTCAACTTTTCCTCTAATACACTTAATTGTTCTGGATTTTTACAATAAACGGCAACCCTGGCGTAACCGTCCCCTTCAAATAAATCCGCATAGGACAGGTTATCTATGAATATCTGGTTTTCAATACGATTTACAGAATCCATTCCATCTGGCTGTTTGCTTTCATTTCCAGATAAAAAGATACCGACAATTTTAAGGGAAACGCGCTTTCCGTTGGCGTTTTCCACTTCTATCATATCTCCTGATTTTAGCTGATTGGCGTCCGCCAGATAAGTGTTGATGACAACCCCTTTTATGCCCTCCGCAATATAGCTGCCAGAATCAAGACGGTACACTCCTTCCGAAAATCCGCTGTCATTTTCCAGATTATCATAAGACAGGATGGATGCTTTCTGATTGGATTCCTCGGTAGAATCGCTGTTTGTAATCAGCTGAAAATTTACAGGAAACCCATCGTTTTTCGCCAGACAATTTACATCGGAAACTTCCTCCAAATCTTTGATCCATTCCACCTCATCTAACGTAATCCTGTCATCTTCTTTCAAAATCCCCATAACAACTTTTGCTTTTGTTTTTTCCCCAATTGCCGCTTTTGAATCAGCTGTTGCACGGAGAATCATATTTGTGCTTAGTATCATGGCGCTCACAATGAGCAGTACACAAAATAACAGGATTGTCTTTGCTTTTTTCCGCTTCAGATACCGAAATGCAAGCTGATAAAAGGTCATGTTTCATCCTCCCTTTCATATTTGGTGATCACTGCTTTTGTAGCTGTAAAAGTTTCTTTATCCTCAAAAGTTCCATAAAGCACCAAAGATGTTTTTTTCTTTATATCCGTTTTGTCAACTTCAGTGACAGTGGCTTCTCCGGTCGCTATGCTTATAACCGCTTTTTGGAATGTGCAGTTATCTCCATATTTAATCGTTACCTTTGCCCCTTCATCTTCGTACCCTTCTGCCTCAATGACCGCCGTTGAACCGTCATCACTATTTGTTACAGGGTTAATTGTGCATCCATTGTCCGAAAATTCTATCACGCTTCCCTGTAAATCAGATGCTGCAAGCAGTTCTCCTCCATCCACAACTTCAGCCGCATCTGAATCGTTTCCATCAGAATTTAAATTCTTTTCATCCGTATTCAAATCCTTTCCATCAGAAGTATCTTCTTTGGCAGGGTCTGTTGTATTATTTTCCATATAGGTATCCCTGGCTTCTTTTTCTCCCTTTGTGTGCGTGCCATTTGGCATCCCGCAGCCTGCCAATGTAAAAATACTTAACCCAACCGCTAACGCCAGTATTAATTTTTTGTTCTTCATAATTCTTTTCCACCTTTCTTTTTGATTGTATTACAGCGTTTCACAGATGCCCTGCAGTGATGCACTGCATTCAAGCTACAACGTCATTGTATATAAAAACTTCGCTAAAAATCCTGTAAAATATAAAAAAATATCCATGGTTTTTTAGAGGATTTTTATAGAATTTCCTATTATACTAATACTAAGCGGACGATAATTTCATAAACGGCATAAAATAGGAACTTTATGTCAAATATGCCTTTATGCCCTGGGAAAAGAAACAAAACGAAGGAAAGGATCTAAAAATGAAAATACTTCTTTTAGAAGACGACTTAGAACTTTGCAGCTCTATCGAATCGGAATTAACAAAAAACGGTTATATGGTTGACACCTGTAATGATGGGGAAACCGCTATGCTATATGCTTTACATACCGATTATTCCTATGATTTAGCCATTGTGGACAGGATGCTTCCTGTTCTTGATGGCCTGACAATTATAAAAGCTATGCGGAAAAAAGGAATCCAGATTCCTGTGATCATCATTACAGGAATGACCGCCCTGAATGAAAAGATAGAGGGATTGGATGGCGGGGCTGATGATTATTTAGCCAAGCCTTTCCATATACAGGAACTCCTTGCCCGTGTGAGAGCTTTAACAAGGCGTCCTGGTAACATAAAAACAGAAGATAAACTCCAATATGCCGACTTATGTTTTGATAAATCCAACCGTGAGCTGACTTGCGGCCCAAAGTCTGTTTTTTTAACAGCAAAAGAATCCGAATTGCTGTCTGTCCTTATGAAAAGCCCGGAAACACTTTTTTCAAGGGAACAGCTCATCCTGAAAATATGGGGAACATCCTCGGATGTTGAACCGGGGAATGTTGATAATTATATTTCTTTCCTCCGGAAACGACTCAGGGAATTAAAGAGTATCTGTGAAATAAAAACAGTATATGGTGCCGGATATTCCCTGACCCGGAAACAGAACTAAAATTTTTATAGTATATAGCCATACCAGATTGGAGATTAAAAATGCTGAAACCACTGTCAAAAAAATTAAACATCCTTTTTATAACGACAATTATGCTGATCATTACATGTATTATGCTCATACTCTGTAAAAATTACCTTCGTATAGAGCAAGCAAATGAAATTGCTTTTTTTCAGAGAATGGTTACCCAGATGACATATCAGCTGAAAGATAGCAGCCAGGGCTTTGCATCCATCATAAATTCCTATCAGGAGTACAGTCACCCGATATTTTGCAGCATTCAGGATACTTCCGGAAAGCGGATATACCAAACGGATTCCGACTTTCCTACGGACGCAGACACTCTTTTAGAGCATTTCCGCATACAGACGGCCAAAGAGAAAACGTTCGTGATAGCAAACGATAATCAGCCCGTCACAGAGCAAAGCGGTATATTTGAATTCAGCGGAACGGGAAAAGACAACTATTTAGGAATCTTTGCAACGATTGTTTTGCCAAAGGACAGGGCTTATCATTTGTCATTGATTTACAGACAGCAATCCTTATTTGATATTTTGACAAACCAGGCTCTTCTTTATCTTTCCTTATGGTTTCTTTCTCTGATTGCTGTAACTGTAATGAGCCGTTTGCTGATAAAGAAAGCATTACAGCCATCGGAAGTGATGTTAAAAAGCCAGAAAGATTTTATCGCTTCCGCCTCACATGAATTAAAATCGCCCCTTGCTGTTATTCTGGCAAACACAGAAAAGCTGGAACAATTGCAAATAGATCATGCTGAATTCAGAAAATCAGTAAAAGTATTAGACAAGGAATGCATGAGAATGTCAAAACTGGTCAGAGATATGCTGCTTCTGGCTTCTTCTGATGCAAAATCATGGACATTATGCAAAAATATCATTGATATAGACACTTTGTTAATCTCCTTGTATGAGACTTATGAACCAATCTGTATCAGCAAAAAAATCTGCCTGCGTCTGGATATCGAGGAAAACAGTTATCCCAGGTTCTGCACAGATGAAGAACGGCTTTTTCAGATATTGGCAATTTATATGGACAATGCCATTCACCATTCCGTAAACAATAAACAAATCGAAATTAAAACAGAGGCAACTGGAAAACATATCACATTTCTCGTAGCAGACCACGGAGAAGGCATTCACGAAGATGACAAACCGTATATTTTTAACCGGTTCTATTGCGCTGACAAATCAAGGACAGATAAATCAAATTTTGGATTAGGACTTAGCATAGCGGATGAACTTGCAAAAATGATGCATGGGAAAGCAGGCTTTAAAGATACGGATGGGGGCGGAACTACATTCTTTGTTACACTCCCTTTCAAATGACTGGATTGATAAAATAGCAGGCCATACAGAGATGCCTTCTTGACCTTTCTTTCCCTATGTAAAGAGTATGAAACCCCAGCTTTTGTTTTTCATTCTCAAAGTTCTGCAAAAATACTGCCCAACAGCTCCCAGGAAGCATCCCGTTCCACCTTTTGTTCCGGAGTCAGTTCTGCATAAGGGCACATCATAGGATGCTGTCTGGCCGTATCATCCCGCACAGGTCCGTAATTCCAGTTATAAAATGTATAAAAACGAAGCCATCTCATATGATCCAGCCTGCGGTACATATCCTGCATGGATTCCGATACTTTTGCCTCACAATATCTCTGATATGCCTTTTTTACCGTATCGGCAGTAAATTCCGTCACAGTTTCATCCTTGAGCAGAATACGAATTTTCATCAAAAGATGATCCGCAGCGGCTATTTTAGATTCCCGGTGAAAATCATCCAGTTCCTCCCATCTGAGTGTGGGATAAGAAACAGATCTGCAAAAAATCTCATTAATCATAATCGCTGCCCGGTTCAGCTCTGTGCGCATAATCTGGTTCGGAGTGTAAATCTCTTCATTGGTGCCAAAATAAGACACTCCGGGAGCTTTCCGGTTACTGTGCAGATCAATCTGTCCGCGGCACTTGTAATATTTGTGCAGCCTCCAGAAAATGCTCCACCCCTCTGGCTCATCGTCTGGACAGATAATCACACGGTCCGCCTGCTTAAGAATTTCATGGTGGGTCTCCCAGAATTCATCATGAAAAATCAGAGAATCTCTTTCGTCTGACTCCTCTCCCAGAGAAAACATTTCATGCAGATTTATGTGCATTGCAAGAAATTCTCTGGAATCTCCAAAAATATGATAGGCCACATGCTGTTTCACTGAAATAATATTGGTCAATATTGCCCGTTCCAAAATACATCGTCCATAATTTCCGAAGCCTATTATTACAATTGTATTTTCATGGCTGCATATGGGCTTCGAACGCCAGTATTGCCTGGCGCAGCAATCATAGCTGTGAAAGAAATTAATATTGCCCGAAAGATGATCCTGACCGTTCGTGGTTCTTGCATAGACCTCCACAGGCAATTTATGTAAATCAATAGCGCGGCTGTTCACGCCAATATCATTTTCCTTCATAAGAAAAACCTTGCATTTTGTACCGATATTTTTCTTACAGGCTATAATTCGGGCCGGAGAAACGCTGAGAAACAGACAGGGATAGTCCGGAAATTCCATCTGTTCCTCTCTTTTTTCTCCATAAATAATTACGGCGTCCGGATCTTCCTGATAGATATTTGCAGCAAGCGTATTGGATTCCGCACCGTAATCTGCAAAATAATACCAGTTTTTCTTCCGCTGAAAGCCAAGCATCACAAAGGGCAGCCCCTCACTGGTAACAAAGGATATGACAGCCCCAAATAAGGTCATCAGAATGCCTGCAGACAGTAAAAGAAATACCACTCCTACCGTATGTCCCAAAGGCGTTACCGGGGTCAAATCTCCATAGCCCACCGTGGTCAGCGTGACCAGCGAATACCAGAATGCATCGCCAAATGTCCGGATTGTTGCGCTGCTGTCGGTACATTCGGAAAAATAGAGAAGCGTTACCAGTCCAACATACACAGCCATCAGGATGATCGTCATATACAGATAGATTTTATTTCTTCTCTTCATAACACTCTGCCTCCTCTATGTTCCATCATAAAATTCTTCTATGGAACCTGATTGGGGATCTGGTCTTTATATTTTTGGTAAAGCCCCATCAGTTCATTTTTATCTTCTTCTGTAAGCTGGCCTTCCGCCAGTGATCTCAGCCCCTCCATATCTCCGCTGGCCGCCATGTCCGCTGCCTGCTTGATATTTTCCGGTGAAATATATTTTTCTGCAATCTGCGATACTTTTTCCACGTCTTCTTCATCCATCTGATTGACTACATCAGAAACCTCTATCTCCTGCCCGTTGATATTGACCGTTGTTCCAATTTGCTGTTCTAACAGTTTCTTTCCGATTTCGGTAGCTGCTGTCGTCCGGACTTTCTGCAAAATTGCATCACGGCTGATAAAAAGGGTGAAGGCTACTCCGATTAAGAGGATGGTGACTGCCAGCAGGCGGACGTGATTTTTCTTTTTTCGTTTATGCATGTGTGGTACCTCCTGAAAAAGTGTTGGATTTTTGAACAAAAGATTCTGGGGGGTTGGGACTGGGTCCCTCCGGAAAAGCATCAGGGCTCCTCCCAGCTTTTTTCCTTGTGGGGATTCCGGGTTTTGGGCTGGGTCCCTCCTCATACTAAAGCATACCACATCTTTGGGGTGTAGTGCTTGTAAGTTTATTAATATTTTATGAATTTTTTCATTTTAAATTTTTTAATAGTATAAAAAGGGATGGACCTCCGTCCATCCTTTTCCTGTTATTTATTTTCCTGTCCCTGGCAGGAGGGGCAGCTTCCATTGCATCCGCTGCAGCCGCTGCATCTTCCTGCTTTTTTATCTTTATATACACTGATTCCTGCACATACGGCAATTGCCAGCACAACTGCCCCCACTAGAAAAGTTCCCATTTGAAATCCTCCTGTTTATTCTGAGAATAGTTATTATTTACAGTTAGTATATGCTAACTGTAAATAAAAGTCAATCCCTTTTTCTATTTCCATTTCTTTCCGCAGAAATCTCATTATAATCCTTGCCTGCAACAAGGAGAAGCATTGGCTTTCTCCTTGTTTGTCCTATAGACTCACGCCCGGTTAGCCGTTTCCAGAGCTATTTCAATCATTTTGCCGAAGCCGGTCTGCCTTTGTTCAGAGGTAAGCTGTTCCGGTTTGTAAATATGATCTGAAATCGTCAAAATGCAGAGGGCGCGTTTTCCTGCCCTGGCTGCGTTAAGGTAAAGCGCCCCGCTCTCCATTTCCACTGCCAGCACCCCCATTTTCCGGAAGCAGTCTTTGCTGTTTTGCCGATCTGTGTAAAAGGCGTCCTCCGATAAGATATTCCCCACCCGCACCGGAGTTCCCAGTTCTTTCGCGCTTTCCACTGCCGTACTCAAAAGATGATAGTCTGCCAGGGGCGCCAAATGGCCGGGACAGTCAAATTGATCCGGATAATCGGAAACAATGGAAGCTCCCATCCCGATAACCACATCCATGACGTTGACATCATCCAGGATCGCGCCTGCAGAACCTACTCGGATAATATTGTCCACATCATAAAAATGAAACAATTCATAGGAATAAATTCCAATGGAGGGCATTCCCATGCCGGAACCCATCACAGACAGTTCCTTTCCCTTGTAAATTCCTGTGTACCCCAGCATTCCCCGTACCTGGTTGACGCATCTTACCTGCTCGAAATACGTCTCGGCAATGTATTTTGCCCGCAGCGGATCGCCCGGCATTAATACTGTTTTTGCAAAATCTCCTGCTTTTGCTTCAATATGCGGCGTTGGTATGTTTGACATCATCTGTTCCTCCTTTTCATTTTCTCAGTTTTATTAAAACAGGATTCCTGTTCCAACCTTTGGCTGCAATCTCTTCTGAGCAGAACAAATCCACCTCAACTCCCCTGGACGCTAAGCGTGCCTTACGACAGGCCCGCCGCCTGCAGTACTGCTCCCACTGCAAAAGCAGTCAGGCTGGCGCAAACGGCCACTGTAAACAAGCCTTTTCCACGGTAAGCAGCCAGCAATGCAGCTGCCACCCCTGCACAGGCAGTAAGCAGAGAACCAGTTGCATAGAACACAGCCGGAACTGTCATGGCTCCCAGCACCGTATAGGGGATATATGCCAGAAAAGAACGTATCACTTTATTTTCGATTTTTTTGTGAAAAATCAAAAAGGGCAGTACGCGAATCAGATAAGTAACCCCAAACATTACCAGTAAATAAATCCAGAAATTTCCTGATTTCATTGTTTTCCCTCCTGCATGCTTCCTGCTTCTGTCCCCTGCAAGCCTGCTGTTTTAGGCTCTGTTTCCTGCAAGGCCGCTGTTTTTATTTCTCTTTCCAGAATCTCCCTTTCTGTTCCATCCTCTGTTTCTATCGGAAAGCAGACCGCCCCCACTGCAGAAGCGGCTACTGCACAGATAATAATCGCAAACCCCTGTGAAATATGACGGAACACAGGGATATAATAAATGCAGCAGCTGAGAAGCACTGCCAGAATTACCATTTTCATAATGTTCCTGTCTTTTTTCATTTCAGGAACCACGATTGCAATAAACATGCCGTAAATGGCAAGTCCCAGGGCGTCACTGACGCTTTGAGGAAGAATATTTCCTAGCACTGCTCCTGCCAGCGTTCCCAAAGTCCAGCCCAGATAGGGCAGCGCCGCAAGCCCCAGAAAATACCGGCTGCTTACTTCCCCTCTGCGGCTCATTGCCACTGCAAAGATTTCGTCGGTATTGGCAAAACCGAGAATCATTTTCTTTCCCGCCCCAAACCGGCGATCCACCTTCTGAGACAGAGAAATGCTCATCAATGCATATCTGAGATTTATTATAAACTGGGAAACCGCCATTTCAATATAAGTTCCCTCTGCCGTCATCACCGTAAGCCCCGCAAACTGCCCGGCGGAAGTCAGATTCATCATGGACGTCAGAAGGGCCTCCCACCAGCGTAACCCGGAAGACACCGCCGCAAGCCCGAAAGTAAAAGACACAGAAAAATAACCGATGCCGATGGCGCTTCCGTCCTTTATCCCTTGTATCACCTGTTTCATAATTCTTATCCTCTCATTTTTAGCCTTTCATTTTTAGCCTTTCATACTTGAGCCTTTTTCTTATATCCTTTCCATCTTACTAACTTATACTATTATACTAAATTCCTGTCCCGACAACAACCAGAAAAAAGATTCTTGCCAAATCTCCCATTTCAGGATATGATAGATCTCGTAGCTTGTAAAAAGTCCCGCAGCATGGCAGGCTGCACAGCAATACTGCCATAAAAAGCGGTTTTCCCGGAAAAACCATACACACAAAACGGAGGAAACAATGAAAAAAACACAACGCATTCTGGCAATCCTGGGTATCGTCCTATTACTGGGCCTTTATTTGTCCACATTTGTTTTCGCTTTGCTTGGAAAAGATTTCTTTCCCATGTTTATGGCGTCCCTTTTTTCCAGCTTTGTAGTTCCGGTACTGATTTGGACCTATGGTTTCGTTTACAAATTAATAAAAAAAAGAGGTTCCCAAGAACCGGAAGAAAAAACGCCATAACGATACACTAAGGAACTGTTCAGAAAAGACCACCACACTAGTACTCCATCCGGCCCACAAGTGTAACTTCTGGTCGGATGGAGTACTAGGTTATTTTTTAACAGTTCCTAAAGATTCCACAGACAGGATTCACTCAAAATTTCCATATCCTGCAAAATCCTTCCTTAATACAGCAGCTTTTTATTACTCTGCCACGCCAACTCCAAGACTTTTCAGTTCTTCCTCTGCCTGAGATTTGGTGTGAAACAGAATCGTTGCCATTCCCAGCTGGTTGGCCGCAATAATATTTGCCCTGTTGTCATCCAAAAACACACATTCTGTCGGTTCCAGATGGTATTTTCGGAACAGCGCTTCATAAATTTCCACCTCCGGCTTCACCGCCTGCACCTCATAGGAAAAGATTGCGCCGTCCACATCTTCCACAAAAGAAAGCTCTTCTATGGTCTGGGAATACATTCGTCTGGAATAATTGGAAAGCAGGTACACCCCATACCCCTGCTCCTGAAAGCTTCGAATCCAGGGACAGGCATAGTCGTATTGTTTAATGCAATTTCCCATATTATTCCAAAAATACACAATCTCCCCCTCACACTCCGGCGCCTGCTCCACAAAACCTTTCAAAAGATCTTCGTCGGACATTTTACTCCGGTCAAACTCATTCCATAAATCAGAAAGCACCGTTGCATTTGCCACCTTTTCATAGACTTCCGGTGAAAAGTCCAGGGTATCCATAAATCCCCGCCAGTCAAAATCCACCAGAACTTTTCCCACATCAAACACTATATTTTTTATCATATTCTTCCCTTTATTTTCCATTGCGGTAAATAATGTCGTCTCTGCCCGGACCATTGGAAATCATGGTGATCGGGAATCCGATTTTTTCTTCTACAAATTCAATATATTTTCTGCAGTTTTCCGGCAAATCCTCGTATTTTTTGATTCCCCGGATCTCACACTTCCATCCCGGAAGAGTCTCAAGAACCGGTTTCGCCTTCTCCAGATTCACTGTGGCTGGAAATTCTGTGGTAACCTTTCCGTCAATTTCATAGCCGGTGCAAACCGGAATTTCATCCAGATAACCCAGCACATCCAGCACGGTAAAGGCTACATCTGTAGTTCCCTGTATCCGGCAGCCGTATTTGCTCGCCACAGTGTCAAACCAGCCCATGCGTCTGGGACGGCCTGTGGTTGCCCCAAACTCTCCGCCGTCGCCGCCCCGGCGTCTCAACTCATCGGCCTCTTCTCCGAAAATCTCGCTGACAAACGCCCCGGCTCCTACGGAAGAAGAATAGGCTTTGCAGACAGTGATGATTCTCTTGATTTCGTATGGAGGAATTCCGGCTCCAATGGCGCCGTAAGCTGCCAGTGTGGAGGAGGAAGTCACCATGGGATAAATTCCGTGATCTGTATCCTTTAAGGAACCAAGCTGGCCTTCCAGCAGAATATTTTTCCCTGCCTGAATGGCTTCCCAGAGGTAAGCGGAGGTATCGCACACATAAGGCTCCACCATATTCCGGTATCCCTTCAGTTCCTCCATTAAATCCTCTGGCTTTAGCAGCGGCTTATGATAGAGATGCTCCAGCATGATATTTTTAGTTTCGCAGATTCTTTCCACTTTCTCTTTCAGTCGTTCTTCCTCGAACAATTCACTGACCTGGAAACCAATTTTAGCATATTTATCGGAATAAAATGGCGCAATTCCTGATTTCGTGGAACCGAAGGATTTTCCTCCCAGGCGTTCCTCCTCATACTGGTCAAATAAGATGTGATAGGACATCACCATCTGGGCGCGATCGGACACCAGAATCTTCGGCGTTGGAACGCCCCTGTCCACAATGGACTGGATCTCCTCAAAGAGCACCGGAATATTCAGCGCCACCCCGTTTCCGATGATGCTTGTGGTATGGTTGTAGAACACGCCGCTTGGAAGAGTGTGCAGTGCGAATTTGCCGTAATCATTGACAATGGTATGGCCTGCATTTGCACCGCCCTGAAAACGCACGATAATATCGGCTTCCTTCGCCATCATATCCGTGATTTTCCCTTTTCCTTCGTCTCCCCAGTTTGCACCAACAATTGCATTTACCATTTAAAGTTCCTCCTTTATGTTCCCTTCCGGCAGAAGGGAGGCTTTGCTTTTTGTATACCCGTGAGCGAAATGATTTGCCAACAAATTTTCGCCATTTCAAGAAAACAAGCAAATCATTTAGCAAATAAGTATGCTCTTGAGTATAATTCTGTGCTTTTACTTTCCCATTATAGCGGAAAACCCTACATAAGTAAAATCAATGTTAATTATATTGAATATAACTATTTCTTATGTAAATACTGGAAAATACTGTGTTAGCGCACGGAGCTCTTTGCCGAATATGAGATATGCGGAACACATTAAAATAACAAGCACTGTGCTAACGGGCAGGTTTTCCAGCCGGACAGATCCCAATCATATCCAGCAGCTTTCCCGCTGCCGCAGATACCGGTATTCGTCCGTCGGTTACCACGCAGAATTCTCTGGCTGGAATTTTTTCTTCAAATTCCAGCTGGAACAGCTCTCCGGTTTTCAAGAAATCCTCTGCAAAATCTTCCACCACACTGGCAATTCCAAGACCTTTTCTGGCAAACTGTATCAGCATATTGCTGGTGGCAAGCTCAAATTCCGGCCGAAGCTTCACACCGCTTTTTTCCAGAAATTCATCTACGTAATTCCTTGTGGAAGTATTTTTCTCCAGGCACAGCACCGGAAAGTCTTCCAGCCGGCTGTATTTCAGAACACATCCCTTCAAATCCCGGAATTTCTTCCCAGCCACAAAGACATCCTGAATCTTGCGCACCCTGGTCACATTCCAATCCCGGCGGCTGTGAATGGGCGTACTCACCACGCCAAAATCAATTTTTCCATCCTGCAGGTGCTTTAATGTCTCCGGTGTAGGAGCATTTGTCACAGACACACGGATTTGCGGATATTTTTCATGAAACTGCTCTAAAAGTTCCAGCAAATAAAACTGCAGGGTCATGTCGCTTGCGCCGATTCGGATCTCTCCAGCCTCTAAATCCAGCATTTCCCGGACCTTCCGCTCCCCCTGCATGATATATCCATATCCCCGCTGCACAAAAGTATACAGCATCTCGCCCTCCGGGGTAAAGCGAACCCCTTTCGATGTCCGGACAAAAAGGGCGCTTCCTAAGGCTTCCTCCAGATGCCGGACAGCCTGGCTTACCGCCGGCTGGGAAACAGACAGCTCCTCCGCAGCCAACGTGATATTTTTTAATTTCCCCACATAATAAAATATTTTATAATATTCCAGATTAATATCCGCCATAAGATCCCCCTTTCCCGGAAATTTTATTTTTTGCATTGTATTTTTCAATTTTATTCAGTATAATAGGCGGGAAAACTCATAAGAAACGGAGCACAGAACTATGACTTACACGGAACTTTTTATTTTTACTCTGGAAATCATCGGTACCATCGCTTTTGCCTCCTCCGGAGCCATGCTGGGCATTCGGAAAAATATGGACATTTTCGGGGTCAATGTCCTTGGTATCACCACTGCTGTGGGCGGCGGCTGTATCCGGGATCTCCTTTTGGGCATTCATCCGCCCAAGATGTTTCAGAATTTTGCATACGTGGGCACAGCCATTCTAACCTCCTGCCTGCTGTTTGCCCTGTTCTACCTGAAAAAAGAGCTGCTGGAAAGCTCATTTCTGGAGCATTACGAACGGGTGATGAGCACCCTGGACGCCGTGGGCCTTGGCATCTTCACGGTCATGGGCATCCGCACGGCCCTTTACCTGGAAAGCAGCCACATCAACAATTTATTTCTTCTTGTTTTTGTAGGCGTAGTTACCGGAATCGGCGGAGGCATGATGCGGGACATTATGTCCGGAAACACCCCCTTTGTCTTCATCAAGCATGTCTATGCCTGCGCAGCTTTGATTGGGGCGTTCCTGTATATTTTCCTGTGCCGGGTCATTCCGGACACAGCCGCCATGCTGATTAGTTCTCTGGCTGTTGTGGCAATCCGGATGCTGGCGGCCCATTACCGCTGGAACCTGCCCCGCATCCAATAAAGCTGAAAAGGGCTGTCGGGAAATGAAATTTATACATAATATATGGTTGTGACATCGAAAGAATTACAATATATATTGTGAAAATTCTGTTCTTTTCCGACAGCCTTTGTACGCTTAAAATTATTTGATTTGCGGGTATTAAGAAAGTTTTTTAGCGCAGGCAAGAGCAAGGGCTCCCGGCCCGATATGGCATGCCACGCTGAGAGATAAGGGATCTACTGATGTCACCTCAGCCTGGGGAAAAGCTCCCTGAACCTGCCCTTTAAATTCCATTGCAGTGTCCTGATCCTTGGTATAAGCAATAAACAGATGCATGTCCTTCCCTGTTTCATCTCCAAAACGTTTCACAAAGTCATTTTTAACGGCTTCTATCATAATATTTTTGGCCTGCTTTACGGTTCTTGCCTTGGCAAAAGCATCCAGCTTCTCCCCCTGAATCTGAAGCACCGGCTTCAATTTCAACAATGTGCCAAGAGCTGCCGCCGCCGGTGTAATTCTGCCGCCCTTTTTCAGATAAGTCAGGGTATCCACCATAATATAAATACTGGAATCATACTTGGTCTCTTCCAGATAATTCTTGATCTCTTCCGCGCTTTTTCCCTGTTCAGCCAATGTGACCGCATCTCTTACCGACTGTTTCTGAGTGACAGAAATACGCTGGTTGTTTACCACCTGCACCTTTCCTTCATAGTCCTGAGCCAGCATAAGCGCTGTCTCACAGGAGCTGCTCAGACCGCTGGACATGGGTATATGCACAATTTCATCATATTCTTCTAATAATTTATCCCATAAATCTGTGACAGAGCCCACTGCCGGCATGGAAGTGGAAATCTCCCCATTTCCTTCCAGCTTTTCATAAAACTGCTCCTGGGTTAAATCAATGTCCTCAAAATATGTCTCCCCATTGATAAAAAACGGCATGGGCAGTACGCTCACTCCGTATTCTATTGCCTGTTTCTGGGTAATACCGCTGTTACTGTCTGTTACAACTGCAATTTTTCCCACCTGAATCGTCCTCCTTTATGATGATGAAAATCTGTCTCTTTTTTTGTATTTTCTCTCATGGAATTTAATTACTCAATTCTCTGAATTACATCCATCACCTGGTTATAAGCTTCCCGTAAATTTGCCAGATCTGCTTCCAGCCCTTCATAATTCTCGCTGCGCAGCTTTTCCACCACAACAACGTCTGCATTCATCAGCTTCTCCAATCCCAGATTTCCCGCTACGCCTTTCAAGGTATGGGCGCAGTGGAAAGCATCTTCATAGCTTTGTTCTGACACTGCCTGCTCTAATCCTGCAAAATTCTTATCGTCCTTAAATTTTAACAAAAGCCGTTTGAACAGCATTTCATTATTCATCAAACGATTCAACGCTTCCTCCAGATTCACTCCTGCTGCAGCCAATGCTTCCTTTATCTCCTGATTCATACTGTTTCCTCACTTTCTTCTATCTCTATTGTTTCTATTTCTTTTATCTTGCATACAAATCCCTGTCTCCGCTATCCACCCCCTGACGGATTGCTTCCACCTGCCCCTTATCAAACTCCATCGCTTCATATTTCCTGATTTGCTGACTGTTCACTTCCTTTTCGTTCTCCTCTTATTTTTCATAATCCACTTATTAATTCTATTGTATAATTGCCGGACTGTCAATAAACAAATCTAATACCATGCTGATATTTTCACCGTCATAACACAAAAAGAACTGAGGAAGTTTTGGCCTTCCACAGTTCCTTTTTGTCTTATTGTATTCGGGAATTACATCATTCCCATTCCGCCTGCGCCGCCTGCCGGCATTGCCGGTACGTCTTCTTTAATATTTGCCACTACGGATTCTGTCGTCAGTAATGTAGAAGCTACAGAAGTTGCATTCTGCAATGCGCTTCTGGTTACCTTCACCGGATCAAGAATTCCTGCTTCTACCATATTTACATATTCTTCTCTGGTTGCATCAAAGCCAATGCCCGGTTCGGATTCTTTTACCTTATTGATGATAACGGCTCCTTCCAGACCTGCATTTGCTGCAATGTAGAACAATGGGGATTCCAATGCTTTTAAAATTACCTTTGCACCAGTCTTCTCATCTCCGTCCATATTCTCTGCCAAAGCTGCAACTTCTTTTGCCGCATGAATATATGCGGAGCCGCCGCCTGCGATAATGCCTTCTTCTACTGCTGCCCTGGTGGAATTGAGAGCATCTTCCATACGAAGCTTGCTTTCCTTCATCTCTGTCTCAGTTGCTGCGCCTACACGGATTACCGCTACACCGCCTGCCAGCTTGGCAAGTCTTTCCTGTAATTTCTCTTTGTCAAATTCAGAGGTGGTTTCATCAATCTGCGTACGGATCTGCGCAACTCTTGCTGCAATTGCGTCTTTGTCCCCTTCACCGTCTACAATAATGGTGTTTTCTTTCTGAACCTTTACAGATTTTGCGCGTCCTAACCGATCCATGGTAGTTTCTTTCAGTTCCAGACCTACTTCTTCCGAAATTACCTGGCCGCCGGTAAGAATTGCAATATCTTCAAGCATTGCTTTTCTTCTGTCGCCATAACCCGGTGCTTTTACTGCAACCACGTTAAATGTACCGCGGAGTTTGTTTACAATCAAAGTGGTAAGAGCTTCTCCTTCAATGTCCTCTGCGATAATCAGAAGTCTTGCGCCGGACTGCACTACCTGCTCTAACAAAGGAAGAATTTCCTGAATATTGCTGATTTTCTTATCGGTAATCAGGATATAGGGATCATCCAGTACCGCTTCCATCTTATCCATATCTGTTGCCATATATGCGGAAATATATCCCCGGTCAAACTGCATGCCTTCTACCAGATCCAGCTCTGTCTGCATGGTTTTGGACTCTTCGATGGTGATTACGCCGTCGTTGGAAACCTTCTCCATAGCATCCGCTACCAGATTTCCTACCTCTTCATCTCCTGCTGAAATTGCCGCTACTTTGGCAATCTGATCCTTGCCGTTTACTTTCTGGCTCATAGCTGCGATAGATTCCACCGCTTTCTCGGTTGCTTTCTTCATGCCCCGGCGAAGAACGATGGGGTTTGCGCCTGCTTCTAAGTTCTTCATGCCTTCTTTGATCATTGCCTGTGCCAAAACGGTAGCTGTGGTGGTTCCGTCTCCGGCAACGTCATTGGTCTTGGTTGCCACTTCTTTTACAAGCTGTGCGCCCATATTCTCAAAAGCGTCTTCCAGTTCAATCTCTTTTGCGATGGTTACTCCGTCGTTGGTAATTAAGGGAGCGCCGAAGGATTTATCCAAAACTACGTTTCTTCCCTTTGGTCCTAAGGTTACCCTTACGGTATTTGCTAATTTATCTACGCCAGCTTCCAATGCAGCTCTGGCTTCTGTGCCATATTTCAATTCCTTTGCCATAATAATCGTCTCCTTTATGATGTGCTCTTTACATATTTTGATTCAACTAGTTGCTTTCGTTCTCTACAATTGCAAGAATATCATTCTGTTTTACAATGATGTATTCTTCTCCGTCAACCTTTACTTCGTTCCCTGCATATTTGGAATAGATTACTTTATCCCCTTCCTTTACCTGCATGGTTACTTCCTTGCCGTCTACCATTCCACCAGGACCTACAGCCACTACTTTTGCTTCCTGCGGCTTTTCCTGTGCACTTCCTGCAAGAATGATGCCGGACTTTGTAGTTTCTTCTGCTTCACACTGCTTTAATACAACTCTGTCTCCCAATGGTACTAATTTCATTACAATTCCTCCTTATTCAGCCATCTGTTCTGCATTATGCTTATCTTTTTAGTTATTAGCACTCATTTATATCGAGTGCTAATTGCTTATGTACATAATTTAGCACTACCCATTTTTTTTGTCAATATACATTTTCATATTTTATAAAAAGTTTAGATTTTCATTTGGGAGGATGTTCCTGAATATATTTTGCCATAATCTCTGCCGCCATCCGAACTAATTTGGGGCAGGGCCTCTTTTTGTAATACTCTTTGGTCCGCTGCTGCGGCACAGGAGCGTCTTTTTTCTGCTCCAGTCCCAGAAGCTCCCGGCAGACAATGGAACCATTTTCTGCTTCAAAAGCTTTCGCCAGCTGCTGGATTCTTTCATAATGCTCTTTTTTGCCCTGATAGTCCCCGGGCTCTTCATAGCCGTAGAGCATTCCTGCCACCAGAAACATTCCGCTGACAGTTCCGCAGACCTCCCGGAGCCTGCCCATTCCGCCGCCAAAAGAAGAACTGAGCCTTGCCGCTGTTTTTTCTTCCATGCCATGCAAATCAGAAAACGCCAGAACCACTGCCTGGGTACAGTTGTATCCCTTCAAAAAATTTTCCTCTGCAAGCTGTCCGTAATCCCGTCCCTCTGCCTCAGACGCCGCTTTATTTTCTTCAAAATTCATATCTTGCTCCTCCTGTATGTAACTTATTCTATAGAAAAACTTCCGGAAACATCCCCATGGCAGTCCTTTTCTTCTCTGTGTAAAATACCGAAATAACCATAACCTATTCAAATTGAAAAGTCAATGTTTCCTGACAAAATAAATTCCTGCCCTTTAAGCCTTATCTCCATGAACGCTGTAAAACCCTTGCAAACAGCATATCAATGCCGTTTGCAAGGGTTCTTTTCTATCATTCGCCACTGGACTCCTCAAAGCTTACTGCACTCTCCCCATAGAGTTTTTTACCCTGTTTCCAACAGTCTGAAAGGGATGGTTTAACTTGTACTTTAAGTCTGACATCTGACACTCCAGCTCTTCATTTCTCCTCATAAGAGAAAGGGTGGACGTCCCAAACAGCTTCACAATATCTTCAATCATATCCAGATTCCTTGGATTCCATTTTTCTTCCACCTGATAATCTTCTTCAAACAGCCATTCTTCTCCGCCCAGATATTCCCTTGCAATCCTGCGGTTTCCTTCTTCATATTTCGACATAAATTCTTTCAATTCTTGTCTGGACATCATGCCGCATTTTTTGTCCTCTGCGGATTGCCGAGAAAATTCCCTTAACTGAGCCCGGAAAAAATCATTGCCTTTCTGGTCTAACTGGGGCAGGCTGTTCAGAATCCGCTTAATCTCATTACAGTTTTTCGTCAGGCTGACATTTGATATCTCTTCCTGTATCTGGTACTCTTCAGAAAACTCCAACCCAACTGCCTGCAAAAAATCCGCCTGAATCATTTGTCCTGCAAACCGGCTTCTGTCAAACCTTCTTACGATGATATTTTCTTTTCCCACAATCTCCGCAATTTTCTCCAGGATCCCATAATAATCAAGCTGCACCACCGGAAGCCTTCTTATCATTTCTTCCCAGGTAATTACAGACGTTTTCCGCAAGCCCGTCTTTACAATTTGGTTCCACCAGGAATATACAAATTCATCCTGCCGGCGCAGATATACGATTACCTTCACAGTAAACATATCTTTTTCCAATTCTCTCTGAAGCCTGTTCCAGCACATGCCCCCTAACCTAAATCCATGATTCCACACGCCTTCATCAGAAAGAATGATGTTGTCATATGTCTCAAACTCTTCCTGTATCTGTTCAAAGGCTTCCAAAAAAACCTTCTCCTCCGCCTCAAAATCCCTGTTCCCCTGTGCCTGGTTCACATTTCCAAGCAGAAAATGCCCATTTCTCCACGTCCCCACATTGGCGTATTCAAATTCAAACATCGGATATTCATACCCATATTTATGAAACTCCTCACGGTTGTCCCTGCAAAAATGCTGGATAGCAGTGGTAGCCGTTTTCGGCGTACCGATATGCAAATACAAAGTCTTCCTGTTTTTGTCCATATGCAAACACCCGCCTTTCCCTTATGTCCGTCTTTGCGTTACTGTACCTTCTTCCGTGAATTTTTAATCCGGTTTCCCACGGTCTGGAAGGGATGGTTCAGCTTATACCTCAAGGTAGAAATCTGACGCTCCAGTTCCTCATTTTTCTTTAAAAGAGAAAGCGTAAGCATTCCAAAAAAGGTCACAGTATCCTCAACCATCAACGGATTTCCTGATGTCCACGTTTCTTCCACCTGATAGCTGTCATCAAATAACTTATCTTCCCCCTTTAAATATTCCTCCGCAATTCTGCGGTTTCCCTCCTCGTATTTCGCCATAAACTCCCGCAGCTCCTGCCTAGAAAGCATGCTGTATCGCCTGTCGTCCCTGGGATTCATGGAGATCTCACTTAAATATTCCCGAAATAAATCGTTGGTTTTCTTATCCAGTCCCGGCAGACAATTTAAAAGCCGTTTAATCTCATTACTGCTTTTCGTCAGGCTCACATTTTCCACTTTTGATTCAATCTGATACCCCTCTGAGATATCCAGCCCAATTGCATCTGCAAAATCCGCCTGAATGGCCTGTCCTACAAAAGAATTCCTGTCAAATCTCCTTACGGTAATATTTTCCTTCCCAACAACTGCGGCAATCTTCTCTAAGATTTCATAGTAGTCAAGCTGCACCACCGGAAGCTTTTCCAGCATTTCCTTCCAGGTAATCACAGAAGTCTTTTTCATCCCCTCTTTTACTACCTGATTCCACCAGGAATAGGTAAATTCATCCTGGCGCCGGAGATATACGATTACCTTTACTGTAAAAATATTTTTATCCAGCTCTTCCTTAATCCTGTCCCAACCGCCAATCCGGAATCCATGGTTCCACATGCTCTCATCGGAAAGGATTACATTGTCATACTGTTCAAACGCTTCATAAATCTGCCGAAACGCCTCTTGAAATATCTTCGCTTCTTCTTCCGGATTCCGTTCTTGCTGAGTGAGATAGGTATCTCCCACAAGAAAGTGAGCATTTCTGGTTCGAAGCACATTGGGATATTTCCATTCAAAGATTGGATAAATATATCCATGGCTGTTTAATGTTTCCTGATTGTCCCTGCAAAAAAACTGAATCGCAGTGGTAGCCGTTTTCGGCGTTCCGATATGCAAATATAACGTTTTCCCGTTTTTGACCATATGTAAACCTTCCTTTCCTTCATGACCGTCTCTATTCTATTGCTCCTTGTTCCATGAATCCTTAATCCGGTTTCCAACTGTCTGGAAGGGATGGTTTAGCTTATGCCTTAAGTCTGTTATCTGGCGCTCCAACTCCTCGTTTTTCTTCCTGGCGGCAGAAAGCTTCTGCTCCTGCTCTTCATTTTTCTCCATAAAACTGACGACCGTCATCCCCAAAAGCTTTATAACATCCTCTATCATTCCCGGATTTTGGGGATTCCATTTTTCTCCCACCTGATAATTGTCGTCAAACAGCTTCTCTTCCCCGTTCAAAAACTCCAGAGCGATTCTGCGGTTTCCCTCTTCAAATTCCGCCATAAACTCTTTTAATTCCTGTCCAGACATCATACTGTACTTTTTGTCGTCTCCCGGATTCATGGAAATTTCAGTTAAACAATCCCGAAACAGATTGTTTGTTTGCTTTCCATTCCCCCCGAAAAATGATTTAAGATCCGTTTTATTTCATTGCAGTTTTTTGTCAGGCTGGAATTGGTCAGCTGCTGCCGGACCTGATATTCCTCAGAAAATTCCAGCCCTACTGAATCCGGGAAATCTGCTTCAATCATCCGGCCCACAAAAGAATTTCTGCTGAATCTCCTTACGGTAATATTTTCCTTTCCTACAATCGCTGCAATTTTTTGCAGTTTTTCATAATAATCAAGCTGTACTACGGGCCGTTTCTCTAACATCTCTTCCCATGACAATAAAGAGGATTTTTTCATCCCTTCTTTTACCATTTGATTCCACCAGGAATACATAAATTCATCCTGACGCCGCAAATACACAATTACCTTTACCTCAAAAATCTTTTTCTTTAACGTCTCCTGATTATCTTTGCAAAAAATCTGAATTGCAGACGTACCTGTTTTCGGCGTTCCAATATGCAAATACAACGTTTTCATAGTTCCCTCCAATTATCCTCTTTCTGCCGCATTTTTTACGGCAGTATTATTTCCCTCCCTGAGAAAATCTCTCTGTTTCAATAAAATCCGCCACAAATTCTGTTTTCGGATGGAAACAGATCTCTTCCGGCGTTCCAATCTGTTCGATTTTCCCCTGATTGATAATAATGACCTGATTCGCCACTTCCATGGCTTCCTCCTGGTCATGGGTGACAAAAATACTGGTGATGCCCACTCTTCCAATCATATCTCTCAGCCAGTTTCTCAGTTCCCGGCGCACCTTAGCGTCAATGGCTGCAAAAGGCTCGTCCAGCAAAAGCAGTCCCGGTCCCGGAGCCAGCGCCCTGGCAAAGGCTACCCTCTGCTTCTGACCGCCGGACAACTGATGGGGGTACCGTTTTCCCAGATCCTCCATGGAAATCAATTCCAGCAGCTCCTCCACCCGCTCTTTGATCTCTGCCTTGCTTTTTTTCTGAACCTCCAGGCCGAAGCCGATATTGTCTGCCACTGTCATATACCGGAATAAAGCGTAATTCTGGAATACGAACCCAATGCCCCGTTTATTGCCGGGCAAATCATTGACCCGAAACCCATTGATCATAATATCGCCGGAATCTGGCCGGTCCAGTCCCGCAAGCATCCGAAGGATCGTCGTCTTGCCGCTTCCGCTGGGGCCAAGCAGCGCCGCCATCTGCCCTTTCTCAATGCCGAAGCTTACATGGTCGGACGCCTGAAATCCGTCAAATGTCTTACAAATATCCTTCATTTCCACATACATATTCGGTGTTCTCCTTATTTTTTCTTCCATTCCACCAAGCTCTTCACAATCAATATCAGAACTGCCAGAGCCACCAGAATTGACGACACTGCAAAAGCTGCCGCCGTATTAAATTCATTGTAAAGGATTTCCACATGCAGGGGCAGGGTATTGGTCTTTCCCCTCAAATGGCCGGAAATCACAGATACTGCGCCGAATTCCCCCATAGCCCGGGCGCTGCACAGAATTATCCCGTACAACAGAGCCCATTTGATATGAGGAAAGGTAATCCTCCAAAAAATCCTCCATCCATTGGCCCCCATTAACGCCGCCGCTTCTTCCTCATCCTTGCCCTGGGCGTTCAGCACAGGAAAAAGCTCCCGGAATACAAAGGGGAAAGTCACAAATATGGTAGCCAGAATGACTCCCGGAACTGCAAATACAATTTTAATATCGTATTTGTCCAAAAAATCTCCCATCCATCCCATATTTCCAAAGGTCAGAATAAATACCAGCCCGGCAATTACCGGAGAAATAGAAAAAGGAATATCAATCAGCGCCGCCAGCGCCTGCCGTCCCCGAAAATAAAATTTCGACAGTAAAAACGCTGCAAACACGCCGAATACTGTATTCACTGCCACAGCAGTTACCGTTGCCAAAAGGGTAAGCTGCAGAGCTTTAATGGTATATTCATCCATAACTGCTTTCCGGTAAGCTTCCCAGCCTTCCTTCCAGGCGTTTGCCGCCACCACCGCCAAAGGCAGCGCCAGCATTACAAAAAGAAACAGCACGCTGAGGCCAATCAGCAGATATTTCACGATGCGGCTTCCGCCCTCCTCCGAGGGCTTCACCACCTTTTGTATGGAATTGATACTGTCACCTACCACGTCCTGCTGGTAGCTTCTTTGTTTTTTCTTTGCCATAAATATTCTCCTTAGATTCTTCCCTTATCGCTTTAAACGCTCTGTTCTCTCCTGACACTGACCCAATCCTTTGAGCCGATGTTCCAACCCAAGGCCCCCGCTCCGATGAATCAGGCCTTGCTGAATTTCTGCATATAAATCTGCAGAGAATTAATCAAAAGCATCAATATAAAAGATATGATCAAAAGCACCAGCGCAATGGCCGTAGCATCTGAATATTTATACTGCTCTAACTTCGTCATAATCAATAGAGGGGCAATCTGCGTCTCAAAGGGAATGTTCCCGGCAATAAACACCACGCTGCCGTATTCTCCAACCCCTCTGGCAAAGGCAAGGCCGAATCCGGCCAGAAGCGCCGGAAACAGTTCCGGAAGGATGACTTTAAAAAAAGTGCGCATCCGGCTTGCACCCAGCATCATAGCCGCTTCCTCGTACTGCCTGTCAAGCTTCTCCAGTACCGGCTGCACCGACCGCACCACAAAAGGAATTCCCACAAACACCATGGCAATAGTAATGCCGATGCGGGTATAGGCAATGGAAATTCCTATCTTGTCAAAGGCTGCGCCAATCCATCCCTGATCGGAATACAGAAAGGTAAGAGAAATGCCTGCAACCGCCGTAGGCAATGCAAAAGGCAGTTCAATCATTCCATCCATAATCCGTTTTCCGGGAAACTCATACCGCACCAGAACCCAGGCCAGAATCAAACCGAACACGCCATTTACCAGAGCCGCAAAAAAAGCGCAGGAAAAACTCACCAAATAACCGGACATCACCTGTTTCGAGGTGACCACTTCAACAAATTCCTGAAAACTTATTTTACTGGCGCTGATAAATATAGAAGCAAGGGGAATCAAAATAAAACAGCCAAGCATCGCAAGGGTCACGCCCATGGACAGGCCGAACCCCGGGATTACTCTGACTCCTTTTTTATTTTTCACTTTAACAATTTGCTGCTCCACGCCTAATATCCTCCTCGTTCCATGATACTTCTTCCTATCTCCTGCCTGCCGCAAACAAAGCAGGCAGTCCCAAGACCGTGCCGCATAAGCATTTACTCTGTATAAATCTGGTCAAACACAGCCCCATCCTGGAAGTAAGTCTCATAAGCCTTGTCCCATCCTCCGAAATCATCAATGGTAACCAGGTTCATCTCCAAATCAAATTTATCCGAAAACTCCTGAAGGATTTCCTCATTGGAAGGGCGGTAATGATGCTTTCCTGCCAGTCTTTGGGCCTCATCACTGTACAAATGCTCCAGATACGCCGCCGCCAGTTCTTCTGTGCCGTGATCTTTTGCGTATTTATCCACCACTGCAACGGAAGGCTGAGCCAGAATGCTGACACTGGGCGTTACGATCTCATATTCATCCGGATGGGTATCCAGAGACAGATACGCTTCATTTTCCCAGGCGATCAGCACATCTCCCTGCCTGTTTTCCACAAAGGTATTGGTGGCTCCCCTGGCGCCGGAATCCAGCACCAGCACATTCTGATAAAGCTTCGTCAAGAACTCTTCCGTTTCCTGCTCACTTTTGCCATTCTGCTGCTCATAAGCCCAGGCAGCCAGAAAGTTCCAGCAGGCGCCGCCGGAAGTCTTTGGATTTGGCGTAATCACTTCCACCCCATCCTTTACCAAATCGTCCCAGTCTTTGATATTTTTCTCATTGCCTTTGCGCACCAGAAACACAATGGTGGAAGTATACGGGGCGCTGTCTCCTTCAAATTCTTCGCTCCATCCTTCCTCAATCATCCCGGAATTCTCAATTGCCGTAATGTCATGGGCCAGGGCAAGGGTCACCACATCCGCTTCGTTTCCCTCAATGACAGAACGGGCCTGGGAACCGGAGCCCCCATGGGACTGGGTAACAGTCACATCACTGCCGCCCTGTTCCTTCCAATATTTGCAGAAAATGTCATTATATTCCGCATAAAATTCCCGGGTAGGATCATAGGAAACATTCAACAGCTCCGTTCCATCCCCCTTCTTATCGCTGCCTGATCCATCCCCGCATCCTGCCAGGCAGGATGCGGCCAGAATACCGCATAACGCAAACGCTGCTGTTTTCTTACCCAAACCCCCAAAGCAATTCTGTCCTTTGGGGCCAAACAGCGGCAAAAATGCTTTTATTTTTTCTCTCATGCCTTACACCTCTTGTTCCTTCTATCAGTTATTTTATCATTATCAATGTGCTTTGCCGCAATCCGGATGCCGCCTGACTGGCCGTCCATCATCCGGCTCCCTGTCTGCATTCCCGGCAAATAAGCCTTCTACAGATATTTTTCCAGCCCTTCCAGCAGAATGTCCAGGCATTTTTCCAGGCTGTGCTTGCTGGTATCCACCACAATATCCGGATTCTCCGGCTCCTCATATTTGCCGGATATTCCTGTAAAGTTGGCA
Source organism: Petralouisia muris (assembly GCF_004793545.1). GTDB lineage: Bacteria > Bacillota > Clostridia > Lachnospirales > Lachnospiraceae > Petralouisia > Petralouisia muris. The sequence goes on along the minus strand of NZ_SRYA01000006.1, from coordinate 57,415 downwards.
ATCTTACCCATTCTCGCATCCTGATAGAGCCCTTTGACGTCACGCTTCTCACACTCTTCTAAAGGCGTGCTTACATAGACCTCCACAAAGCTGTCCCCGATAATTTCTTTGGCGTTCCTGCGTTCCAGCCGATATGGTGAGATAAAGGAGGTCAGCACAATCAGCCCCGCATCATTCATCAGCTTGCTAACTTCTGCAATTCTGCGGATATTTTCAATTCTGTCCTTTTCTGTAAATCCAAGGTTCTTGTTCAGACCCATTCGCACATTATCTCCGTCCAGAAGCATGGTGTGCTTGCCCATAGCAAAAAGCCGCTTCTCCAGGGCGTTGGCCAGGGTGGATTTCCCTGCGCCGGAAAGGCCGGTCATCCAGATGGTAATAGCTTCCTGACCCAGTCTTCCTTCCCGCATTTCCCTGGTAATGTCCATATCGTGCCAGGTTAAGTTCTCTCCTCGTTCCAGAGAATACATAATTGTCCCGCAGGCGGAAGTCATATTGGTAATCCGGTCAATCAGAATCAAAGATCCCAGTTCCCGGTTGTTTTCAAACCGGTCAAATACAATATTGCTGCCTGTGGAAATCTCACAGAATGCAATCTCATTCTTGTAGATGGCATCGGTGTAGACTTCCGCTCCGGTGTTCACATCAATCTTATATTTGATATTCATAACTGTTGCGGAAATCAATTGAGTTCCTGTCTTAAGCCAGAAATTCCGTCCCGCAATCAGACTGTTGTCATCCATCCACAAAATAGATGCTGCAAACATATTTCCCACGGAAAGCTTATAATCCTTCTCCAGCACACAGCCTCTGGATATGTCGATTTCCGTATCCAGCTGAATGGTAACCGCCTGGCCGCTGCCGCTTTGCTCCACCAGCTGATCTCCCTGATGAATTCCTATCACCTTCGCTTTCTCCCCGCTGGGCATGACGGTGATTTCTTCTCCCACCGCTATGCTGCCGGAGGAAATCTGTCCCTGAAATCCCCGGAAATTATGATTTGGACGGCATACTCTCTGCACCGGCATAGAAAATTCATGCTGCCTGTCCCGTTCGCTGACATCAACTTCTTCCAAATAGTGGAGCAATGTCTCCTCTCTGTACCACATCATCATTTCAGATTTCCGGGTAATATTGTCCCCTTCTGTGGCTGAAACCGGAATAATCCGCAGAGTTCCGTAATCAAACTCCGCCATCAGGACTTTAATTTCTTTTTCAATTTTCTTAAAGCGTTTCTTGTCATAATCCACCAAATCCATTTTATTCACTGCAAATACAAAATGACGGATTCCCATCAAAGAACAGATTCTCGCATGGCGCCTGGTCTGCTGCAGCACTCCCTGGCTGGCGTCTGTTAAAATTACTGCAAGGGAAGCAAAGGAAGCCCCTACCGCCATATTTCTGGTATATTCCTCATGGCCCGGCGTGTCCGCCACAATAAAGCTTCTGCGTTCCGTGCTGAAATAGCGATAGGCCACGTCAATGGTAATCCCCTGTTCCCGCTCTGCCATCAGTCCGTCCAGCAGCAGAGAATAGTCAATTTTACCGTCTCTGGAACCTACCCGGGAATCCAATTCCAGAGCCCGTTTCTGATCTGCAAAAATCAGCTTCGCATCATAGAGCATATGCCCAATCAAGGTTGATTTTCCATCATCCACGCTTCCGCAGGTAATAAATTTCAATAATTCATTCTTCATGCTAAAAGTATCCCTCTCGTTTTCTTTTTTCCATGCTGGCTGCGCCGCCGTCTGAATCTATAATCCGGCTTGTCCGCTCCGATTCCACGGAAGATAAGGTTTCTTCTATAATTTCATCTAAGGTTGACGCTTCCGACTCCATAGCCCCGGTCAGGGGATAACAGCCCAGAGTCCGAAACCGCACGGTTCTGGTCTCGATTTGCTCTCCTTCTTTCAGCTTCAGCCTGTCATCGTCTGCCATAATCATCTGACCGTCCCGTATCACCACCGGCCTCGGCTTTGCAAAGTACAGCGACACAATCGGAATATTTTCCCGCTTGATATACTGCCAGATGTCTTTTTCCGTCCAGTTGGACAAAGGAAATACCCGGATGCTCTCTCCCTGCTTAATTCTGGTATTAAACAGCTTCCACATCTCCGGTCTCTGGTTCTTGGGGTCCCAGGCGTGGCTTTCGCTGCGGAAAGAAAAAATCCGCTCTTTGGCTCTGGACTTCTCTTCATCCCTTCTTCCGCCGCCGAAAGCCGCTGTAAATCCGTACTTATCTAACGCCTGCTTCAACGCCTGGGTCTTCATGATATCCGTATAAGCGGAACCATGATCAAAGGGATTAATCCCCTGCCTTAACCCATCTTCATTAATATATTCCAGCATTTCAATTCCAAGTTCCTGTGCTGTGGCGTCCCGAAATTCTATCATTTCTTTAAATTTCCATGTGGTATTCACATGCAGAAACGGAAATGGCGGCTTCTCTGGATAGAATGCCTTCATCGCCAGACGCAGCATCACGGAAGAGTCTTTTCCGATGGAATAAAGCATCACCGGCTTCTCACATTCTGCTGCTACTTCCCGCATGATGTATATCGCTTCCGCTTCCAGTTCATCTAAATGGTTCATGTTTTTCTCCTTTATTATGTAATGTTGACTAAAACAAATACTTTCCAAACTATCAAATTCAGTGTAAAAATAAATTGTGATAGAAATTTGAGTTTTACTCAAATTTAATAGTTAAAAGGATGATATTGTAAATCATGGAGCATTAATTCTGCCAGAATTGACAAAATTTATAACGAAAATAACAAAGATAATTGACAATAAATGGATAATTCTGCAAATTGCACAAAAAATGCCGTCTAATCACTTAAACGACATTCTGCATAATTGTGAACTGCTGAAATGATACGGAATGTATCATATCACCTTCACACTGCATGAAGATTTTTCAGGGAAATATCCATAATAGGCGCGGAATGGGTCAGCGCACCGCTGGAAATATAATCAACTCCCAGAGAGATGTAATGCTCAATATTTTCTTTTGTCACATTGCCGGAGCATTCAATCTCTGCTCTGTGGTCAATCAATGCAATTGCCTTCTGCATCTCTTCCACCGTCATGTTATCCAGCATGATAATATCTGCCCCTGCCTCCACTGCCTCCTGAACCATTGCCACCGTCTCGCACTCAATCTCAATCTTGCGTACAAAAGGCGCATATTCCTTTGCCATCAAAACGGCTTCTTTTACTCCGCCTGCTGCGCCGATATGGTTGTCTTTCAGCAGAACTCCGTCCGAAAGATTATAACGGTGATTGTAACCGCCGCCGACTTTCACAGAATATTTCTCAAAAATACGCATATTCGGCGTAGTTTTTCTGGTATCCAGAAGCTTTACCTTACTGCCCTCTAACAAAGACGCAATGGAATTGGTATAAGTGGCAATTCCGCTCATACGCTGCAGGTAATTCAGCGCAGTCCGCTCACCGGACAAAATGGCCCGGATATCACCGATAATGGTTCCGATTAAATCTCCTTTTTTTACCTTATCTCCATCGGAAAATTGAAATTCCACAGATATGGTTTCATCCAGTAATTCAAACACTCTTTGGAATACAGGCAGGCCGGCCAGCACTCCATCCTGCTTACAGATTAATTGGGCTTCCCCTGTCTGCGCCTTTGGCATCACTGCGTTGGTAGTGACATCCTCACTGGAAATATCCTCCCGCAGCGCCTGTAAAATCAGTTCATCTTCATTTAATGTCATGGTTATGCTGTTGTTCATATTCTTTTCTCATCCTCTCTATCTCCTGATGCACTAGCGTGCGGTTCTCCTGATGCAGTTTTTCGATATCCTTATACTTCTCCCGGCAAAACAGCCCATCTCTGCCATCCGGCCTTTCTGACGGAACGGCAGCAGATTCTGCTGCAAGATCCATCGCCGCGCGCCTTGCAAACACCAGGCTTTCCAAAAGGGAATTGCTGGCAAGACGATTGGCGCCATGCACGCCGTTGCAGCTTGTCTCTCCTACAGCGTAAAGGCGTTCCATAGAAGTTCTTCCCTCCAGATCTGACTGAATGCCGCCCATAAAATAGTGCTGTCCCGGCACCACTGGAATACATTCCTTTGTCACATCATAGCCTTCCTCCAGGCACCGTTTACAGATATTTGGAAAATGGCTTAAAATATCTTCCCTGGCAATATGCTCCATAGACAGCCAGACATAGGGCTTCCCGTCTTCTTCCATCTGCTTCTCAATGGCCTTTGTCACCACATCCCGGGGCAGCAGTTCATCCACAAACCGCTCCATTTTGGCATTGTACAGCACAGCGCCTTCTCCACGGACAGATTCTGAAACCAGAAACCTCCGGCCCGGCTTCTCAGAATACAGTGTGGTGGGATGTATCTGCACAAAATTCACATCCTGAAGCTTTACCTTATGCCGCAGTGCAACGGCAATCCCGTCTCCGGTTAAATGGGCAAAATTCGTTGAGTGCTGATACAATCCGCCGATACCGCCGCAGGCAAACACGGTATGCTCTGCCCAAAGCGGAGTTATCCTTCCCTGCCTATCCGCTGTAACCACCCCATAACAAACATTGTCTTTACAGAGAATATCTATCATTTCCGTATGCTCGTATATTTCGATATTCCTGCGTTCCATTGCCTGGGCCAGCAGCTTTCCGGTAATTTCTTTGCCGGTAACATCCTCATGAAACAGTATTCTGGGCCGGGAGTGCCCACCTTCTCTGGTATATGCCAGCTTCCCGTCCCGCCGTTCAAATTCCACGCCGTACCCCAGCAGCAAATCAATGATTTCTCCGGAGCTTCGGATCATCATTTCCACCGATTTCCCGTTATTTTTGTAATGTCCTGCCTTCATGGTATCTTCAAAATACGCATCATAATCGTCTTCTGACTGCAGGACACAGATTCCTCCCTGTGCCAGAAAAGAATCGCTGTTTCTGGCTTCATCCTTGGTAATAACGGTAACTTTCTTACTTTCCGGCAGCTGCAGCGCACAGAACAGCCCTGCTGCTCCTGTGCCTACTATCACTACATCTGTTTCTTTTTCCATGTTCCCACCTGTCAATATCTTTTTCACTATAATATGGCATAGCTGCCGCTACGCTGTAAAGATTTTAGCATATTTGGAAGAAAATTTCCAGTATTATATTACTCCGGCGGTAAAATGTCGACGAATTTTCTATGAATTCTTCTTTTTCACTATATAATTCAAAATACCTCCAATTACAATAATTCCAAAGGCTACACACAGCACCCTTTTGGCCGCTTCCTGGGGCAGCTCATTTTTACTTCCCACCGACTCCTGGTAAAAAAACAGCTGATAATGGATTTCAACGGGATTTCCCATAGCCGTGGTATCCGCAATCACATCCATTTCTTCATCCCAGCACAAAACCGGTATCTCAAAGACAGAATTCATTCCCTCCTCACTCTGATTATAATAGGTTTTCCCATCCACAACCATATAATCATAATTAGAACTGCTCCATTGAATCCTTGCCACAGGCATTCCCTCTTGAACCGTAAGAAGCGTGGGGGATGCAATCGAGGCCTTCCCGCTGCCGCCGCTCATATCCACAGATACGCTGTATTCCCCGTTCTCCATGGCAAATCCGCACAAAGAAAACAATGACAGAAGCGCAAACAGAATCAGCATGGCTTTTGCCATGCTCCCTCTGCTGCATTTTCTTCGTTTCACATACCCTTTTTTCAACATATTTTCCTTTCACGCTCCTACTAAAGATTCTGTTTTTGGTAAACAAACCATAACCCGATTGCCGTCAAAACAAACAGATACGCAAGCAGCACCAGAATCCCTGAGAAATTCCAGACTTCTCCATAGGCAATATGCCGTACAATGCTGCTGGTTTCTGACAGGGGCAAAACACTTATGACACTGCGAATCTCTTTCGGCATATTTTCTGTGGAAAAAAATGTATTGCATAAAAAAGCCATAGGCATAATCAGATAATTGGAAAATCTCGGCACATCCGCATGATTCCTTGCCAAAAAGGAAACAACCACTCCCAGCGCCGAAAATACCGCACCGTTTAAAAACAATACCAAAAAAGAAAAACCGTTAAAAATAAGGCCGGTGTGTATCGGCCACACCAGAAGCAAAATAACGCCGCCTGCATAAAGCCCTCTGATAGAACCCGCTATAATCTGCCCAATCATAAACTGCCATAAGGGAGTAGGGGAAATCATAACCTGGTCAAAAGCCTTTTCATACAACCTCTGGACATTCAGATTCTGTGCAATTGCATTAAAGCTTCCGTTCATTGTCGTCAGCGCCACCACGCCCGGAATCAGATAATGAAGATATGGCTTCCCATGAGACATGGTCTGAATTCCCATCCCAAAGACCAGAAGATACATAAGAGGCGCAATCATGGCTGCCAATGTAATTTTATAAAAATCCCGTCGGAATTCCACCCACTTTTCCCATAAAATTGTAATAATTCCCATTTCTTTCACCTGATTTCATCTTTTTTTGCCCGTTCCACAAATGCATCTTCCAAGGTAGTGTCCCGCAGTTTAAAACTGCCGTTTATCTGTGCGGCAAACTTCAACGCTTCTTCTTTGATATGGAAATAGTAGGTTGCTGCTTTTCCTTCCTCAGTCTCATCCACAGCAAACCGTCCCAATTCATCAATAAAATCCTGGGGCGCGCTGATTTTTTCTATCTTTCCATGATTCATCATAGCCACTCTGGCACACAGATGTTCCGCCTCTTCCATGTAATGTGTCGTCAGCAAAATCGTCAGATTTTTCCCGTTTAACTGTTTAAGCAGATTCCACATCTGCCTTCGCGACACCGCATCCATTCCTGCCGTCGGTTCATCCAGCAGCAAGATCTCAGGATTTGTCAAAAGAGCTCTGCACACCATCAGTTTCCGTTTCATTCCGCCGGACAGCTTCCGGACGGTTTTTCTCCGGTCATTGATAAGCCCGCAGAACTCCAGCAGCTCTTCGCTCCTTTTTCGGATTTCTTTTTTCGGCATATAGTAGAGCCTTCCCTGATATTCCATAATCTCATCCATATTCATATCCTGCCGCATCGAATATTCCTGTGTGATTACGCTGATTTTTTGTTTCAGGTCGGTTCTTTTTCTCGTAAGCAGTTCTCCGTCGATGAAGATTTCTCCCTGAGTTGGCAGAAGAAGCGTGGAAAGCATACCGATTGTAGTGGTTTTTCCTGCTCCGTTTAATCCAAGAAGTCCGAAAAATTCTCCTGTTTCAATGGTCATATTGACAGAATCCACAGCGGTAAACTGATCAAACTTTTTGGTTAAATTCTTTAAAACTATCATTTTTTCTCCGCTTCCTTTGAAATAATCAGGGAATAATATCCTGCAGTGTCAGGGATATCGTCTACATGAAGATATACCTGTTCTTTGCCTGTCCCGCAATTTTCTATCATAACTGCATCCCGCCCGCTCTTTTTTAGAATCTCCTTTACCTGGTCCATTTTACTGCCTGATTTCATCAGGACGCAGGTTCCCGCATCCGGCAGGTCATTTGACAAATGATGGACTGCCGGAAAAATATGGATCTGCTCATTCCATATGGCAAGAGGCATGTTCATTCTCGCTGCCGCAGCGCAAAAAGAAGGAACGCCGCTGACTAATTGGGTCTGAAATCCATCCGCCTCTGCGATTTTCTGGATATAGGTAAAGGTAGAATACACGGAAGGATCTCCCAATGTGAGAAACACAACATTTTTTCCCTGCTTCAGATAAGTTTCCACCAGATATGCGCCCTCTCTGTGGCGCTTTTCCCTTTCTTCCCTGTCGTGGGTCATAGGCATATACACTGCAAGCAGCTCTTTGTCTGCAAGCTCAGGCACTGCCGCCGCTGCAATCTGGTATGCGACAGTTTCCTTGGGATTTTTTCCCGGCAAAGCAATCACATTGTTTTCTTTCACCAGTCTCACAGCCTTTAACGTCATAAGTTCCGGATCGCCGGGGCCTACCCCTGCTCCATATAATATTCCACTCATATCCAAACCTCTTTTCTTGTATTTTTCCCGCAAAGCCCAAATCATCTATCATTCTATCTGTTATGGCTGCGAGCTTATCTGCCGGATATAGCCGGAAAGCTTTTCATTTTTCAGAAAACCCCCTTCTTTCAAATCAAACAGCCTTTCAATAAAATCCGATTCAAAAATTTCTTCCGGCGTTCCGTATCTTTCCACGAATTCCCCTTTCAGGCAAAGTATTTTATCGGAGACAAGCTTTGCAAGCTCCAGTTCATGCAAAGACATAATCACCGTAAGCCCTTTCTTATCTCTCAGTTCCTGCAGTATGGATAAAAAATCCAGCTTATACCTGATGTCCAGAAAGGATGTGGGCTCGTCTAATATCACAAGCTCCGGCTCCTGGCAGATTGCCCTTGCAAGCATGACCCGCTGTTTTTGCCCGTCGCTGATTTTATCAAATTCCTGATGGCGGATCTCTGCGGTATGGGTCAGTTCCATCACTTCATCCACAATCCGTTCATCCTCGCCGGATAAAACGCCAAACCATCCGGTATAAGGATACCTGCCGGTTGCAACCACATCCCGGCAATTTTTCATTTCCGCCGTTACTTTCTGTGTAAACACCACTGACATTTTCTTTGCCAGCTCACTTGTTTTCATTTCCCCTAACCTGTCGTCTCCAAAATATACTGCGCCGCCAATTAACTGCAGCTGCCCTGCAATGCTTTTTAACACTGTGGATTTTCCTGCGCCGTTTGGCCCTATCAGGCTTAAGATTTCCCCTTTCGGCAGTGTAATTTCCACCTCCCTGATCAGCGGTTTATTGTCATACCCCACACACATTTTATTTGTGGAAAAATAATATTCCTTCATGTTCCTACCCTTACTCATACATGGCTTTCTTTTCGTCTTTTTATCATAATCCAAAGCACTACCGGCGCGCCGAAAATGGCTGTTACGGTACTGATGCTCAGTTCTGTGGGTGCAAGCATTGTTTTAGCAAGTAAATCGCAAAACAGGCAGAACACACTTCCTCCAAGAAAGCATGCCGGTATCATCCAGATCGGTTCCACCGTATTTAAAAGCTTTTTCACCAAATGAGGCGCTGCGATTCCAACAAAGGAAATAGGCCCTGCATAGGCTACAATACATGCCGATAAAATACTGGAAAAAATCACAATGCACGCCCGCAGAAGGCGAATATTTACCCCTACGTTCCTGGCATAGACAACTCCCAGCTGATAAGCGGCCAGGGGCTTTGACATCAGAAAGACCGCAAAAGCAGTGATGGAAACCACGACTGCCATCACTTCCACATTTTCCCAGGTCATGCCGGAGAAGCTGCCTCTGGACCAGTTGTGAAGATTTACAATATCCGCATCCTCTGCAAAGGTTACCACCAATTCTGTGACAGCAGAACATATGTAGCCAATCATAACGCCGCTGACTACCAACATCGACATATTGTTGATTTTGCGGGATGCCAGCAATACAAATCCCATGGACAGCATGGCCCCCAAAAATGCCGCAAGAATCATGGCAAAAGATGATACCCCCACTCCCCTTCCCATCAGAAATACCATCACCAAAGCCACCGCCATTTTCGCACCGGAGGAAATTCCCAGAACAAAAGGCCCGGCAATCGGATTATTAAAAAATGTCTGCAGCAGATACCCCGCAAGGGACAATGCGCCTCCAAGGATCAGAACCGCCGCCGCTCTTGGAAGCCGGATATCCCATAAAATCTTTGTTATTGTTTCATTCCCCTCCTGCCCCACAAATTCCGCCAATGTAATCCTGACGCTTCCAATACAGATATTCAGAATAAAAAAAAGAAGCGCGCCAATCCCAAGTAAAATGAGGACTGTAATATATCTGCATGTTCTGTTTCTCTTACTGCCGCCCCGTGTTCCTGGCATTCTGGGACGCCAGGAAGGCGTTTGACTCCTTTCAGCCACAATATCCATCTCCTAATCTTCTTCTGCAAGTCGGAAAAGATAATGCATATTCTCTTTTTCTCCCTGAAGCATTCCGTGAATGTCTTCCATTAGATAACCAATGGACAAAGACTGCTGATACATGTCATTGGTGGTGCACCAGACATTTCCTTCCTTCACAGCCTTAAAATCCGACAAAAGCTCACATTTATCGAGAAGCTCCTCCACACTGGAGATTCCGCCGTCGATGGAGCTGTTATAAATCAAAAAGTCCGCATCCTTCGCCCCGGCGTAAAATTCCTCTACCTGCATATTCATAGTGGAACGCTTTGTTTCCGGATCTCCCAAATGATCAAATACATACTTTCCTCCTGCAAGCTCTATCATCTTCGGAATATAGTCCCAGGTCTGCCGCACCTGTATCAGGCCATTGGAAGTAACAAAAAAGAACGCCACAGTCTGATCCGTTTTTTCATCTGCGCTTACTTTCTCGAGGATTTCCTGCTGCTTTGCAAAGATTTCTTCCGCTTCCTCCTCTTTTCCCAGCAGCGCTCCGTAAAATTTCACCCACTCTACTCTGCCCAGGGGATGGGGTTCATAGCTGGAATAATCTGTCACGGCAGGAATGCCGAAATCCTCCAGTTTTTCTATCACTTCAGGGGCATGGTTTATCATCATGTTTTCTACGGCAAGGGCACAATGATTCGAAACCAGCAATTCATAGTCCGGACGGTTGTATTTGCCGGCATAAAGGATATCGCCCCGCTCCATCGCCTCTCTGGCCTCTTCAATGTACCATCCGTCCTCTTTTTGTCCGGAAAAAGCGACTGCATCCAGTCCGTTCAGCTCACTGAACATATCCATTACAGAAGACGCTACCAGATAAATATCTTTTACCGGCCTCTTTAGCACTACAAGCTTCTGACTTTTGGACTGTGCAGATTCAAACACTTTATCTATATTCTGGGGCGCTTCCTTTCCCTCCGGCACAATCAGAAACTGCGCTCCATCCATAGCTGTGGTCAGCAGGGTATAACCGCCCTCATAATAATCAACTGTAAAATTCTCTGCATAGCGCAGCTCCATGCTTCTGTCATATACCAATTCCGCTTCTGTCTCTGCTTCTAATCCTGTCTCTGTTCCCGTCCCTGCTTCAGCATTCGTCTCTATTTCTGCCGCCTTTTCATTTCCCGGGCCGGAGACGGAAGAAGGACTGCTGCAGCCAGACAGCCCCAGCAGCCCTGCAAAAAGCAGCAGCCTCAATTTCTTTCTTCCTCTCATCTTATCTCCGTGTTTCTTTCTTCTTTTTTCATTGCCTCTGAATGAAATGTCAATGTGTATTCCACTTCATGGGGCTTACTCATCGCCACCGTATCGCCTATGACGCTGATTGGTTCGTCAAGCCCCGGAATGGGAAATTCAAACACAGAACCGCCTTCTGTATTTATCGGAAGATATTTCTCTTTGCCCACCAGCATATAATCATAATTTGGGCTGTTCCATTCCACAGTCGCCAGTGTCTTCCCGTCTGCCACCGTAACTGTTGCAGGAGATAAAATTTCCGCCCTTCCGCTTCCTCCCTCGAAGGTAAGTTCCACGCTGTAGATGCCATCCTCTAAAGGCTCCGAAACCTTTCCCTGTATATCGTCCTCCGAAGGAGCTGCGCTTGTCCTTTGTGCATCGTCCTTCAGAGGGGCCGCATTTTTGCTCTCTGCGTCTCCCTCTGCGGGAACCGGATTGGAAACGCTGACCTTATGATCATACCATTTTCCTTTCGTCCCAATCAGGGCCAGCTCAAATTCTGTCTCCAAAGCGGGAACAGGCACATCAAAGCCATAGACTTCATCTGTCATGCCGTCGCTGTATGTGACAGTATCTTCTGTGGGTGTCAGCAGCTCTGCTCCCTCTTTTACAGCGTCCTCTGCCAATCCGGGATAGAGGTTTACAATATTCTTTGAAGCAAGTGAAATATGGATTGTCATTTTCCCATTTTCAACCGTCAGCGTTCCTTTGCCGTCACAGGCTTCGCTTACGTGAAACATACCGCTGTCTGTCTTAAATTCTGCTGTATAGGTTCCGTCTGACAGCTCTGCCGCACCTGATGAAAGGGAAACTTCAGAGGCTGTTTCCGTTTCAGGTTCTGAAGGCGTTTCTGCATTCTGCTCCTGTGAGCTGTTTGAATTCCCGCAGCCGCCAAGCAGTGCGGCCAACAGAACCATACCGGCAATTGCCACGTTTTTCTTCATTTTAATTCTCTGCTCCATTGTTCATTGCATCTTCTGTATGCGCTACGTAGAGTTTCTGAATCGCCTCAATAGATCCAAGTCCTGTAATCTGCGCGTCTACGCTGTCAAAATTACCAGAAGCTTCGAACATGCTGCTCCAGGAATCATCTTCTTCTCCTGCCATATCATTATTGGCATGGTCGCCTGCCACAACCATCAGCGGACGGAGAATTACTTTTTTATAGCCAGCCTGTGTCACTGCATCAATCACTGCCTGGCAGGAGGTTTCCTCTGGTTCCCCTTCTACTGTTCCGATAAACACATTCTCATATCCAAGAGCTTCCATCTGGGACTGCATCTGGCTGTATGACACCTTCGCCGTATGGGAGGTTCCATGTCCTAAAAATACGAATGCAGCGCCGCCTTCTTTTGCTGCGTCCAGGCTTTCATATCCACCGTCCTGCACTGCCGCTTCTGTGAGCGCCTTTGCAACTGTCTCTTTATCCTCATTGATGACAGAAGCGTCTTCCCCAACCTCGCCAAGCAGAGGTTCTGCAACCTTTACAGTTTCAAATTTCTCCCGATATGCTTCCACTGACTCCATCAGCTCATCATACTCTGTCCCATGCATCAGATGCGTAGGCTGTATCACTAAATTCTTTACCCCGTTTGCCACAGCACGTTCTAACGCCTGATCCATATTGTCAATACTTTCTCCGTCTCGGGCCTGCACATGGTTGATAATAATCTGTGCCGTAAACGCCCTTCTTACCGACCAGTCAGGATTTGCTTCCTGCAGTGCATCTTCAATACTCTTAATATCATCCACGCGGCTGCTGTTAAAAGAAGTGCCAAAGCTGACTGCCAGAATTTCATTTTCACCAATTTCATCCTGATTTCTGGGATCATCCTTGGAAGCATCTCCGGTATCCCTGCCAAAATAATCAGGATCTGCATTCTCGCCTTCCACCAGTTCCTTCTGAGCGTCCGTTAATGCATCCCATGCCGCTTTTGCCTGGGCACACTGCTTATCTGTATTCTCTGTTCGATCCTGCACGTAAATTGCATCAATCAATGCGGCAACTTCATCGGCTGCTGCCTGATCCGTGTCTTCCTGGCTGACGTCTGTCCCTCCCTCTTCAGGCTCTTCTTTGTTCTCTTCTGTCTGATCTGTGTTTTCTTTTTCTTCTTCTGAAGCTTGGCTGCCTGATTCTGTCTGATTCGTATTTTCAGCAGTCTCTGAAGCTTCCTTAGAACAGCCTGTCAGCGCCAGGGTACAGGTCATGGCGCCTGCTAATAAAACAGTCAAAAATTTCTTTTTCATTTTTTCTCCTTTTCTTCTGTTTGTTTACAAGGGTATTAAATTTATACAGAACATCTTTTACGACATTCTGCGCCGCTTAACGGCAACATCTTTTGCAAAAGCGCTTTACAAATCAAAATGAACATGGTCATTCTTACTATGGAAGTCGAAAACTTTCACCGTAAAGAAAACGGGTTCGCAAGCGAACCCGTTAAGCGCAGACAGACTGCAATGCAGGAATTACCTGTCCGCAAGCTGCACATTTTATACCTATTACAGGAATTCTAAAACATTTCCTGTAATAAAAAAACCTCTACCGTATTAAAACTACGGTAAAGGATTCATATACATAATTATGATAACACACCCAAAAAAACATTTGCCAGACAATTGTCTGCCCTGTCTTTGTGAGACTCAAATGTACAACCAGTTACTCGTGGTCCGAAATAAATATTTCTGTACAACATCCAGGCAGGTTTCCCGACTTAAAAATCAACACATCAGCCACCTTCCCAGTTTCCCAGTGGTATATCGGCTTCTGTTCCTTTATTACGGTGACGAGTTCGTATGGGATTTGCACCCATTTTCCCTTTTCACCAAAACAATGCTTATCTTCACAGATTGTTCTGACACCTGTATGTAACTTATTCAATTAAGTAAAGTATAACATAATTTTTTCATATGTCAATACCTGCATTTTTTTGAAAATTCCCAGAATTATTTAACCGCCGGAGTAATAATAGCCGCTGCTTGCAGGCATATGCAAAATATTCCAGCGCCTTCTTACTTCTCAAACATCTCCACCGCTTCCTGCAAATGCTGTATCACCAAAAGATGCTGGGGACACTGCTTTTCACATTGACCGCACTGAATACAGTCAGAAGCCCTGCCGGCCTTCTCAGCTTTCCGCTCGTAGGAATCTTTTGCGGCAGAAAACCTGGCTTCCCCAAACTGGCTGACTTCGTTTAACAGTTGAAAATAATCAGGAATCGGAATCTGCTTCGGACAGCCGTCCACACAGTAACGGCAATTGGTACAGGCAACGCTCTTTTTGGCACGGATTGCTGCCAGGGCCTGCATAAGCGTCTCTTGTTCCGATTCTGTCAGCGGTTTCAAATCCTTCATATAAGAAATGTTATCCTCCACCTGCGCCTCACTGCTCATGCCGGAGAGAACCATCACTACATTGTCCAAAGAAGCTGCAAACCGAACCGCCCAGGAAGCCGCAGACATCTCAGGATTTGCTTCCTTCAACAGCATCTCGGCATCCTTGGGAAGGTTTGCAAGGAGTCCGCCTTTTACCGGCTCCATCACAATCACCGGCTTCTTGAATTTGACGCAGACCTCATAACATTTCCGGGACTGGACATCCGGATCTTCCCAGTCCGCATAATTAATCTGAAGCTGAACATATTCCATTTCCGGATGTTTTTCCAGAATTTCTTCCAACACTTCTGCACTGTCGTGGAAAGAAAAACCGATATGCCGAATTTTCCCTTCCGCCTTTTTCCTGATCACAAATTCAAATGCTCCCATACGCTCCGCTAACGCAAGATAGTTCCGGTTCATGGCATGGAGCAGGTAATAATCAAAAAATTCCACCCCGCACCGTTTTAGCTGTCCGGCAAAAAATTCCTCCAGTTTGTCTCGCTCCTGAATCAGGGAAAAACTCAGCTTATCCGTAATGGTATAGGAATCTCTGGAAAACCGTTTTGCCACGCATTCCCGAAAAGCCAGTTCACTGAATTCTTTTCCATGATATGGCGTTGCCGTATCAAAATAAGAAAAGCCCTCTTCCATAAATCTGTCTGCCATTCTACAAAAGGTTTCATAGTCGATCTTCGTGGTATCTGAGGGTTCTGTAAGTGGAAGACGCATCACTCCAAAACCTAATTTCTTTGCATTCATCTGAAAATCCTCCATGTTATTTTTTCACGCCTTTCCCATCCCGGTTGGCAAGCCTAAGCCTGTAAAGGGCGATTTCTTTCTCTTTCACGGTTATTGTCTTCTCTTCTGCTCCCAGCAGATAGACTGCCGAAAGCTTATCCTTTTCATCAATCTTCATGCCCCGTACGCCGATGGCTCCTTTTTTCTTTTCCGGCACATCAGACGCCAAAAAACGCAGGAACATATTTTTCTCCGTCTGCATCACAATGCTTTCTTCTTCCGTTTCTTCCAGAATCTGAACCAGCAGCAGACGTTCCCCCTCATTTAATTTCGTGGCCGCAACGGTGCGCTTGGACACGTCAAATTCCTCTCCCCGCACCTGTTTAAGCATTCCGCTGCTGCTTGCAAACAACAGTTTTCTCCCCAGCAGTCCCCCTAAATTGCTGACGCAGACCATAGCTTCTTCATTGCTGTTATAATTGCTGATATTATCCAGAGGAGTTCCTTTGTCCCGGAACTTTCCATGGGGCAGGTCTAAAATCTTAACGGTATGCATCTGCCCCTTATCGGTAAAAATACACAGTCTGTCGGTATTCATGCAGGAAATCACATATTTATTCTCCGCATCCGCCGCTTCTTTGTTCCGTTCATAGGTTGACGCGTCCACAGTCTTCACATAGCCGAACCGATCCATCAAAAGGACTACCGGCATCTCTTCCACTTTCTTTTCTTCATAGACTGCTTCCGCTGCATTTTCAATGGCAGTTCTGCGCTCCCTGCCGTATTCTTTCTGGAACCGGTTCAGTTCTTTGATGATAACCTTTGCCATTGCAGTGCGGCTGCCAAGGATTTCCTCATATTTTGCAATATTGGAAAGCGTGGTTTCATGCTCCTTCATCAAAGCTTCAATCTCCAGTCCGATTAACTTGTACAGACGCATTTCCAGAATGGCCGTGGCCTGCCGCTCTGTAAAGCAAAGCTGTCTTGCATCTGCTTCAGAGCCCTTGTAACGGAATTCAATTTTTCCTGTATTTCCGTTCATCAGACAATCCTTGGCGTCTCTGATATTTTTGGAGCCCCGGAGAATTTCAATAATCAGATCGATCACGTCGCAGGCCTTGATTAAACCTTCCTGGACTTCCTTTTTCTCCAGTTCCTTTGCCAGCAGCGTGTTGTATTTTCTGGTGGCCAGCTCATACTGGAAATTCACATGATGGCGGATGATGGGCACAAGCCCCATAGTCTCCGGCCGTCCCTCTGCCACTGCCAGCATATTGACTCCGAATGTATCCTCCAGCCTTGTTTTCTTATAAAGCAGGTTGCAGAGATTTTCCACATCTGCGCCTTTTTTCAAATCCAGCACAATCCGGATGCCCTCTTTGGAGGACTGGTTGGAAATATCCACAATATCATTGGTTTTCCGCGTCTCTGTCAGGTTATATACATCCATCAGAAATTTCCCGATATTGGCTCCCACCATGGTATAGGGAATTTCCGTAATCACCAGCCGCTGCCTGCCTCCTTTTACCTGTTCAATCTCCACTTTTCCCCGGATTTTGATTTTCCCGGCGCCTGTCTCATAAATATGTAATAAGTCCGACTGATTCACCACAATCCCGCCGGTTGGAAAATCCGGGCCTTTGATGTGCTCCACCATTTCTTCCGTGGTGATGTCAGGATTTTTCATATAGGCTTTCACTCCGTCAATCACTTCGGAAAAATTGTGGGGCGGGATGCTGGTAGCCATGCCCACGGCAATTCCTTCCGCACCGTTAATTAAGAGATTGGGCACCTTCACCGGAAGCACGGAGGGTTCTTTTTCCGTCTCGTCAAAGTTGGGCACAAAATCCACTACATCCTTGTCCAAATCGGCAAGGTAGGCTTCCTGGGTGATTTTCTGCAGCCGGGCTTCCGTATAACGCATGGCTGCCGCCCCGTCTCCTTCGATGGAGCCGAAATTGCCGTGACCATCCACCAAAGGCAGTCCCTTTTTAAAATCCTGCGCCATCACCACCAGCGCTTCATAGATGGAGCTGTCTCCGTGGGGATGGTACTTACCCATGGTATCCCCCACGATACGGGCACACTTCCGGTAGGGCCTGTCATAGCGGATGCCCAGTTCATGCATATCGTAGAGGGTTCTGCGCTGGACAGGCTTCAATCCGTCCCGCACGTCTGGCAGCGCCCTTGCTATGATAACGCTCATGGCATAGTCAATGTATGATTTCTGCATTAATTCCGAATATTCTGTTCGGATAATCTGTTCCTTTTCCTGCATGGCAAATCCTTTCTGTCAACAATCTGTACCATCAAATATCAAGCTCCGCATCATGGGCGTGTTCATGGATAAACTCCCGCCGGGGCGGAACTTCTGTTCCCATCAGCATTTCCGTTACGTCAGAGGCCATCCTTGCGTCCTCGATTTCCACCTGTTTCAAAATCCGGGTAGCCGGATTCAGCGTAGTCTCCCAGAGCTGATCCGCATCCATTTCCCCAAGGCCCTTATACCGCTGAAGAGTGAAAGGACCTTTATGGCGCTTTCGGTACTTTTTCAGCGCAATGTCATCATAGAGGTATTCCTCTGCTCCTTTGGAGGGAATGGCTTTGTACAGAGGCGGCATGGCAATGTACACATGCCCTTCAAATATCAGTTCCGGCAGAAAACGGTAAAACAGCGTCAGCAGCAGAGTGGAAATATGGGCTCCGTCCACATCCGCATCCGCCATAATGATAATCTTGTCATAACGCAGTTTGGAAATGTCAAAATCATTCCCAAATCCTTCCGAAAACCCACACCCGAAGGCGTTGATCATAGTCTTAATCTCCGCATTCGCCAGAACCTTGTCAATACTGGCCTTTTCCACGTTCAGTATCTTCCCCCTAATAGGCAGAATGGCCTGATATTTTCGGTCTCTTGCGGTTTTGGCAGAGCCTCCTGCAGAATCTCCTTCCACAATAAAAATCTCACAGATGGAGGCGTCCCTGCTCTCGCAATTGGCCAGCTTGCCGTTAGAATCAAAAGAAAATTTCTGTTTGGTTAAAAGATTTGTCTTGGCTTTCTCCTCGGATTTACGGATTTTGGCCGCTTTTTCCGCGCAGGCAATGACTTTTTTCAAATTTTCCAGATTCTTATCGAAATAAAGCTGGATCTCTTCGCCAGTTATTTTGCCGGTGACCCGGGCTGCGTCCTGGTTGTCCAGCTTAGTTTTGGTCTGGCCCTCAAACCGGGGATCAGGATGTTTAATAGAAATCACCGCCGTTAATCCGTTGCGCACATCGGCTCCGGTAAAGTTGGAATCCTTTTCCTTCAAAATTCCCAGTTCCCTGGCGTAATTATTGATAACAGTGGTGAATACGGTCTTAAATCCCGTCAAGTGGGCGCCGCCTTCTGCGTTGTAAATATTATTGCAGAATCCCAGCACATTTTCATGGAACTCATTGATGTACTGGAAGGCCGCTTCCACGGTAATCCCTTCGCTCTCTCCCTTAAAGTACACCACATCATGAACCGCTTCCGCTTTCCGGTTCAAGTCCTTCACAAATCCGCTGATTCCCTCTTCCTCATGAAATTCCAAATGCTCCGTCACCTCTCCCCGCCGGTCTTCATAGACAATGGTAAGCCTGGGGTTCAGGTAAGCGGTTTCATGCAGGCGACTCTTCACATCCTCTTCCTTGAAGCGGGTCTTTTCAAAGATTTCCGGGTCCGGCAGGAAATTAATTCTGGTGCCTGTCTTCTTGGTCTTTCCAATTACGGGCAGCATTCCATTGTCCAGGTCAATGACTGGATTCCCCTGTTCATATCTGTCATGGTAGATTTTCCCGCCCAGGCACACCTGAAGATCCAGATAAGTGGACAGAGCGTTTACCACCGATGAGCCTACTCCGTGAAGACCGCCGCTGGTCTTATAGGCGTCATTGTCGAACTTCCCCCCTGCATGGAGCGTGGTAAACACCAGCCGGGCCGCAGACATGCCCTTTTCATGCATTCCCACGGGAATGCCCCGGCCGTTATCCTCTACGGTGCAGGAACCGTCCGCTTCCAGTGTTACATATATAGTATCGCAAAATCCTGCCAGATGTTCATCTACAGAATTATCTACAATCTCGTAAATTAAATGGTTCAGGCCCTTGCGGGACACGCTTCCGATATACATGCCCGGCCGTTTTCTCACTGCTTCCAGGCCCTCTAATACCGTGATATTCTCAGCTCCATATTCCTGATTCTTAGCCATTTTGGTTTCCTTCCTTAAATTTTGATACACATGTTCTGTTTTTAACCTGCTTATTGTATCACAGTTTTTTGTGATTTGCAAAGTTTTCCAGATCTTTTCTCAATTCTTCACAGGAATGATACCGCTGCCCGGGCTGCCGTCTGGTACACTTTTTTATAATTTTTCCCAATTTTCCTGACAACCCACGGCTGCACCGCCTGATATCATACTGCTCCGTCATCACCTGCCTGGGATCGTTTCCCGTCAACAGATGGTACATGGTTACTCCAAGGCCATAAATATCCGTTCTTGCGTCCACAGGTTCTCCGGCAAGCTGTTCCGGGGCTGCATATCCCTTTGTTCCCAGATTTACCGAATCATCATTTTCCGCAAAGGCCGCCCCAAAATCAATGAGACGCAGATTTCCTCCAGGCTGCAGCATAATATTTCCTGGCTTCATATCACGGTAAATGACCGGAGGCCGGCAGCTGTGCAGATATCCAAGCACCAGACACATATCCCTGCCCCATCCAACGACCTTCTTCTGGGGCTGGGGACCAGAACGCGCTAAGAGCTGTTCTAAGGTTTCCCCTTCCAGATATTCCATAATGATATAAAATGCCTCTTCTTCCTCCAACACTTCTTCAATCTGCGGGAAATATGGGTAGTCCAATCTGCGGATCAGCTCTGTTTCCTGACGCACCATCATCTTATGCGCCTGTTCTCCCACTCCCTGAAATCTTCGGATCTCCTTGACAGCCCGATTCCTTTCCTGTATCCTGTCATAAGCCAGATAAACCCTGGAAGAACCTCCAGTTCCAAGAATTTTTTGGATCTCATAACGGTTTTTCAATCTATCCCCTTGCTTCAATCTCTTTTCTCCTTTTGTCCAAAAAGAGAACCCCGCCTGCGAGATTCTCTTTTGTATGCATCGTAGCTGTCTTATTAATTTTTCCTGAGATTCCCTGATTTGCTGATGGAAAATTTATTCTCCGTTCCGCCAAGCAGCCGCTTTATATTTGCCCGGTGCCGCCAGATTGCCAGAATGGCAAAAACCGCGCCCACACCGTAAACCTCCGGCAGCAGCCCGGGATTCACCCATAAACGCCCCATCTGTCCAAATACAATCAGCTGTATGTAAAAGCATAAAGACACCAGAATGGAGCCCAGTGAAACATAACGGGTGGCTGCTACGGTGACAACAAACACCAGCAGACAGAGAACCGCCAGCGGCGGATAAAAGGCAAGCAGAAATCCTGCCGTACAGGCAATGCCTTTTCCGCCTTTGAACTTCATATAAAATGGGAAATTATGGCCCAGAACTGTTCCGAGCCCTGCGTACATTTCCAGTAAATGCACTGCATCTGGATATTTCTCACGGAAGAGAAGCCAGGCAAGCAGCATGGATAACATGGCCTTTCCCGCATCTCCCAGAAATGTAACCAGGCCGGCTTTCCATCCCAGGGTACGCAGCGTGTTGGTGGCTCCCGCATTGCCGCTTCCGTATTCCCGTATATCAATATGATGAAGCTTTCCATAAATAAATCCTGTTTGAAACAGTCCCAGAACATAACCTATTACAAGACAAATTACTCTGCTCAGAATCATATTACCCTTCCTTTCTTTCCCGAATGATAAATTTTAGCGATGTGCCCTGGAATCCAAAAGCATCCCGAATTCGGTTTTCCAGATATCTGGTATAAGAAAAATGCATCAATTCCTTATTATTTACAAATATGACAAACGTAGGCGGCTTTACTGCAACCTGCGTAATATAGAACAATTTCAGTCTCTTGCCCTTATCGGAAGGAGGCTGCTGCATCGCAACAGCTTCCGTCATAATCTCATTGAGCACTCCTGTCGCAATCCGCATGGAATTATTTTCCAAGACCACATCAATCATGTCAAAGAGCTTGCGGGTACGCTGCCCGGTTTTCGCTGAAATAAAAAGAATTTCCGCATACGGCATAAAACTTAAAATCTGGCGGATCCGGTCCGTATGCTTATAAATCGTCTTGTCGTCCTTCTCAATGGCGTCCCATTTGTTCACTGCGATAATAATTCCCTTGCCCCGCTCATGGGCAATTCCTGCAATTTTAGCGTCCTGTTCTGTCACTCCTTCGATGGCGTCAATTACCACCACCACCACATCTGCACGCTCCACAGCCGTAACTGCACGGATAATGCTGAACCGCTCCAGCTCCTCTTTAATCTTGCTTTTCTTTCTTAATCCAGCCGTATCAATAAAAATATATTCCCGATCCTGCCAGGTGATTTCCGTATCAACGGCGTCTCTGGTGGTTCCAGCAATCTCTGACACAATAACCCGCTCTTCTCCCAGCAAATGATTAATCAGAGATGATTTTCCCACATTGGGCTTGCCGACAATCGCAACCTTCGGCCGTTCATCTCCCTCTTCCTCTTTCGCATTTTCCGCAAAATGCTTCGTCACCTCATCCAGCATATCGCCGATTCCAAGTCTGGATGCTGCTGAAATGGGAATTGGATCTCCAATCCCCAGATTATAAAACTCGTAGACGTCCGTCATATATTTCTCGAAGCTGTCCACTTTGTTCACCACCAGCGTCACCGGCTTCCCACAGCGGCGCAGCATATCTGCAACCTTGGAATCCGCATCCACCAGCCCCTGGTGCACATCTGTCATAAAAATAATCACATCCGCCGTATCAATGGCAATCTGCGCCTGCTCCCGCATCTGGGATAAAATGATATCTTTGCTCTCCGGCTCAATTCCCCCGGTATCAATCAGGGTAAATGTCATATCCAGCCAGCTCACCTCGGCATAAATCCTGTCCCTTGTAACTCCCGGCGTATCCTGCACAATGGAAATCCTCTCTCCCGCCAACGCATTGAACAGGGTAGATTTTCCCACATTCGGACGCCCTACTACTGCAACTACTGGTTTACTCATTCCACTCTCCTAACTTTCTCTCTTCAAACACGACACCAAATCCTGTCCGCTTGATTTTACAATATCTATTCTCACTTGTAAAGCACTTTCCAACTGAGAAAGGGTCATATCATCCAGAAACACCTCCTCTTTACTGCGCAGAAGGTTACAGGGCAACAGCAGCCTGTTTCCAAGCTCTCTCTCCTTTAACTGTTCCATGATATCCTGTCCTGTCAGCAATCCTGAAACGGTAATCTGTTCCCCGAAAAAATAATTCCGTACAGGGATCACCTGTATTTCTTTTTCCGGAAAAACTGCCTGAAACTCCAGAGCCAGTTCCTGCAGCACAGGGGCGGCAAGCATGCCTGTGGCGATGGTGATTTTCTCAGAATGCAAGATGTCATGCCCCTTTTTTACGCCTTCCAACTCCATTGCCTCCCGAAATTCCTCCCGTAAAAGCCTGAGCATTCCCACACCGTTTTCCAGCTGAGGGTATCCGTCATAATTTTCCTCTGAGGGCAGCTTTTGTTCTGCCAGCAGATACCATTCATCGCTGGCATGGACAAAATGCAGGCCGGATTGTTCCATACACAGCTTCTGGTAATGGTGGATCAGTTCAAGCACTTCCCCGGCGTCATCTCTGGTAAAAGGCTCCAGGGGATACAGCCCCTCCCGGAATCGGCTGAGCCCTACCGGAACCACCGACACACTCTCCATTACCGGCGCATATTTCATCAAATCTTCAATACTTCGCTTTAATTCCTCCCCGTCATTGACGCCCTTGCAGAGAACAATCTGTCCATTCATGGGAATTCCTGCTTCGTACAGGATATCCATTTTTTTCAGTGCATCCCCGGCAAAACGATTATTCAGCATCCTGCAGCGAAGTTTAGGATTCGTAGTCTGTACGGAAATATTGATTGGCCCAAGCTTATATTCCAGAATCCGCTCTAAATCATGATCTTTCATATTGGTAAGGGTCACATAATTCCCCTGCAGGAACGAAAGCCTGGAATCGTCATCCTTGAAATACAGCGTATCCCGCATCCCTTCCGGCATCTGATCGATAAAGCAGAAAATGCATTTGTTATGGCAGGACTTATAGTCGTCCATCAGGCCGTTTGCAAACTCAAAGCCCAAATCTTCCTCGTATTCCTTCTCAATCTCCAGTTCCCATTCTTCGCCGTTCTCCTTCCGGATTACAACGGTAAGGTATTCTTCATTGGTATAATAACGATAATCAAATACGTCTTCTATTTCATGTCCGTTGACCGACAGCAGCGCATCCCCCGGCGTTACCTCAAGTTCTTCTGCAATGCTGTCTGCCTGAACCTTGTATACAATGTGCTCCTTCAAAATCAATGCTCCGTTTCTTATATTTTTCAAGAATTACTTTGCGAAAAACCTTCCCAATAACTTGGCCTCTCTTAGAAATAACAAAAGGAATTACCATTATAGAAAGCACTTCTCAGTACGAATCATGATAATGATAATTCCCATGTCATTCCATGCAGTATTCAGAAATTAATCTTCACTGTCCTCATCTACAACTCCTGCCACTGCTCCGGCTACAGACGCTACTACGGAAACAATGACCGCAACCAGCACTACGCCTCCGATTATAAAAACCATCATTTCTTGTCATCCCTTTTCTTAATATTTTCATCTGATGGATTTATTATACCAAAGAGAATGTGCGGTGTAAAGGCAAATCTGCGCAATCGTGAAATGCATGATTTTCCCGGCTGCCGCAGTGAGTTCCCTTATTATTCCCGCCACGGACCGCCGGCTATGTGGCAAATCCCGCATACTGGGTCATGTACAGCTCATAATATTTCCCCTTTTTTGCAAGAAGTGACTCATGGCTGCCGCTCTCTGCGATTTCACCCTGGTCCATAACAACGATAAGGTCAGAATCCCGGATCGTAGACAGGCGGTGCGCAATCACAATGCTGGTGCGCCCCTGCATAATACGCTGCATAGCGTCCTGTATCGCTTGCTCAGTACGAGTATCCACATTGGAGGTGGCTTCGTCCAGAATCAGTATTTTCGGATCGGCCACAAAAGCACGGGCAATGGCAAGGAGCTGCCGCTGTCCCTGACTGATATTTGCGCCGGAGCCAGTCAGCTCTGTGTCATATCCCTCTGGCAGAAGCTCAATCAATTCCCGGCACTGGCTCATTTCTGCAGCCGCCCGAATCTGCCCGTCAGTGGCCGCATCATTTCCATATTT
This sequence comes from Petralouisia muris, assembly GCF_004793545.1. Taxonomy (GTDB): domain Bacteria; phylum Bacillota; class Clostridia; order Lachnospirales; family Lachnospiraceae; genus Petralouisia; species Petralouisia muris. Next base: position 32,731 of record NZ_SRYA01000006.1, on the reverse strand, counting down.
CAGATTGCTGCGGACAGTATTAGAAAACAAAACTGTATCCTGCAGAACGATCGCCACATTCTTTCGTAAGCTGCTCTTTGCAACCGTTTGTATATTCTGTCCATTTATACAAATCTCTCCGCTTTCTGTCTCATAAAACCGCAGAAGCAGATTGACGATGGTCGTCTTGCCGCTTCCGGTTGCGCCTACCAGCGCCACTTTTTTACCGTTGGGAACCGTCAGCGTAAAATTTCGAATCACAGGGATTCCAGCTGCATAAGAAAAACGCACATTTTTAAATGTAACGGCTGCTTGTTTGGTTTCTGCAAGTAATTCCCCGCTTCTGTCTTCTCCCTCTTCATCCAATACGGCAAAGACCCGCTCCGCGCCGGCAATCGCCGTCTGGAGCTGTCCGTAAATCTGCGCAATTTCATTGATGGGACGGCCAAATTGTTTCGCATAGACAATGAAGGCCGAAATCACCCCCACAGAAATCAGCCCCTTTACTGAGAAATATCCGCCGAAGGCAGCAATCATAACAAAACTGATATTGCTGATACAATTCATCGCCGGCCCCATAACGCCGCTGAAAATATCCGTTTTAATCCCGGCTTTTGTAAGAGAATCCGCCGTTGCGCAAAAATCCTCCGTTGTAATATTCTGATGATTGTATGCAACAACTGTGGGATAGCCGGAAACCATTTCTTCCACAGTTCCGTTCAGCTGTCCCAGCAGCATCTGACGCTGACGGGAAAACCTGCGCACCTTTTCCGAAAGGATTTTCGTGGCAGCAAGCGTTAAGAACACCGTAGCAAGACTAAGCAGCGCCAGCTGCCAGCAATACCACATCATAATTGCCGCAGTACCGATAATCGTAAGCGTCCCCGAACACAGCGAAGGCAGGGATTGCGATATTGTGGAAGAAATATTTTCTATGTCATTGGTCATCCGGCTCATCACATCTCCGTGGGAATGAGCGTCCAGATAACATACCGGCAGCTCCATAATCTTTCCAAACAACTCCTCCCGCATCCGTTTCACTACATTCTGACTGAGCCGCACGCTGAATAAGCCCTGCAGCAATCCGCAGACAGCAGACAGCAGATAAACGGAAAGCATGAGCAGCAGAGTGTGGATAAGGACGCCGGATTTCTCTCCGGCAATCATGTCAACGGCATTACTTTGAAGACTCGGCGCGTAAATGCCGCACAGCGTGCCAAATATCACAACCGCCAGCATACCTGCCGCCAGCGTTTTTTCTCCCATAAAATACGTGACAATGCGCTTTAGGGTGGCTCCGATATCATCGGCGCGCTCCGTCTGTGCAAAACGCTCCTGCCGGTTCATCATGCCGGGAATGCTGCGCTCGGCCAGTTTTTGATTCTGTTTTGCACTCATGCGCTTCTTGCCTCCTCTCCGATTTGAGAATGGTAAATTTCCTGATAAGCCTGGCAGGATATCAGCAATTCCTCATGTGTGCCGCAGGCTGCTATGCCGCCGTTCTCCAAAACAACAATCCGGTCTGCTGTGCGCACAGAAGCTATCCTCTGGGCAATGATGATTTTCGTGCTGTCAGGCCGCGACCTTTTTAAAGCACGATAGAACTCTGCTTCTGTCTTCAGATCAAGCGCACTGGTGGAATCGTCAAAAATATAGATTTCAGCCGGTTTTACCACTGCCCTTGCAATGGAAATCCTCTGCTTTTGTCCGCCGGACAGACTCATGCCCCGCTCTGCAACGGCAGTCCCATACCCTTGTTCCATGGAAGCAATAAAACGGTCTGCCTGCGCAATGGAAGCTGCATATTCTAACGATCTATCCTCTGCGCCCGGCAGCCCCCATGCGATATTTTCTCCCACCGTCATACAGAACAATTCACTTTTTTGCATGGCTATGGCAATTTTCTCCCGAAGCGCCTCCTGCCGGTACTCCTTCACGTCAATTCCGTCCACCAGAACCGTACCCGCAGCTGCATCATAAAAACGGGGAATCAGATTGACCAGAGATGTTTTCCCGCATCCGGTGGCTCCCATGACTGCCACGGTTTCCCCCTTATGTATCGTCAGATTGATATGGGAAAGCACATTCTGGCCGCTTCCGGGATAGGAGAAGGAAACGTTCCGAAATTCAATCTCTCCCTGCAGATCTGCCGTCCCGTCCAAAGAGCCATCCACAAGCTCAGGAACGCTTTCCAGGATCTCCCTGACCCGCTTCCAGGAAGCAGCCCCTCTGGAAATGTTCTGGAACAGCATAACAAGCATCAGAATGCCATTAAGAAGCTGTGTAGCGTAGGTTATAGCCGCCATAACAGTTCCGGGCGTAGCAGCGCCCTTTCCCGCTTCCAGCCCGCCTGCCAGTAAAATCACCGTAACAGCCATGTACATCAGCCCATTGACAAGAGGATTCATAAAAGCAAAAATCACAAGAATTTGCAATTGTGTTTTTATCAGTTCACCATTTGCCTTCCCAAAACGCAGCTTTTCATAAGCTTCCCGAACACAGGCTTTAATGATACGGATGCCGGACACATCCTCCTGCATCATTCCGTTCAGAAAATCAAGCTGTGCCTGCAATCTGGAAAACAGGGGATTGGCTTTCCACAGGCAGAACAGAATCACGCCCACCAAAAACGGAAAGGCGCACAGTACAATCAACCCGAAACAAAGATTCAGCCGGAACATACAATACATGCTTCCGAAAGTGAGAAGTGAGGTGCGGATCATTCCCCGCACAAACAGCGAAACAAACGCCTGCACCTGCGTAATATCATTGGTTACCCTTGTTACCAGAGAACCTGTGCCGAAACGGTCAAGCTGCGGAAAGGAGAACGCCATAATCCTGCGAAAACAGTCCTTTCGGATCTCATTGCCAATATTCTGGCTGGATATGTGTACAAAGGCATTATTCAGGGAGCCGCACAGACCGCCAAACAGAACCAGGCCGATCATCTCAAGTCCAAGCATCCAGACCAGATGCAGATTAGGAGCTCCTCCATTGCTTACGCCAAGGACTCCATCATCTACAATCCGGCTCATGATCCCCGGCTGAATCAAATCCATCAGCACCTCCCCAACCATAAATAGTCCTGCAATAACCGCAAAAAATAAGTATTGTCTGATATATTTCCACATGATTAGTTCCTTCCATGTGAACCATCATGGCGTCGATTATGATGATGACCGCCTCCATCGCGGCAATCACTATGGCAATGTCCATGTCTGCAGATATTTCCCTTTTCACTGTAACGGATTTTCCAGTCAGCACGAATTTTTTCCAGCAGCGACAGCAATTCCTGCCTTTCTTCTTCCGAAAGGCAGGAAAACATATCTTCATGCCTTTTCTGCCGCTGGGCCAAAGCCTCCGCTGCAAGCTCCCTGCCGGCGTCTGTCAGGGAAATATCCGTTGTTCTGCGGTCAGCATCATTCCTGACGCGTCTGATCCATCCTGCCCGTTCCAGCTTAGAAAGGATTTCACTGGCCGATCCTGGCTGGATTCCCAGACGTTCCGTCAAATCCCTCTGCGTCATTGCTTCTGATTCATTCAGAATGATTAAAACACGCTTCTGGCTGGCTTTTCCCTCATACAGAAACCGCATGATATGGCTCAAATCCCGCAGACTTAGGATCAGCCTGTCATTCATGTCCGCGGCATTGCAATGCTTTCCGCGGCCGGAACAAATATTTTTTTCCGTCATATATTAGCCCTCCTTTTTATTAGGTACCTTGAATATAATACATCGCCGCTTATTTGTCAAGGTACCTAATAAAATTTCAGGCTGTTTTATCCTCCATTTTCACCAGCTGTCTCGGTATGAACCATCCGGTCCTCTTCTTTTATGGTTTTCACTGCAAAAAGAAAATATATCACATGAAACAGCCATACAACTGCCAATACTGCCCTTGCCGCCAAAACCCTGCCCATCATGGCAAATCCAAAGCCCATAATCACCGTTACGGTAATCATAATCCGCACCTTTGTTTTTGCTGTCATCGAACGGCTCTGTACGTAAGATTCCAAATTATTTTTATACAGCTTCGTCCCCATAAACCATGTGTGCAGCCGCCGGGAGCTTTTTGCAAAACAAAACAACGTCAAAAGCAAAAACGGAAATGTAGGCAGAAACGGCAGCACTGCTCCCACTGCTCCAATCCCAAGACTTAAAAATCCTAACACAATCCATACTACTTTAAAAAAATTTTTCTTCATGCCTTCCCCCTTGTTCTTTTTCGATGCCCTTATACCGTTAATACAAATTTTTTTCCGTCTATTTCTGTCACGCCCAGTTCAATGCCGTACAGATTTTGGATGCTTTCTGCGGAAATCGCTTCTTCGGGATTGCCTTCCACAACCACTTTTCCGCCCAAAAGGCCAATGATCCGATCCGAAAAATGAATGGCCTGGTTAATGTCGTGAAGCACCATGACAATTGTGATTCCATATTCCCGGTTTAATTTCCGTACCAGCTTTAAAATCTCGATCTGATAGCGGATATCCAGATAAGTGGTCGGCTCATCCAGAAACAGTATTTTCGTATTCTGCGCCAGCGCCATGGCAATCCACACCCGCTGCCGCTGGCCTCCGGATAATTTAGCCACTTCTTTGTCACAATATTTACTGATATTCGTAACCTCCATGGCCCATTCAATCAGCTTCCTATCCTCATCCTGATATCCGGAAAAGAATTTCATATGGGGCGTTCGGCCAAAGCCCACCAGGCGCTCTACCGTAATATCTTCCGCAAGGTATTGTACTGATGCACAATGGACACTTTTCTTGCAAATTCCGAAAGCGTCATATCCCGGATATTTTTGCCATTTAAAAGGACTTTCCCCCGATTTGGAACCAAATTTTTCGTCATCAGGGAAAACAACGTGGATTTTCCGCATCCATTGGCCCCCATAATCGTAGTGACCTTCTCTTTTTCAATTTCCAGAGAAGCCCCTTTTAAAATCTTATTTGTTCCATAAGAAAAGGACAGATCTTTTACCTCCATGGCAGGTTTTTCCGTCTTAGTTTGCATATTTTTTTGACCTCCTGAGCAAGATGATAAAAAACGGGCCTCCTACTACACTCATAATCACCGCTGCACTGACTTCATAAGGCGCTGCAATGCTTCTGCCTATGGTATCTGCAAGAAGAAACGTAAATGCCCCTGCCAATGCGCTAAAGGGCACAAGAGCTTTGTGAGCACTTCCCACCAAAATTCTGCCAATATGGGGCACAATCAGTCCCAGAAAGCTGATGGTTCCGGCTATGGCCGTGGAAACGCCCGCAAGCAGCACGGCTACCAGAGAAATACAGATCCGCGTGGCATTCACATTGATTCCAAGGCTTTTGGCTGTTTTATCTTCAAGGGAAAGCAGATTGCATTCCCCGATAAACAGCAGGGACAAAAACAGCCCTGCTATAATATAAGGGAATAACGTATGTACATCCTCCCAGGTCTTCTGAGTAATATTGGCTTCCACAATGGACGCAACCCCGGACCTGTCTCCTCCGGACATAGAGTTGAAAGCACTTGCAAGACCAGAAAACAAAGCATTTACCGCCACACCGGTCAGAATAATCCGAAGAGGGCTTAAACCTCCTTTCCAGGACAGACAGTACACCATGAAAAAAGCCGCCACGCCGCCTGCAAAAGCCGCCAGCGGCATAAAAAAGTACCAGGATGGAGCGAAGGCAGTGATTAACACTGCGGCAAAACCGGCTCCGCTGGAAATACCGATAATGCCTGGATCTGCAAGGGGATTTTTCAGCACTGCCTGAAACAACACGCCAGAGGTTGCAATTCCTGCACCTGCCAGCATGGAAATGATAATTCTGGGAAAACGCAAATCCCATACGGCCGCAACGTCTGCATCATACTTCACAAACAGTCCCCGCAGCAACTTTCCAAATCCAATCTGCAGGCTTCCTGTATTGGTCGCTGCAAAAAACAAAATCAGCAATAATGCTGCCGTAACCAGAAAGGATGCTGCGGCTCTTGCCTTCTTTTTTTTCTTTCTCCGTACATCCTCCCAACCATTTGCGGCTCTTGTGTCCTGTCCGCTGTCCTTATTTCTCTGTTTCATCCGCTGCCTCCTCTGTTTTCGGCTTTTTGTCGTCTGCATCGCTTTTTGGATACAGCATAGTCTGCAGCTCCATCAACGCTTCCGGATACCGGAAGGTTGCGCTCATGCCAAACAGCTCATAGGTCAAATCATAAACCCTTCCGTTTTTCACCGCTTCAAAGTGTTTCCAGATATCGTTTGTTTCAAAATCCTCCCGAAACATTTCCACAACCTGATCCGGCAGGGCGTGCGCCGCCCGCAGAATAAGATCCGGCTCCTTCGTTTTCATATCCTCCGTGTTCACCGTAAGAAATTCCTGATCGCTTCCGGCATAGACATTCTCCCCGCCAGCCAGCGCTACAAGATTTCCCACGTAAGAACGCTCCGTCGCTATAATATAGCTTCCGGGAAGTCCCATCAGAATCAGTACCTTCGGGCTTTCCTTCCCTTGGTTTTTTGCCTGATATTCCTCATAAAATTCCGTAAATTCATCCGTCAGAGCCTGTGCCTGCGCCTCCCGCCCGAAAATCTCTCCCAGTTCCTGAATCGATCGGTACATCCCTTCCACACTGCGCAGGTTTAAAAATGCCCACTGTGTGTCTAATTCTTCGTATTTGGGCTGCAGATCCGTCTGCAGGGATGAAGGACTTAAAATCCAGTCAGGAGCCAGAGAAGCTACCATTTCCATATCCGGACTCATCGCTATTCCCACCGCAGTAACCTCCTTATAACGCTCCGGCAGAAATGACACAGAACTGCTGCATACGCCCACCAGCTCCAAATCCAGCTTATCACAGATATCTGCGGCCGCCGGTGATGTGGCAATGATCCTCGGTTCGGTATCCATAGACTGGACCATGGCTTTTGCCGCTTTTACAGCCGCAAGTTCCTGCGGATCCGTAATTTCAAGCATTGTCTCTGCGTCATCTGCCGATACTGCTATCTGGTGCGTTCCTTCCCGCTGCGGATGCTGATCGACACAGCCGCACAAACATAAGATTCCAAAAAAACACAGGCAAAGGAAAAAAACTCTACGCCTCTTCATCGTCATCTTCCTCCTCATCATAACCGCCCCATCTTCGCCAGTTTATCCTGAAATAATACACAATGCCTGCGGCTGCCGCCATAAGAATCAGACCGGATATGGTAAGCGATACCGTCACTGCCACAATCAAATCCAGGACGTCAATGCCGCTGCCCTTTTCTCTGCTCTCCGGTTCTGCCACCGTCTCCTCCGCCGTAGACAGACTAAGACCTTGCGCGCTGCTTAAGGCTGCGTCCGCCGCCTGATCCGTCTCCGGTTTTGTCTGCTCTGGGCCGTCTGTGAAAGACGGTTCTTCTGACGCAGGCGCAGGCGGATCTGTCGTTTCTTCTGTTGCCTGAGAAGCTGTCTCATCGCTGTCTGGCGGCGCCCCATCCCCTTGGTTTTCTGCAGATTCAGTCACCACGGCAGCCGTCATGTCTGTCGTATTGCCCTTGGTATAATTATTCGGATAGAAATAAAAAATCACATCCCTTCCCATCGGCGTTACATACATGCTGCCTTTTACAATACAGTTTTCGCTTGGCGCCGGAATGCACAGGTCCGAAGTCGCGCCGTTGCTGTCGGAACCATTTGCTGTTACTGTCGGCGTCACCGCCGTCCATTCGGTATCTCCTACATTCTGCACAAAAAAAGTCTGGCCCGAAATATAGTCTATCAGGCCAATGCGAAACGTAAGATAATATGCGCCGTCTTCCGTTACTTCCATAATTCCGGCGCTGCCAACTGCGCCTTCTGCCATGCCCTGTCCAGTGGCATAGGAAGCCTGACCGCCCGAATCTTCAATCTCGCCTGTAACGGGATGCGCATAGCAGCGGTTGATGGTACAGCTGTATACCGTCCCCGCTGCCGCCTGGGCCAAAATCGCCGGATGCAGAACGCTCATCAGCAAAAGAAACAATACTGCTGCTATCCCTGTAGTGGACTTCCTCTGCATCTTACAGACCTCCTCTGCTTTTAAGCTTGAATAAAATGCCCGCGCCTGTCATCAGAACACTCATAACCGTCGGAATTGCCGCTGGATTTCTCTCGTCTGAAGCTTCGCCGGAAGATATCGTATCCTGCCTGGCGGCCTGGGTTTCTGCAGCAGTTTTGGCTGGCGTCTCTGCCATCGGCGCCACCTCTGACGACAGCCCTGCAAGCTCCGATAATCCGGTATCTGCTATTTTCGTCTGAGAAGATATACTGCTTTTCCCAATCGAGCCTGCAGCACTGTTTTTTGCAGAGGCGCTTCCTCCAGGATTTGAGCCATTTCCGCCGGTAAGGGAATGATTGAAAGCAGGGCTGCTTTGAGGCGTGGAAGTATTGCCGGGATTCTCGTTCTGACTCTGATTCTCGTTTTGATTATCGTTAAAATCATCATCATCCTCTGCCGCGGATTTTAAAGTATCCCAGTCAAGGCAAAGAAACACTGACTGGGTTCCTGTGCCTGCAGAAATAGCTTCCATAATCGGAACGTATACCTGCAGCGGCGCATAACCGTCTTTCACGGCTTCCGGAATCAATGGAAACGTCACCTGATTCGGATAATCCGTCCCATAATTATCGGATATCTTGGCCCCGCTGCTGTCCTGCTGCCAGGAATCTACCGTAACTGCTTTCAGCGTTCCCTGAGGAGAGCCATAGCTGTCTGTGACAAGCTTTCCACGGAGTAAACAATGTCTGCAATCCGCATGGTGGACTGTCTGTGGGACACCAGCACAACTGTTTTTCCATCCCTTTCTTCCCGCAGGGATTTCAATATGACTGCTTCATTTAAGCTGTCAAGATTGCTGGTAGGCTCATCTATAAAATTGGGTAGCCCCCTGATATGCCTTGAAAACACTGGGTTTAACAGGATGCAAACGAGTGTATTGTGTCATCCCTTTGGCATTTTAAATGATACTTTGTCAACCCGATCCGGCCATCTGACCAACTATTGCTCTTTTTTATATAGTAACCAAAACAGCCATCAACACCTCTTTTGTGCCTATGGCTGTTTTCAAATTCTTTTCTATATTTATTTCGATCCTAAAGGATCTATATTTTGATAGTCCTGATTTGTAATTTGAAGTTTATTTTCCCATTCAAATAATCCCTGCTTAATCTGTACTTTTTTAATCTCCGTTCTCTGAAATATCTTTTCAACTTGATATTTCATTCCTCTCTCTGGAATTGTTTTATTTTCTATCCAATAATGTACATTATCAATATCGCACATAAAATAAGAAAATTCTTTCAGGAAATCATCAAAGCCGGTATCATGAGAATGTCCAAAATCTGATAATTTCATATATAAATTGGTTATTTGAGACTTTTGATTATTAACTTTTATAATAAAGTCATTCCACATTCCGTTTTGGAATGTATATAGGAGTTCTTCATAAATTTCCAAAAATTCTTTCCATACATTTTTATGATAAATGAATAGATTTTTATCCTCATCAAATATATTCTTCTGATAAAATTCAGCCATCGTGCTATATGAATTATTATACTCCCAATAATATCCGTCTTCATAATTTTTTAAGTGGATTGGATGATACTTTTTATTTAATCTTGGATCAATCCATTGACCATATAAAATCCAATTAGAAAGAATATAGTCATCTCCATTACGGGCCACATATACCCATATTACATTTTCATGATGTTTATGCTGTTCAATTACATTAATAACAATATTTTTAATTTGATCTATTTGTAACATATCATTCAACACAATTGTAATTGAAATGCGCCTCGCCAGAGCATGTGAAACATCTTCTTTTTTTACAATACTGTATTTCCCGTCCAGTGATATGTTTTCTTCTTTGTATTTTTCTTTTATATAATCAGCAACTGACGGCAATTCGGGATAGATTCGCGGTCGATTAATGCCATATTTTAAATCAAGTTCATCTTTGATTTTCTTTTTGTATTCATACGGTATGTGAATAACGTAATCCGCTTCAATCGTATCTAATGATTTAAGCGTATCAGTTATTTCACCATTAATAACTGCATTTGCACAAATCAGAAAAGTTCCTTGCTGGCTATACAGCCGTGGATTTGCCTTTTGTAATTCTTCCGAATATTGTATAATAACCGGATTATCCACCAGTTCTAATATTTCTTTATCTGAAAGGCACTCTCCAAATAATCTTTCATATTCGCTTCTAATATTATCTTTTTTTAGAGCAGAAATGGTGGGAAGTATTGACAACGTCCTAGCTTCTTTACTGTCAATTGAAAATCCATTAGCCAGATACAGATAAACATTGCCAGGAGATAAATCTTCTACATTTTCAACAGCAAAATATAGCGCAATCAATGGATCAATTGTCACATCTACCAGACGGGTAGGAATACCATAATGCTGCAATTTCGCCAACTTTTCTATCGGCGTATGCAATTCTCTAAATTCATCCGCTTTCATCTTTATAGATTCATGATAAATATCACTTTCATGTAAAGCATAACCTTGATCTCTTGCAACAGATGATGGTATAGTCTTATATTTTTGAAGTTGCCCTCTATAATATTTTTGTGAATATGCTCTATAGCGGTCTATAATTTTCAAATAATCCGTAATACTATTTACCTGTTCCATATGCGTTCTCCTTGATTATGTAAAAAATATACTACGTTATATTTTATCTTATAATCTTTTCTGAGTCCATTATATTTTTATAATTTAACAGTTTTTTCTGAATAACAAATAGCGATTTATCCGTTCTCTTTTTATTCAATCAAAACAGCCATCCGTACTTATACCATACTTATGACTGTCTCTGGATCATATTCTATTTTATTCTGTCTCCCAGTTCCCGCTTCACGCCACCTACAGATTCTTTATGAAATTCATCTCCTTCTTATCCAGCGCTTTCTCCAGCTTTTTCTTCTCTTTCTCCAACCTTTCATTTTCCCTCTTCAACTCCCTCACCTGCAGTTCCAGCAGTTCTACCCTGCTTTTAAGCGCCATGTCCCCAATATACCGCTTCGGATCCACCATGCCGGCCTGTTGCTGCATTGCTCTGTCAAACTCCTTACGTACAGCCGGATTCTTATAAAAGAACCCTCTGGACAGCCCGGTCTTTGCCATCAGCTTTGGAATCGTAACCTTTTCTCCGTCCTCTAGCATCTTCCAGATCGCTTTCTTCGCCTTATCCATTTTTTCCTCGCTGGCTTTCTTATTCAAGGCTATCATCGTATCGTATTTGCTCATATTCTTCATCCCATCCGTCTAAATTTGCCAGTATCAGTTCCGACAGTTTATGCCTTGCCCTGCGGGTTTCATCCGCAAGCAACTGATTGCTCATCTTCCGGTAATACTTCACATTTTTTATACTGCTGTGCCCCAGTAGCTTTGCAATTGTCCAGTCATCCAGATGCATCTCCGTCAGCTTCACACCATAATAATGGCGGTACATATGGGTTCCAAATCCAAATAAATTTCCTTCATCATCCCGGATATCTTCTTTATGTATCATATGGAGAACCCTATACTGAACTGTGTTATACTGCAGCGGTCTGGTTGGCTCCTTCTCATTTACAAAAATATATTCTGTTTCTCCAAATCTTTCTTTGGTATAATCCATCGCTTTCCGAATCAGTTCCGCAAGCTCACCGCTGATTTCCTTTTCATATGGATGTGTTTTCATCTGCCTGATCCATATCACCGTACTTCCGTCAACCTCACGCAGGCAGTCCATTTTAAGCGTCAGCGTATCGGAAATCCGTGTCCCCAACATCTGGTGGATGATCATTAATCTGGCTGTCTGCTCGTCCATCTTTACAAGAAATGCATTCAGCCGTTTCAGTTCTGCGTCTGAATAAGATTTAAATTCTGCCTTTGGCGTAGGCGGGATGTCACGGGTCAGAATCAGGTTTTCCAATTGTGGAAAGCCACAAATTTTTCCCACTGCTTCAAGCAGCGACCGGAGCCTTGTCAGTTCGCCATGAAAATGTTTGGTGGACGTATCCTCTGTCTTTAAATAGACGAGATATTCTTCCATCACTTCACGGTCAATTTGCCGGCAGGATAGTATCTCTGAGTATTTTTTCCGTAAATATTTTGACAGCCGCCTCATCGCTGTCAGTTCTCTTGCCACGCTGGATATTGCTTCTGCTTTTAATTGGAAGTACACTGCCTTTTTCACTTCCTCCCGAATATCCTTTTGAAAAATCTCGGTGAAATTCAATGTTTTAAAATTTTTTATCAAATTCTCCTTAATCTCAATATCCAGCCGTCCAATCTCCACACATCTTTTTCTGTCTCACTTCTGTTGTCCCCTGGCAGCAGGGAATCCAGAACCCGCTCGAAAAAGGATATAAAATCGGATTTTACAACTTTCTTTTTACCAAAAGCACCCTTTTCTTCTCTGGTCAGCGGGATTCCCTCTGACATCATCCAGCCCCGCAGCTGCCGAATCCATATCTCCTTTTCCTTATCCTTCAGGCTCTCGACTCTACCCTTCTTCTCTAAAAACCGACATAAGCGGCTATACTCTTTCCGTTCATCGTATAATGATATAATTGTAATTTCCCGGCTTCGACGCAAAATATAAGTTCTCAATTCCTCCCGCATGGTCTGTGTCGGAAGACGCATCAGATCAAAACAGGGATTCTTGCCAAAACGTTTCTTTTGTTCCTCTGTCGCATACTGATAGCTTTCCAGCTCCGCTAAATAAATTTTATCCTCCACGTTTACACCTCTTTATCCCAGAACCCAGACTGTTTTTGGACTCCAGGAAATATTTTTCATTAGCTTTCGATATTTTCTTCGGCATATAATCAATATACTGCCTCGTCATCTCTTCATGTTCATGCCCAAGATAGTCCCTTAGCCCCTGAATAGATACTTCATCGTCATAAAATACCGTTGCCACTGTATGACGGTAAGCATGGGATTGGAATAGGTATTCACCTCCGGCAATATGGTTTTTATCACAAAACTTTATCATGTTTGTGCGAAATGTGTTATAGCTATATGCTCCGCCCTTTCTGTTTTGAAACACATAATCTTCCGCTTCGATATGATATTTTCTTATGAAAACTTTCATCAGCTTATATATTGCTGCCGGAATCGGTATCCTCTTATACGTCTTCATTTTAATCTGGTAAACCTTGATCCATGCATCCCTGCCCTGTACATAATAAGCGTCGCCCTTCAATGCGCACACCTCACTGGCACGTAGCCCGATACCCCACAGATGCAGGAACATCAGTCGCAGCTCTTCTGGAAAAAAATGCAGTTTGCTGAGTATTTCCATTTGCACAGCATCCGTAACGCTACGGTCGTGATGTGTCGGGAAAGTCTTTTTCAGTAAATATTCTTTGTGGAATGGCACCGCTTTTATCTTTCCTTTTACCATAAGATAATCGAAAAAGTGCAAAATAGCCATTACTTCTGAATTATAAGATTCCTCCTGTATTCCTGATATTCCCCGGCTCTTAAAATAATCTTCCATAATCTCTTCATCTACACCGCATACATTCTCTGACGCAGCCATCCTTACATCCAACCATTCAAGAAATCTCCTTATCATAATGAATTCTGATCTCAAATTTGAAATTGACAGGTGTGTAATCCCCAACCCATACTTCATATACTGCTGCAATAATTTACGGTTTCCTTTGTTGGTAACCTCCGCAAAAGACAGGCTTAACACTGGGTTTGCCGGATTGATCCGTGTACTTTCAAAATGGAATCGTTCCAGATACCAGACATTTGCATTCCAATGTATCTCATCTGTTTCCAAAAAAACAGCTTTTCGGCTGAAGTCAACCACATGCATAGTGGCTTCTTGCTCTTGTTTTCCAGATAATGACTCTTTAAACTTTTGAATTTGTCTCAATTCTAGCTTTTCTATATCTTCTATGTGATTTTTCACACAAAAATTATAAAATTTCCTTAATGCCAACAAATTTCGACATGTTATTTTTTTATTTACGCCAGAACTAATAATTGAATGAAGTACCACAAAAATCTGACGTTTCATGGTCTCCGGTGCTTTCCTGCTAAAATCCCACACCAGCTCCGCTTTTTTTGTTGCCCTTTCAAACTGAAGCGCAAGTTCCTGATCTGGATGGTATGGCAGAAATAGAATCTGGTTGCTAAACTTTAAAGCCTTATTTCTTCCTGCCAGCGTCTCCATCTGTTCCCTGATGGAATGTTGTTTGATTCGGTCAAAGCCCTTTAGGTACATTCTCCACGATCCCGGAGCAACTTCTTTTTTTAGAAATTCTTCATACTGAGCCCGTATCAAATAATCCATTTCGGAAATATGCCATATTTCCTGTATAGTCAAAAATTTCTTTACTTTATTTCGATATGATCCCTGTACTTCAGTGCAGGCATCAATCTCATCTTCTAGCTGTTTTTTCCGTCTCTCTATCTCTTCCGCTGATTCTTCCAGTCTTTCTGCCTGCCATAAAGGATAAACAACCGCCACCTGTCCTCACCTCCTCCCTAGCAGATCCTGTATCCCATACAGGCTGGAATACCTGCTGTAAAATTCGTTGCTTGACGCTTTCAGCTTATCATCCAAAACATTCAGATACCGTATCGTAGTATCCAGATGCTTGTGCCCAAGGGCCTGGCTGATCATCTCCAGGGGCCAGTTCGCTTCCCATCTCATGTTCGCGTAATACCGCCGGAGCATGTGGGGCGTGATCCTGATCCCTGTCTTTTTCTCCATCCGCTCAAACATATCATAGACGCTGTCCACCTTCATCGGTTTCCCTGCCGTATCACCTTTGATATTGATAAACAGGTAATTCTGTTTCTGGATCATATCCCAATATTCCGACAGGTAATACAAAAGGAAATCAAAGGTATCTTTGCTGATCTTTCCCCTGCGTTCCTCCGCATTCTTCGCCCGTGCATCGTTCTCATTGTCATCCCGGAAATCCACCCGGATCTCATGGTTCTCATAGTCGATATCCTTCGTATAGTCAATCCCCAGAACCTCTCCGATCCGGAATCCCAGCTCCGAAGTCAGCAGGATCAATACCTGGTCACGGCAGTTGGTGCAGGATTCCAGTATCCTCACGATCTCACACTTTTCTGCCGCCCGGACTTTCCGTTCTTCCTCCTTCAAGTAGCCTTTGAATGATTTAAAACGCAGCGTCCTCTTCACACCGGCCGCATTCGGCACCGTCATCTGGCTGTAGGATAATACGGACAGCTGCCCGGTCTGCCCCGTCTGCATTTCCAGAAAAAGATAGAACCTGAACACATCCTTTAAATATGCGTTGCAGGTTCCATTATCCGGCAGCTTTTCCGTATTCTCTTTATGTTTTCCAAGCTTCAGCCAGTTTAAGTAATCCGAGAAATGTCCGTATTGTGTCTCAAAATCCATCTCATACACATCGGTCAGCTCCATTTCTTTTTCATCCAGATATTCCAGATAATAGCAGATGGAAAAGGCGCTCCTGCGGATGGTATTCGGGGAACGGTTTGCCCTTGTCAGATGCGTCAGATATTTTGTAGGAAACAGGCACAGCTCCAACGTTTCCACGTCCCGGATAAAATAATATTTCACCGTCCCATCCTTCTGGAAGCCTACTTTATACTGTTTCATTTTCTTTCACTTCCTTTCTTCTCTGACGCTATAGAACCTGCTCGGTTCCCTCACATTTTCCCCGCAAGCCCATGAAAATTGCCTGCGGCAATGGGGCTTGCTCCCGCGGTATCTATGTTTTCGTACGGACTGCGCAGTGCTTGCGCCGTCCTGTCCTAACATCTATACGCTATATACAGTATACCCACTCCATACTTACAAAGCCATCTACCAATACCACCAAACCGCCGGAAACTGCCCCTGAAATACCAACAAACTTTCCTTCCCGAACCCTCCTGTTTTTTGGTGAGAACCAACAATGCCTGAAAGTTTGCGGTAAATGCTCTGACCAACAATCGCAGGTCTACATATAATAATCCACATTCTTCCGCCTGCGGATGAACCTTTCCACGTCTTCCATCGACTCTGCCATCTGGCAGGACGGCAGGGCGCACAGCACATCTTCATAATATCTTCCGCCCCTTGCCGCCCGCTGGTCCAGGATGGTCACCACACAGGTGTCCGTTTCTGTCCGGATGGCCCTGCCGAACCCCTGCTTGAGCCTCTTCTGCATGTCCGGCACGGCAACCGCCTCAATATATCTCCGCAGGTTCCCATACTGTTCCTTCTCTGCTTCCCTCACGGGGTCGGGCACAGCAAACGGGAGCCTGACAATGATCAGCGATGAAACCATATCCCCCGGGAAATCCACGCCCTCCCAACAGGAACCGGCCGCGAACAGCACCGCGTTCTTCAGCTTTTTAAACCGCATGATCTCCTCCTGCGTGTGCCGCCACACCTCCACCATGGTATATGGCAGACACCCACGGAGAATCTGGTAGACACTCCCCATCAGGGAATACGATGTGAACAGCACCAGCGTATGCCCATGGGTGGAACTGGTGAGCTGTTTGATCTGCTTTGCGATCCAGGCGGATTCCTCCTGGCTCCCATGCCGAAGCTGCTTTCCATCCTGGGGAAGATAAAGCAGGCAGTTCCTCTTATATTCAAACGGAGATTCTGCCACGTATTCCTGTACCCCGGTCTTCTTTTTCCGGTTCGTTTCCTCCAAGCCCAACGTCTGTCTGATCCGCAGAAATCCATTTCCGGCTTTTAGGGTCCCGCTGGTTAGGATTGCCGGGATTCCCCGCTCCCATAACATTTTATCAAGATATGCCGGAACCCTCCGGCTGGTGGCGCAGAATACCGGGAGCCGCTCCCCATCCTGCTCCAGATATAAAATATATTTCCTGTTGGGGACCAAAAAATAGCAGAGGACCATCCCCGCTTCTTCCAGCCGGCCGCGCACCCATTTGGAAACACTCCCCCTGCATCGCCGGGCCATTTCATATAGGAAAGCAGCGCTTTCTTTGATTGCGGAGACGCATTCTTCCGTCTGCTGAAATGCAATCCTTTGCTCTTGCTCGAAAGTATGATTCTCTGCGATCACATGAAAGAGTTTTTTCATCTTTGCCTTTAAGCGTCCGGCGCGGATGCCCTGATGCTCCTTTTCCAACATGTAGCAGATTTCTTGAATATCGTCACTGCACAGGGATTTTCCGCACATCTGCCCCGCCGCTTCCGGAAGCTTGTGGGCTTCGTCGATCACCAACGCCCGGTAATCGGATAAGAGCGGGCGGTAGCCTTTTGCCCGGTGGGAGGCGTCCGCAAGCAGATAATTATGGTTACAGAGCTGAAAATGGATCCCCGCGCCTTTGACCCGTTCCAGATACCTCCGGTAACGGCAGGTTTGCCTCCCCGGGCAATTCTTCGGGCAGAATTTGGGAACGCATATAAGCCTCCGGTCAAACCCGCTCAGCCCGTGAGCCTGATCCATGTCATAAGATGTCCGCAGTGAGAGCAGGGCTTGTCTTTGATCCTCATTTTTCCGCTTGCCCTGAATGGCGGAAAGCCGCTGTTCCAGACGTTGGTCACATACAAAATGCTCTTTCCCTTTCCGGACGACCGCTTTCAGTGGTCTCCTGATAAGGTTTTCTTCCAACAGGATCCGGGATAAAAATGGGATGTATTCTTTCAGGATTGCATCCTGCAGCGCAATGCTAGAGGTGGAAATGACCGCCGGATGGCAGCCAGGTTTTGAAATACTCCCGCCCTTTTCCCCATATTTATCCAGGATGATACATGCGGTCAAATATGCGTATGTTTTCCCAATGCCTACCCCTGCGTCACACAACGCGATCTGCTTTCCCCATAAGGAATCCAACATTTCATGGCTCAGACGGAGCTGCGCTTCCCGGACATTTAACCCGTGCTTCGGCATGAGTTCCTGAAAAATATAGTCGATCTCCTCATGAGCCTTGTTACGGCACCATCCGATGTATCCATTTTTTTCCGCCTGTACGGCTAGATTTTTTTCAACGTCCTTCATCTGCCCTGCTTCTCTTTCTGATTTTTTTCTCCTGACTTCTGCCGTTTTTAGGTTCTTTACTGACTGAATCCCTGCCTCTTGTCCACTCTTCCGGTATCGGGAGCATTCCCAACTTCCCATTGATGCAGACTGCCATTTCGGGAGCCTTATATTTCTCCAGATATTTCGTCGCCATCTCTTCATTCAGGGAACAGAAACTTTCCTCCCCCAATCCAACCACCAGAAATCTCCCTGCCACGATGTCATAAAGGTTTCCGTCATTGTCATAAAGCCCACGGTTCGGCATAAGATTATCCAGTTTTCCTCTATCGTTCAGTACCACCGCCACCCGGTCTTCAAACGGATATGTGGCATCGATCAGTCCCCCGACTTCCTTTTGGAGAGATTTTAGATCGCCGGAAATGGTTTTGAGATAGGCTGGTTTCAGCGGTTCTACCACCAGAACTGTCATGCCGCCTTTTTTGTTTCCATCCGCTGTCTGATTTTCTTCCCGGCCAGTCTCCTGCTCTTCGTAATCGTAATTCATTTTTTCATTACCTTTCTTTATGTAGACACTCCCGAAAAGTCCCCCCACATCCATTTTTATGGCTGATTTTCTCTCCGGACTCCTCGCATAGACCTGGCATAAAGTCTTTCCGAGAGTATCCTGTATGGCGTTGGTATCACATGCATGCGGCCGTGGATTCCCACAGCCGCATGGTATCTGATATCAACGTCACACTTCGATTGATTTCATTTTGTATCTGTTCAGTATCCTTAATAGATACGGCTGAAAGTCTATGAACATTGCCTGTGCAATGAGGCTTGCTGCCGCAATCTATGAATTTCCATACGGACAGCGCAGTAAATACGCCGTCCTGTCCTGAACAGTTATCATATGTTTTTCATTTTTGGCATTCGTATTTGCCCTCGCATCCCCGAAAGCCAGCCACCACTTATAATGGCAGGGAACATTACAGGCAGGCATCTGGCTGATACGGTGTGGGCTGATTTCCTGATAGTTGGATCCGCCTGTTTTCCTGTCTGTGTCTGTAAAAAATATCCGCCTGGTCTCACTGCACTACCAAGTGCCGGAAGCGCTCCGCATGCATTGAGTGATATCACTTTCCACTGACAGCAAGCCTGGAAATATCCTGCGCTGTCCTATCAGGTATTTTCTTACTTATCTATGCCTGTATGCCGTACAAGATGCCGTTCACGGATGTCCGAAAGGTCTTGCTGATTACAACCTGAATTTCATCCTGCTTTTTTCTTTAGCAAATGTGTATCATTATCCCCCGCTTGTGATCATGGCGGAAAGCCAGCCGCGGCCTTGTTTCAAGTATAATGGATCGCTCGGGGCGGAAACTGACGCTGTATGGACGAAAGCCGAGTTCTTCTTGCCAGCTTCCATCATCGGGAAGCCGCATCTTCGTCCGTATAGCGGCCGATTCCGCCCGTCCTGGCGCTTATCTTGTCACGCTTCTACTTGCGGGAACGTACCTGTAATGCTGGTATAAAGTTGTCAATGTGCAGCTGAAAGGGTTGCACTGCAGTTTATCAAAAGATAAACCGACAGCAAAATTTCTCTTTCTACTTAAATAGCCGCTGAGAACACCACTTTTTCCTCGCACCTCATAAAAATTTTTTAATTTTTTTCTTCAGCCGTTCAATCCTGCAATAAATAGACTTCTTACTCATCCTCAACCGACTCGCAATTTCCACGATTGAAAACCCCATAATCTTCAAAAGAAGAATCTGCAGCGTCCTATAGTCTGCATCAAGCAAAACATTTAAAAGTCTCTCATCACTGATTTCATCCAATAATTCCGAAACCCCTTTCATATCCTGACGGTACAACATCAGGTATTCCCTTTCCGGATATCCTTGAAACGCACTGTGATGATCATAAAAACGCCTGTCCGACTTAAATTCCTCCCAATCGCTTCGGCGCAACTCCTGTATGGAATCTTCATCCATTCCGAATTCTCGGAGTTGTCTCTCTTCTTTTTCTTTCCATTGCTTCCATTTATATTCTTCTTTTGCCTTATTGTAGGCCATTCTCCTTACCTCCAATCTGATTTTTCTGAAATCAAACTGGAGTGTGGCGGAGAACGAGGCTTCCAGATATATAATGTATGATCCTCTGGCTGCTCAGTATTTATTTGCAACAAAAAAAGTGGTGCATGCCTGTTTTTGGCTGTGCCACTTTTTAAATACACATATTCTTTAGGTTTAATTTGATATTGCTGCAAATACTGTTATTCCTTTGTACTCAAAATCCCTCCCCATTTTTCATACAATCATTTCTTTTCAAGTATATTATGATCGCAGTGCAAAATACTGTTTAGAAAAAATCGTACGTCGATATGCACAATAAATCAGTCTAATCTGCACTTTTAATCTCACCAAAATTATACGAAAATTAGTTCTTTTTGTGCAAGATGCTTTGAATTGGTGCTATTTTGCACTGGAATCATATATTTCATGATTCTCTTGGTAGTAATTTTACAATAAATTCAGATGAGCATAGCCGATTTTAACATACATGCTAACCCATAATGACTTCCACTTTATATGCTTTCTTTCCCTCCTCATATGGAATCACACAGCCTTCCACCGGTTTCCCATCCACAAAGACTTTCCTGACTCCTTTCTGGATGTTATCTGGATTGCTGACCGTGATATGGTACACTGCCCCCCCGGTACTCCCTGGTGACTGTAAATTCTCCGAAACCTTCCGGCACGCAGGGGTTGACCTCCAGGCCGCGAAGAGTCGGATAAATCCCGAGGATATACTGTGAAATATTGACAAACGTCCATGCGGCTGTTCCTGTCAGCCAGCTGTTCTTTGCTTCCCCAAAGCGTCTGGCATCTGCGCCTGCCACCATCTGGGAATATACATAGGGCTCTGTCCGGTGGACTTCGCTGAATGCTTCCACATAAGCAGGGCAGGTTCTGGAATACACTTCAAACGCGCGGTTCCCGCGCCCAAGCACGGTCTCCGCAATGGAAATCCAGGGATTATTATGGCAGAATATGCCCCCGTTTTCTTTATATCCGGACGGATAAGAACTGACCTCGCCAAGTTCCAGGTGATATCTGGTATAGGACGGCGCAAGGATCATTACGCCGTATCTGGTGTCCAGGCGCGATTTCACAGAATCAAGGGCCGTTTCAGCAAGCCCCTCCTTTACACCAATCCCTGCCATCGTACAGAATCCCTGGGGCTCTATGTAAATCTTCCCCTCCTCGCACTCGTCTGAGCCAACCTTGCCGCCATACGAGTCATAGGCCCTTAAGAACCATTCTCCGTCCCATCCGTATTCCAGGACTGCCTCCCTCATTTTTTCTGTTTCCCTGCGGGCCCGTTCCGCTTCTTCCCCCATACCCATCAGGCGGCACAGGTCTGCATACTCGTTTCCATATTTTACAAACATTCCTGCAATGAATACCGACTCTGCCGTCGGCCCTTCACTTGGCCCGAAAGTCTGAAAAGGTTCTCCCGGGTGTTCGGAAAAGCAATTTAGGTTCAGGCAGTCATTCCAGTCCGCCCGTCCGATCAGCGGAAGCCCGTGGGGTCCTTTGTGGCTGACCGTGAATTCAAAGGAGCGTCTCAGATGTTCCATAAGCGGGACTTTCGTATCCTCACAATTGTCAAAAGGCACCATTTCCGAAAGGATCGAAGAGTCCCCGGTCTCGCGCACATAGGCACTTGTTCCCGCGATCAGCCATAAGGGATCGTCATTAAAGCCGCTGCCGATATCTGAATTTCCTTTCTTCGTCAAAGGCTGATACTGATGGTACGCGCTCCCGTCCGGGAACTGGGTAGAAGCTATATCCAGAATCCGTTCCCTGGCCCGCTCCGGTATCAGATGGACAAACCCGAGCAGGTCCTGGCAGGAATCCCGGAATCCCATCCCGCGCCCGATGCCGGATTCATAGTAGGATGCGGAACGCGACATGTTAAACGTCACCATGCACTGATACTGATGCCAGATATTGACCATCCGATTCACCTTCTCATCCGCCGTTTCCACATGGAATCTGGAAAGCAGCCGGTCCCAATAACGGTTTAATTCTGAAAATGCCTTCTCTGCCGCCGCCTCATTTCCGTATTTTTCCAGAAGCTTTTCCGCACGCGCCTTATTCACAATGCCCGGCGTTTCCCACTTTTCGGATTCCGGGTTTTCGATATACGCCAGATTAAAAATATAGGTTTTCTCTTCTCCCGGCAGTAAGGTCAGATTGATCTGATGGGACGCAATGGGCGACCAGCCGCTTGCCACAGAATTCGTGCATGTCCCTGACTCCACCGCCAGAGGGGCATCCGCCCCGCGGTATTCCCCCAAAAACGCGTCCCGGTCCGTGTCAAATCCGTCAATGGGCGTATTGACTCCGTAAACTGCGAAATGGTTCCTCCGTTCCCTGTACTCCGTCTTATGATAAATAGCCGAACCTTTGACTTCGACCTCTCCGGTGCTTAAATTCCTCTGGAAATTCTTCATATCGTCATCCGCATTCCAGAGGCACCATTCTACGTAAGAAAATAACTGCAGGTATTTTGCCCGGTGCGTACAATTTTTGACGGTCAGCCTGCTGATCTCGCACGTATCCCCAATCGGAACGAAAGTCAGCAGCGAAGCCTCCACCCCGTTTTTCGCGGAAGAGAATCTGCTGTAGCCCATTCCATGGCGGCACTCATAAGAATCCAGTTCCGTCTTCGTGGGCTGCCAGCCTGGATTCCATATGGCGCCTCCCTCTCTGATGTAAAAATATTTCCCGTTATTGTCCGCCGGGACATTATTGTAGCGGTAGCGCGTCAGGCGCAGGAGTTTGGCATCCCGGTAAAAAGAATAGCCGCCGCAGGTATTGGAAACCAGACTGAAAAAATCACTGCTGCCAAGATAATTAATCCACGGGAGCGGCGTCTTTGGCGTCGTGATCACATATTCCCTGCGCTCATCATCAAAATATCCGAATTTCATCGTAATCTCCTCCATAATTTTGAAACATTCGTATCTGCTCAGTATCCTCGCAGATACACTGCAATCCCATGAAAATTGCGTACGGCAATGGGGATTGCTCTTACAGTTCATACGTTTTCGTACGGATAGCGCAGTAAATGCGCTATCCTGTTCTGAGTAGTTACAAACATTCTTTCTTTGAAAAAGTGCAGCCTCTTTTGGGATACTGCACTTTATTTACGCTTAAAATTTATTTATTTCTGATCACCACGGACATCTCTCCGGCCTGCTCAGATGTAATCTTTACATAAACAGAATCCTGCTGTTTTTTCACCGTCTCTGTTTTCAGGACGCCGTTTCCGATGAACTGATAATCCATAAACGGAAGATAACAGATCACTTCCTTTCCAGTCCAGGAAACCTGGAACTGCTTTTTCTGCCTGTCATAATGATAGCTTTTGAGCACTCCGTCTGTCCAGGCAGGATAGGCCCTCTTCAATGCAGAATAATTTTTATCCTCTTCCATTCCCGGCAGATACTGCCAATATGCGGAACTCCATAAATAGCTTTCCAGGATCTCATTCATCTGATCGATCAGCCGGTTTGAAAAATCTTTGCTTGGAAATGCTCCCCATTCCCCGACGATCACCGGCATCTGAAGGCGTTCCTGGGTGGTACGTTTATCTGCAAACAGAGCCACCACATTTTCCTGGCTGAAATTTTCATAATTATCGCTGTCTACTACGGAATCATATCCGTGAGGCGCGTATATCTGCCGGGGTTCGGGATTTCCGTCCGGACCCTTTACACGCCCGATCCCGGAGGTAAAGTTTGCGCTGCAGTAAATATTCCCGCCTGTTGCCAGCGCGCGCCCGCTCTCTGTGCGGATCGCGTCATTCATCTTCTGGTAGAACGGCATCAGCGTATGTTTGTCAAATTCCATAAAGGCTTCACTGACAATGCTTCCCATGTATGCCTGGCTTTCCGGGGTGATTCCCTGCATGGACGCATTTTGCCAAAGATTTTTTGCAAGCACCTTTATGCCGATCTCTTATTACCACTGGCCGGAACACTTTATCTGGTCGTGCCCTTCCGCATTCCAGAAAATGGAGCACCACAGCAGGGTGCTTGCCGACAAGATCAAATTTTATAAAAACCCGGACTATTTTATTACGGACAGCTATGCCTATTTCGGAATGGTCAATATCGATGATTCCCTTTCCAAGATGGATTACCTGATCCTGGGTCCGCTGTTCAGTACCCCCTGTTCTGACGAAACAGTCCATAACTTTCTCCATGAGGGGCAGTTGTCGGGTGAAGCGGCCGAAGAGATGACGCAGGTGTTTTTGAACACCCCGAGGGTATCCTTCCACCAGTTTTTATCTATGCTTTCCTTCCTTCATCTCTGCATCAACCGGAAGGAGATCAATATCGCCGAACACTTCGACACGCGGATCGGCGCCATGATACAGGAGGACATCTCGAAGCGCTATTCTAATCTGATGTATGACAAGCGCGAGTACCTGGATTTTCACAATACCTTTGATCTTGAATTGCAGCTGATCGACTGCATTAAGACAGGTGACGCACAGAAAATCAAGCCCCTGCTGCTGAGCTATCCTGCGGAAAATCAGATTACAGGCCAATTGTCTAATAACCCGATCCGAAACCGGCGCAACCTCTTCATCGTGACAACAACGCTCGCCGCAAGGGCCGCGATCGCCGGAGGTCTGGACACGGAGCAGGCGTACCAACTCAGCGACCTGTATATCCAGGAATGCGAAAGAACCTTACGCATCGAAATCATGGATACCCTTTCCTATACCATGCTCATTGATTTTGCCACGCGGGTCGCAAAACAAAAGCTTCCCATCCAGGGGATGTCAAAGGAAGTGTTTGACTGTCTGCAGTTCATCTCCCAGCGCCCCAACGAGCCACTGCGGGTAGACGACGTGGCGGACTTTATCGGGAAGAGCCGTTCCTATATCACGCGCCGCTTCAAAGAAGAACTGGGGTTTGATATCAGCAGCTTTATCATGCGCTGCAAGCTGGAAGAAGCAAAGAGCTTGCTGACCTACACCGATAAACCGTTGAGTGAGATCAGCAGCTACCTCTGCTTTTCCAGCCAGGCATATTTTCAGAATGTATTCAAGAAAAAATATGGCATCACGCCGCTGCAGTACCGGACGGATTCCGCTTCCGCAAAAGAATAAAGGGGAGAATAACATCTCCCCTCTGTCCTGTTATAATGTGCCGCTCTTGCGTAAGTACTTTACAAAAGAAGAAATGCGATCTCTCCCGGCTCGATTTTTAAAGTTCCGCCTTCACAACGCTCTGGTTTCAGATCCGGCATTGTGAGATCGTCTTCCATCGTGAGTTTTTTTCCGTTCAGATACATATCTGTCGAACGCATAAACGGCGCTGTTAAACGGTATACATCCGCTCCGTTTTCCAAGTCAGCTTCTGTCACTTCCGTCTTGCTGTTATTGATCAGCAGGTATGCCGCTCCGTCCCTTCCGTCTTTTCGGCTGTTGGCAAATAAATGTACCCCTTCCCGGATCGGTTCCTCCGTACGATACACTGTTTCCCCCATCAAACGGGACCAGAGCAGAAATATCCAGTAATTCGGTCTCGGAAGATGGGTAACCGGATCTAAAAGTCCATAATCAGACGAAGCAAACGTATTGTGGAAGATCACTCCCTCTGTCATACTGGAAAACATCCCCAGTTCATTTGCCGTGCGGATCACATCCAGATACGTAGAGTCCCACGAATTTCCTCCACATGCAGCCGCTCCAGATTCCGTAACCCATAAAGGGGCGCCCGGACAGAACCTGTCCCGCAGCGGCAGATAAATCCCACATGTTTTTTCCGCCACCTGCAGATAATCCTCTGTTACCGCTTCCTCAGCCTCCCAATGGCCTCCCATGGCCGCGCCTCTTTCCGATACGCCATTATAATAGTGATAACTAAATACCTGCGGCATCACCTTACATCCGGCCATAATGTCTTTTGTCGCAATGATTGGAAGTGTGTCCAAAACCGCTGCCGCTTCTCCCAGGCTTTCCTCTTTGTCGCAGGTAGCCGCCGGCCCGACCAGGAGAACCTCTGGAAATTCTTCCTTAAGCATCGTAAAAAACGCATCTTGATCCCTGCAAAAATCTTCCAACCCATATCCCTCTGGTGCTCCGCTCATTGCCAGCAGGTTCGGTTCATTCATAAATTCTGCCGCCGAGATTGGCACGCCGTATTGCCTGCTGTAAGCAAAAAGCATCCTTGCCTGCTCCAGATCCAATGTATTGTCTTCTTTGTGTACCCCTGGACAATTTGCCACAGAAACCAACAGCTTTCCACCGATTTCTTTCACGTAGTCCAACACACTATCCCACTGTGCTTTTGTCAGCACGCTTTGAAATCCTTCCGGGGCGATGCCCTTCGTATGCCCGTCAAAATCATAATATGTACTTGTTGCCCATGTGCCGCTTACCCGTACCCATACCGGCCCCAGCGCTTTTCCGAGCGTACGGATCCTGGGTTCTTTCAAATCAACAGGCGGGAAGACCTGCATCATTTTTTCTTTATCAGCCAGCCCCGCCGCCGATATTTCCTCTGTTCCAGCTACCTGCCCCGGAGTAAATGCCTTCCAGAAGGTCCCTCCGGTTACTTCTGTCATTTCAATATTATATGAAGTGATTGCAGAATCCATCTTATGTAACACCGTCAGTTTTTTTTGATTTAAAGTTATTTTTTCCATACGTTATCTCCTCTAATTATCCATATGTCTCTCTGCGAGAATCTTTACATTTTCGTCTACCATTTTTTTGTTCAGCGGATATGCAAATCCCATAATAACCGCTACAGCGATAAATCCGATTGCCGGGACTATACAGGAAATGTTGAAAATGGAACTTAAAACGTCCGCCTCAAAAGCTGTTTCTGCCGTATACCCTGCGATGGACAAAAGCACACCTACCAAACCTGCGCTGGCTGCCTGTCCAAGTTTTCTGGCAAATGAATACACGGAGTAGATTGTTCCGTCTTCGCGGACACCATTTTTTATTTCCGAATAATCAATCACATCCGTTATCAGCGCCCACGACATTATACTGAACAGCATCAGTCCCATATAAGCAATCATGGCAAATGTCAGATACACCCATACATTAGACGGCCTCATTACAAAACACACCAGATAAGAGCCTGCCGCCAGAATCGAACCCGCCACGCTGATCTCCTTTCGCCCGAACCTGCTTGTCAGCGGTTTTGCAAATGCCGCACAGATCAGAACCACCGCCATGATCAGCAGGGAAGACAGCGACAATGCTCCTGCATTATTATATACATTGGGATATACATAGTTGTTCATTCCCTGTACGGTCAATTGTGCCAGCAGCATAAAGATCATAGCTCCGATCACAGACAGCAGTGCGCGGTTTGTAAATAATTTCTTTATCAGTCCTCCAAATTCCTTTATGAAGCTTTCCTTTTCCGTTTCCTCAACGGGCTGGGGCTTTACACGCTCAAGTGTTAGATGATAACATCCCAAATAACAAAGGACGGCCAAAACCGAAAATACGCCGGCTGCGATTGTAAATTTGCTTCCTACCAGGATTGTCCGGCCTTCTACTGTCTCGAAAGCGATCAAAGGCACCAGAATCCCCATGAACACTCCCGACAATGTACCGCCCACCGTACGGAATGTAGACAGGGACTGCCTGTCCTCTGGCTTATTGGAGATTGCGGATGCCATAGATCCGTACGGAATATTGATAGAGGTATAAAATACAGACCCCCACAAAATATACGTCACGAACAGCCATCCAACCTTAAATGGCATTGGCATTCCCGCAAACGCGCTCTGGTACATCAGGAAAGATGCCACGGCGACCGGCCCGCACATGCGCCGGATCCATGGCCGGAATTTTCCTGCGCCAGTCGCCTTGCTTTTATCACAGATCCTCCCCATCGTCACATCCGTAAATGCATCTACAAAACGTGCGATCATCATAACGAGCCCCACAACGGCGGCTGACACCCCCATAATATCCGTGTAGAATTTCATCAAATAGCTGGAAGAGAGAATGAACGTAAGATCATTCCCCAAATCTCCCAGCAGATACCCCATCTTGTCCCTTATCCCAAAAGGACGCATTTGTTTTTCAGCCATAAAGTCTCCCTTCCTTTCTTGAATGATTTTTGATAATGCCATATTACAGTTCTTTCTCACAAAAAAGAACTCATAATATTAGCTAAACATAGGACAATATTCACTTATACTGTTTTTAAACTGAATATTGTGTTATAATCACTGAAAAGAATGCATACGGGGAGGTAGCGATTATGCCGTCAGATATCATTTCATTTGTCCAATGCGTATTAGAGCGAAACCGGATCAATGTACGCCTGTGCCATATAGAAGAGAGTTCCGATTTTTTTCCATTTGACCATGGACTGCGCGAACAGCTTCTCGGAAGCGATTACGATCATAAAGCGTTTATTGACGGAGTCCATCAGCTTCCCAGGAAGACGCTGATCCACGTCACAGATGCATTCGGATGTTATTATTCATTGCTCAGGCTTCCGCAGGACCCTGATGTTTTTTTCTTTGCTGGGCCTACGGTGCAGGGAGACGACTGGAAACCTTATTATCAAAAGATATGCTCTCAGAATCAGTTTTCGGAAAAATTTTGCGGGGAATTAAGGAAATATTATGATCTGCTGCCTAACTTGTCCATCATTGGCGGTTACCACACACTGATCTCAGAATTGGGAAAAACTTTATTCGGCAGTGATCTGACAGTCATGAATGCAGTATTAGACACGGCTTCTTCTTTTGACGACCTCTCACGTACTTTCTTGAAAGAATTGCAGCAGGTCTCAGGTTTCGGAATCCAATCTGTCCGCGATCGCATTGAGTTGGAAAATCAGCTCATAGAAGCCGTATACCATGGAAATGAAGCGCTGGCTATGGAAATCGTCCAACGTTTCGGCGGTATTACAGTCCCTTTCCGGGGCACGCCCACTCCCACCGCCCTACAGTACCGGCTTGTTGGATTAAATGCCCTTCTGAGAAAAGAAGCCGAGCACGCTTCCGTCCCTCTCATTTATGCCAATCAAGCCTCAAACCGTATCATGGATCAGATTGAGCATTTATCGACACCAAAAGATTGCACTGTTATTCTTTCAGGGATGATACATACGTATTGTAAGCTGGTAAAAAAGCAGTCTTTAAGACAATATCCGCCTTTGATCCAGGATATCATTTTTTATGCCAATTCTCACCTCCATGCGGATCTGAGCCTGAACTTCCTGTCCGGGCATTTTAACATAAACAAGAGTTATCTCTGTACGCTTTTCAAAAAAGAACTCGGCATTACGCTCACGGAGTATATTACCGGCCTGCGGATCCAGTATGCCATAGAACTGCTCGGCGATACTTCACTGACGAACCAGGAAATCGCATCCCTGACGGGCTTCAACGAGGTGAACTACTTTATCCGAAAATTTAAGCGGCTTACCGGGACGACCCCCTCCATGTATCGCCGCAGTCAAATACAAAAAAGAAAGGAACTGTGCAAAAATAACTTGTACATCTGACTTATTTCAGCGTCCACCTGTACAAATTATCGACAGTTCCTAAAGGACGGACGACTTCCGCGTCCGCAGAAAAACAGAGGGGAGAATGACATCCTCCCCTCATCCTGTCAATGATTCTGCCGTTTTCCCAAATTATACTTCAGCATGATCAAATGCTACACTCAGAATAGCAGGCATTCCGGCACAGGATTAACATGAGCCATAATTGGGATGCAAAACAGGTCAAAAGGTCTTACCTTACCCCATTTTGTATGTGTTTTATCAATATGGAAGTAAATGTGTTTTTTGTTTTTCTCTCTTGTCCATAAATTTTCCTCTTTTATACTGTTATACTGCTCTCCGGTAATCCTTCCGACGTCACTCTTACTTCTACTGTTCCCGGCACTTTCTTCAAAAGAATTGCCTGCGCCCTTCCATGATACATTTTGCAAACATTACCATCATAACCCGCTTCTGTGCAGGGATTGGCAGAGCCAAATGCCAATAGCTTCCCATCTCCCTCCACACAGATTTTCAGGCTCAGGTCATGACTCATGTCAAGTGTTCCGGCTTCATCTTTCAGCATAATATTCAATATTACATATGCGGAATCTTTCAAATCCGACTCGAGCCGCTCCGGTTCAATTTGAATCTTCAAGGAACCGGATTTTACTGTCTGGATCATGTCTCTTCCAATTTCATTATGATTTTTATAGGTGATGACTTCAATAGTTCCCGGCGTATATCTACATATCCAGGAATAATAATTTTTTCTTTCCTGTTTTTCTGCCTGCAGCCTTCCCTGGCTCTGACCGTTGATATAAAGCTCCGCTTCCTCAGCGTTGGAAAAAACCTCTGCCAGCGTCTCTTTTCCCTGCTGTCCTTCCCATGTCCAGCTATGGATTCCATTGGTAAAGCTCCACTGGCTGCGATACAGATCTTTTCCATATTCAGCCGGATCTGTCACGCAAATATACGGGGTTTCTTTTTCCTGATTGAAAAACAGTTCTCTCCAATAGGATATACGGGCTTTCTGAACCCGGTGATGTCAAAATCGCCCGTGTCAGCCGTCAGCCATGGATAATTTCCCATGGATGCCAGAGTGCCGCCGCTCTTTTCATCCGCAATCCTCCCCAATCCGGATTCCCCCAGGTAGTCCCATGCCGTCCAGAAGAAATCACCCAGAAGATATGGATGCTCCTCCACGAGAGCCCAATTCTCAGACAGGCTCTTCGGAAAGGTTTCGCTTCCGACGAACATCCAATCCGGATGTTCCCTGTGATATTCAGACACGACCGAGGACGCATAATTGATCCCGATAATATCTAAAAAGTCCAGGCTTTCTTCTACCGCCTTTTTCACATCCGGATGAACCGCGATCCGCGGAAGGAGTTCTGTCGTATCGCTCATCAGGTCATTGATCTTATCCGGGGCGTATCCCTCCTGCGCTAAATTCATTCCCACAGACTGCATGATCGGGCCAATCTTCTGAATGACTGCCATCATAAAATTGATGCTGTTTGTAATATATCTTGTCGGATCCAGGCTGCGGTATTTTTCCGCAATCCTCCTCCCCATGCGGGCGCCGGCTGAAGTTCCTGTCTCAGGTATTTCATTTCCGATGGAATACATGATCACAGAGGGATGGTTATAAACCTTCCGGACCATATCCTCTATGTCCATCTCCCAGTTGCTTTCAAAATCATTGCTATAGTCGTTGGTAACCTTTGGCTGCAGCCACATGTCCGCCAATTCGTCCATCACAAGCATTCCAAGGGAATCACAGGCTTTCAGCATGGCGCTGCTCATCGGGTTATGCGCGGAACGCACCGCATTGTATCCGGCTTCCTTAAGTTTTTTTATCCGCCGGAATTCCAATCCATAAGAGGAAACAGCTCCCAGCAGGCCGTTATCATGGTGGATACATCCACCTTTTAATTTGATTGCCTTTCCGTTGATCCGCAGGCCAAAAACAGGATCCAGATCCAGGCGTCTGATGCCGAAATCTGCTTCTGCACTGTCCGCTTCTGTTTCCCCTGTGAGTATCCGGCTTTCACATAAATACATGTTCGGGCTCTCTGTACTCCAAAGAGCCGGATTCTGAATATAGACTGTTTTTTCCAGTTTAAAGATCTCTCCGCTGCGGATGCTGAATGCCGTCTCGGATTCATGGATCTGGTTTCCATCAGAATCCTTCAGCACATGGACAAGGCGTGCTCTGATCTCATTTTTTCCTTCCCACTTTACATCCGTTTCAATTTTCAGCCGGGCAATCTGTTCGTCTGCCGTTATCGTAGTGATCCTTACTCCGTATGGAGGGATATACAGCGGACTCCCTGTATGCAGCATCACATCCCGATAAATTCCCTGGCCGCTGTACCAACGGCTGTGCGCCCCTGTGCCGTTGCGGACGATCACTTTAATAGAATTTTCCTGTTCCACGTTCAAATACCCGTCGATCCGCAGCAAAAAATTTCCATACCCATAACAATGACGCCCCACATATTCACCGTTTACCAGAACAGACGCATTCCGGTAAACACCGTCAAATTCCAGATAGCATACCTGGTCCTTTTCTTCTAAGCGGAACTGTTTCGTATACTCACAATCCGTACTTTCGAAATATCCTTCTGCCGCGCCTCCCGCCGCATTTGGACTGCGTCTTGTATGGATCATTGCGTCATGGGGAAGTTCAATTTCAGCCGCATGATCACCGCCTCCTCCAAACCCGGCCGCCATGGATGAGGTAACTGTGTCATGATATACCCACCCTTTGTTAAATACTCTTTTTTTCAATATAAAAGCCCCTTTCTTAAAATATATTGTTTCCATACATTTTAAGAAAGAGGCTGCCCTGGTTCATTGTCTAAAATCACAGTAACCGTATAGATTGAGTGACCTATTTCATGTTTTTCCTATATTCATTTGGCGTCATCCCATACTTTTCTTTGAAAATTCTATAAAAATAAGATTTATTTTGGTATCCAAGCTGTGCAATAATATCTGCAATGCTTTTCTCTTCTTTAAGCAGCCTGACCGCATAGGACAGCTTACAGTTCCTACAGTACTGCTGAATGGATATCCCTTTGAAGGTTTTAAAGAGTGTATTCATATAACACCAGTTTACAACTTTTATAAATGATAGCCCTTTTGTTGGACAAGATATTTTAGGACTCTTATAAGAACAGATGATTTTATCATACTTTCGCTCTTTTTCACGAAAG
>NZ_SRYA01000069.1 GCF_004793545.1 Petralouisia muris | reverse complement strand
AAAAAGGAACCTTTTACAATTCAAATGTAAAAGATTCCTTAAGTTAATGACATTGTCATTTATCAGGGACTTGGCTGCTTTGCGCACCAAATGCAAGCACGAAGAGGGCGCTGTCAGGATTTTCCCTCTTATTTGTTCTTTTTCTTCATTCCTGTGATCACTGCCTGCAGCACGATAAAGAAGCACAGCAATGCAGACAAGGTAATTCTTACCCACCAGCTTGACAAGGTTCCCTGAGTGGTAATTAAACTGGAAATCGTTCCTTTAATCAGCACGCCAAACAAGGTTCCCACAGCCGTACCAACGCCGCCGCTTAAGAGGGTTCCGCCGATAACTGCGGAGGAAATTGCATCCATTTCCAGCCCCTTTGCCTGCTCTACGAATCCGGAACAGCTGTTTAAGCAGAATAGAAATCCGCCCAATCCTGACAAAAATCCTGCCAGCACATAAGCCTGGAACTTGGTTTTTCTCACGTTTAATCCCATCATCAATGCACTCTGCTGATTTCCGCCGATGGCATAGAGCTTGCGGCCGAACTTGGAGTATTTCAGCATTACGCTTACCAGAATCACCACCAGAATAGCAATCACTACTGTGGGATATATGTAAGCCGGAAGATATTCTCCTTTGGAATTGTGCGTTCCGAACGGAAGATTGATATGGAACTTTGCCCAGGACAAAAATGTCTCATTGGTAATTGCAATCATGTCTGTACTTACCATGGCTGTCATACCTCGGCCGAAAAACATTCCTGCAAGGGTTACAATAAATGGCTGAATATCCAGATAAGCCACCAGATATCCCTGCACCACGCCAAACGCAAGGCCGATAGCAAGGGCAAGCAGCACAGCCACATAGGCGTTCATTCCCATCCGCTCCATGGAATAAGCGCATACCATACACACCAGAGCCGTAACGGAACCAACGGAAATATCAATTCCTCCGGTAATCATTACAATTGTCATTCCGCATCCAATCACCAGAAGTCCCGCATTGGATACGAAAAGATTCAAAAACATCTGAGGCTTTGCAAAACCTGCATTATAAAAGATAATCATTCCTGCAACATACATGATCACGAACAAAATAATGGTCGTCATCAGCAAAAAGGCGCTGCTGCTCAATTTTTTCTTATTTGCCTTTTCCATTATGCACGCCCTCCTTCCGCTGATTTTCTGACCTTCCAGACAGCCATCTGTTTCTTAAATACCGGACTCTGCAGCACTACGATAACCACCACTACAATTGCCTTATATACCGGTATCTGGTCTGCAGATACGTTCATAGACAACAGGGTAGTAGTCAGAGCCTGAATGGTAAATGCACCGATAATGGAGCCTGCAAGGCTGAACTTGCCGCCGCTTAACAGGTTTCCGCCCAGAGCCACTGCAAGAATCGCGTCCATTTCCAGATTCAGCCCGATGTTGTTGGCGTCTGCCGAATAGATTCGGCTGGAGTTTACCAGTCCTGCAAATCCTGCCAAAAATCCGCAGATCACATACGCCATCCATTTGATTCTGGTGGAATTCAAGCCTACCAGGCGGGAAGCTTCCCCATTGATGCCGACACTTTCAATATAAAGTCCCAGGGCTGTTTTATTTAATACCAGATATGCAACCACAACGCTGATAATTGCCGCAAAAATCGGCGTGGGAATGGGGCATTTGCCAATGTAGCCGCCCAATACCTTATAAGAATCCACACGCACGTAAGTAATCTGGCCTTTGGTTACAAGCTGCGCGATACCCCGGCCTGCCGTATAGAGGATCAGCGTGGCCACCATAGGCTGAATCTTCAGCTTCGCCACCAGAAATCCATTGAACATTCCGCAGAGTATAGAGGCAGCCAGTCCAGCCAGAGCAGCCAGAATAAAGGGATTCTGGTATGCGCTTGTGGAGGCTTCGCCGCCGGAAAGAATCTGACAGCAGACTGCCGCTGCAACTGCCATAATTGCCCCTACGCTGATATCCTGTCCGCCGGAAGCCGCTGTCACCAGCGTCATCCCAATTGCCAGAATCACAAGCTCAGAAGCTCGATTGACAATATCAATGACAGAACCATACAGCACTCCGCTGTCATTGATTGAAATCTTAAAAAAATCCGGAGATTTTATAACATTTGCCAGACATACAATCACCAGACATACAATGGGCATAAACAGGTGATGGCTGGTCATCTGTTTCCAGTTAAATCCTTTTTCCTTACTCATGGGCGCTCTCACCTCCAGCAATGGTCTTCATAATCGTTTCCTGATTCAGGTCGTCTCCTTCAATCTCCCCTACCTTTGCGCCGTCACGAAGCACATTCATCTTTGAACAGGTGCGGAGCATTTCTTCTACTTCTGAGGAAATAAAGGTAACTGCCTTGCCTTCATCTGCAAGATTCAGAACCAGTTTCTGAATCTCAGTTTTCGTTCCAATGTCAATTCCGCGGGTTGGCTCATCCAGAATCAGAAAATCCGGATTGGTTAACAGCCACCTGCCGATAATGACCTTCTGCTGGTTTCCGCCGGACAGACTCTTAATGGGCGTTTCACGACTTGCAGTCTTCACCTGTAGCATCTCAATAAATTTATCTGCCGCATCTTCCATCTCCTTGCGGCTCATCAGCTTAAACATTCCCCGTTTCGCCTGCATTGCGATAATCACGTTTTCACGCACAGACAAGTCTGCAATAATTCCTTCCTTCTTCCGATCCTCCGGCAGATACGCCATGCCGGCTTTCATTGCATCCAGAGGCATGTTGATTTTCACTTCTTTTCCGTTCACCTTCAATGTGCCGCTGTCTGCTTTATCAGCGCCATAAATGGCGCGTACCAGCTCGGAACGTCCAGAGCCTAACAGTCCTGTAAGACCAACCACCTCGCCTTTGCGGATGTCAAAATCAAAGGGCTTGATGGTTCCTTTATGTCCCAGTCCTTTTGCGTCAATCACCGGCGCTGAGGACATATCCTTCTGCTGCTTGTGCTCGCCCTTGATATCTGCCAGATCATCGAAATCTTTTCCCATCATCTTGGCTACCAGCATTACCCTGGGCAGCTTCTCAATCTCATATTCCCCTACCAGTTCTCCGTTCCGAAGCACGGTAATCCGGTCACAGACTGCATATACCTGCTCCAGGAAATGGGTAACGAAAATAATTCCAACCCCTTCGGATTTCAGCCGGTTCATCAGTTTAAAAAGCTTCTCTACTTCCTCATCGTCCAGAGAAGAAGTCGGCTCATCCAGAATCAGAACCTTACACTGCATATCCACTGCTCTTGCAATGGCAATCATCTGCTGAATCGCAAGGGAACATTCCTCCAGCGCCTGGGTTGCAGTTACGCCGATTTCCAGTTCCTGCAGAAGCTCATTGGAACGTCTGTTCATAGTTTTCCAGTCAATCATTCCCATTTTGCGGGGTTCTCTGCCGATAAACAGATTCTCTGCAACAGTCAGGTTCGGGCAGAGATTTACCTCCTGATACACCGTGCTGATTCCGTTATTCTGTGCATCCTGGGGCGATTTGTTCACTATCGCTCTGCCCTCCATCTTAATTTCCCCCGATTGAAAATCATGCACCCCGGTCAGCACCTTAATCAACGTGGATTTTCCTGCACCGTTTTCCCCCATCAGCGCATGGATCTCGCCCTTGCGGAGGGTAAAATCCACATGCTGCAATGCCTTCACGCCGGGAAAGGTCTTTGATACGTCACGCATCGTCAATACAACATTTTCTCCCATAATTCGGCTCACCCGCTTTCTCTTTTTTCTTAAAATAACGGAATTTCTTCCGGAATTTTCCATAAGATAAGCGCGACAGCATCATTCAGGCTGATATGCCCCGTCTGCTCTGCCGCGCTTCCTTACTCAAACAGGAATTATCCTGTTACGTAATCTTAATACATACGTCCGTCAATTACTTCCTGTGTAACTTTTGTCACTTCGTAATCCTGTCCATCAATAGAAACAGATGCAACTTCATCGCCGAATGTGAAGATTCCTTCATCAACATATGCGATTTTTTCTGGCTCTTCACCAGCTTCCATTTTCTTAATCAGCTCTTCTACACGAGGTCCGTGAAGAGGATTGCACTCCGTATTGCAGATGATGTCGCCTGTCATTGTCATTTCAATACCAGCTTTTACTGTATCGAAGGACATTACAAGGATGTCTCCATCCGGACCAACGGTTTTTCCTGCTGCTTTGATGGCATCAATTGCGCCGAATGCTTCGTTGTCGTTTTCGCAATATACTACGTTGATATTGTCGTTCTGTTTCAGCATGGACTCCATAACTTCCTGTCC
Source organism: Petralouisia muris (assembly GCF_004793545.1). GTDB lineage: Bacteria > Bacillota > Clostridia > Lachnospirales > Lachnospiraceae > Petralouisia > Petralouisia muris. The sequence goes on along the minus strand of NZ_SRYA01000069.1, from coordinate 19,423 downwards.
TTTTGCCTGTGTAAATTCACCGGATTGCTGTGCTACAATATTCCAGCCATATTTCTCTGCTGCTTCTTCCAGACCTTCGGTACGTCCAATCTGTGCAGAAGCTCCAATGGTTCCCTGGATATGTGCAATATTAAGTTCATTGATCCCCTTTGCATCTGCATATGCTTTCAGCCATTCACATGCCTTCTGGCCTTCTAACTTAAAGTTTCCGCCAACATAGCAGTTGTACAGGCTGTCATCCGATACGTCTACCATACGGTCAACAATGATAACTGGGATTCCGGCATCCTTTGCTTCTTGAAGAACGGTGTCCCAACCGGTCTCTGTGGTAGGTGCAAGTACAATATAATCTACTTCCTGGTTGATGAAGTTACGAATTGCTGTCAGCTGATTCTCCTGTTTCTGCTGTGCATCGTCAAAAATCAGTTTGTATCCGTTTGCTTCGGAAAAAGTGGATTTCATAGATTCAGAGTTAGCGGTACGCCAGTCAGACTCAGCGCCTACCTGTGAAAATCCCACTGTAATCACTCCGTCAGAAGAACCGCCCTCATTAGACGCCTCTGCATCAGCCCCGCCGTCGTCAACCGGTTCTGTGTCATCTGTTCCAGCATCCTCTTTTGCAGGCTCATTATTCGCCGGTGCATTGCCTCCGCCGCTGTTTCCGCAGGCTACCAGGCTTAAGCCCATGCACGCCACAAGTAACATAGAAATGATTTTCTTCTTCATAAGAAACCTCCTGTATTTTGCATCGCTGCAATTATTTTCGGCAGCTTCTGAATCCCATTCAGCACTTGCCTGTTGTATCTAATATTATAAAAAGATTCCCTTAATTAATCCATGGAGATTTTTCGGAATAGAGTTCAATTTCTTACGGAATTTTATCCCCTTTCCCAGCCAAAAGTTAATTATCTTATGATTCCGGTTGAATATCTTTCGACAAACGCACCTCAATCCGGGTCCCTTTTCCATATCCGGACAAAATTTTCACTCCATAGCCTGGACCAGAATACAGTTTGATCCGCTCATGGACTGCTGCAAGGCCGAAGCCTGCCCGCTTCCCTTCCCGCAAAGCCTGCTCCAACTCCTCTTTCCGTTCCGGCTTCATTCCAATGCCGTTATCCTCTACCATAATCTGCACATCTTCTCCTTCTTCAGTACAAATGATGCGTATGGTGCTTTTCCCTCGTTTTTCCTTTACCCCATGGTACAGCGCATTTTCCACCAAGGGCTGAATCGTAAGCTTCGGCAGGCGGATCTCTTCCAATTCTTCCGGCAGTATAATCTCATAATCCATAATATCCCGGTACCGGATCTGCTGAATCTCCATATAGCTCCTGGTATGGGCCACCTCTTCTTTTAAGCGTATAATATCCTTCCCGGTGGAAAGAGCGACCCGGAAAAATACCGACAGCCGGTTCAGCATAAAAATAGCGTCCTGGGTTTTCCCTGCCTCTACCAGCCACATGATGGTATCCAGCGTATTATAGAGAAAATGCGGGTTCACCTGCTCCTGAAGAAGCTGAAGCTGAATCATATGCTGTCTCTGCTCCTCCCGTTTCACATCCTCCAGCAGATTGCCGATCTGGTTTGCCATCCTGGTTATTCCCTGGGAAAGCTGCTGAAGCTCATAGTCCTGCTCCTCAATCAGCGGTATGTCAAAATTCCCGCCTCCCACCAGGCTCACATTTTCACAGAGATTTCCCACGGCTCTGGAGATCCGGTTGGAAAAACGGAACGCACTGTATAACAACAACCCAACCAGGATTACAACAGAAATTGCCACAACCACGATCACGATCCAAACATTCTTTGCCATTTGTTCCTGAAGACCGGACATGTATTTCCCCTCGTAATAAATATAACGGCGCATTTCCTCCTGCACCAGCCTGGTGAGAAGATAAATATTTTTCTCAAGCTGATCCTGACGCTCATCATAACTGTCGGTTTCCTCCATCTGCTTCATCTTCTCTTCCAGCGTATGGCAGTACGCCGCCACGCTTTGAATGCTCTCATTTCCTTCCTTATCCCGGGTATTATCTGTTAAGGCATTAATCACCCTCATAGCCTCATCCATTTCCTCCATGGGAAGGCCGGTCTGATTTCTGCTTCTCACACTAAAGTAGTACATCTCCAAATCAATGTTAGACTTAAACTCCAAATCAAATTCACAGGCTATCTGAATATTCCTGGTAATTTCCTGATATTCCCTGGAATACGCCCCCAGCAGCCCGAGAGAAATGCCGATACACACCACCAGCGGAATCACCACGCTCAGAATAATATACCGGAGCTTCTGGTTTAAGTTCATTTGTTCTAACAACTGCCTCATTTTCCCTCCTCTCTCTGCCTCCGGTAGTCACTGGGCGTACAGCCCTGGGTTTTCTTAAACAGGAAGCTGAAATAATGAGAATCTTTGTAACCGATTTCCAGTGCAATCTGACCGGAACGCATATCAGTACAGCGCAGAAGCTCTTTGGCCTTCTTCATGCGCAGTTCTGTCAGATATTCAATAAAGGTCTGGTTCATTTCCTGGCTGAACAACGCACTGAAATGATTGGCGCTGACGTTTGCCGCACAGGCCGCCTGATTCAACGACATATCTGCATCCATATAATTTTCATTGATAAAATTGAGGGCTGTCCCTATCACCGTCCGGTAACGGCTCCTGCTGCTTTCATCCCGCAGCTCAATTCCCTTTCTCAAAACTGCCTCTGCCGTATCTTTTGCCGCTTCTACCGGATGTTCCCAGTTTCCTTCCAGCCCCAAATCCATCTGGAGCACTTCTTTCCCATACCCCATCTTCTGTATAAAGGATACCGTGCAGAAATGGATATTCAAAATTACATACTGACGGAACATTCTGGATTCCAGAGCAGAGATTCCGATCATGGAAAAGTAATCCTCAACAAAGCTCCTGGTCTCTTCCAACAGCCCATTGCCCAGAAAGGTATGTATGACTTCTGTATTCATGGCCTCCGCATCCACATCCTGCAGATTTACATTATCATTTTCTTCCATCTCTCCTGTGTCAGTCTGGTGATAGTTCATGTAATGATCCGGCCTGGTATGGCGCAGGGTAAATACCTTCATTGCGCTTTCATAGCTTTCCGGCAGCAGGCTCAGCCGCTCCACTGGTTTGCCGGAAGCCAGAAACCAGAGCAGCCTGCTGTCGCTTTCTCCGAACAGGCTTTTGATGTACAGCGCACAGGCATTGGTAAGCTCCTCAATATTTTCTCCATTGCCCTTCACCAGAACCGCATAGCTGAACGCCTGATGGCGGAACATAAGATATTCTTCCCGATCCTGGATAAAAAGTTCCACCTTTTCCCATACGTCAGCATCCTTCTGGGAATAAGTGTCTGCCCACAGTTCCCTCGGTTCTTTCCGATTCATGCTGATTAGAATAATATTATAGGCAGAAGCCGTCAGATCAATCTGGAGCATCCGGGCGTGATCGTAAATTTCATCCAGGCTGTACTGGCCGGAAACCAGCTTTTCAAAAAAATCTCTTCTGGAATACTGCTCGTACTGCTGCATGTCTTTTTCAAATTTCTCATAATAATCCCGCTGGGCGTTTTCCTCTTCAAACCGCCCTCTTAATTTTTCCAGTACTTCCACAAAATCCTGCCGGCTCACCGGCTTCAGCAGATACTGCTCCACCCCGATAGTAATTGCCGTCCTAGCATAATTAAAATCGTCATATCCACTGATTATTACAATCTTCGTCTCCGGCAGCTCTTTTCTGACAATTTTACTCAGCTCCAACCCGTCCATAAAGGGCATTCGGATATCCGTAATCAATACATCCGGATTCTTCTGCCGTATCATGGGAAGAGCCATTTCCCCGTCTCCTGCTTCTCCGCACAATTCAAATCCATATTCTGCCCATGGAACCATCTGGCAGATATTCTCCCGTATCACAATCTCATCCTCTACTAAAAATACCTTTACCATCTCTCATCCTCCCGTCTCTGAACGCTCCCTTCTGTTCTCGCAGCCAGACCTAAGGTTCAGGAACAACATTCAGGAACAATGTCAAATTATCCTCAATTATAGTCAGAAAATTTCTGAAATGCAACTGTTCTTTCCTTTGATTTTGTTCTGAAAAATAAAAGGAGCTGCCGGGAAATGACAGATTTCTCACAATATAGATTGTATTCTTTCGATAACACAACCATATATTGTGAATAAAATTCATTTCCCGACAGCCCCTTCTATGGACTGCAAGCTACAGTTTAAAGAACCCCATCTCTTCTTCCATCTGGTCTGAAATCCCTCTCAGGCTGTTGGCTGCGTCTGCCAGCAGCTGAATGGTTGCGTTCAGCTCTTCCATGGAAGCGGTCGTCTCCTGGGCGGAAGCTGCATTTTCCTGAGACAGGGCAGACAGATTGCTGATCACATCCACAACTGTTTTTCTGGAAGAATCGCAAACCCGGGTCCGTTTCTCTATCATAGACGCATCTTCTCTGGAACTGCTGATACCTGCGGCCACATCTGCGAAATTACTCTGAGTAGCATCCAGCTTCTCTTTCTGTTCTTTGATGATCTCTTCTGCCTCCAGCATAATCTTCACCGTCATTTCCGAATCTGCCAGCAGGGAATTAATCACATCTGTAATAGTCTGAGCCGAAGTGCTGGATTCCTCTGCCAGTTTTTGAATCTCCGACGCCACCACTGCAAATCCTTTGCCGAATTCCCCTGCCCTTGCCGCCTCAATGCTGGCATTCAAAGACAGCAGGGATGTCTCGCTGGCAATGGAAGTAATAATATCCACGGCTGCACGGATTTTCTGGGCGGACTCATTGGTGGCGTAAATCTGGCTGCCGATTCTGCGAATGGCTTCATTGGCCCGGGCAGTAGAAGAAACCAAATCCTGCATGATAACGGCGGAGGTATCCCCCGCCTGCTTCATATTTCCGGAAGCCACATTCAGTTTATCCACATCACTCACAATATTTTCAATGACATTCCCCATATCCACAATCTGCCCCGAAGCCGTCTCAATCTCTTCCGCCTGGGTAACAGCCCCTGCAGATATGTCCTCTACAGCCTTATTGATTTCTGCCGCATTGGCATTCACCCGCTCTGCCATCTCATCCAAAGACTGGCCGGAATGCATCAAATGATCGGCTGACTCCTGAATATGGCTGATAATCTCTGACAAACTGTGTATCAGATTATACAATGCCCGCGCGATGCTGCCCAACTCATCCCGCCGTCTCAGCAGTTTCTCATCCACTTCAAGATTCAGGCTTCCTTCTGCCAGCTTCTCTATGATCTCTTCTTCTTTGCGCACTGCTTTGGACAAGGTCCATGAAAAATAGAGAATCACTGCACTGGATAAAAGAATTACCGCCACATTAATTCCGGTGGTCTGCCACAATTCATGATCGATATAATCCTCGATACCGCTGCCGTGCTCTCCTGCAAAAATCATTCCTACAATCGTTCCGTCATTATTTTTCAGCGGTATGTAACAGCAAAAAAAGGGTTCTCCATTAATTACAATGTCTTTATCTACATATTCCAGCCCGTCTTTCAGCACCTTCTGGGACACCTGTTCTGACACCTTGCTTCCTGCCAGACTGTCCCCTGTGCTTTCCTCCTTCAAAGTCGTCACCATACGGGTATCTCCCCAGCAAACAGTGATTTCAATGTTGGTGGCGGCACAAAACGCTTCAAACGCAGGCAAATTGTCTGCAATATTATGCTGGCCTCTATACATGCCATTGGTCTCCAGATGAAAATCCCCTTCGTCTGCAGCAAGCAAAAGCTGCTCTACCCCTATCGTGATATCTCTCAGTCTCGCTACCGCTTCATCCTGCATTCCCGTCCTTATGGTCTTTGCAGAAAACGCCGCTATAATCACTGCCAGAGACAACAGCGGCACAAAAGCAATTGCAAGGATTTTCTGCATAATGCCGAATGTTATCTTTTTTTTGTGCTTCGTTTTATTACTCACCGTCATTCCCTCCCTTTCCCGTTACACGAAAATACTCCTTTCAGCCATTGTTTTCATTATAACGGCCCAGGATACACAATTCAACAGAGAATCACAGTTTTTGTGCATTATTCGCATAAAATTGCAGAAATCTGGCATTATATTGCCTCAATCCTCTTTCGCAATTCCAATACTTTACTGTCAATCTGTTCAATTGCATTGGCATATGCTTTCAGTTCCCTGCCAATATTTTTCGCTTTGCGGTTTTCTTTTTTGTACTGGAGCTGATAATCCAGACCCGCCCAATAATCCATGGCGCCGGTTCTGAGCTGTACTTCGATTTTCACCCATCGGGTCTCTTCCTGAAAAGAAACCGGCACCTGAAAAATCAGATGCAGACTGCGATATCCGCTCTTTTTGGGATGCCTGATATAATCTTTTTTCTTGATCAGGTGAATATCCTGCTGGGCGCAAAGCATTTCCCCAATCCGGTATAAATCATCCGTATAGGTGCAGACTGCCCGAATTCCCACCACATCATTCACATATTCCTCCATGGACTGAACGCTTTCTTCCACTCCTTTTTTCCTGAGCTTCGCAGCAATGCTTTCATAAGATTTGATTCTGCTGGAATATCTGTGAATCACCTCCCGCCCGCAGCGCATGCCAAGCTCCGCATTGATCATCTGCAGCCGGGCGCTGATCAGACTTATGCCCCATTGGCATTTGACGAGAAATTCCTCCTGCTGTAAGAAATCCTTTAGCTCCATAGTTTCCTCCAAACATACTATATCCTGACTTCATATCCTATCATCTTATGCATAGTATATCCCGATGGCATGATTATCTTTCCTCCGAATATTAACTTTCTCTGCGCAATGGTTTCTCCGTAATTTTGAAACAAGCGGTTTACAAATCCCTCTCCTTTTCTTATAATAGTGACATTACATAAACATCCATTTTTAATATTTTTAAAATGGCCAGATTGGAGATTTTCTTATGCTTACTTATTCTTTCTCAGAAATAGGTTCCATGAGCCTTTATGAATACCTGTATCAATGCATCAAAAACGATATATTAACCGGCGTGCTGGCCCCTGGGGACCGTCTTCCCTCCAAGCGCAGCTTTGCCCGGCATTTGAACATCAGCGCCATTACCGTGGAAAACGCTTACGGACAGCTTTTGGCAGAGGGTTACATCTATTCTATTCCCAAAAAAGGATATTATACCGCAGATATTTCCACTAGTATTCCAAGACCTTCCTTTCCTGTATCTGCTCCGCCTGAGACTGCTTTAGAACCGGAAGAAGAGCCCTGCTTTGCAGATTTCACCAGCAGCCAGACCCATCCGGATACCTTTCCATTTTCCATATGGACCAAGCTCATGCGGGAAGTGATCGGAGACGACAGATTTGCCCTGATGAAAAACTCTCCCAGCGGCGGCATCTTCCCCCTGCGCCAGGCCATTGTCAGACATTTAAAAGAGTTTCGGGGAATGACAGTGCACCCGGAGCAGATTATCGTAGGAGCAGGAACGGAATACCTCTATGGAATTCTGATTCAGCTGCTGGGATTTCAGAAAATTTACGGAGTGGAAGATCCCGGATATCAGAAAATATCCTCCATCTACAAAAGCCACCGGGTTGCCTGCCGTCACATTCCTATGGACGGACAGGGAATCAATATCCAAAAACTGCGGGAACTGGATGCAGATATTGTACATATTTCTCCGTCCCACCATTTTCCAACCGGGGTAATTACCCCCGTCAGCCGCAGGTATGAGCTCCTTGGCTGGGCTGCAGAATCAGAGGAACGATATATTATTGAGGATGACTATGACTGTGAGTTCCGGTTTATGGGAAAACCCATTCCTTCTCTCCAGAGTATTGACGTTATGGAAAAAGTGATTTACATGAATACCTTTACGAAAACCCTTGCTTCCACCATCCGCATCAGCTATATGGCCCTTCCTGCGCATCTGATGGAACGGTTTCATCAAAATATGGGATTTTACTCCTGTACGGTATCAAATTTTGAACAATATACCCTGACCCGCTTTCTGCAGGACGGCCATTTTGAACGCCACATCAACCGAATGCGCAACTTCTACCACAGCCAGCGGGATCTGCTTTTAGACTGCCTAAAAAACAGCCCCCTCTCCTCCCGCATCACAATTACGGAAGAAGACGCCGGGTTGCATTTTCTCATGCATGTTGACGCCTCTGTTCCAGATGACCTGATCCTGCAAAAAGCCAGAGCAAAAGGGCTTCGCATTGCTTCCCTGTCCCAGTACTATAGTAAAGAGCCTGCTTATGGACAGCATACATTTATTATGAATTATTCCGCTATTCATCCGGATCACATGGAGGAAGCCATTGCAAGACTCTGCCAGGTTTTTGGGGAAGCAGAGGCTACTGCTCCAGCTCATGAATAAACAGTCCGCTGCGCAGCTTCGGCTCAAACCAAGTGGACTTGGGCGGCATCAGGCGGCCTGCGTCTGCCACTGCAAACAACTCCTGAATGGAGGTGGGAAACATGGCAAATGCTGCCGCGCAATCCAGGCTGCATCTGCGCTCCAGCTCTTTCAGCCCCCGGATTCCCCCTACAAAATCAATCCGGCTGTCTGTTTTGGGATCCTGAATGCCAAGCACCGGGGCCAGCAGCTTATTTTGCAAAATGGATACATCCAGCCCCTCCACCGGATCGTCTGGCTGATCCTCCGGGCGGATCGCACACCGATACCAGCTCCCTTTCAGATACATGGAAAAATCGCCTTTCTTCTCTGGACGCACTGGTTCTTTTCCGACTTCCTCTACTTCAAAAATCTCCGACGCCTTGACCAGAAATTCTTCTTCCGACATTCCGTTTAAGTCTTTGACTACCCGATTATAATCCATAATCATCAGCTGTTCATCCGGAAACAATACCGATAAAAAATAATTAAATTCCTCTTCTCCTGTATAATTGGGATGTTCTTTTCTCCTCATCTGTCCTACCCGCACTGCGGAAGCTGCACGGTGATGCCCGTCTGCAATATAGATTTCCCCTATTCCTGCAAACGCTTCCTCCACTGCCGTAATCTGCTCTTCTTTTGAAATCATCCAGACACTGTGGCGCACCTTATCTTCTGCAGTAAAATCGTAGAGCGGTTCCTCTTTCTGCACCTGAGCTACTACTTCATTGATCACCGGATTGGAACGGTAAGCCAAAAATATCGGCCCGGTCTGGGCGCTGCAGATATTTACATGATTAATTCTGTCCTGTTCCTTCTCAGCCCTGGTATTTTCATGTTTTTTAATCACGCCTGTTTCATAATCATCAATGGAAGCGCAGGCAGTAATTCCAGTCTGAGTTCTGCCATCCATCGTTAAGGTATAAATATAATAGCATTTCTTCTCTTCCCGAAGGAAGGAACCCTTTTCCACCATCTCCCAGAGGGTATCATGGGCTTTCTGGTACACCCTGGGATCGTAAGTATCCACAGTATCCGGAAACTGAGTCTCTGCCCGGTCTATCTTTAGAAAACTTTCTGGATTCTTCTCCACCTCAGCCTTTGCCTCTTCCCTGTTATATACATCATAGGGAAGGGCTGCTATCTTATCTGCTTTTGCCCCATTGGGCCTGACTGCACAAAATGGTTTGATTACTGCCATCCGTATTTCCTCACTTTCTTGTTTTTCTCTTCCTGCCACTTGTCTCTAATATCCTCATTCCATCGGCGGCAGACGATTCCCTGTCAGTTAGCTGCCTGCCCACAGCCTTATTCCGCCAGGGACACGCCGTTTTTGGCACAAAGGTCACTGACACAGCAGACTTCACAATGGGGGCTGGTTCTTGCCGTGCAAACATCCCTGCCGTGATACACCAGACGGTGACAGAAATCACTGCCCTCCTCCGGCGGTATCAGCTTCCACAAGGCCATTTCTACTTTCTTAGGATCTTTTATATTGTCTACCAATCCCATCCGGTTTACCAGACGGATACAGTGGGTGTCTGTTACAATGGCAGGCTTGCCGAACACATCTCCCATAATCAGATTGGCGCTTTTTCTGCCTACTCCTGGCAGCTTTAACAGCGCGTCAAAGTCATCGGGAACCCTGCCGTCATATTTCTCTTTTATCATCTTCATGCATCCGCTGATATCCCTGGCCTTACTCCGGCCTAATCCGCAGGGCCTTACAATGGCCTCAATGGCCTCTACCGACGCATCCGCCAGTGACTCTATATCCGGATATTTGGCATAAAGATCCTGCACCACCACATTTACCCTTGCGTCGGTGCACTGCGCGGCCAGACGGACGCTTACCAAAAGCTTCCACGCCTGATTATAATCCAACGTACATCCCGCATCAGGATATTCCGCTTTCAGCCGCTCAATGACAGCAAGGGCCAGCTCTTCTTTCGTCATTTTCCTTCCCTTCTCGCGGCTTTGCCGCCCTCTTTTTGTTTCTTCAGCGAACGCTGTCAGTCCAGTTCATATTCCAGAATTGCCCCTGTCACAGCATCCACCTTACTGCTGTATTCTTTGCCATCCGCATAAAAATCTATTTCGTATTCCGCTCCTCCATGCTCCTGCTCCAGCTCAATCTTGGTATAAGCCACCTGATCAGCCGTAAATCCCGCATGGTTTAACACAGCCGTTTTGGCCTCCTCCACGGAAATCACTCCCTGGATATTTCCCGGAATCTGTCCGATTGCTTCCTGAGAGCTTTCCAAAACAGCCCCGTCCTCCCCGCTTATCTCATATTGATACCTGGTGGTGGCTGAAACAAACTCAATGTCATATTCGGTTTTGCCATGCTCATAATCCATCTCTTCCTTCACAAAAGTTACTTCTGCCGCCGTCAGTCCTGCGTGCTGCAGAGCAGCTTCCTTTGCCTCCTCTATTCCGATTCCAGGCTGATTGGCAGAATTCCCCTGACTCCCGGCTTGGGTCTGCTGCTCTGGCTGTGTCTGCTCTCCTTGGGGCTGATTCTGTTCCCCGGCATTCTGATCCTGCCCTCCTTGAGACTGATTCTGTTCCCCGGACGTCTGATCCTGTTGGCTGTTGGGCTGACTCTGCTCTCCTGTATTCTGCTCTTGCTGACCAGTCAATTGATTCTGTTCCCCAGACGTCTGGTTTTCCTGTGAGGAGTTCTTATCCTGAACCTTTCCATTTCCGCACCCGCTCAATAAAAGGAGCGCCAATGACATCATCACTGCCAATGTGAGACGATAAGCTTTGCTTTTGTAACCAATGGATTTCTTCATAATCTTTGCTTCCTTTCCACAATTATTTTTACTTTCTCATTGTACAAAAAAACTGCCTGTGATTCAAGAACGAAAATAAAAATGCCTCATTAAGGATCATAATACAGGATATATCCTGCTGAAAAATCCTTAATGAGGCAGGCCGCATGGCCATCCTTACTTAATAAAAGCCGGAGATTTCCATAGAAATTATGTCTTAGAAATCAACTTCTGTTCCATAATATGTACAGGTAAACAATTTCTCCATGGTAGCCGGATCAATTTCCCTCGGATTGGAGCCTGTACATGCATCCCCTACTGCACGCTCTGCAATTCCGGCAATCTTCTCTTTGAATTCCTCTTCATTGATTCCGAATTCTTTCAAAGTCTTAGGAATATTAAGCTTCACATTAAAATCGTCAATCTTAGCGCAGAGACTGTTAATCAGAGATTTCTCAGAGGTTCCCTCTAAGCCCATTCTCCGCGCAATTTCAGCATACCGTTTTGCCGCTACGGGATCTTTGGCATTGTACTTGATGACATACGGCAGATAAATCGCATTTGCGCATCCATGCGGAATATGTCCAGTGGAGAATGCAGCGCCTGTCTTATGAGCCATAGAATGCACGATTCCCAAAAGCGCATTGGAAAATGCCATTCCAGCCAAACACTGTGCATAATGCATCTGCTCTCTTGCTGCCATATTGGAATTGTAAGACGCCGGCAGATAATCCAGAACCATCTCAATTGCCTGCAGTGCAAGCGGATCAGTAAATGAACAGTTCAAAGTGGAAACATATGCTTCAATGGCATGAGTCAAAGCATCCATTCCGGTATATGCAACCTGTTTTGCCGGAAGCCCCTCTACCAGATCCGGATCTACAATTGCAACGTCAGGCGTAATATTAAAGTCAGCCAAAGGATATTTCACACCTGTCTGATAATTGGTAATCACAGAGAATGCAGTAACTTCTGTAGCCGTTCCTGAGGTGGAAGGAATTGCACAGAATTTCGCCTTCTGTCTCAGTTCCGGGAAATTAAAGGGGATGCACAGATCCTCAAAGGTTGTTTCCGGATACTCATAAAAGGCCCACATAGCCTTGGCAGCGTCAATGGGAGAACCGCCGCCCATAGATACAATCCAGTCAGGCTCAAATTTGCGCATCGCTTCCGCGCCCTTCATAACGGTCTCCACAGAAGGATCCGGCTCTACGCCTTCGAAAACCTCAACTTCCATTCCGGCTTCCTTCAGGTAATTTACCGCTTTATCCAGAAACCCCTGACGCTTCATGGAACCGCCGCCCACTACGAGGATTGCTTTCTTCCCCTTTAAATTCTTAAGCTCCTCCAAGCACCCCTTTCCGTGATACACATCTCTTGGTAATGTAAATCTTGCCATGTTCTTCTTCTCCTTTTCTTTATATTAATGATAATAGCAACCTTTTTATCATGGAACTGTTCAAATCCTCTCTCTGCTGTATCCGTTCAGCACCTTTTGCTCTCTGTAATGCTGTCTGTACCACTCAAGGTTTTCAACAACTTGCCCTATGTCTTTCATTATAACATAACCTTCTGCAAATCAACAGTTAAAATTTTATTAAATTGTTAAAAATTTGCCAAACTACTTGCTGCCTGCTTTCCTGCTGAACGCCTTAAAACCGCTCTGTTTCAAACCATTGCTCTCACAGTTTCCCTTTCCCTGCAGAAGCGGCATAAGGCACAGAATTTTCATAAGCAGAGCTTTGCAGGATAATTTTTAAAATACGTTTCGCACATGCCTGCAAATCTCCCAGAGAAATCGGACAGATAACACTTCCTTCCTCTGCTCCTACTGATCGGATGATTTCATCCACATCCTCCTGACTGCCAGGCATCGTCAGATCATTGCCCGCTTTGATGCAGGCAGCGGCATTGGAAACCCCATATTTACAGATATTTCCAGGATTCATCTCCATTCCGCCAGTAGTTCCCCAGTCCGTCATCACAAATCCTTCAAATCCCCATTCATCACGGGCTATCGCCGTCAGCAGATCACTGCTGTTGGCTGTGTGCGTTCCATTGATCAAATTATAAGAACTCATAATGGACATAGGCTGTGCATATCTTACAGCAATCTCAAAACCTTTCAGATAAATTTCCCGGGCCGCACGCTTGCCCACATGTGCGTTTACATGCATTCTGTTATCTTCCTGATTGTTAAAAGCAAAATGCTTGATCACAGTGCCTATGCAGGATGCGTTTGCACTCCCAGCGTAGCCGCAGCCGCGCAAACGCCGGAAATATAGGGATCTTCTGAATAATATTCAAAATTACGTCCGCAAAGAGGATTACGCTGAATGTTCATACCAGGCGCCAGCCACAGTGTCACGCCCAGTTCATTCATCTTTTCCCCCACAATATCCCCTGCTTCTGCAATAGCCTCTGGATCCCAAGTCTGCGCCAGTAATGTGGCAATAGGAATGGCCGTGCAATACTGATAGTAGGTTACTGCATCATCCGGAATCACCGGGTTATCTGCAGCCATACCCATCACATCTTTTAACTCATCCATACCAGGCATTGCGCATCTCCTGTTCCTGCAATGGGATTCCCCTGGGCATCCGCCGCAAAATGCCTGGACAGACGCAAACCTGCCGGCCCGTCATCCAGAATAATATTGCGGATATTTCTCTCAGACAGCATCGAAGAGGTAGTATCCCCAGCAGCGCCTGGACAGACGGCAGAGGCAGCTCCAATCACGGAATCGCTTCCAAAACCGCCTCTGGCAGCGCCTATGCACAGCTCTGCCATCTGCTCTACAGTAAGCTGAACAATAAGTTCATCTAAAGAAGCCTCTCCAGTACCTTCACCTGTACCGATGCTTCATCTGCTTCTGCCGCAATGACCTTTACAGAAAATTCCGTATAAGACCGTCCAAAACCGAACGGATAGGCAGGCTCTATTCCAAAGGCGTCAAATCTTTGACGGTATTTCTGCCTCCGTTGCCAAATAAGGCAATTTTTCCCCTCTCTTTCAAAGGCAATATGCCATTATTCTCCAGCAATACCATCCCTTGAGAAGCTATTTTTCTGGAACGTTCCATATTTCTGTTTCACTAACTGCCTGGTTAGTAGTCGCAAATAATTTTGGCATTTCTTTTCTCCTCTCTAAAATAATTTTAACTGTTTGGCTGCATCCATTGCAGATTTAGAAAAATTATCAAAAAAGCGCTCTGCTCTTTCATAATGCCAATTTCATTTTAGCTATTTCTTTTGCCTAAATATACAAAAAAACAAACTTTTTTCTAACAAGTTTGTTTTTTCACTGAAGCCCTGCATCTTCTATTTTATTCTATAAATTGTCTGCAGGAGCAGCCATCCGCAGCTTGCCCTCCTCCTTAGAAATGCACCTCTGCCTTAACTTCTGCCGTCAAATGCTGAAATCATATTTTCCGCCGATTCCCGACGCATTCTCCGCCCGGATCTTCTCCCAGTCTACCCCTTTGATTTCCTTCAGAAGCTCTTCCATGCTGTTTGCCTTTACTGTAGCGCGTTTCACCGTTCTGCCATTCTTAGAATAAGATCCAATTTCATTACGGTTCCTCTGGTTCTCGGTGCGCTTTGCATCTCTGGCTTCCTCAATGCGCTCCCTCTGCTTCTCACCTGATTTCTCCAATTCTGCAAAAAAGCTAGTGGAACCGTCATCCTTAAATTCTATACCAATTCTGGTAATCTCTGTATCCTTCGTTCCTGCTATCCCCAACGCCTGCTCATATCCAAACTTCTGATTAATCTCTTTGGACATACGGACTGCGCCTTCCATGCCTTTGATTTTCTCTTCCATGTATGTTTCATCGGAAGCCATTTTCTCCAATTCCTCACTGGAAAATAGCACGGAAAACTCTTTGGTTCCTTTAGAAAGCATTGATTTTGCGTCATCCCCTTTGTCCAGCACCATGAAATCCATATCACTATATTTGCTTCTGAGCTGTTTCAATACGTCCTGGGCCTTTTGGGAAAGACCTGACTCTTTCTTCTTATCTGCATATCCTGCGGACTGGGATTTGTCTGCCTGATACTTGGTTCTCTGATCCACTTTCTGGCTGCTGTAATAATTGTTTACCTGCTGATAAGCGCCTATCTGTACCATATGTTTGTCCTCCTTGATCTTAATTTGAAATCCATTTCTGGCCGCAAACTGCCTTTTCTATTTTATCGGCAGGTATGGCGTGATTGATTAGCCATTCCGGCAAACGGACAGACGCAACTTCTTTTTCTTCCAATCCCACTTATTGAAAATCAGACGCTTCTATGCCTGTCATTGAAATATCTATTACCTTAAATACAGCATGATTGCTTAACTTGCAGCTTCATTTGCCTCCTTGAACTTTTACCATGTAAAATCTGTTTACTATAACGATGCTGGCTGCAGGAAATCTTCAGAATTTGGAAAGAATCTGTCTGTTTTATAAACGAGAGGGTCTACCGTTTATTATGGAGAAAAGGCGTCAAATACTAGACGCCTTTTCTCCGTATATGTTACAATATAGCCGTAAAATCATATTCCCAATTTTGGTTAACACAAAAAGAAAAGGTGGACTGGAACAATGAAGGTGTTATCTTTGTTTGCTAATATAGGAGTGGCTGAGGCATATCTTCACGATATTGGAATGGATGTTGTTGTCGCCAACGAACTGATTGAAAGACGGGCAAAACTTTATTCTGAAATTTACCCTATGACAAAGATGATTTGTGGGGACATTACAGAAGAAAAAACGATGTCCGCAATTGTTGAAGAAAGCAAGAAACGCGGAGTTGAAATAATAATGGCAACGCCGCCATGTCAAGGTATGAGCACTGCCGGACAGCAAGATAATGACGACGAGAGAAATAAGTTAATATGTTATGTGTTGGATGCAGTAAAAAAAATTCATCCTAAATATGTATTAATTGAAAATGTGCCATTGTTTTTGAACACTTCTATCAATGTTGACGGGGAAAAAATATTAATTCCGGATCTTATTAAACGTGAACTGGGGAACGAATATGCAATAAACCCATATATCATTGACACGAAAGATTATGGAGTTCCGCAAATGAGGGAGCGGGCCTTGTTGTTATTAAGCCAATTCACAGAAAAGAAACAGTGGGATTTACCTGAGAAAGAAGAGAAACTAGTAACCATGGAAGATGCGATTGGTTCACTTCCAATGCTGGATCCCTTTGTGAAAGATCTTTCAGAAGAAGAAAGAAACCAATTCTTTCCTCTTTATGAGACGCGGAAAGAGCAGGCGTTGAAGATATCTCCATGGCATAATCCGCCCCATCATATCAAAAGACAGATTGTGGCTATGCAGCATACGCCAACGGGATGCAGCGCATTTGACAATCCTGTTTATTTTCCTGTGAAAGAGAATGGGAAACCAGTAAAAGGATACCATAATACATATTCCCGCCAGAAATGGAATGCTCCTGCCTATACTGTGACTATGGATAACAGAAAAATCTCTTCGCAAAACAATGTGCATCCAGGCCGGATAGAATATATGGACGACAACGGAGAATGCATCTATTCCGATGCAAGGACACTCACATTATATGAGCTTATGATTATTATGAGTTTACCGCCAGACTGGCCTGTTCCGCTTACAACTTCAGAAGCTTTCTTGAGAAGGATAATTGGCGAAGGCATCCCGCCTCTTTTTGTAAAAAAAGTTTTTCTGAAATTAATGGAAGGAGTTTAACAAAATGGGAAAACTGAAAGGCCTTTCGCTATTTGCAAATGTGGGAATAGCAGAAGCGTATATGCAAGATTTAGGCATTGATATTAAAATTGCAAATGAAATCGACCCAAAAAGAGCGCGTTTTTATCAGGATGTCTATCCAGACGCCCATATGATTTGCGGTGATATTACAGAGGAAAAAACAAGAGAGTCTATTGTCAGAGAAGCTATCAAGGAAGAAGTCGACTTTGTCATGGCAACTCCTCCTTGTCAGGGCATGAGTGAAGCTGGTCTTAGATTGGAGTTTGATCCCAGGAATCAATTAATCTTTTACGCAGTTGATGTAATTAAAAAAGTAATGCCAAAGTTTGTATTTTTAGAAAACGTGCCCAAACAATTAACGACAAAAATCAGATATCAGAATGAAATCTTGCTGATACCAGAATATATAAAACGAGAATTATCTCCATATTACAGGTTTAATTCAGACACTTTAGTGATGGCAAAAGATTATGGCATACCCCAGTTGCGGGAACGTAATATCTTCATGTTGGTAAGATCAGATTTGCCATATATTTGGGAGTTCCCGGAAAAACAAAAAGAGATTACTCTTTATGAAGCCATCGGAGATCTGCCTTCTCTGGATCCTTTACTGCGGGAAGGAATGAATCTAACACTTGAAAAGTTTCCGGATTTTTTGGAAAAAAAAGAAAAAGGCTTAAAAATATCAAAATGGCACTATCCGCCGAAACATTCCTGGAAACAGGTGGAATGGATGATGCATACGCCAACTGGCAAATCTGCCATTTACAATGAGGTATATTATCCTCAAAAAGAAGGAGGCATTCCTGTAGTTGCTCATCATAATCATTATAGGAGATTAAAATGGGACATGCCTTGCAGAACAATTACACAAAATAATGGCGTGATTTCATCCTTGGCATGTGTTCATCCGGGAAGAGAATATAAGGATAAAAATGGAGAAATTTTATATTCAGACCCACGTGTATTGACAATTTATGAATTACTTATTGTTATGTCATTGCCGTTAGATTGGCCAATCCCCCACTGGGCTGATGAAAATTTTATCAGAAAAGTGATAGGGGAAGGAATTCCATCCAGGCTTGTACAGATGTTGATAAAGCCATTATTATCCTTTCTGTAGGAAGGCAGTATTATGAGTAAAATAGTAATTCCAAAACATAGCGCTGATGTCTATGAAATGAATGCAGTTCTTAAAATCCACTATGAAGCAAATGATTGGGTAAAAGGAGCTGATTTTAAACAACAGCTTACGCGTCTGATCGGAACGGAACAATATCCATCCTCCTATCCTAAAAAAGCGCAAATACCAGCATATTTTGGCTTCATAGAAAGTAAAATCTCAAACGGAGGACGTGTCACGGAAAGAAGGATCACAGAATCCGGCAAAAGGATGTATGAGGCGATTCTCTCCGGGGATCGTCTGGCTAAACAGAGGCTCATAATGGAAGCCCTTGAAAAGATAGTGTTCGGAAGGAATAATGCGGGATGCATATCCAGCGATTCTGATATTGAACCGCCAGCTCTTCTTATAAAATGCATATTAGATGCAGGGTATTGCACAGCCAATGAATACGCATATCTGGTTTGGGCTATGAATGACAACTGCCGGAACTATTATGAATCATTATCAGACATTATACAGGCAAGAAATTCCGACGGGCTGGCAATTCCCGCAGAGGCCAGCGATTATAAAGATTGGAAACCTGCTCTGGCAATGTTAAGATGGGAATTCTTAAAGAAAAGCAATGATAATAATCAGAAGGTTGTGTTACATCCGGAAGTGATGGAACACTTTTCTGATAGATTACAAAAATTGAAAGTTTATAACATAGATAAGTTTGATGATATAGAAGATACCAATTCTAAGGATATTAATATGGGAATTGCGGAACCAGGCTTCATCTATAAACCCTTTAAAATCAATGATGAAAACATAAAACATATTGCCTCGGACCATTTTCAACAAGCATGTGCTGATATAGATCAGCAAAACATATTTGTCGGTGATCAAGTACTATTTGTAGATCGTCAAATAACTCATCTTGCTGCATACTATGGTTATCTTGTAGAAACATTGAAGAAAACTGGTTGTAATTATGAAATAGCTATAAAGAAACAATACGCAATTAATAAAAAGAAAGAAAAAGAGTTAGTTGCAGCATTAAAAGCAGCGGATGAATCATCAGTAAATATCAGAATTGCGGAAGCGGTAAAAGAATTGATAAACTATGATAATTATGAGATGCAGCTTAGTGTGCCTGGTAAATCCAATCTTGATATTTTACCTGCATACTTGATTATAAAAGCGTTATTGGAACTAAGATATTTAACAACTATTGAACAAGACTATCTGGTATATTCCTTGCTCAATGGCAAGGAGACATATTCTGATGCAATCATCTCTATCCGTACATCACGAGAAGGCGCCTGTTTTTAACAGTTATATGGACAACAAATCGCTGTAACCCCAGTATTTATACGGGCTACAGCGATTTGAACTTTAGAAAT
>NZ_SRYA01000068.1 GCF_004793545.1 Petralouisia muris | reverse complement strand
AAATAGAATCCAATGTACTCTGAGAGTATAAGTATAAATTTAAGCGTCAGAGCTGGATCTCTGACAGCGGTTCTTGACGAACTTTACAACCGGATGTTATACTATCATAATAGAAGCGAGTTATAACCTAAAGATTAACTCAGATGGGGATATTAATATGGGGAATATTTATACCCGTGAGTCAGATGATTTGCCAACAGTTTTTTGCTTTTTCAAGAAGCATTTCAAATCATTTGACAAATAAGTATATTCTTGAGTAAATACAGCGTCTTTCGCTGATTGCCGTGCAGACACGGTAATAGGGTAATGATAAATAGAATAAAGGGGGAGAAAAATATGCCATATCAAGCACAGTTAACTTTGGAAAAGCATTTTAAAAATATTGCGGAAAAGGAAGAAGATTCCCAGCGTCTGTTTAGTTTGTGGGATATCTTGAAAAAGGATCTGGTGGAGCGTTTGAGCTCTTCCCGCAGTGTCTTTGTACATTTCAGTCTCCATGACGCAACACATTCCCGAAAAATTATAACCATGATAGAAATGTTTTTAGGTGAGGAGAGAATCAGCAATCTATCACCTTCGGATACATTTATGCTGCTTTGCAGTGCATATGCCCATGATTATGGAATGGCGCTATCAGCCGATCGGGTGTACCAGGCATTGGGGGATGATAAATTTCTTTGGTTTTTGGAAAAGCAATCCCAAAATCCCATTCAAGAAGAGAGGGACAGTTTCAAGATACTTCTTGAATTGGTGAAAGGGAGAGAAGATAAGACGATAAAGGAAACGGGGAAGAAGGTGTTGCAGGAAATTTACAGAGCTATTTTATTAGCGTTGCAGCAGTATCTTCGTCCTCTTCATAGTTATGGGGTTATTTCTTTGGAAAAAGATTTAGGAGATCTTCTTCATGGAAGGATTGACCGGCGCATCATTAACAGTATTGTACAGATATGCCGGCTTCATGGTTCTTCTGTTGACGGGATGATGGAAATGGAAAAATATGCCAATGGCCTGGAATCTGGGATTTATCATCCGCGTTTTATAGCCGCTATGCTGAGGCTGGGGGATTTGCTTGATTTGGATAACGGAAGGTTTCCCTTATGGTTTAATGGGGCAGTGGATGAAGACAGCGATTTTCTCCCGGAATCTTCAAGGCTTCATTATCAAAAACATGAGTCCGTCACACATTTTTATGTAGGTCCCAAAAAGATACAGATAGTTTTCCATTGCGGCGGCTCTGATGCTGTCAAAGTTGCCCGTTTGGCAGAACATTGGCTTTCTATGTTAAGAGAGGAATGCGGTTTTTTAACAATGCATTGGTCTGAAATCACACCTTCTGATTTTGGAAGGCCTCCCTATCTGGAGATGGGTGATATTTATGTAAAAGATGAAAGCTATCCGGAATTTTTTCTTTATACAGCAGATGATAAGAAACTGCAGATGCAGATGCCCCAGCAGAAAGTTCTGGAGTTATTAGAAGGGACGAACATTTATAATGACCGCTATATCGGTATTCGGGAACTGGTTCAGAACGCGGTGGATGCTTCACTGCTTCAAATGTGGTATGACCTGACGCATAACAAATACGCACACCTGATAGAAAAACAGGAAATTAGCAGTATGACGGACTTTACTGCTATTCCATCAGAGATCTTTAAGTTTTATAATATAAAAATAGAATTAATCCGTGATTTGGATGAAAATGAAATCTTTGTGGTAGTGAAAGACAGAGGCACTGGAATTGGTAAAGAGGATTTAGACTCCATGGCTAATATAGGACAGGGCAAAGAGAAGAATGAAAGGCTCCAGAGGATTTTACATTCTATGCCGGAATGGATGAAACCGGCAGGGATTTTTGGGATTGGCCTTCAGTCTGTGTTCCAGCTGACAGATCAGATTAATTTCTATACCCGTC
Source organism: Petralouisia muris (assembly GCF_004793545.1). GTDB lineage: Bacteria > Bacillota > Clostridia > Lachnospirales > Lachnospiraceae > Petralouisia > Petralouisia muris. The sequence goes on along the minus strand of NZ_SRYA01000068.1, from coordinate 21,851 downwards.
AGCCCAATCGGCCAGAGTATAAGATAGTGTTCAATTCTTATGGAAAAGATATGGGACGAATTGAAAAGCAGGAAATTCACGACCATGATGTAGACGGTGATGTTTTTTATGATAATTATAGTCAGGGCACGAATGTAAAATTCGCTATAAAACGGGAACATTTATGGGAGAACCGGTCTGAATTCCAGTATTATGACTGGAAATTTGATAAGAAGGATGAGTTTAATGCTATTTATGCAGAAATGGCTCATGTGATTGACAAAAAATTAAAGGAGACTCCTTTTGACTATTTTAACGTTGAATTTTGTACTATGACGATTAAAAACGAGGATAAGGAGGAAACCAGCCATCATAACAGAGTGTATGGTTTTTTCAGAGAAAGCAAAAATAAGAGAAATGAGGCATATAAATACAGGTTGTCAACGCTGCAGCTGCGGTATGAAAATGCCGTTAATAATCGGGAAGCGATCTTTTGGATCGGGGACGGAAATGCCGTATATTATGACAAAGCAGATAAGCTGTTTTACCGGATAGAAGCACTTCCTTGTATAAAATGCAGTGAAGATCAGAAACGCAGTTATTTTCACCTTCCCTGCCGTAAAGATAAAAGCCTTCGGGTGTGGTATAAGTTCAGTAAAATTGAAGACATTTCTGTTTTGACGGACGTTCCTTTACATGTTCCTGTTTTTTCAGGTTTACTTCAAATGGATATTATAATATTTGATTATCCAGCAGATAAATATTTAAACATTGACAGAAATCATTTGAGAAACCAGGATAATTTGACACGGGATAAGATTGAAAAGATACAGGAAAAATATTTACGTTAATGTGCTTACAGATTCTTGAGCAGGGAGACAAAGGAAGCAACAAAGTGTTAAATGATCTGCGGGTTGCAGTAACATTGTTGTTATTGTTTAAACGGTATGTCAATGAAAAAGACTATCAGGAGTACATAACCCTTCTGGAAAAGAGGTATGCTGCTCTGAGTGACATAGTGTTATGTATAGGGCAGGTTAAATTTCCGGTTTCTTTTTTCGTGTATGGGAATGGGAAGTTTCAGATAGTTGAATATATAAAAGAACCATTGACCGATGATATGAAAATTGCTGTTTTCTTGGGAAAACTGAAAAATTATGTCACCACGGATATCTTAGTTGAACAGATTCCATCCAGTTATTTCCGGGTTACTCAGATGCAGACAGTGAGCAGTGACGGAGATTTTTATATGTTATATTCTTTTTATATAAGAAAGAGTGCAAAAGAGAGCAAAGGGAACAATTGTATCCAAATGAATGATGGTGCACGCCTATTAGATTATTGTGAGGTATTAGAGGCTTATGAAAATAATAAGAGTGTTAATTTTAAATCATTGATTAAAAGGCTTTTTAAGCCAGATCAGGAGTTTGAATTATTGGCAGTGGGACGTGCGCCCAAAAGTTTTCTGGTTGGCGGGAATCTCACAGGTTATATGGAAAGAGGAATTGACAGCTTTATTTTATCGCCATTTGAGAAAAATTCTTCTTCTGAATTGCAAAGAGGCCTGAAGGTTGGAAATTGTGATCCGGAGGAGATATTTAAAGCATTAGAGAATACAGAACATTTTGAAAAATGCGTACAGTATGTAGAAAGATTTCATAGAGATATGGAATATACGGGGGAAACTGGTCTTCAAACAGATGGAAGTATACATGAGAAAATTGTAAATGAATACAAAAGATTCGTGTTTAAGTATTGTGCTTTACTAAAAGAAAATTATGATTGGGTTAGAAAATTTATTTTGGGAAATGACAGGAGGTTGGGGTAAGTGCGGCATCAGAAATTTGGATGGGGTGCATACAAAAGTCAGAATAAAATACCAAAGACAGAGAAAGAATTTGTTTTGCGGTTGCTGGATATGATTCAGGAGGATGCAATCCGGTTTCGCTTAAGTAATCTGCTCATATGGTATATTTGTAAAGCAGGCAGTCAGAAACGTATGTACTACATATTAAATATTACTGCAATATTTGCAAATTTATTGATTTTAATCGTAAATACAGTACATAATGATATTCCGTGCCCAGTCAGTCTGATAACTACGGTACTTGCGGCGGTTGCCAGCGGTGCATTATCTATCAACGGCCTGGGGCACTACAAGGATAATTGGATGCGTTATCGAACTTCGGCAGAAGTGCTGAAAGAGCGGATTTCCCAGTATGTAATTAAGCGGGAAGAATGCAAAAAAAGAAATCAGGAAAGTGGGAATGATTGTATCCAATTCTGCAAGATAAAAAATTATGGGGAGTATGGCTGTCCTCTTACAGAGGAGCTTATGAACCAGGTAAACGAATATGTTACGAAGGAAATATCAGAGTGGAAGCAATGCAATGAAAAAGAGGCTGATGCGATGAAAAAGAATGCCAATAAAGTTCAGAAATAGAAAAATCTTCTATTTCATTTCCAGCTAAGCAGTGCTTGTTGAACAATTATTTCGATAAAAGGGATAAGAAGGAGATAGTATGAAAGACAAAACAGGAGTAATACATGGACGTTTTCAAATGCTTCACAAAGGACATATGGAGTATCTTCTGGCAGGAAAAGAGCGTTGCCAGCATCTGATCATAGGGATCTGCAATCCGGATCCAATATTGACAAAATATTCCGATGCGAATCCGCATCGTTCACTTCCGTTATCCAATCCGCTTACTTATTTTGAACGGTATCAAATGATTCAGGGTTCCTTGCTTGAGAATAATATTTCTATGGAAGAGTTTGATATTGTTCCATTTCCAATCAATTATCCTGAATTATTATCCAATTACGCACCGAAGGATGCAAAATATTATATGACGATTTACGATCAATGGAGTATGGATAAGAAAGCAGCTTTAGAGGAATATGGTTATCATGTTGAGGTAATGTGGCAGCGAACCAATGAACAGAAATTTACAAGTGGTACAGAAGTCCGCAGACGTATGGTAGCAGGAGAATCCTGGCATCATCTGGTTACAGACTTTGTGTATCGTTATGTGAAGGAACACAAAATTGACATACGGATACGTCAGATAGCGGCTGAGGAAGGAAAGAGCGATGATTAAAATTGTGGATATTACAGAGGAAGAGCTTTTACCGGAAATTTTTGGTGGAAAAGCAGCAGGGCTTTCTATTTTAAAAAAACAGGGATTCCTGGTTCCTGACGGAGTAGCAATTGAGGCGGTTGACAGCATGGCATATTTTGATCAATTGTTTCAGAATAATTTGAAGATGCAGCTGAAGCGGTTTGAAACAGAAGAAGGATATGAAGTGGCAGTCAGGTCTTCCTGTACAATGGAAGACATAAAGTGTGTCAGTGGCGCAGGAAAATATAAAACATTTTTGGGACAGATGTCATTTTCTGAAATATGGAAGGCAATTGAAGAACTGATATGTGGTTTAGTGGTTCCTGGAACTAAAATGGGAATTGTGATACAAAGATTTATTCAGGCACAAAATTCAGGAGTAATTTTCACATCAGACCCGTTTACCTACGAGAAAAACAAAATGCTGGTTAGCTTTTCCCACGGATTGGGCGATAAACTAGTATCTGGAAAACTGGCAGGAAGAGATGTTACTATTAGGATGAAGGATCAGGAAGTTATGATTTTGGAAGGAACAGAAAGTTTTCCGGAGCTGAAGAAATTATGTATGGACACAAAGCAGTTAGAGTGCAGGCTTGGGTATCCGCTTGATATAGAATGGGCTGCAGATGGTGAGCGTTTATACTATTTACAGTGCAGGCCGATATCCACGATTACCTCTATTCCCTCTGGTATGCTACATGTGGATATGGGAAATATGGAGAAAATCTCTGAAAGAATCAATATTCAGGACAGAATAGACATATGGAAGCAAGTGCTGGAATCAAGTATAGAAATGCCTGATACATATATATATATATACAATGATAGTAACCATGAGTCTGTTGAAATGGAATGGGAACTTGCAAAAAGTGCACATTATAAAGGCTACAGTGCTGTTGTATTATATCCCAATGATATAGTGGGATGCCATTATTTGGGGGATAAAACGAAAGTAAGAGGCAGCATATCAAAATGCTGCAGATATGGAATTCGCGCTTTTCCTCAATATGGGAGCCTGAAAGAGTGTATCAGGAATTATGATACATTGTTAGGGAAACACTCTTGGATTGGTGTCACGATGATTCAAGAGACAGTAAAACCGCTGTATACAGGACAGATCCGCAAAATACAGGATGGATATTTAATGGAAATAACTTATGGTAATTTTGTTACAAAGGGAATTGTTCCTGTGAATCGGTATATGATAGGGTTGGCGGATGACTTTCTTTTGAAAAAAGAAGTAGAGCAAACCAGATGGTATGAATTGATAGAAGGGCATATTGTTTATTGTTTATGCAATGAGGATTCCAAAGCCAGAACGATGATTCCGGAAGAAACCATTGTAAAGATTGTACAATATTTTAAGCCGTTGCTAGAAACGCGTGACTGGACGATTGAATTTGGCATTTTCCAGAATGAGCCAGAAAATGAATATCAGCCTTTTTTTATGGATCTTGCTGAGCAAAGAAAAGAAGGAAAATTAACCTTGTCAAGGGTTTCTTCTGGGATTATATCAGAAGGAAAAATAAAGGGCAAGATAATACATATTGAAAAAGAAGATATCTCATTATTATGTGAAAATCTTGATAATGAATATGAGCCTATGGTATTTTTCGCTCAAAGGCCGGATATTGCCCTGTTGCCTCTGGTGGAACGATGTTCTTCGAAAGATGCGGCCTTTGTTTTTTGCGAAGGTTCGGTATTGTGCCATTTGGCTACGGTTTTAAGGGAAAAAAGAATTCCGGCCATTCAGATTGGGTATTACCACAAAGGCGAATATGCAGAGGGAAAAGAATGCGTTGTTAATGCGCAGTCAGAGTACATTACAGGAAGAGAAAGGATTTCTGTCACTTAGAAATTTTAGAATAGGGGATTAATATTATGGAAAATATGGGAGAATGGGCTAAAAGAAAGAGAAAAGCAATTTTTGCAAGTGGAATAGGGATTTTATCATTTATTATTACGGTCTTTTCAGTTGTTGTTACCCAATGGTCTTTGATAGCGCGTATTATTGCAGCGGTGGTTGCAGGGTTGGTTTTATTGGCGGGAGTGGTACTTTCCTGGTATATTGTAAAAGAACGGGTCTGTGGTTATTTGCAGAAGTTTGAAGAAATATATAATTTGCTGAAAGGAGACGGTGAAGAAAAAGAGCCTTGTTATCAGAACTGTCATGCAAATTTGTCTGAGATAAATATGTATATAAAAGAAATGAAAGAAGTGCATGAAAAAGTAACAGAAAATCTGGATTGTATCAAAAAAGATGTGAGTAGAAAAAGTTATTTTCGTTATAATTCTTCAAAAACTACAACAACATTGTTAGAATTACTCCGCGCACATAAGGATGTTGAAGAATTAAAGATCATCTGTTATGGAAGAAAAGGTTACGAGGCTGTTGTGGAGACGATTCACAGAGAGGAATTAAGAGTTAAAGTAAAGATGATTGTCTGCAATCCAGAAGAGAATAAGGATATCTGTGAAGAAGGGGATAAAAAGGATATTCTGAAAGAAATAAAGAGACTGCTGAGATATGGAGAAGAAATTGAAATTTTTGGAGCATCGGTTCCTCCTGCTATAAGAGCTTCCGTAGTATATGACAGAGATAATCAACCGATCTGGGGTACGGTGCAGGCTTATCGGTTCATAAGGGAAAAAGGGGTACTTAAAGTTGAGAAACCAGAAGATTCGCTTATCATAATGTGTGATAAGGACGACGATGAGAAGGATTTTGAAGGAATGATCAAATATTTTGAAGAAGAATACCAAAGATTGTGGGAATGCAGTCAAAAGGCGGTCATGTTAGGGAAAAAAGTGGGATTTATTGGAAAAATCAAAGAAGAGGGAGAGAAATAATGGGAAAGGTGTATTTCATCATATTGGATGGTGCTGCCGATCGGCCAGTAAAGATGTTAAGCAACCGAACGCCTCTGAAGGCGGCCAGGAAGCCGCATTTAGATTCGCTGGCTTGCAGAGGTCAGCAGTCGATGATAAAGATTTTGCCGGAAGGGTTCGTGCCTGAATCAGATTCTGGTGCAATGGCTTTGCTGGGATACGATCCAATGAATTATTATTGTGGAAGAGGAATGTTAGAAAGTCTTGGCGTGGGGGTAGGCCTTGATTATAAGTATCATGCAGGTTTTCGGATTAATTTTGCGACATTGAATGAGAAGAGATCGAATTTGCTTGACAGGCGTGTGGCAAGAGGGCTTTCGGCGGAAGAGCTCCAGGAACTGACTTCTGAAATTGTAAATGGGGTGAGGCTGGATAATAGTGAAAAGGTTCGATTTCATCTTCATACATTTGGAAGTTTTAGAGGAATTCTCAGCTTTTACAGTGATGAAATAAGTTTGACAGGGAATGTTTCAAATACAGATCCTGCATATCGGAAAGAAGGTTTTTTCAGCATTCCAGTAGAGAATTATCCTTCGGCTCTTCTGCCTTGTAAAGCAAAAGATGAATCTAAGGCTTCTGAAAATACAGCCAGGCTTGTGAATTTGTTTTCAAAACAGTGTATGGAGATTCTTGGCAGCAGTCAGGTAAATAGAAAAAGGATTTTGGAAGGAAAGATGCCAGCAAATTGTATTTTGGTGAGAGATGGCGGAAGCAGCAGAATCCAAATGCCGGATTTTAAAGAAAGGTATGGAAAAACATTGTCGATTTTTGGACAGCTGCCATGTGAAAAGGCTCTTGCTCAGCTGATAGGAGCACATTTTTATTATACCTGGTCTTTTGATAAGCAGGGGGATGGGGTATATTTAAGGGATTTAGCGAAGGTGCTGTATCAGGACGAATCGGATATTGTATTTTGCCATTTGAAAGGTCCAGATGAGCCGGGACATGATAAAGAGCCATTTAAGAAGGTAGAGGCAATAGAGATTATTGACCAGTATTTTATCGGAGAGATACGAAGAAATTTAACTGGCAGCGATAGGGTTGTTGTGACCTGTGATCATGCAACTCCCTGTGAGTTGGGAGTGCATTCTGATGATGCAGTCCCTTTGCTGCTATATGGTTCAGGAATTTCAAAAGACAGCAGTATTTCTTTTGATGAAAAAAGTGCAGAGTGTGGTTCTTGCCCAGTTAAAGAGGCAACGAAAATTATGGATTATATAAAGGGATAGAGTAATGTATAAAGTAATAAAAATAAAACTTCGTTCTATTCTCAATTCTCATGGGGAATATGCGGTAGAGTCAGATATTTATATCGAAAATGGATTCGGACGTGCATCTGCACCTGCTGCGATAGTAGCAGGCAGAAGAGAAAGCGCTATTACCAAAGATATTAAAGAAAAAATAAATGATTTTGATCAGCAGGTTCAAATTTTGGTTGGCATGCAGTACAGTCAGCAATCATGGGATGACAATTTGGGTAGCAGACGAGAGGAATGGGGTTCTGATCTGATACTTGCACTGTCGTTGGCATTTGCACGGGCGGTTTGTCAATATGAGAATCAGGAGTTAATTCACTATATTCGTGGATTAGGAATTACATTGCCGTCCCAAAATAATTTTGTGCCTATGATTCCAATTTTTTCAGGAGGTGTGCATGATAATACTTTGGGCGGAAGCATGCAGCAGATCATGTTTTCTGTATGCTGCAGGGATTTTTCAGAAACAGTGGATACTATTCTAGCATTGTATAATTCGATTGAAAGCATGCTAATGGATTCTGGCAGATTGAAAGGCTATTCAGCATCCAGTGGTTTTCTGACAGATAGGCTTGATTTGGATGATAAATTTTATATGATGGCAAACATGATAGAAAGGATTGGGGCTTCCAAAAAGGTTTCTATTGCAGTTGATGTGGCGGCGGAGCATTTGTATGAAAAAGGCATTTATAATTTTCATCATAAACGGATTATACCAGATGAAATGGAGGAGATCTTGATAGATTTAACCAAGAAATATCCGTTAACTTATATTGAAGATCCCTTTGATGCTGTTGATAGAAAAAACTGGAGTTCTCTGTATCAACAGGTTCGTCCAGATGTGAAAATTTTTTCCGATGATTTGAGTGCAACACAAGTAAAGTATTTGGATAATTCTATTGTCCACGGTGTAATCATTAAGCTAAAGCAGGTAGGAACGCTTACAGGTGCGTTGCAAATGGTGAATGCAGTGAGAGAAAGGGGATTATTCACTTGTGTATCACACAGGTCATATGAAACAATGGATACGTTCATGTGTGATTTGGGTGTTGCAATTAAGACAGATTTCATTAAAATTGGCGGACCAAGACGAGGAGATCGGGTAGAGAAATATAATCGTTTGTTAAGGATATTTGAGAAATATTAGCATTATTATACTGTTAGATATGTGCGGTTTTTGGATTTATTGCTGGACGTACAGGTTGCCAGTGACAACGGTAACTCCTGACATAAACAGTTCTATTGCTGGAAGCTCAGAGAATATTGAAACAGAATAAGGAATCGGTTCAGAAATGGCTCTAGCTTTCAGTCTGGGAGCCGGTGGCTTTTGGAAATTAATTTTTACAATCTCCTGCTTAATGGGATTCCTGCCATTAACAGCAAAAGGGATATCGGGATCTCCTTTTTGGCGAAAGGCAAATTAGGTTTTGATTGAACATAATATAGGTATATTTCAGATCCCGATTGAGAGGTTGGAAGAGTTTAAAGGAATGTTGATTGAGTTTTATGAAAATGATGAGAAAATCATTGGGTTTATGAAAGAATTTTTTATTAGACGCGTACAACGTTAGTGTTTTCTGTCTACTGATGACAGATATAGAGAGGATTACTCCCCTCTAAGAGGCGGCTGTTGGTAGAGCTTTCGTTCAATTTTCCGTTTCTCTATTGCGATTTGTTTTAAAGCGGTCTCATCTTTTGTAACTGTTTCGGTAGTACAGCAATAACAATTCTTTTATATGATTCATATGATGCTTTACTGTTTAAAAACATTCCTTTATTCGTATACTTTTTCCTACTGCCAGTCATGTATGAAACGATATAACAGATTTTTCCTTATACAATTTTAAAATTCAACTGAACGTCAAAAAAATATCATTTTTCTTAAAACGTTTCAGAAATTCACGGCAGCCAATCAGTTTCCTGCAGAACGGAATCAATTTCCGTTTGTTATGCTTGCTGATCAGACCATAGTGATGTATTCAGACAAAGTTTTCCGGTTTCATGCAGGCCTTTCAGTCCGGACAGGAATTTCCCCTTAAAAAGTTTGGCAATTGCTTTACCTGGCAGGAAGACCCCCTCTTTTCTTCGGCTCCAGTTCCAATTCGAATCCAGTCATCTGCTGGCCGATATCACATGAATGTGTGGGGGATAGGAAAAGGTTGAGCCCCACGTGTGCATGATGCTGATAAAACCAGGCATTCCTCCCATATGCGTCGGTCTTACAGTTTAAGATGTGGCGAATAGCTTTCGCTTGGCATCCAGTTGCTGTATAAGAGTCCAGATATTTTTCGTTCATTCTATTCTCCTCCTTATAAATTGAATATTTCTTCCAAGTCTTCATCGTACAGAAGCTCATTCATGGTTTTGATTTTGCAACAGTAAGCAGTTCTTCCAAAATAGTGAATGCAAACCATCTCTAGGTTCATGTACTGGCATACAACGTATTTAATAGGTTTAAACGTCTGGCATTATCTGCAAAAATGTGTAAACAGCAGATAGATATCATAGCATGAAACTGCTGAAGATTGCCGCAAAAGTGGTACATTCAGCAAGATATACGATGTCAAACTTTGCAGTAGCTGCCCATATAAGGATGAATTCTATGAAACATTGGAAAACATCACTGCATGGGATTCCTTCACCAAAGAGTAAAGCCCGCTTAACAGGGGATATTTTTTTAATGCCTGTCCGTTTGAGGTTTCCCTGGAAAGTCTCAGGCCCATAATCCTATGGTCCCAAGGCTGGACATAACCGTCCCATAGAAAAATCTTTTCCTGAGTGCGAAACCATTCGCATAAACCTTTGTTACAAAAGCCTTATCTACAATGGTCGGCATTTTTGAAGCAAGGAGCAGTGTCCGTGTGGAATGCTTCCCATATAAGCTGGTCATATTGAAAGAATAAAAACCATAAAAAGCAGAGGTGTGGCTTATTGTAATTTGGCCGGGGAATGTGTATAATATATTAACGATGTGGAACATTTAAATGAAATACTAAGTTCATGGGAAATCTCCTGCAACCAAAGGCAAAAAGGAATCTAGTGGGGATTTTGACCTCAACATTATTATCATAGAATATGCGAAAGAGGAATAGAAGTGCTAAAAAAATTGTAAATTGGATATTTTATGTTGTTATTGCGGAGATTTTACCTCTAAGGATAATGTGGATAATGTGTAATCTGGCAAGTGTGGATATATCTTATGGTACGTTTAGCCTGGTATTTTTTTCTTTGATTTGATGTTGTTTTCAGATGCCATGAAGGAACTTTTTTTTTAAACACTTATAAAAAAGCAAAATTAATTTTTTCTGGGATAAGTGTTTTATTGATTATTATTGTGTCGATTGTTTATGGGGGCCATATTTTGGCACTTTTCTAAAATTTCCAAAACGCTTGGGCATTTTGGGCAGGACTGCTTGCGCACGATAGCAGTTTGGATTATAATATCCCAAAAGCCCATGCTTTTCACAGATAAGAAAGAGCATGGGCTAATGTAACTGGAAAACGTATGATTATTGTATCTTTGAGAAGCAGGGAAGGCAGGCCAGATGAAACCATTGCCAATCGGGGTAGACGATTTTGAAGAAATTATTTTAAAGAATTACTATTACGTAGATAAGACATTGATGATCAAAGAACTCCTGGATAAAAGAGGGAAAGTGAACCAGTTCACCCGTCCCCGCCGTTTTGGAAAGACACCAAGAGGCTATGGCTTGCCTGAGAGAGGAATTGTCAGAAGAATATGCCAGGCATGAAGAGCAGATAAAGGTAAAATTAAAGCATCCAGATGACTTGGAAAAATACATGTGTATTCGCGGACGGCATGGGAAGAAGGAGGATGATTTAACCAGCCTTGCATTCCTGTCAAAATGCCTTTGCCAAATATACCAAAAGAAGTGCATCATACTGATTGACGAGTATGATGTCCCATTGGAACATGCATATTTTAACGGCTTTTATGATGAAATGGCAGGATTTATCCGTTCCCTGTTTGAGTCTGCATTAAAGACGAACCCATACCTGGAATTTGCAGTGGTTACCGGATGCCTGAGGATATCCAGGGAATCTATTTTTACCGGACTGAATAATTTGAGGATTTATTCCATTTTAAATGAAAATTACGGCGAATATTTTGGTTTCACGGAAGCGGAAATTCAGGGCATACTGGAATATTATGACCGGAAAGGAAATTTTCCGGTTATAAAAGAATGGTATGATGGATATTGTTTTGGAAATACAGAAATTTATAACCCTTGGAGTATTCTTAACCATATGGAGGATATTGTTACAAACCAGGAAGCATTACCGGTACCTTATTGGGCGAATACCAGCTCAAATAATGTAGTCCGGGATTTGGTGGAGCAACTGGATGATGATGAGGGAATGCTGCAAGGGCAGTTGGAATACTTGATAAATGGCGGGACAATTAAGAAACCAATCCATGAGGACATCACATATGACAGTATTTATGACAATGAGGATAACCTGTGGAACTTCTTGTTTTTTACTGGATACTTGAAAAAAGTGTCTTCCCATTTGGAGGGAGAAGAGCAATATGTTACCATGAGAATTCCCAATAGGGAAGTTTCCTATATTTATCGGAATACCATCCATGCCTGGTTTGAGAAAAAGCAGAGAAGCTTTAATATGCTGCCTTTGTATACAGCATTGGAAGAAGGGGATACAGACAGGATGGGGGAAGAGATTTCCGGATTTTTGGAACGGACAATCAGCTACTTCGATTATGGGGAAAGCTACTACCATGGGTTCCTGGCAGGATTACTGCAACGGAATGGAAAATACCGCATCCAATCCAACCGGGAAGCAGAGGTAGGCCGTGCAGACCTGATCTTAAAGACACCCAGAATTCGCAAAGGCCGTGCCATAATCTTAGAACTGAAAGCAGTGAAGAAATTCCAGGATATGGAAGTGGGATGCAAAGAAGCGCTCCAACAAATTGAGAAGAAAAAATATCGGGAGGAATTGGAACGGGAAGGGTATGAGGATATTTTGGAGTATGGGATTTGTTTTTACAGGAAAGAGTGCATGGTACAAAAAGCCATTAATTAAGGGGCTGTCGGAGATGGACAGTCCCGGTGCTTGCAGCATGAAACACACAATCACAACGAAAGAAGCTCAGAATAAGTATGGCAGCTCTTTCATACAGGCGGAAAAGGGAAGGGTGAAAAGAGATGAGAATTATATTTTCAGTAGAAGTATCTATATTTTTATGGTAAAATAATGTTGGTTAAGCAGTATAACAAATCAAACATGGGGGATAAAAACTTGGCATATTCTTTTGAAGAAATTATGGCATATCATCCAGACAATATTACTGTATATGAAGAGATCAAAAGAAATATTTCTGTTCTGTGCCCGTTTATCGGTGCAGGGCTTACGCAATTTGCTTATTATTCATGGGCGGATGCATTGAGGCAATTGGTCCAAAAGATTACAGAGAAGGGAAGGGCTGAGCAAATATTATCTCTGATTAATACCAGGCATTACCTGGAGGCCGCTCAACTGTTGGAGGAATTACGCAGCCCTTTAAATCTGTCACATGATATTGTTTATTTGTTTTCTTCAAAACGGCTGGAAGAAAACAAAGGCAAGTTACCGGATGAAGCCATTTATTTACTGCCTTTATTATTCCAAGGACTTGTATTAACAACTAACTTTGATACGGCCTTGGAAACTGTATTTCAAATGCATGGAACACCATTCCAGTCAGTGTTTCATCCAGGGCATCATGAGCTTCTTCTCCAATCTATACGGCATCGCAGCGGCAATTATCTTTTCAAGCTTCACGGCACTGTAACTGGCGATTTGATCGAATATAGCAGTATTGTATTTACGAAAAAGCAATATAACCTGCATTATGGACAAACGGCGCCTTTGCCGCAGGAGTTAAAACAATGTTTTGTGCAAAAGCCCATATTGTTTTTAGGATGCAGCCTGGAACAAGATCTTACCATGGATGTTTTGGACAGTATTTTAGTGCCGGGAATGAACCATTATGCAATCCTAAACTGTCAAAAGGGTGACCGTGATAAAAAAATCAGGGAACTTGGCAGAAGGCAAATCAGGGTAATACTTTATGAAGATAATCGTCATGAGGCTGTACGTATCATATTGGAACGCCTTTTGCAGGACTTAAATCCGGATCAATACAAGAATCTCTTTTCTCATGAAAAAACACAGGGAGCGAAATCTGTAAGAAGGGCCAATCAGAAGGCAGCAGTTTCGAAACACCCAGCATCTGCCCTAACGAACGGAAAAGGCATTTACTATATCGATCGGGGTTTTTGCATGCCATGGAAATGCATTCCCAGCCGGAAAACAATTTTTCTGCACAATCCCTATATTTTATTTCTCAATGGCGAAATGGAAAACGATAGTTATATCATCGATATGATCCGTTTGGTGATGCAGCAAAAAGACTGCTCTTTACTGATTATTATGGAGAGCTATAGGGGCGCAGAGCTGTTAGGAGTGTATTTTAATGAATTTATGCAGGAAAGCAGCTTGCCAGTGGCGGCAATTCTGGCTCCCGGATTTGGAGATGCAAGACGTGGGTTTATGGCCGATATTAATATATATACCGGTGCGGAAATAACTGCGAATGATTTGATACAGCTTGGACAGGCAGAAAGTGCAATGGTTTCTAAAAAATCTACCATCCTGTGTGGCGGAGCCGGAAGTGATAAAGCAATAAATGCGCAGATAGATAAAATCCGTAGTGATTTAAATCAAAGTACAAGTGTATTGGATAAAGAAAGGTATCGGCAGCGTGTCAATAGGCTTTTAGGCGTTGCCGAAGAGGATTTTCCTGAAAAGGCCTCAGCAGTTGAATGGGAAATATATGTTGCTGAAACGATGCAGACACTCTTAAATTCAGCGTCTCAAGGAGACTCTAATGCCAAATTGGAGTTGGGGCTGTTTTATTTATGGTGCGACGGCATTCAAAATGATAGTGCACAGGCAGAAAGATGGATAAAGGATTCGGCCAAACAAGGAAATCTGGATGCCCAAATGTTTTTAGGAATCTTTTACGCATACGGTGGCAGCCATTGGAAAATAAAAAATGCAGCAGAGGCTAAGAAATGGGTCAATCTGGCAATAAAACAACATGATTGCCAGATGGCTAAATTCTTTTTGGAACAAATAGAAGGTAAAATATGAGAAGCCAGGGATGACAATGCAGGGGACTGTTTAGGAAAGGATGTGATAATATGGGCTTGACGGAATTTGGACGTAAAAAGGATGAAAAGATAAATGGCGTAGTTTATGATATGTCGCCAATGCCAGGATTTAAACATGGCATAATCAACAATAATATCAATGCGATTATAAAATATGGGTTAAAAGACAGTCTGTGTCTTGTGTTTATAGGGAATTTAGATTTTAAATACCATCCAGATGTAAATGATGATTATTTGTGTCCAGATATTATGATAGTTTGTGATCGAAAACATCTAAAAGGAAGTTTTTATAGCGGAGTGCCTAAATTTATAGTGGAAACCTTAAGCCCATCAACAGCCAAAAAAGATAAGACGGTGAAAAAAGATATTTATGAACAGGCGGGCGTTGCAGAATACTGGATTGTGTCGCCAGGGGGATTCGTCGAAATATATTATCTGGAAGATGGGAAATATGTATTGAATCAAAGTTATATGCTGGAAGAGGATAAGGAAGATGAGGATTATAACGCAGAAACAGAAATATGCTTAAGGGAATTTCCGCATATTAAAATGACATTGGGTGAAATATTTGAGGGAATTAATTAGATTCAGGGGCTGTCAGGGATAGACAGCCCCTGAATCTAAGGTATTGCAGAAAGCATTTATATCAGAAGTTGAAAAATTATTATAAAACAGAGGCCATTTTAGCAAATGCTCCAACAAATACGAAAACAGAGGAAGTTTTATGAAAATATTGAGCTAAGAGCATTAAAATATTTTTGTTATATTGCACGAACTCAAATGTTTATTGATGGAAATAAGCTTGTTGCACAGCTAATGGCAACTAAGGTTGTTGGAGAAACATTCCTTTGACAGCGTATGGCTGTCAGTGCTACAAAAGGTTGTTCCCGTTCTGTAAAGAACACAATCTGGAAGCATTGTGTTCTTTACAGTTCGTGTTGTATTATCATCTTCGGTTAGGATCTTCCGTCATTGCTTGCAGGGCATCCAATACACATTCTATTCTGCGAATCAGTTTTACCATGTTCTTCTCTTCTTTTCCGAACTTTGCTTCCGTCTGCAGAACAGAGATTATCCATGACCTGCATCCGCCCAGATACCAAATTAATTTATGGATATCTGAAAAAGTCCTGCTGCCTTTTTGTGTTTCCGAAGAAAACTGTTTGATTTTTTTTAATATTTTTTGAGGATCATCCATTAGTTCTTGATTGAGTTGATAGGTTTCTGCTTCTTGATCTTTCAGGCAGTATAATATTCTTCTTAGTTCTGATGTTTTCTTTTTGGAAAGCCGGATATTTTCGCCGACTACATATCCATTCATAGATAATTCCTTTTCTGCCATCATTGTTTTCTGCCGGTTAAGATGAAATCCATATTCACCCAGAATCCGGGAAATCATATGCAAAAAGGCGAGGTTTTCCCGGAAATCAAAAAAATCAGAACTAAACAGCATGTCGTCCGCATATCTTGTATAGGATATAGAGGCATTGCACCAACTTTCTTTTTCCCTGTGAAGCTGCTCCCGCTTGTTTTGCTCTAAAGCCTGGCAGTATTTCAGAATTCGTTGGTCAAGCCTTGCAAACATAATATTAGATAAAGCTGGGGAAGTCACTGCTCCTTGCGGCAGTTTTTTGCTGACGGTACATAATTCAAAAACAAGTTCCAGTGCTTCCTTATCTTCAATAAAACTGTTTAAGTTATCCCGAATCATCTTTTCTGAAAATGACCCAAAAAAATCATGGATGTCCAAACGGAGAAAAAATTGATTGCCCGCATGAGGTTCCAAAAAAGATAGATAGCTTTCTCCTTTTAAAAAGCCTTTTGCCGGTATGGCTGTCGGCTGCTTACAAAGTACTTTTCGGTAGAGATTTTGCTGCAGCTTTTTTAGGGGCTTTCCGTCTTTGGCGTCTAAGCCGTGTATCAGTCTTCTGCCATTTTTTTTGGGTATTTCAAAAGTGTTATATGCAGTTTCTTTTTTCAGGAGAATTTGAGAAAATTCTTCTGGTTGTAACTCTAATATTTTAAATAAAAATTCTAATGTATAAATTTTCATGATATTTTTTGGAAAAGAGCAAGCACTTTCTGAAAATTTCCTGATGGGGGTTATCCCAGGAGAGGAAAGTGAATGGAAAAATCGCACCCGATACATAAAAATTAATTCATCAGTCCCAGGTTTTCCATGGTTTCAACAAGTTCCCACATTGTCTCATGGCTTTACGCTTATTCGACTCACGTAAAATTACTGCTTGCTCTGTTTTATTATAGCATACTGCTGAGGTTCTGTCACGTTTTTTTCAATTTCACAGATGAGCAGGTATAATTCCTCAAAATCTTGTTTTACAAATTCCTTTAGCTTTTCTATATCTGCATTTTGAAAATATTGAAATTTATTTTCCGATTGGTATGGTATTTCTGCCTTTTCAAGAAAATAAAATTCAAGCCATCGGCTGATCCATCCACTGGTCTTTTTGACTAACCAGAATGTTTTTTTTATATCTGTATGCAATTGAGAATTTTTTCTTGAAATTTCTTTTCCCGTTAGTAAGAAGTCACTCTTTCCAGAAAAAATCAAGCGGATGTAATTTAATCGGCTGGTTCCTGTGAAATGGTGGTTTTCAATAATATTTGCTATCTTTTTATAATATGGTGGCTTCAATTCCTGTTTCATAAATTTTTCAAACAAGGAGAGATTATGTTCGGTAATTAATACGCCTTCTATTGTTGTATTCCAGGTAAAGATCCGATAAAACATACAGTAATTATGAATTAATTGCAGCATATCTTTGAAATTGGGATCCTCGCAGCTGAAAAATGGAAGATGGTAAAAGAAATTACAATTTTTCCCCATGCTTTTTATCCGGTTTCTTTGATGCAGCGAAATCTTTCTTTTTTTCCCATAATAATAGTTTTCTTTCTTAGTTGGATAGTCTTTCAGTTCTATAAAAGAAAAACGGCAGAGGCCTTTCTCATCTTTTGTTAGTTTCAATCTCTGGTCCATATCCACAACGGCAATGCTTGGAGTTTGGTAGTTTCGCTTGTTGGGCGCTGTTAGATTATAGATTACCCGGTCACTCATTCCAGTCATAACTTCTATGGATTTTAATACTGGAAACAGGCTTCTTAAATATCGGTTTTTGAATACTTCCAGTTCTGAAGCTCCTTCCACATGCAGGGTCATTTTGGCAAAACAGCTGTTCATATAAGCTTCTGTTGCAATTATGCGCTCTCTGTATTCATTTTCTTCCAGGTTTCGAACCTTTTTCAAAATTGTATGTTGTTTTTTCAGCGCCACATGGTAAATGTCATATGCGGTTCCAACGCACTCCATAAGGTTCTTTACGCATCTTGCAGAATGTGTGGACATTAGGAATTGGATTTGTCCAGATGCTTCAAAGATAGCTTCCGTTAACTGGTCTATCATCTCTATATGCAGACTGATTTCCGGTTCATCCAAAATGATAACAGGTTCCTTTAACTTATAAGTTTTAATTAGGCCCAGAATATCCATCAGAAAAATTGTGAAATTAAAAGCGTTTGTCCCATTTGAAAATTCACTTAATTTGCGGTTATCATATTGAAAAACCTGTCCATGAAATATGATTTCTGAAAGAATTTTCCCCATTTCCCTTGCAGTCATCCGTTTCACGTCAATTGAATTTTTTTTCAGGACCTCGTCCAGACGGTTTAGCTTGATAGAAATATTGGTATCCTGTTTGCGAACTAATTCTGCAATTTTGTCCTGGACTTTATCCATGTCTTCATAACGTAGTTTGAGCAAATCGCCAACTAATTCCCATAGTTCTGCCCAGTCCGTCAGTTCAATGTTCCGTGCATCAATAAAATAGATCGGAAAAAGTGCCGCTATAATCTGCCGGGTATTATATTCCGCATTCCAATATGGCTTTTTTCCTTTGTACTTTATCAGTTCTGCTGTTATGATATCGTTTTGAAAAATGGCTTGTATTTTCCTATAATATTTTTGATAGTTCTCGCTTCCCTTGTTTTGGTTGTGGTTCACAATTTTCATTACATTTTTTAAATCATATGTAACCCGTATACGGATTTCATTGCGGTATGGGTTGCTTGTGTCAAAAATCCCTTCTTCCTCCCATACCTCTGTCAGGTTGCGGTAAAAATATTGGATTGCGGATAAAAGATTAGATTTTCCGCTGCCATTTTGTCCAATCAGTGCAGTGATCTGTCTGGCGTTTAATTTTAAGTGTGAAATGGATCGGTATCCTGATATTTCAATAGATGTTATTGGCATTTGTTTTCCTCATTTTCTTTCAGTTCTTATTGCACATAAAATCAGAGATTTCTTTCCGCATTTTCGTGGCGCCGATTTAGGTACGTTCAGGGCTGCGGGAGTTAATCCTGCGCGCCGTTTCCGTAGGAATGGCACAACGCATACATGCCAGAATATCCGAAAAATTGCTATACAGAGCCTTTCCGTTCCTCATACTTCTTCACTAAAAAGTCCCGCGGTTTGATTTTTTTCTTAATTCCGTAATTTTCATATACAGCGATCCATAAATCATCCGCTTCCATTTGGCTGACGAGATCCAGGGCGCAATAAAGTGTGATCTCCTTGGTCTGATAGTTAGTATGATGAAAGAAATATTTAAGTCCTGGTTCCGGTTCTGACAGAGCAATGGAGGTCATCAGGATCATGTTGCAAAATTCGTTGATTTCATCCTCCAGCTGAAATCTCTTTGAGTCGTATTTTGTTAAACCGACAAGCTTTTCAGTCCGTGCATCTACCAGTTTTTTGGCCTCTTCGATGGCTGCATATTTCACATCGCTGGTTTTTAATCCGTTGAGAAGCGCCCGTTCTTGATAGGTGTGTAGAGACTCCCGGCTTAGCCCTCCGGTTGCTGCATGCAGTAAAAGCGTGGAGATTTTTTCTCTGGAATATCCGTCTGCAAATGTCTTTTTCACCAGCAGTTCAAACAGGGCTGGCTGCTCCCAACCGATAGAGCGGAAGGCGTCGTCGGTGGAAAATAAATAATAGTTGCAGGCTTCACAGAGCAGATGATATAAGTCGGACAATAATTTAACGGCTTTTGAATAATTGCTGTGTTCCGGGGGAATTTTTTCCAGTTCCTTTATAAAGTTTTTTACCAGAAACCGCCACTTTGGGCGTTTGTTTTTGGGAATAATGCGGTTGGGGGCAAGATAATTCTGTGCATAAGCATTTTCAAGAAAAACAGTGATTTGCTGTTCCAAATCCTCAAAACTGAGGTTGGCGGCAGTCTTTTTCTTTTCAGCGGCTTTTCCTTTTAAAATATCAATAAGTATGGGGTCAATTTCTTCTTTTTGCATCTTCCGCAGCTGTTTATAGCTTTCTACAAAGGCTTTCTCCACATGTTCTCTCTCAGAGGCGCTTAGTAAATTTCTTAATTCCTGTACTTTCATAATTGTGTTCTCTTTCTGTTTTCTGAGCATTTTGTCGTAGGTTAAAATTATTATAGCGAATGGAAACGAGCATGTAAAGCGATAAAGCAGCGGAATTGTGAAAAGCGGCAAATGGATTGCTGCTGAATTACTTCTCAGGTACTGTTTATGACAGTCTTAATCCGGCAAAGTGGTTTGCAGATTTGAAAGCTTCGCTGGCTTCCCCTTTGATTGCGGCGTCGGAAAGATCTTCGCCGGATGCCAGTATCATTTTATTGTCGGATGTGATTTTTCCATCTTCTCCCCGATAAGTGCAGACGGTGTCTATGGTAGTCTTTCCTTTGTAAACTGCCACGGCATCTAAGCTTGTCATAGTTCCGGAAAGTGTACCATCTAAAGAGGCTTCCGGCAGAATCCATGTTTCGAATTCCACTTTGTCCATATATCTTGTATTCCAGGCCACCTGGCAGTCTTTGTAGCATGCTGTAACAGAAATGGATGCGATGTCACCTACAATGGTGTTCTCATTATGGAAATCATCACTGTAAGTCAATTTAAATCCGTCAAAATCCTCTGTATAGGCGTCTTCCGGCAGCTTCAGGTTGTTCAGCACATCCTGGAAAGTTGCTTCTTTGTCTACAAATTGCGGGAGATTGACAGACTGTATCCCGCTGCTTTTGGTCAGGTAGGAAAGGGATACGTTTGCGCAGCTTTTGTCATAGGTGGCATAAAAATTGAAGTCCATATCGTAGGTACTGTTAAAGAGTAATTCTGTATCCTCATCCACTATCTTATCGGAATATTCATAGTTCCATTCGGTTGAGACGCCTTCAAGTGGCTGTGGAAATGAAACATTCAGTTCTTTCAGGCTTGCGCGTCTTCCGGCTTCTCAAGGAATTCAAACCTCTCAATCACCGGCTGGTCAACATCAAATTTATCTGCTGTAGCAATAAGTTCCCCTTCATCGCTTTGCGGCAGCATAAAAGTATCTGCCTCTGCTTCATCTATTCTCAGCTGCGCTGTCTTCCACAGCCCGCTTCCTGCGAAGGGATTGTTCTTCGGAAGATTCTTTCTGTCTTGTTTCCGCAGCAGCTTGCAAAAAATGGAAGTATTTGTTAAAAAGTTTTGGGAAAAATTTCCTAATTCTATCTTGCAGGGAATGAGTGGCAGAATAAAAAATAAAGAACGTTCCGTTGAATAGGAGCTCTGAACAGTTATGGAGACTGCACAGAAACGGCAGCGGCGATGTTGCCGTTTCTGTGCAGATGGTCACAGGCGATTTTGAAGTTTTACAGCTGGTTACTTAGTCTTTCAGCAGAGAGCTCTTGAAGCTTTGCGAGATCCAGAGGTGGAATATTTTGTACTGCATTTGATTCTGAAAATGCTTCCAGGATATTCTGGCAGTTGTAAATTTTGCATAAATATAAAAACAGATCAGCATCTATGGAAGCTGTGCCATTTTCATAGGCGCAGAGTTGTTCGGCTGATATGTTCACTTTATAGTCTTTCAGTTTTTCTACAACGTTTTCTAAGGTCAAACCATTTTTTTCTCTAAGTTCTTTGGAGATACTTCCGGAAGTTTTCATTGTTTCCCTCGCTTTCTCTATAAAAATATAGTAAAAATTTTTGTATGCGAATGAATCAGGGGATGATATACCCTGGTATTTTTCTTATAGCCCGTAACCGTTCTTTTTTATTTTATATCAGCAGTAAAAGGAAAACAAGAGAAGAATTTAATTTCCGTGCATTTTTTTGCTGGTTGATTTTGGAATAGTTCTTTCCATCCTTAGGATGTCATGATATAATTCAGTCATGAAAGGATGTGGGAAAATACCCTTAGCATCAAGGGAACATTGCGGGGAAGGGAGAGATTTATGACTGCAGCCGATGCAGAAATTGCTGCAAAATGTATTATGGTGCGATACCGCAAGAGGATTTGGAGGCGGATGCCAGCTATTTAGGAACTTACCAACGTTTTTCTACGCAAAATGGCAAAATTTACCCATAGTGAA
>NZ_SRYA01000067.1 GCF_004793545.1 Petralouisia muris | reverse complement strand
TGACATATATTAACATAGATTCCAAAAATATACAAATTATTTCACGACAGTTCCTTATCTTGATACGGTAAAAAGAGGCTGTACAAATCATAAGGTATCACTGGATGCAGTCAATAAAATCGTATTTGGGACAATCCATGAACACATGAATGTCTGTATTGACAAAGAGGAAACGGTAAGGCGGATGAACGCTAAGACAAATAACCTCAAAAAATACGATATTTATGGAAAAGAGGCAGACAGGATAAGAAAAGAACTGCAAAAGACAACGGAAGTCAAGGCAGGCATCTTTGAGGATTACCGGGATAAACTTATTGATGAAGAGCAGTACGTCCAGATCAGCGGGAAGTATGCAGACAAAATAAAGGAATTGACGGCAAGGCTTGATGAAATGCTGAAAGCACAGGCGGCGTATTCCAGAGAGTACCATATTGACGAGGAATGGAAGGAAGTAGTGGAAAAGTATCTTAACAAGCGCAAGCTCACAAGGGAAATGGTAGAGGCTTTTGTGGATAAGGTGGTAGTCCATGAGGATGCAAGGGTTGACGTATATCTCAAATATGATGATGTGCTGAATGACCTGAAAATCCTGAGTGCGGAAAGAGAGGCGGTCTAAATGGATAAGATGATGATTGCCCTTTATCTGCGCCTTTCCAATGAGGACAGCGACAAGGAAAAGTCGGAGGAAAGCAACAGTATCTCCGCACAAAGGGTACTGCTAACAAAGCATACAAAGGAGCTTATGCAGGGACAGCCATACAGTATTACAGAGTTTTGCGATGACGGGTATTCCGGTACTGATTTCAACAGACCGGGGGTGCAGGCATTGATTGAAGCCGCCAAAAGCGGTAATATCAATATGATTGTTGTCAAGGACTTCTCCCGTTTTGGGAGGGATTATCTGGAAGTGGGGCGTTTTTTGGAGTATATCTTCCCCATATTGCAGATACGGTTTGTGTCCGTGAATGACGGTTACGACAGTGACGATAAGTTTGGCACAACAGGCGGTATGAGTGTTGCATTAAAAAATCTTGTGTATGGAATGTACAGCGCTGACCTGTCAAAGAAAATCCGCACTGCAAGGGACACAAGGGTGCGCAACGGCGAGTTTGTGGGGCAATTTGCCCCATATGGATATATGAAGAACCCTGAAAATAAGCATGAACTTCTGATTGATGAAAACGTGGCTTGGGTAGTCCGCAAAATCTTCTGCATGGCTGCTGATGGGGTAAGCCATACAGAGATTGCAAGGCAGCTCAATGAGGCAGAAATACCAACAAGGTATATGTACCACAAACTAAAAGGGGATAATTTCCCTGACAAACAGCCGCATGTAAGGATAAAGATATGGGACAACAGTTCGGTCAAGGACATTATTACAGATGAAACGTATCTTGGCACAATGTTCTGGAACCGGGCAAAGTGCGGAATGGATACCAATAAGAAACGGGTAGAACAGCCGAGGGAGAAATGGATTGTTGTGGAGAACCAGCACGAAGCCATTGTATCAAAGGAAATTTTTCAGAAAGCAAATGATAATATTGTAGGTCTTGATATGAGTGGCAGGACAATGGGAAAGAGAAATCTCTTTTTTATCTGTGGGTACTGTGGAAAAGGACTGAAACTTAGAAACAAGAAAAACAACAAGTATTATTGTGGAAGCCGTACACAGCAGGTAAAAAATGACTGTCAAAGAATCAATATAGCACAGGAAGAACTTGAGGATGCAGTCTTGTGTCAGGTAAGGGGAATGGCGGATATGCTGATTGAAGCACGGAATAACCGCAAAAAGACTCCAAAGAATGACCGGAAAGCGGTTCTTGAAACAACGATTGCGGACAGTACAAAAGAGGCAGCAAGGTGGAAAGACACAAAAGTACGTCTGTATGAACAGTATAAAGCCGGAACAGTCACCAGAGAGGATTATATTTCACGGATTGAAAAGGGTAGGATAAGACTGGAAGAACTGGAACAGATCAAGAGCAAGGCGCAGGCAGAACTTGACAGTATGCTGATAGTACCAGTGAAGGAAGAATTACCGGATAAAGAACTGGCGGAACTTTCCGTACTGGAGTCTTTCGATAAGGACAGATTAAAGATGTTGATTGATAAGGTCGTTGTCTATGGAGAGGATGCCATAGAGATTGTATGGAAAGTGGGCAATCCTTTTCAGGTTGAAATCACTGCATGAAACTCTGTTTCATTTATTGGAAAGGCATGGTAAAATATGAGCCATAGGCAGGCATTGTATGTGGCTCGCTAAAAAATGAAATTTTTTTTATTCCTTACTTGACACAAGCAGATTTAATGCTTTTGCACCATCCTGATCCGAATGATGTGGAGGCGTATAAAGCGATGGAACAATTTGTGGAAGAAGGAAAAATCCGTTCCATCGGGCTGTCAAACTGGTATGTGGAAGAATTGACTGAGTTTTTACCGCAGGTGGACACTGTCCCGGCAGTGGTTCAGAATGAAATCCATCCGTATTATCAGGAGAATGATATAATCCCATTTATTCAGGATTTAGGGATTGTGGTGCAGGGCTGGTATCCGCTGGGGGCAGAGGGCATACGGGAGAGCTGCTTGGCGATTCTGTGATTTCTGAAATAGCCGTGGCGCATGGCGTGTCTTCTGCCCAGGTGATTTTACGATGGAATCTGCAAAAGGGAGTGGTGGTCATCCCCGGTTCCAGTAATCCCGATCATATCAGGGAAAATACGGAGTTATACCATTTCAGTCTGACCGAGGATGAAATGGCACGGATAGGTGCCCTTGACCGGGGCGAAAAACATGATTGGTATTAGGAGGAATGACAGTGAAAAAAATATTTGTTTTATGTTTATTTCTGCTGCTTGCGGCCGTTATGCTCAGTGGTTGTGGGACTTCTCCCTCTGGCAATAATCCTGCTGCCGGATCAGGTAAGCGGCAATCGGAGGAAAATACAGAAACGGCACATTCAAACGAAACGGAGGATTCTGAAAATATGGACTCTGATTCTACAGCAAAAAGTCTTGTTGTATATTTTTCTATGCCGGAAACTACGGAGCCTGAGAATATGTCAAGGGAGGAAGAACTCAGCACCGTTGTTATTGACGGTGAGGTTTTGGGAAATACCCAGTATGTCGCATATATCATTGCAGAAAATACGGGGGCGGATATTTTCCGGATTGAGCCGGTTACACCATATCCGCTGGATCATTCCGAGCTTGAGGATATTGCGCAGAAAGAGCAGTCAGAGAATTTCCGGCCTGAAATTGCAGGGACTGTGGAGAATATAGGGCAATATAATATCATATTTTTTGGATTCCCTAACTGGTATTATGATATGCCGATGATTATGTACAGTTTTCTTGACCAGTACGATCTGGCAGGGAAAACGGTGGTTCCTTTTGTTACATCCGGCGGGAGCAGTTTTTCTGACGCAATCAGCACGATCAAAGACATGGAGCCGGACGCAGATGTGGTTATAGATGGCCTTTCCATTTCACGCAATGTGGTTCAGGATTCGGAATCTGATATTATCGAATGGCTAACAGAAAAAGGTTTCATTCAGTAAATTACCATAGGCGGCGGGCAGCATGAAACATAAAGCAATTTTGAAAATAGTAGCGGATATTGGAATGACAGTCATGCTGCTGTTTCTGATGACCTATGAACTGATTGGCGAAGCAGCCCATGAATGGCTTGGAATCGGGCATTATATGTTCTTACAAAATCAATATGTGTTTTTCGATTTTGAGGAATCGTTGATTTTCTTTCTGGCCACGGCGCGGGTCGGGCTTCTTCTCAGGCTTTGCATGGGCGGCGCAATTCGCCCTGGCCCTGGCAATGGCATGGAGGCGGCAAACGGCGGATTCATTAAGTCTCTTCAGTTCCATGAGCGGTGGAACGGTGAGAAAACACCGATCCATGCAAAATAAGCATTTTCCGAAAAAGTTTGGGCAATGGCGCGCCCATTGCGGATCATCTGGATTGCATGGCTTAAGGGGCTGCTTAAATTTCCGCCAATCCAGGATGAGGCTTCTGCCAATCCATACTGAATGATCAGATCCATTGGAATGCAAAAAGAATTCAAAAGATTCCCGATGGCAGTGCCAATCCCACCAAACATATGGCCATGCATAAACTGTGGTTTTGAAGAGTTCTCCGATTCCTGGCACAGCTTTTTCATGCCTGGCATACGGCGAGATTCCAAACCTTGCAGCCATGGCCGAGAAGCGGTGGACGGCCGCCAATGCGAATGAGAGGGGCGTTCCTGTGTATGATTTTATGGCAGCGGATTTTCAGATCTGCTGTCTTGTAAGCGGATGAGCGAAAAAATGCAGCATCGTCTCATAGAGACTTCGATCCAATGAAAGCGCCCGAACAAAAGATGTAACGCCTAAAGAGTCATATCGGACTATAGGACGGATTTTGCGGACATTCAAAATAAAAAAGAATGTGGAGGTAACAGACAATGGCAAAATCATTATTAAAGGAATTGGGCGGCAGATACGAGCAACAAGGGGATTACTTAACTTAAAGATAGTATATGCATACAGCCTGCTGATACATTGCTTGCAGATGCCCCGCAGAAACCAAAGCATACAGAAAAGCAATTTGCATATGAAATCAATATTTGAACAGTTAGGCGGCACATATCACGAGGAAAATGGGTATCTTATTCCAGATATAAGATTACCCGCCGAAGAAGAACAGCCGATAGGCGTATGGGGGTGAGCGAGTGCCAGTGGCACTCAAGCAGCAAACCGACCGAGCCGGCAGGCGAGAAAGCGGCATCTGGACTATCTGAAGCAATACCGCAGGGTTACATACACTAATTTTCTCACAAGCGGCAGGCTGAATACTTACCTTGCCAACATTGACAGGCAGGCGCAGGAACGCTCCCACAGGCTCATAGAGGGAATGAAACAGGAACAGGGCATAACGGAACGTCTAAAGGAAGAAAACGCATTAGAATGGGTGCAGAAAATGAATAACATACGGGCGTGTGTGAGGGAGATTGTGGAAAAAGAGATTATTTACGCATAGGCGAAGGCGGCAGGGAAAAATCTCTGTCGCTTTTCTTTTTGGGGAGTTCCGCTTAGGTGATGTGAAATCTCTTGTAATTAGGATATTTAATCTCTTATAGAAAGAGATTAAAATTCATATTTGTGCACTTAATACAGTTCGTTCAAACGGCTATACTATATATAGTACACAGTAGGAGGTCAGATATGTTTGAATATATGACAGCACAGGAAACTGAAGAAAAGTTGAAAAGAAAATTTGTGAATAAGATTGAGAGTGTAAGGAGCGGAAGTGCTGAGATTGAATCTGTCAGTATTTTCGAGAGATGATAATGATAATATTATAATCTGTCTGAATTTATCATGATGGAGCTTTTTTAAATGGTGTTATCGGCGAGGTGTTTTAGAATATAAACAATATCTGAATGAATTTTCACTTAATAGCACCCCCAAATATAAAAAACTATTGACTGTAAACCTTGTTTATACCCTATACTGGGCAAAAGGAGGTAGCCGGATGGAGCATATATTAAAAATCGAAGCTTTAACAAAGCAATATAACAGACATAATGTTATAGATAATGTAAATATGTCAGTTCAGGCAGGGGCTATTTATGGCTTGATTGGACGAAATGCTACAGGAAAAACAACGATATTGAAAATCATTGGAGGATTGGCAAAACCATCAAGCGGGAAAATATGCTTGTCCGATAATACCGAACAGAACGGCGAACAAGATGCTTTACGAATCGGTGTGTTAATTGAGCAAGCTGGAATTTATCCAGATATGTCTGCAAGACAAAATTTGAATTTGTATAACTAAAATCCTAACTTTCCTTATTTTATGCGGCTTGGCGGTATGCCTTGCCACCCTATATGTATCCTTTTCCCTTGTTTTTGCCCTTATGAGGTATCTACAAGGGAAAGTTTTTGTTATTCGATTTTATTCTCCAGCCACCTTATCAAGTAGTCGGGCTGAGTTTCGTTTACCCTCTCGGTTAGCGTGTGCGTAGACATTCATAGTGGTACTTACATCCGAGTGTCCGAGTAATTCCTGCACATCCTTTGGTGCTGCTCCGTTTGAGAGCAGGTTTGTTGTATAGGTGTGTCGCAGAGTGTGGAAGTGGAAATTATCATCAAGCTCCGACAATCGTTTCCTTGCTGTCCTTAAAGCTGTCTCTACCGTTGCAGGAGCTTCGTATGCTCCGTCCGGTCTGATACATACAAGGTCAATCTCGTTGCAATCAAGCGGAATTTCCTCTGTGCCATCCAAATGGTAAAGCTCATAGTAGACACGATTCTTTTCCTTAACTTCCCTGTAGTAGTTCCTCTGATAGAGTTCTCCGTAACTGAATATCTGCTTTCTGTGTTCCTTTTTCGCTTTCTTTAAGATGTCAGCGAGCGTATCACAGAAATCTACGCTACGGACTTTCTTTCGCTTTGTCGGACCAATCTCGGTCTTGTGCCTTGCTCCGTTGTAACGGACACTTCTTCGTACTGTCAGATACTGTTCCTCAAAGTTAATGTCACTCCAAGTCAGTCCGCATACCTCTCCAAGTCTAAGACCTGTGTAGTATGCTATCTGTACCGGCAGGATAGCAGGCTTGTTTCTTTCTTCCAGATACTCCATAAGCGTCTGATACTGCTCTGGTGTAATCGGGTTGATAGCCTCTGCATCCTCATCATTATCAGAAAACAAATCCACATCTTCCTCGGCTTTCCTACGCATTACCACATACTGCATTGGATTAAATGTGATGTACTGCTTTGGAAAGACTGCAAATCGGAAGGACTGTTGCAGGACTGCGTGGAAAGAACGGATATAGTCGATGGTGTAACCCTTTGACTTAAAATTTCCTTCCTCACCGCCAAATGCAAGCAAATCCATAAACTTCTGCAAATGCTCCGAAGTGACTGTCTTTAGTTTTCTGTTCCCGATTGGGTGCTGCTTAATCTTGTTTACCGCCTGTAAATAGTTACCGACTGTACCATTGCTAAGTGAACCTGTTTTCAAATCTTCCTCTGCCCATACATCAAGCATCTGTCCGAGTGTGAGATTGTCTGCTTTGGCTAGAAAATTCTTTGCGTCATAATCCTCCATAGCCTTGCGTAACATTCTCTCTGTCTCTGATTTGCTCTCCGTACCTGCAAATTCTTTTTGAACCAAGTTACCGCTTGCGTCCTCTACATAGAAGCGATAGTACCATTTCTTGCCTTTCTTTCTTACAGATCCTTTTGCCATAATTGTGACTCCTTTCGTTGTCGGCAATCGGAACTGATGAAATGCTTCTTGCGTGTAGGCATCTTGCAAGCATAGCTTGCAAGCCAATTCGTCGCTCGTCAATCAGATAAATCTGTTGACTCACTTGCACTCATTGTATCATAGCTTCGATTACCGTACTATACCGAATCGGGTTCTTTTTCTGATAAAAGATTGGATAGTCGATTTTTCGCTGCTTCAGGATTTTTGGAATACAGTCTTACAATATCGCCCATATCATTAAATGCGTTGATGGTGTGGGTGATTTCTCTAAGGAACATAATTTCATTGTATTCCTTATTGGATTCAAACCCCATTGTCTGAGCGAGCATTTTGTTGTCTGCATTTCCTTTGAAATTTTTGCAAGCGG
This sequence comes from Petralouisia muris, assembly GCF_004793545.1. Lineage (GTDB taxonomy): Bacteria > Bacillota > Clostridia > Lachnospirales > Lachnospiraceae > Petralouisia > Petralouisia muris. Next base: position 16,283 of record NZ_SRYA01000067.1, on the reverse strand, counting down.
ACTGGAACGAATCCACGAACAGCTCGTATTCCTGTAACATCAGTAGCAGCAGGTCTTTGGAAAAGTCACTTTCGGACTGTTCCATATCATAAGGGAGCTTATTCAGAATGGAAGTCATTACATCACGAATCTGTAATTCTCTTTTATCCGTAATGTCTGTTTCGTATTCGTCTGTCTCACCTTTCAGCCATTCCACAGATACATGAAGTGCATCTGCCAGACCTTCTAAGGTCATCTTCTTGGTGTTATCAATCGTTCCTGCTTCGTATCTCTGAATGGTGGAAGCGGTCACGCCCATCTTTTCAGCGACATAAGGCTGGTTTAATCCTAACTCCTGTCTGCGGCTTTTTGCTCTGCTACCGATTGTCTTTCGCAATTCTTTATCTTTCAACATACTTGCGACCTCCTTTTTCGGTATGACAATACTATACCACATAACACGATGTATTGCAATACGTAATTCAATAATAATTATTAAAATATCGTAATGCTTGACAAGATAAAATAAAAGCTGTATAGTTACTATACAAAGAAATTGCGTAACGCAAGTTTTGAAAATGAAATAAAATGCACAAGACTTGTAATCCTACGCAGGAATGAGGTGATCGAATGACAGAATTAAAGTTTGCTCTCTCCATTGAAGAAGCTGCCGACTACACAGGCATTGGAAGAAACACTCTTAGAAATCTTGTGGAATGGGAAAAGCTGCCAATCCTTAGAGTTGGAAGAAAAATCTTAATCCGCAGGGAACGATTAGACGAGTTTCTGATTCTCAATGAGGGGAAAGATTTACGAGACAGACACGCAGTAAAAGCGGTCAAGGGAAGCTTAAAAAATGAATAAGGGACAGTCGCTAAGACCATCCCTCTGGTATGTATCTGACTAAAAGCCATGATATACCTACACGCAAATAGATTATATCACGAGCAAGTCCTCAGATACAACCAGAACTTTTGGAAAATGAGGACAAGATGGATGTGAGTGGGTGCAATCGTCCACCCAGATGGTAGGACAAGTCCACCCAAGATGCAAAAGGTGTTATGAAATGTCCACCCACTTCAAAAAATGAAGAAATAAGATGGGTGCGATCATCCCCCAAGTGGTAAGACAAGTCCACCCAACTTATAAAAAGTGCTGTAACAAGTCCACCCAAGTGTAGCTAATAAAAAAACTGACCGACCTATGACAAAGGTTGTACGCTGCTATGAAAAAAGGTGTCCACACTTCGGGATTCTGCTATAAAATTAACTGTCCATTTTTCGGGATACAGCTTAAAGTCGCCAAACAATAGAACAGTGCTATTGTCAGGGCGAAAAAGCTAACGGATCGTGCTATTGTTAAAGCAAAAGTGCTAACGAATTCGTCTATTGTTTCGCTGATTTTCATAGCAATCTTCTAGCATTCCTGTTAAGAAAAAGGAGTGCCGGATACGGCACATAAAAAGCGTGCCATTTAAGGCACAAAATTAGGTGCTGAGGGAACAATTAGAGCTAAAAGTGGACTTCATAAGCAAGCCCTCGGCGTTTGAGAGCGAAATACACCCATCGCACAAATCTTCGATTTGTACTCTGTGTATTTCGCTCTGCGAGGCTTAGCCGCCACAAGGCGGATGTGTTCGCAAGATGGGTGCCTATGCACCCGCTCACAGGGGAAGTTATTCTATCACAACTCACCTATCTTATCCGTCCTCTTTTCCAAAATCAAAACTGGAAAAGGAGGAATCACAATGCCAAGAAATTCATTTGTGCAGATGTCAAAGCTCCATAATGTTCGTGGAAGAATCTATTATATCTCCAGTGATAAAAAGCAGGAAAATCTCTATGCGGTATATGAAACCACAGACCGTAAATTTTGGAGGGAACTTGCCAAGTGCAACCAGACAGAATTTAAGAAAAGTGGTACAGATGGAAAATGTATCGAAGCAAGAGAATTTATCATTGCTCTGCCGGAATCCTTTGTGGATTATCCGCCAGACGGACTATTGAAATATATGACGGATAAATTCAAAAGTCGGTATGGTGTAGACTGTATCGCAGCACTCCACCACAACAAGAAAAAGACGAATTATCATATCCATCTTATCTTTGCAGAACGAAATTATCTTGAAAAACCGATAGAAAAGATTGCCACCAGAAATATGTTTTATGATGAAAAAGGTAATCATGTCCGTACCAAGAAAGAAATCCTAGACGAGAATGGAAATATCCGCAAAAAGTGTAAGGTCATCAAGAAAGGCGAAGTTTACGAAAGACAAATATTTACCATTAAAGAAAAACTCTTTAAGCAGGAAAATTTCTTAGATGAGGTCAAGGTATTTTATACCGATCTGATGAATGGACTTGTCAAAGATGAGAAAGAAAAACTGTCCGTATTCAAGCGTGGGGATGTCTATCTTGCCACCAAGAAAATCGGAAAGAACAATCCCAAGGCAGATAAGATTGCACTCAATAACAAGGTCATACAGGACTGGAATCGCACTGTGGATCATGCTCTTGTATCGGGTATGGAGAGAAAGGAAATTCTAAAGGTAAAGCAGGAACAGATTTCAACTCCGATCAAGGAATCCATACAAAAATATGGCAATCATCCGGAGTTTCTGTTTGTGATCATATTTAGAGCAATCGAACTGTTGAAGGAACTCATAAAGCTGCTGATACAGAAACAGGAACAGATGAAAACTAGAATCTCTGACTTTATGGAGCGTAGAAACGAAAACAAGGATAAGCAACCTGCTCATACTGCTACACAGGCAGACAACCAGACTGCACCTAGCGTAGACACAACGATCAAAGCACCTGCCACTACTACCGTAGAAAAGACCGTTATCCCGCTAAGACCGAGAATGTCCGAACTTGCACACGCCTATGAGATGCGTCTGGAAGAGATTATGGAGAAACTCAAACGCCAAAACAGAGCCATTCACACGCAGGAAATGGAGAAAGAACTGATTGACGAGGAGTTGGAGAACTGTACAGGATTATTCCAAGGAAAGAGACGAAAGGAATTGCAGGCACAGTCTGACAGGTATGCACAAACGATAAAGACTATGAAACAGGGATTATCCCATATCGTACAGGATTACAAATATCCAACGGTAGATGCGTTCCTGCAAGACTACAAGCAAGGCAAGTCCGAGTATGAAGCCTATGTCAAAGCGACAAAGGACTGGGAATCAAAGTATGGAGAAAAATCCACCCACAGAAAGCTTGCAGAAAAGCAGGCAGAAGTTCAGAAACGGGAACAGGACAGAGTTTTTAACTATCGTTCGCCAGCAGACAGAGGAGCTAGATAATCTAATTAAATTCAAAAAAGATAAAGACCATCAAATTCTTTATCTTTTTTGAATATTTATGAAAAGTCATCCTACTATTTTGTAAAGCGTCTCATTAGATTTTTAATTGTTTCGACTATCGTTAGAATAACTACGCAACAAAAGGAATAAAACAATGTGGTATTCATCTTCGTGTTCCCAATTTTATAAAACAGCAAAAGCCCAATACTAACAATTACCACAGAAATAAATTTATGTATCCACTTTTGTTTGGCAGATAAACATATTTTATGGTTACTTATAGGTGCAAATAATATACACATAAGGACAAGTATCAAATATCCTAGTACAGTTGGCTTTAAATAGATTATAGCCCACTTATCAAGACAACCGAGAAAAAAGCTGCCTAAGATACATGTTAACTGCGTTGGAGCATGGGCACCTCCGGTATAATGCCGTAACAATGAAAAGGTAATTACCCAAATTAGGGTATAGCCGAGTGTATGTGATAAAACTCCCCATACGAACAATAACACTATGGTTATAAAAGTATTCAAGAAACATTCTAAGCCATATATGTATATTTCTAATTGATCCGCAGAAACATCCTCCCCTGATAGTTCTGCTAACTTATTAGCAATAGATGTAGCCCACTTCGTAATCATTCAAAATCCCCGCTTGTATCAAATCTTGTTGTATATTTGGCGAAAGCACTTATCACATCTTTGGAATAAGAACGTGCAATTTGTGTAGTCAGATGATTTGACAATTCAATCGTTCCTGATGTAATACGATAGATATGTGCCATATTTACAATATAAGAACGATGGGTTCGGATAAATTCACTTGGCAAATGGACAATAATCTTATTTAGGGTAGACATTTGTTCATAGCATTTGCCGTCTACAGTCAATATATCAACATAATGTAATCTGCTCGAAAATGTCAATATATCTGTGTAGGGAATACTTACAATTTCTTGCTTGTTTCGGTAAATGTATGTATTATTAGATAACTCTTTCGCAATTTCATCCAAACACAGAAAAAGAGTATTTTCTTTGACGGGTTTAAGCAAGTAGTTTAAAGCTCTGACTTCATATCCTCGGAATACATATTCTCTAAAGGCTGTTAAAAATACAATAATCCCATGATACCCAGATTCCCGAAGGCGTTTAGCGACCTCAATTCCATTCATTTGCCCCATTTGTATGTCAAGGAAAAATGCTGAAGCCTGTATAGTGGTGCATTCGGAGTTTTTTGAAAAATATTCTTCGCCCGATTTGTATTCGTCAATTTCAATATCCCAATCATATTGCTGCCCATATTTTCTTATTCCATTTTTCAGTCGTTCTAATTCAATCACAGAATCTTCCAGTATGGTTATTTTCATTTTCATAGTAGTTTGTCATTCTCCTTATCTGGTATCATAATATGCACGGAAAAAATTTTATTATCAGATGTAATCTGCAATACGCCATCTGCCTTTTCTACAAGCTCTTTTACTCGTCTTATCCCCAGTCCATGTTCTTTTCCTTGTTTGACACTCAAAATGTCTCCATCAATGCTACATTTTATCACACCATCATAATTATTTTCAATGTGGATCAGTATCATATTCTGGTAAGGTTTAATATAAAAATAAATGTACGGATGCTCGGTTGGATTAGAGATTATAAGTCTTTCTCCTGCTTCAATGGAATTATTCCATATATTTCCAAGTATGGATGAAAGTTCAACAGAATCAAGCGGAAAATTTTCAGGAGCCATAATAGAATATTCTGTCTTAATTCCGTGTTTTTCAGCATAATAAAGTTTGGCGGTAAGTATACAGTCAATAGCAATATTTCCCGTTGCTATGGCACTTTGCGTAGTTGTAAGAGTGTTATGGTATTGCTCTGTATATGCTATAAGTTCATCCCATTTCTTGTCTTTTGCTAATACGTTGATTGCATCCACATAAATCTGCATATCGTGTTTCATTTTTCGTAATCGTTCTGCTGTCTCAGATAAGCTATTGAACTCAGTCCTTTCCAGCTCATAAATCTTTTGTTCTTCCAATAATCGTATGTTTTCTTCTTTTGAATATCCTAGCAGATAAATGTATTGCATCAATGCCAAAAACAAAACAATAAAAAATAAGTTAATCAAAGAGAGTCTTGCCGAAAAGGAAGAATCATCAAATTTATCAACAGATTCCAAGGTCAGCCTTAATATGTAGTGTCCGATTGCAAGTCCAGAAATTGCGATACAAATATATGCAACTTTTTGGAAAGAGGAAAGAGATATGTCTTTATTTCCAATATAATGAAATAACAATACAAAAATCGCTATCATTGCCAAGTACAGCATAGTATATGGCTTTCGCAATTCCCCACCTGATAACAATTCCAAAGATGCTCCTTTATAAAGCGTTACTGGAATAAAGAATGTAATCTGTTCTGCAACTAAACATATAATGGAATATGAGAATCCCCAAAAGATACGGAGAATCAAATTATCACGATAAAACAAAATTGCATATACAATATCTAATACACAAGATGATATCAGGGTGACATAGGATGATATTCCCATTTTATTGAGCGTACATAAAACAGCAAACTGAATGGATACGAAAAGAAACATCCAAACTGCTTGATGTTTATAATTTGCTCGAATATGCAATTTTGTATGGATAAATATTAGAAACAAAGCCAGTTCTAAGAAATTAACAATATATTCCCACATTGAATCAATATATAGCATAGTTTCCACTTCCTTAAATTATTTTTCAAATATAATTTTATCATCAATAAAATGGGTACACAACATAATATGCTACCGTTCGTGCATGTTGGGCTACCATTCGTGCATAGAGGGATTGAAAAAATTAAATACTCTGTTATATTAAGCACATACCATGGTAAACAAATAAAGTTGCCTGAAATTGTCAGACAATTAAGGAGGGGTGAAAACGATGGACAATAAACAAGTGAACAAGGCACCCCAGAAAAGTGCCCATCTCGTACTTCAAGCGGTGACAGCTATTGCTCGAAGTAATGCAAATTCATTGTGTCGTGGTTTGTTGTATGAACCAAAAGTACCAACGCAGTTAAAAAAATAAAATCAGGAGGAAGTTATCATGAAGAGAATCAAGCAAATGGCATTATCATTAATTATGGCTGCAAGTTTATTGGGAAGTATTCCGTTGACAGCCAATGCAGCAACTGTTTCAACTTCAGAATTTGGAACAATGAACTATTCACTGACAAGAAGTGGTTCAACTGTTACAGCTAAAACTTCTGTTACAAAGACAGCTAGCAAATTGATTACAGGTGTTGAGATTCAGGTTAATGCAACAGGTGCAACAGTTGCTACAGCAAGTGTTACAAAGAATAATGCAAAGGTCAACGATGTTATCAAAGTAACCAATTACTCAAGCAGTACTAAACTTGCTTGTTTTTCAAGCCATGAGGCTAGGGGAACAGGTAGCGTTGCTAAATATTTAGCAGAAACATTTTAGCCGTAGTGTCAATATTTGGAGAAGTAGCCGCAAGGGAATAATACTCTTGCGACTATTTTTGTTAGGAGGAATGAAATAATGAAACATATTCGATATATAGTAATGGTGTATGTGATGGTAATTTGTATGGTTTTCTGTAGCGGGTGTACTAGTAATCATAACTCATCATCAGATTTGAATACAGATAGTGATTCTGAATTATCATCTATAATAAGCAGCGATGATGAACTTATAAAAAAATCAGAAGGAACAATTATGATGGGATTTCAGCCTGCCGATAAGTATGAATATACCTATTCAGGTTCAGAAATGAACGTTCCACTATATGTTGGAACAATGGATAATTCAGAAAATATTGAAGTCGCTGCAATGTTGTTTTTGAATGGAGAGGTTCAGCCATATTCATATACGTTGAATGGAAAAGTAAGTGAAAAACAAATGGTTCATTATTTTACACTAGGTCCAAATGAAACAATTAACTTTACAGCACTTGTCACACCAATATCTGGTGAAAAAGGTGATGTGATAGGTATGCAATTTGCAACTGTTTTTAAATCGGATTATTTACCAGAGCAAGATGGAAATACATCATTCGGAAATTGCGGAAAAATTAATTCTACAATTTGTATCCCTGTAAATATGCAGGCATCAGGCATAAATGAAACAAAAGCAGATATCGTGAAAACTACTATTACTGATATTCCAGAAGAAACGATGGCAATGCTTGAAGGTCTTGTTACAAATGATACCGATAATCCATTGGATTATTCTTCATATCTTAAAATTAAAACAGAAGACAATAGGAATTGCTTGTATTCTGAGAACGGAAAGTTAAACCTTACGTTACAAATATATGGAGGAAAAGAGGTAGCAAAGAAAATTACATTTTTTATAAATAATGAGCCTGTTAAAGTCGACAATTGCGATTATTGTGAAATAAATACTACAACAGATAAAATGACTGTTTTTGATGTGTGTATAGATGTTTCGGAGTATAAGGAACTTTGCTCATTTTATGCAGTTGCTGCGACAAGTGGTGAAGATTATTTGATTCAAGATGATACAACGCAAAGTGAAAGGTGTTTATTAATAAACAAATAGGTGGATTAAGTGAAAAAAATTAGTTTGTTTTTAATATCAATATTTTGCATATGCCTAATTTCCGCTTGTAGTAGCAAAGAGGATTCAATAGAAATTCAGAATACACAAATAAATGATTTTTCTGAAAAGAATACAGAAAATAAGTCAATTGACGATAAAATTTCGTATGTGGATTTAGAATATGACGAGATAAATAAAAACCTAACTCTTTTAGACTTAGGTTTGAATCAGGTATTACAGGAAGTACCAGTTGAAAGTACGGAAACTATCGACGCATATCAAAAAATTAAAGACGGTTATGCAATAGTCAAATCAACATTTGAAGAAGATGTAGATAATGCAAAACAGGTAAATGGAATTATAATAAGTAAAGGTTCATCTGATTATAAAACTTCCTATGAATTTATTTCATACGATGAAAAATTGCAGGAAAAGAATGTAATTGACTTGAAAAGTATGATTTCAGAGGAACTGATGACAGAAATTCAAGAGAGTCAGCCAGAACCTAAGATTGATCCTTTAGGTCATCATATTGCATGGAGTACAATAAATGGAATATATGTCCTTAATGTTGAAAGTGGAGAACAAAAAGTTCATGAAATTGAAGAGGATGGTTTCTCTGGATATGAGATTGCTTTTATTGATGAAAATAAGGTAGGATTTTATCAACAGAAAGGAGAAACGACAGTAACTACAAGATATGGATATTGGGATTTGAGTACTGATCAGATAGTTTATGAAGAAGAGGACGATTATAGTCCAAGTCAAATTCGTGTGTCGGGAGAGTGTCTTGTGCTAAATGATAGTGAAGATCCGGCAACACATAGTTCAAGTGGAAAGGTAGTTATATATGATTGCCAAAAGAATCAATCTAACGTATTTCTTGTGGACAATACAGAAAGTACATTTGCTACTGTCACAAGTGACGGAGCATATCTGATTGTGTATGTCTGCTTAGACAATGAATTGATGAAGCACAGGGTACGGATATATCAATTGTCAAGTAAAGAGTGCGTAAACGAAATTCCGTTCTCAACAGAGAAAGGTGTTAGGTTTTACGATTTCTGTAATTCTGAAAACGATTATCTGTTGATAGGAAACGGAGATGCTGGAAAGGTGGTTTATCATGTATTTGCAGCTAAATAACATTTCAAAGAAATATGGGAATTTTAATGCACTTAAATCAGTTAATATGACCTTTGAAAATGGAATATATGGTTTGTTGGGGGCAAACGGAGCAGGAAAAACTACATTGATCAATATTTTGATTGGTGCCTTAAATGCCACGGACGGAGAAATATTTTTAGATGGAACTAATATAAAAAGTTTAGGAACTGACTATCTGAAATTAATTGGTTTTATGCCTCAATATCCGAAATTTTATCCCAATTATAAAGTGGATGAATTTTTGGAATATATGTGCTGCATAAAAGAAATTAAGAAGGCCGAGCGAAAACGCAGGATTAAGGAGGTACTTGAAGCAGTTAATCTCGCAGAACAGAAAAAGAAAAAAATAAAAGAATTATCCGGTGGAATGAGACAACGTTTGGGAATTGCACAGGCACTATTAAACGAGCCAAGAATATTGATATTAGACGAGCCTACGGCTGGTCTTGATCCTGGAGAGCGAATTCGATTTCGTAATATCATTACAGAAATTGCAAAAGATCGAATGATCCTTATCGCAACCCATATTGTTTCTGATGTTGAATACATAGCAAATCATATTATTATGCTGCAAAAAGGGAATGTTATTTGTGAGGGAACGGCAGATGCATTGAGAAATGGTATCAAAGGGCAAGTATTTTCACTATGCGTAAGTGAAGAACAATCAAAGGATATACAAAAAGCGTATTTGGTATCAAACATGAAAAGAGAAAATGATGGAGTTTATTTGAGAGTGATTAGTGATCATGCTCCAGAAGGGGCTAAAATAGTTGAACCGCAGTTAGAGGAAGTATTCTTGTCAATTTTTAAGAAAGAAAGTGATATTCATGAAAATACTATACTTTGAGCTTCGAAAAGAATTTATCAGAAAGTCATTTTTTTTCATGATGATCATTCTGGTTATAATCAATTTCTTTTGGTTGGAATGGGATTATCATACAAATGGTGGATTCACAGAAGATTATGTAAAAGTAAATGCGTCAGAAAAAGAAAATAAATATTATGAAGAATTACATCAATATTTGGATGGAAAGTTAAATGCTGAAAAAGTATCCTATGTATCCGAAGAATACCAAAGGTATCATAATTTAGTAAGTGGTGATTATAGCACTGAATATGACTCAAGTATGCATACAGGATATGCATTTGGAGATTACAGCCTCTTAACAGTCCACTTTTATAATCCAATCAAGTATCTTATTACATATAAGGAATTGAATGATGGGTTACTTGAAAAAGCAGAGGAAAATATTCGCTTTTTTTCAGATAAAAATAATAAATACGAAGTTGAAAAAAATTCATTCATTTTGGAACATTATAAAAATAGAAATCCATTATATTTTTATGAGACAGGAGGATGGAAACATTTATTATCTTATGACAAATCCGATCTGTTTATCTTGGTGTTGCTAATTGTAGGAATTATTCCAACCTTTTCCAAAGAGAAAAAGAATGCGATGGAAATTATTCAAATTACATCTGCTTATGGACGGAAACTGTATATTCCAATAAAATTGATAGCACATATCTTTGTGGCTGTCTGGCTTGAATTACTATTTGGGATTATCAATTATGTAGTGATTCATATGCAGTATGGGCTAAGTGGAACAAAAATGATGCTGTATTCTATCAATGAATATAGATATACACCGCTTAATATATCTGTAATTGAATTCTATTTACTAGAGGTCTTGTCTAAGTGTATTGGCTTTGCGATTATAGCAGTCATATTGACAATGATTGCCAGACTGATAAAAAATACTTATGCAGCGTTTATTGCGATGATTGGGTATACATCAGTTTTTCTATATTTTAGTGGATTTAATAGTGGAATCACTTTTGTGGAAAATGTTTTGACATTAATCAGTCCATTTTCACTTCTGAAATTAGGAGAACTGGCAACATCGTTAAAAGAAATAAAATTTTGTGGACATTTTATGACATTTCATAGTTTCTTGTATGGTGTACAAGCTACACTAATAGTGATTCTGCTTTGTACCATGCTTGTAATAGAAAAGAGGGGAAAGTGATTTCATGATTCGATCTGAGTTATATAAAGTATTTATAAAACAGCATTTGATTTTATTTCTTTTTGTGTTTCTTTTTCTAAATGCAGCATATCATATTGTTACTGGTTATGATACGACAACGGTAATTCGCAACTCAGAATCATATTATACTTCTTTTTTTGATAAGTATGAAGGAAAAATCACAACGGAGAAGACCACACAGATCAAAGAAGAATATAAAAAACTAGAAAAAGATACTGTAAATATGTTATCTAACAAGCTTGAAAAGCAGGCTTTTGAATCTTTTTACCATGTTTATCTATATGAATCGGATTCAGGAAGCGGATATCTGACGGATACAAGGGGATGGGAGTCGATTCTTTGCCATGATAATATTAACTATTTATTAGCTGTTTTTGTGGTTTTACTTGGCGTAATGTTGTTTAGTGTAGAATATGAAAATGAGATGAATATTATGATTGTATCAACATGTGGAAGAAATAGACTGACGGGATGTAAGATTTTTATCGGAATTGCAGGTGCTATTATTTCTGCTAGTTTATTTCAGATAGTACACATCATGTATTTGGTGTCTACAATTGGACTACATCATGCGGATTATCCTTTAAATACAATCGAATTTTATGAAAATTCACGTTATGGAATATCACTAGGAACTGCTCTGCTTTTTAAATTTATAGTAACAATATTAGGATGTATGTTACTTGTAAGCTTTGCAATGTTAATGACAGTTTTACTTAAAAGAAGAGAAATTTGTATGGTATTAGCAGTTCTTTTGGTAATATTACCGAGAATGATTTTTTCAAATAGTTCGATACTGTATAGAATTCCTTGGATTACACCGCTTCTTTCAGCTAATGGGTTCTTTTGGCCAGATAGATATACACATCAGATCATAGATAATCAATTAAAAAAGGTGATTGTTTTTCAAGCAATCGAGACGAAAACAATGTTGATCGTATTGTCTATGGATATATTTTTGATAGTGCTTTCTTCTTACATTGTATTTGGTAAATTTTCAAATCACAGAAAAAGCAAATATATAAAAATGACTTCAAAGATTTTGCCTTGCTTACTCATATGTTTTTGTTTGACGGGATGTGGAGAGATAAGTGAGGATAAAGAAGTTATCATTGATGGTACGCTCAATGCGCAGATTAATATGACCATTGGTGGAAATATGTATTATATTGACCAGAATGAAAATCTGGTATATTGTGAAGATGCGAAAAATAATATTATTGCAATAACACGAAATATAATTCCACTTCAACAAAGGATTACTAACATTTTTGTAGATGCTCATTACTGTTATTATCTTTTGGAAGATGATAATAGTTCAAATATTATTGTACGCAGCGTTGATTTAGAGTCTTTTGAAGATAAATTAGTATACAGTGCAGGAAGCGATAACACAGAGGATTTTTATGGATTAAGAAAAGATGAATCTAACGATGCTGATGAAATTTTAAAAAATATTGCTACTGTAAATTGGTTTATTGTTACAGATAAAGTTATTTATTATCAGAAAAACAGTGCTATCTATAAATGCTCAAAAATAAGTGGTAAACAAGAGATTATTGCTGAAGCTGTTTCGGACGATGAGGTGCAATATCTAAAGGGCGTGTTACATTATACAGATGCACATGGTAAAAAAACTAGTTATAATGAAAGTGCCAAGTAAAATCTTTGTATCCAAGAATAAGACGATACACTATGTACTCTATTAAAAAGGGTGTTGATCAAAACACCCTCTTCATATAATGTTAAATGAATATCATTAGAATATTGTATCTATATCAACTGCACTTACCCAATCTTGCATCTCATGATTTAAATACAAGCGAGCATATTCTAGCGGCTTGTCAATTGCAAGAGCATCTAGCAATCTCTGAGAGTTTGGTGTAGTAATCAATCCATCTTCTGCCTTGCCACAGTCAATCCGAAGAATGAACCCATTGTAATAATTGATGTCTATGGAGTTGTGAAATTGATTGTATTCAGCGTGTACGATATTCATATCTGTGTTATCCTTTCCTTTATCCGTTGTAGCTTTGATAATCTGTTATAGTAAAAGCATTTCCATCAGTTCCAGCCGACTTATGTGATTTATATAATGTTATTAGCTGTTACCGAATTTTACTTCCCTTATTTTTGCCCTTATGAGGTGTCGTAACACAAGGGAAAAGGATATAACATAAGGGAAAGTCTAAGGGAAACCTCACTTACCAAAACTGTAGGAAAATCAAGGCATTGCGGATTTTATTGTAACACTTTATAATACGAATTAGGTGTTAAAGAATTGTAGGTATCAAAATTTTAAATTGAAGTGTTTGGCTATGGGAATAAAAGATAAAGAGCACATTAATGAGCTTATGGATATTGCCGGGCTGACTAATGTGGGAAAGAAGCCTGTAAAAAAATACTCTTTAGGAATGAAACAACGTCTGGGCATTGCTTTGGCACTTGTAGGTTTTCCGAATTTAGTTATTCTAGACGAGCCTCTCAATGGACTTGACCCACAAGGGATTGTTGAATTTAGAAAAATAATTGCACGACTAAACAGTGAAAGAAAAATCACTTTTATCATTTCCAGTCATATCCTTGGAGAACTAAGCAAGATTGCAACCGATTATGTAATAATTCATAATGGTGTCCTGATAGAGCAAATTAGTAAAGAACAATTATTTGAGAAATTTGGTAAAAATGAAACAGATGTGCAAGATGCTTTTGAAGCATATTGCTTCGATTTGACAGGAGGGTGTGAGGATGCTTAATTTGATAAAAATGGACTTATATCGTCTCTTGCATACTATCTTTACATGGATAATGATGGCATTGCTTATTGTGTCTGCTTTCTTTTGTGTTGCATTAACGTCTGATTTATCGGATAGATATCCAAGTGTCATAGGTATATTGGAAATGCTATTTCACGGTAGGTTGTTCATGGTGCTATTTTCTGTTTTTGTAACTGTTTTTGTAAATGCGGAGCAACAAAATGGATATATCAAAAAACTTGGTGGTCAGATTTCACACAGGGGTCAATTTGATTAGTTTCAATATTATGAGTATTGTATATTCACTGATTAATAAGCTGATACCGTTTATAAGCAGCAATGCCGATATTGATATAAGTCAATTTATGGTGGATTACAATATATCTGCTTATAACTTGGAAACACTGGCGAATGGCTCTTTCAGAGCTATTGCAGTCGGATTTATATTTGTTATCATTTCTGCGGTTTGTGCTTGTATTGTTATTGAAAAAAGGGATGTGCTATAAAATCTGTATATTGGGAGGAATTTTAGAGATGACAATAAAGGAAGTTGAGCAAATAACAGGTTTGCCACGCTCAAATATTCGTTTTTATGAAAAGGAAAAACTAATAAGTCCGATACGAAATATGAGCAATGGGTATCGTGAATATTCAGAAGAAGATATAAAAACCATTAAGAAAATTGCATATCTTAGGACTTTGGGTATATCCGTTGAGGATATTCGCAGGCTTTCAAGTAAGGATATTAACTTGTACGATGTAGTAAAAATACAAAGGCAGACTCTTGAACAACAGTTATCCGAGTTGGAAAATGCAAAATTAATGTGTGAGAGGATGCTTTTATCTGGAGAAACAATTGATTATGAAAATTTAGATATTGAGTTATATGTTGCTGATGTAAAAGATTATTGGAATGAAAATAGGAAGGTTTTCAAATTAGATTCCGTGAGTTTCTTTTATATGTGGGGTGGAAGCATTGCTTGGGGGATACTCGCAGTTGCATGTTTGTTGGTGGCGGTGTTTTCATTTGGACATTTACCTGCTGAAATACCTATCCAGTGGAGTAGTGATGGCATAATTAGTTCCCTTGTAGATAAAAAATTTATTTTTGCTTTTCCTGCAGCCTGTATAATTATCAGATTTCTGCTGCGTCCCTTTATTTGGCAGTGGCTCAAGATAAATATTATTGATAGTGATTCTGTTACAGATTACATTACTAATTGTTTATGTTTCATAGCCTTATCAGTAGAAGTATTCATAATTCTCTATGTAAAAGAGATTATGAAATATGTGATCATAATACTTTTTATTGATACCGTTGTATTAATTGGATTATTGTTGATGGCTGCATATAAAGCAACAAGGAAGAGGTAGCAATAAGAAACAAGCAAAATTTATATTGTGTCCTATATGTAAAAATAAAACTCGGTTAAAGATGGGAGAAGATACAGAATTAAAAAATTTTCCGCTTTATTGCCCGAAATGCAAGCAAGAAACATTGATAGAAATAACAAATTTACAAGTAATCGTCATCAAAGAGCCAGACGCATAAGAAGCAGAGCCAATGAACAGGTGAACAATCACAGTTCATTGGCTCTGCTTCATTTCCTAAGGTTTTAAGGCGAACGTCCACCATATTAAAAAACGGTGTGTGGTGGGCGATTTTGCTATGACCGAAAAGACTTAACAGAATTATGATTACTTATAACCGTAGAGGTCACAGAGCCTTAGCTGTCGCCAGATAAGGATGTTTTTATGTAGGGTACGGTGCAACTCTGTAAAAGGAATTACACCGTATCCGTTTATTATGCTACAAATTTGAAGTCCTGCGGGTTGTTCCGTATTTCTTCCATCGTGGCAAGGAGTTCTTTTTCGGTGGGAAGATCTATCATGCCCACCGCTGTAAAATAAATGTCCACCTTCACATGGCTGTGACCGCTGGATTTGTCACTGTTGTGGGCTTCGATACGCTCAATCAGCGAATTGACAAGCGTAGGGGTAAGCTCTTTAATGTCGGTCATCTCCCGCAAGGTGCGTAAGACAAACCTTAAATCCACTATCCGCTGTTCGGCGTTCTGCAAGGTCTGGCGGTTTTCTTCCACTTCCAGCGTCAATGCTTTCTGCTCCTTTTCATAGTTTTGGAGCATTTTAGTAAACCGTTCATCAGAGAGGATGCCGCCTGCGTTCTGCTCAATGATAGTTGTCTCTTTTTCGCTCACACGGATAAATAAATTTTTGTTCTTGGCTTCGTTCATAACATCAGTCCTTTCTTGGGTTTTTGAGGGGATTGGGGGATTCCCCAAAGGGTAATTGGCTCTTGAAGCCGGTTGGGGCGGAAACTGTCAATACAGTTTCCCTGCTTGCTGCGGTATGCGACATTCTTTCTGCCGCATACGGTCTGTTGTTTTCCGCCGGTCTGTCTGAATGTCGTTTTT
>NZ_SRYA01000066.1 GCF_004793545.1 Petralouisia muris | reverse complement strand
CCAGCCAACAATAGTAACTATAGATATTGCTTGTGCGATTAATTCTGTAGTCATGACAGATCACCACCTTTCTAACCGCTTTATTGAGCCCTTTAGGTATGTAGCCATAATAGCCCGGCAGCAGCCACTTACATCCGGGTTTATACTGGCGAGCTGCTCGGCCATCATGCCCAGGCTGCCAATGTTTTGCATTGACCCTCTAGCAAGCTGAGCGGCGAGTTTGTCCTGCCCGCCATCAAGCACGGCTTGATCTACCATCATGTTGGCAGTATGTTTTGCCATCCAGCTCAGACTGCGCGGCATGGGGGTGTAGTTAGTGGCGGTTTCTATGACTGTGTCGTCATAACCGTCCGGGTAAATGTTTTGTTGACTCATAAGAATGTCCTCCTATCATTGATTTTTGATAGTAAATATCCATATTGAAAGGCTGAATTATAAGTTGCCCTTGATGCGGATTTTCCTATCTAATATACATAGGACGTTTTAGGAAGATTTGAGTAACTAAAAATAAGAAAAATATAAAAAAGTTCAAAAAAATAAGCTCATTCGATGCGATAAAGCATACAGAATGAGCTTATTAAGTTATCTGATGAAATCTAAATTGATACGCGTAAAAAATCCTCCAAAATTTTATTTTCGTTTGATAATTTTGAGGAGTAACACAATACTACATATAATGCAAAAAATAAGTAACACAGAAAGTACAGTTATTACAAAATATCCTGATTTTTGAACTATCACAACAGCATACCCCGCCTGTGATGTAGAACCAACGTTAGCCTGTCCCCAATTTACTAATGTATTTTTTCCATATTTTAAATCAGAATCGACTACTTGAGCCGTAAAAGCGATGGATGCATTTGAACCACCGGAGTAACAGCCAATATCCACACCGTGAGTTGCAATATTATCGCCTGATGTTAGGGTTATCCATTCCCCGTCAGTGCTATCGTCATAAATTTTGGCCGTACCAAGAACGTACTTTAGACTGCTTGGCAGGGCATCACTAACCGTAACGTTATTTTGGATTTTGTTGTCATCGTTGGTTTTAGCATCCATGTTCTTATAGTCAATGCAAAACTCAACCTTGTCACCAACTTGCGCATTGATGGACTCTTTCCAGCCATCCTTGCCCCCACCTTCTTTGCGAACTTTGACTTCGGCCGCAAACTCATAATCAAACACCGCCTTCACGCGAATCGTAATGTAGCTAGAGTACTCATAGCACCCCGGCACATTACCATCAAGGGCATCAAACCCAATCAATTGACCATCCAAAGTACCGTCAGCCTTTTGCTTCAAGACGATATCATCGCCAAGTGGCTTACCAGTAACAGTGTGGCTGTTAAGAAGAGCTTTCAGCTCATCGCCGGATTTGCTCTCAATTTCAGCGGCCGAGATTGGATCAGTCGTACCAGTTGCACCACGGTTATAGATCATTGCTGAACCAAAAACGTAGTCTAGGTGGAATGAAGTGTTGCTATAAAAGCGAACGTAATCCCAGTATTCTTTTGGAGTTGCGTTATCCGACTCAATAAAGCCGTTTACTTCAACTTCTTGTTTGCCCTTTGCGTTGGTCTTGCTAGCGCCAATACCGCTAATTGCGACCTTGGTGCCAGTAGAGGTGCCAGCGATACCCTTCGGGCTGTTGTTGTGGACGTAAAGACGAACAACGTATTCCTTGCCATCTTCGACAGTGATGTTGTTGCCCTGCCAATAATCATGAATGTCGGCATCGGCAGGCAAAGCGGATACAAAATTCAATTCGCTACCTGTTTCGAGAGATTTTCCATTATGTCCTGCCACAAGCGAATTAAAAGTAATTACGTCATCCAGTTCACCTAAATCGGAATCATCAAGCGTATAAGTCTGCCGTCCTTTGCCTCCCGGAGTGCTGTCTCCCCAGGCAAAGGAGACAATAGGCCTTGACACTGCCCCTACCAAAAACGAAGCAATGAGGCAGACAATAAAACAAAAACTTCTAAATTTATTCATAAAGCCATTCCTCCTGAAATCCCTTATTTGTGTTCACCGTTTCCATCATCGGGGTTCATGCCATTCTTGGTTGCTATATTATTCCAATATCCATCAACAGTGGTGGGCGGATCCACAGTAACGTCTACCTCAACGGATTTAGCATTTCCGCCGCCAACCTCAATTTTAGTAGTATTATTTCCTTCCTGCCAATCTTTTGCCGTGACAATTAAGTCATCCACAGTCGCAATATCAGTATTTTTGCTAATATAGTTCAAGTCATTTTCGTCAGCATCGTGAGGGTATAATCCTACCTTTATTTTTTCTGATTGGTTAGGCCGCAGAGTAATGTCCTTATTGAAAACATGAATCATCTCGATTTTAGGAGTGCTGTTCTCATTGGATGTTTCTGCCAACTCATTAGAATTTCCGTGTCTTAAGGCATCGGCAATTTGGAATAATGACACAGAAATCATAACCATACCAATTATGGCTATTACAAGTAAAGGTACAGAAACTTGCTTTTTCTCAAAAATAATCCCAATCTTTCGGAAAACGTTATGTATATTATATGTATTCTTTCTTCCAGAACGCCGCTTTTTCTTTTTGTCCGTTTTTTTATGGGCAGTAACGTCCCCTAATACCTCCGTGTTACCAGGGTTTTGTTCCTGGTCATCCGATTTTTTAGGAGTATCATCCGAAGAATCTTCTGTTTTATTTTCATCTTCAGAAACTTCGGTAGTTCTAGATGATAAAGTGTCATCCCCGCTTGTTGAAATACTAGTTTCATCTATGTCGTCCAATGGTTGAACACCTAAAATTGGTGTTTCATTTGTATCCTGTGGAGTAATATTTCTTTCTGAAGATTCAGCATCCTTTGTCGAATCTATATTTACGTCAACGTTTTTTCTCGGGTGTCGTAAAGACGGTAATTTATTGTCGGGAATACCTTTCCCATTTTTAATTTCGCATTTATAATATTCAGATAGTGACTCTGAATACTCATTGCAATCACTGTTATTATATAATTCATCTGCGATGTTATCCACTACTTTAACTTCCATTTTTCTTAAAGATTCCGCCATGTCATCCTTAATGGATTCGATAGTTTTATTATCGCCACACAAAGCATAGGTGCCTTTTTTATAAAAAGCAATATAGTTACTTTCCTGAACAAATCTAAGGCGACGTTCATTGCCATCCTCATATCGGTCAAACCCCCTCAGTAACCCCAAAGACGCTAAAAAGATATCTCTTTTAATACTTATCGCCAAAGGAGCTTCTTGGGAAAATTTTTTTTCAGCGACTCTAATAAATAAAACTTCCAATTCAGCATTAGACATTTCTCCCTGAAAGTTTAATCCCCTGCGGACATCGTAGATCTTCTCAAAATAGTCACCATTGATAAGTGCATGCATACTTTTCTTAAATTTTTCAGGATCTATCTCAGCATCCCTTGCATGGAAGCTGATGTTCTTTTGTCCGCTCCACATCATACACTTCTTGCCTCCCCTCCAAATAAATAATTCTAGACGATCATGGCATGCCAAAATAATCTTTCCAGTGAAAATCCGCAGAGGTTTCTGCGGATTCCAATAATCTATCTACTACCATAAAATTTACCACAGATATTCTGTCAAAATTACTTTGACTCCGTCATCGTCCTGAAAGTCGCCCTTGCCTATAAATTCATAGCTTCGATATTCGGATGGAAGGAACTTGATAACACTGTGCTTTCCGTCTTCTATATTGACGATTGTACTTGAAGTCCCTCCTGTCGGTAGGATAGTTTCAAATCGCAGCCTCATCCAAAACCGATGCGGAAAATCATCAATAGCCAACATAGCAAAGCCACTTGATTCCGGTATCGAAATCAACTCATCTTTCTTTCCGGCTTTTCTGAGATCCGCCTTTTGATTGTGCAGCTCTGGATTTACGAAATCGAATATAATATGCAGATCATTTACCGTTACGGTACAGAGCTTCCAGCCAGGCAATTTGCCGAAAAGAATATCATACCAATTATCCGGCACATCATCACAATGACATTCTTTAAATACCTTTATCAAAGAATCCATATCACTACATTCTTCAACAATCATTTTAATTCCAGGATTCTGATATTCCTCATCTGCATCTCTGTCGCGAAAGACTTTTGGAAGACACTTATTTGTAATAACGTATCCTTCACCAAGCACCTCTTCTTTTTTAATAATATCCATAGCTATTCCCCCTTCTATTGATTATTGCGCCATCACCCTTTCTCCGAAAAGAAAAAGTGAATTCCGCAATAATCTGGGGAACAGATAGTGTAGTAGATTATCAAAGTGCTTAGACGAATTAGTCTATTTTATTCATTGTAGCATAGATTCTTCTATTTGTCAATAGTTTTTGTGCATTTTGCTGTATATTTGATAGGTTTTTTGGATATTTTTGTGCAATATTTTCTGTCCTGGAACTTCCTGGAGGTTCCAGGATTCTGGAAAACAGGGGAGCAGCATGCGATAATTATATCTAAGCAAAGAGCTCTGCTTAATAAACCAAGTAAAGGTGGTGATAGCACAAGCAAGTATTAACTTGATAATCTTATTAAAACAGCCGTCAGTAGCTGTCTAGGTAAAATACTGGAAAATTTGGCCAAATAAGTAACTTTTTAATATAGATGAGGAATGATCCGCAGGAGACATATAAATGGTTGAGGGAATGCCATAGTTTGGCATTCCCCTGCCAACTTTCATCTCTACGGATCATCAGAACATCAAAAGGACATATGGCTCCTGCGGATCGCAGAAAGGAGTCATATATGGCATCAGAATGGTACGATTATAAGGAATACAAAGACTATCTCTATATGTTATGGAAAAAAGGAGAATGGAATAATCTGAGTCGAGATATCCAACGCTTTTTATGGAATGAGAAACAGAAATTGTATGGCGGAGCGAATGCGGATATGGAATTTGGAGGCATTGATGAAACCACCCTGTACGATTTGCAGCCAAATGATGATGGCGACAAAAAACCTAGAAAAAAGCGTAAAAAGGGAAATTACCTGCGCGCCTATTCCATAGAACAGGCAATGGAAGATGGGATTGATTATTCGTGTCCATTTACGCCGGAAGAGTATGTTGTAAAAAGCGAGCAGTATGAAGAACGATACGCTGCTATTACTACGCTAGATGATTTTGATAGGAGCATTATCGAGATGTATTATTTTATGAATATGAAGGAGCAGCAAATTGGGCAAGAGCTTGATATTGTACGGTGGGATGTCAACAATCATAAGAGGAGTAGTCTGAAAAAAATGAGGAGGATTTTAACAGAAAAACAGTAATTTCTTACTCAAATATCCAAAAGATGTCCTATGTATTATAGAAGGGTATATTTCTCTAGCGGTGAATGTACCGCTAGAGGGATGCCCCTCAATAAAAACCAGGAGGTAAAGTACATGAAAACAAACAACACCAAAAAGAACAGAAATGACACCAGGAGCGCAAAAGTAAACCGGGATCAGAAGAATTGCAAAAAAGAACCGTATATTCCCGACCTGTTTGACAAGCCAGCGATTGAAGTGGCAGAAGTCGGAGTGCCACTCGATATGGAGGCCTGCCCAGGTACGGACAGCAATGAGCCGACATTGGTAGACAAGGAGCATTATGGCAAAATATACACGGTAACAGATGGTTCATTTTATACAATTAGATTAGGTATTCACTCTAGTTCCCTGGGGGTTGGCTCCATGAATGAAGACTGCGCAGTTGTCTGTGCTATCCCCACTACATCAGATAAGACTCAGCGGTTGATGGCTTTGTTTTTCATTCCAGAGATTTATCCTGTAAAATTCATGGATGCTATTTGGCTTCATGCAAAGAACGATCGGCAATTTAAGTTAGAGTACGTCTTTGGCAGTGCCGCTTTAGAATCAAATAACGACTCTAGAGCGTTTCCTTTGCGTCATGACGCAATAACGGAGGAGGATGATCATATTATGATTCTGCAGAACGGGATTGAAGGGGAAATCCCTGCTTTTTGTACTTTTGCTTATGATTTTATTAGGTTTCAGGTTAAAGTTGTATTTGAAGAGTAGATCGCTGGTCGCCAATCATGATGCGATCAGTGCTGGAACCATCTGAGGGAAAGCAATACCGTGTACGAAGAAGGATGAGCTATTCTCATAATGCCCGGTGTGTGCGGCAACGGTGATAATACTCATTCTGCGTATTATGTTGCTTTTCAGTAACACTCATTAGGAAATACTCACTTTTATCCATCACAAGACAGAGCGTAGAAATCAATTTTCTGCGCTCTGTTAATTATACTATGTTACTCTTCATAGATACTCCGACTAAAACTGTGGATGGCAGGATCATATAGTGTCCAAAGGGCTACCTTATTTGCGTAGCTCGTTTGAGGATGGAACCAAAAACTTCTTTGAAAATTATCAGTTCCATCTCGCTGTGTGGATATGTAGCCGGTATGCCAGTATTGACCAAAAAGTCGCAAAGCTGCCCCAGCTCTTTTTTAGAGATATTATCGATACCGAGAGCCATAGCGGTTATAAAAGCGTCATTATTTCTTGCCTGACGGACAAACTTCTTGTGAAATTCGTCCTTTGCCATCTCCTCTACCTTGCGCAGGCATTCGTTTCTGTCCATAAAATGCACCCCCTTTCTAATCTCTGCCTTTGCAAACAATATCCCAATTAGGTACAAAGCTTTCTTACAGCATTTAGCTTTCTTACAGCATTTAGCTTTCTCACCCCTCCCGTACCACACAGCGAACGGCAAAACCGTAGCCGCGGTAATGATGATTCTTAAGACCAATACTTGTCGGGTACGTAACTAGACCGTAGCTATTAGTGGCGGAACCAGCTACATTCGACCACCAGTAGCCATGTAGAACTCGTACATAGATGTTACCGTATGAGCGGTCATAATAGCCCGTACGGAGAAAGTTGAGAGGCTCTCTCCTCATTCATGGTTATGATTATAGCATACCAAATCAGAAGTTCAAAGTACCATGGGCAGCAAAATGGGCGTCAACCTCGTGACACCCATCAATGCAAAACTAGATAGAATACAGAACGATACGCGGCTCACCATTCGCTCTTCGGCACATCTAAATTATAAATCACCAAATCCTTGCCTAAGTTTAACCCATCAGGTGACAACTCATATACGGCTTTTTGCCTCTTAGTTAATGTTATATTCCGCAGCTGTTGCGTCTTTTTAATCTTCTTAATAACTCTATGATTCTTTTTCCAGCGACAGTATGGCGTATCCGCGCTCCATGTTTCAAACCCCACATAGCCATCATAAGGGCAAAACTCGCCAACTTCCACAACGGCATAACGGGTTTTCCCGGAATATGCCTTCATTTTAATTTTTACGGCCTCGGCTACGTAACCCTCATCGGTCATTCCCTTAATTTGATCATACTCTCCTATACCGAATACCGCACACATTTTGCAGGCTACCTTAGTAAACCTACGCGTATGTCCGCAAGCCTTTCGCTGGTATAAATATTTAAAGGCAGTTTTATCCGTATTGCCATCCGTATACGTCATGGAGCGTTTTCCCCATTCATTTTTTTCATTCGCTCCTCCAACTTCCAGCACCACTCTCGCCTTCATCGTTTCCGAGAGGTTTCGGAATTTGGTCTTCTTGAGGTATTTGCTCAGCTCTCTAAGGTTTGCAATTGTTTTTTCTACGTCCTTCGTCAACGCCGCGCGAGTTTTATAATTCACCTCGTCGACATATACCTTGTCAGTATTTACTACGCTCAACAAGTACTCTGATTCCTTCAAAGCTTTATCGACGTAAGCTTTAAAATCCTTGTATTCACGTCTCGCGAACTTAATGCCATAGATATACTCTTGGCAATCAGCTTTGGTGACATTGAAGCTTGTATATCCTCCGGATGTCTTCGGATTACGCCCACCGCTAACGCCGAAGTACAATGAATCCTTCATACAAATCGGGAAAATATTAAACCCTTCATCCGTACAAGTCGCCACCTTCTTGCTCAGCTTTTGGAATTGCTTTATGAAATTTTCCTCACCTCCTTTGATGCGCAACTTGAAGGCTTTGCCCTTCATCAACTGCTTGTGAACTTTTTTGGCGGTATTTTGATCGACCTTCTTGACCGTAATGGTCGGGGTCTTCGCATTCACTTCCATTTGCGGAGAAAGCAACCCAATCGCCATCGCCAATCCAAAAACCATCAACAATCTGCTACAAAACTTTCTCATCACCTTCATGGTAATCCCTCCTCGTCTCGCCTCGTTAGTAGTCACATTCAATGCATATCAATTTTATATATCCAACACACGTAAGGTATTTTGCGCCGGAAATTTAGTCAAGGTCGGGCGGACAGCCCGTCATATTCAGCCTTGACGAGATTTCCGCAAGCAAAATACAATTATCACACGCAAAAATCAGAAAATAAAAGCAACCAAGAAAACTTAAATAACAAAAACATAGGGGACAGCCTTGTTCCCCAGTCTCCCAAACACTATGCCAATACAATGTAACGTATGCGCGCTTGCGCGCAGTTGCTAAATTTTGTCTAGAAGTGTTGTATGGTTATAGGTTTCCTTATCAAATAGTTTCCCTGCCTTTAATATGTAAAAATCCGCCTTCGCAGGCCGGATGTAACACTTTCCCAATTATGTTACATTTTGATAGTGAAATTGTTATGTAAAACCCCTTGTCTTTGGTGTTTTTATCGTAATACAGGCAAAAATCTATTTCCGGCACTGAACAATTACGGAAAATCAGTTGTAAACCACTTTGGAAACTGATAAAATAGTAACCGTATTGGGATAATGTTACATTACCTGCAAAAGCAGGGTTTATTTGGGCTCAAGCTAATCTCATTATAGGAGAGTATGTCAGATGCTTAAATGCAGAATTTAACCGAACCCCCGGACAATCCGGGGGCTTTAGGTGACAGCAAAACCAGCCCACTTTTTTCATGGACTGGTTATTGGAGGCAAACTGCCTCAGAGAAACAGGACTTACCATTCCGACCTATCGAGATTAAATTCATAAATCGTCAAGTTAACCGCATCGCCAGATGTAGTGCCGAAGCTAACATTGATACCATCTACGGCAATTTGCTGTCTTATTGTCTTAGCTTTGGCAATTTGCCCTATCACCCTATCGCTTTTACGACGTTTGCGGTATCGTACGAGAGCTTCTTTTGTTTCATAGCTAATTTGTCTGCGAGTAGACCTAAGCGTACCGTACCTGTAAACTCCGTACCGTGTCTTTCCGCTGCGAGTTTTCATTTTAACCCACACCATAACGCCATTCGGTTGTGACGACTCTTTTACACAACTAAAATCGCCAATGTTATATACTGCACATATCTTACAAAGAGTATGCGCTATATAAAGCTCTCGGCCGTAAGCTTTTCTGTTATATAGGTCTTTAAAACTATTTTTACGTTTAAAACCCATATCCTTATGCTTCATTGAGGTTTTTACCCAGTCATTAGCATCAACGCTCCCACCTATCTCTAATAGAATCCTAGCCTTCATAGTCCCGGGCAGGTCGCGAAGTTTTGTTCTTTTTAAGTACTGCTGCAATTCTTCATATTCAGAAATGACATGATTCAGTTTCTTGATATATGTCCTTTTTGCCGATTCGCTTAAGAGCCACGTCGATGTGTCATCCTCAAGCGTTTTTAGCGTTGATCTCGATTTTGCGAGAATCTTATCGACATACCTCTTCAAAGCCTCGTACTCACGCTTGGCAAATTTTATGCCATAAATATACTCCTGACAGTAGCCGCTCTTTACAAGGAAACTCGTATACCCGCCTGATTTTCTCGGCTGGTTACCTTGCTGGTCAAAGCCGGCGGTACCATAATAACCTGCATCCTGCATACAAATGGGAAAAATATTAAACCCTTCATCCGTACAGTTCGCAACCTTCTTGCTCAGCTTTTGGAATTGCTTATAAAAGTTTTTTTCACCTCCTCTAAACCGCAGTTTAAACTTTTTTCCCTTCAAAAGTTGCTTGTGGACTTTTTTGGCAGTTTGCTGGTCAATTTTTGTGACAGTAATCGTTTTTAGCTTGCTTGCGGCTTCTGCCTCCGGCGGACAAGCCATGAACAGAATCATAAAACTTATCACTGTCAACAATGTCAAAGTTACTTTCCTTGTTCTCATGATAGTTCCCTCCTGACTGTTAAAATACTTGGTCTTGGCAGACCAGTGTTCCGATTGTACTATCACTTGATAAAAGGAGCAATTATAAGCTCTTTGGTATGCCGAGCAACCACAATTATTGAACTGTATTTCACATTTTTATATAAATATAATCCAGCGCATCCAATGATAACTATAGCTCATTGACATTTCTAGACGGAAAAATACTGCATCTGTTCAGCATTTTTATTTGTATCTACCCGACAATCCCCCCACGTTGACAAACTGTTTTAAACCATGCAATTTTGCCCGCTGTAGTTTCCTTTTGCTGCGTTGTTTTCAGTCAACGATGTTCCACATCGTTTCCTTCAAATGCCTTGCACAAGAAAATTACAGATTACGCAAAATGTGTATGTAAAAATAAATGATACTCTAACAAAAAATCCGTTATACATAAACAGGAGCTTCCTCTCCTGGTATATAGCTTCATAGAGGGGCTTAATTTTTGGGTGGGGTGAATAGGCGGAACTAACTGGAATTCCGTATCTATTCGAATCGAGGAGAAATATAGCGCAAGTTTGCGCTGGGCCAACAAAAGCGTGACCAATTCCTAAGACCCGAAGTAAGATACTTGAGAGACCGGCAATTAGCGCCGCCATATTTACATTGTCATCCACTAAATAGTCACGATACAAGACAGCTACTTTAATCGTCCCGCGTGTACGTCCGACCGCAGCCATCACGATAGCAATCGCGAGAACTATCATATACGGCGCCACCGTAGCCACCACCGCCACCGGGAACCGCACAGCTACCTCCCCGTCTCGGACCAAAACGTTTTTTTGCGTCGGCACAGCAATCCTCTCGTGCCTGCCAACCTTTTTTTGTCCTCGGATAGCACCTACCGCACCATGGGCACGGAGCATAATACTTATACTCGATCTCGGACAAAATCCAGTCATAAATATAGAAGGGGATGCAGGTCACGATTCGAAAAAGTATAAAATGCTCACTCCATTTTCTACGACGTTGTCTAGAATTAGCGTATTCATTATAAGACGGCATCTCGAAATTCGCCATGTACGCCACCACCTTTTCTGTAAATTTACCAGCTTTCGCTCAGTATTGATAAGACATTGTATTAACTGTCCAAAAATCCGCCCTCAGGGGTCGGATGTAACAGAATGTTTATTATGTTACATCTGGCAGATAACTTAATGGCTAAATCCCATAAAATGCCGTTTTATCACTAAATTCACGCCTCATTAAAAAGAAAACGGCGCAGGAATTACTAAATATTGGCAGATAAACCATGCTTGTTGTAAAAATTTGGGGACGGTATTTGGACAAAAATAATTTTTTCCTTGAATCTTGTCAATCTTGATGTTAAAATAGGTTACAGTATAAACAAAATGTTACGAGTGTCCTCTTGTTCTTGATAGGTTATACTTATTTCTATCAAAGAAAAAAGGGGGCTTTATTTATTATGGCAGCAACAGAACCAATCAGGGACAAGAAACAGTTAAAGGAACTTGCAAATTATTTTTTGAAGAAAGGCCAGCTGCGTAATTATACACTTGTGTTGATGGGGACATATACCGTTCTTCGGATTAGCGACCTGCTCCGGCTTAAATGGTCGGATGTGTATGACGAAGAAAGACAGGCATTCCGTACTCATATTACCGTGACAGAAAAGAAGACCAAGAAAAAGCGCACCATTGCTTTAAACCCACAGCTGCTGGGCGCACTCAAGCATTGTTACCTCCACCGCCGGGGCGATTATATTTTTGCCAATAACCGTAAAGAGCCAAAGGCAATCAGTCGGGTGCAGGCGTGGCGGATTATCCATGCCGCAGTAGTGGAACTGGGGATTATGGGCAAGATCGCCTGTCATTCTTTGCGGAAGACTTGGGGATATCATGCAATCACAAACGGGGATGTATCACTGGCAGTAGTTGTAGATATCTATAACCACAGCAGTTACGAGACTACCAAGCTTTATCTCGGCATTAGACAGGATGAGCGAGACGAGGCGATACTTAAGATGACATTGTTCTGAACCCACAACAGATATTTTTTAAAAGTGTTTATATTCATGCCGTAAGATGTTATAATAGTTTTAATAGGATTATGCCAATTTCATATTAGAAAGAAGGAGGAGAGCCGGGATGAGTACATTAGAAAACACGATTTCCATGCTGGAAGTGCTGCCGGAGACCGATCTGATTAAAATCCAGGATTACGCCAAAAGCCTGTTCAAGCAGCGCGGGGCAGAGTATCCATTCCCATTGCTGGGCGAAGAGGATATCATCAAGATTGCAGAGACTTCTGAACGGCAGATTGCCAACGGCGAATGCAAAAACGCCAAGGATTTTCTTTCAGATCTGAGGCAGGAATATGGTATATGAAGTTATTTTTTCAGCGGAAGCACAAGAACATTTTAGAAAAATTCTCCATTATCTGATTTATGAACTCCAAAGCGACCAGGCGGCGTCCAGGGTTGCAGATGATATGGAGGAAACCACAGCAAGGCTTTCCACTGTGGCTGGCAGCCTTAAGCTGTGTGACCATCCCCGCTTGCGGGCTTTAGGATATCGGACAATTCATTTCAGACGGCATAAATATTTTATGCTGTATAAAATCGCAGGCAACGAAGCACATGTCCTCGGAATCTTCCATGACCTGCAGGATTATGAGAACATTTTTTAGATATAAATGCTAAAAGTAAAGTAATAAGATACTTAATATCTCGGAGCCAGTTCCCTGGAGTAAACATCCGTATAACTCGACTGGTATCTTCCAGCCTGTGCAAAGGACCATAGATAAGTCAGTGCGCTGAGGTTAAATACTTCACTAGAAACGTTCTTGTTGGACCGGTCACCGTGCGAACCAGTAAAGCTAACAAGATTATCCGCCCCGAACGTACGACGCAATTTGACTGAGTTCGCAATCACTGGACCATTGATTTGTAGCTGATTATCACAAGTGGCATTGGCATTACGGTTCAAGCTCCGTGTCTCAGTAGTATTATCTTGCCAACCCTTACAGGTATCAATATCACCGGTAGCAATTAGCCAGGCATCAAGTCGAGTTACGCTTGGGTCGATTGCGATATTACCATCAACGTAGATTACCACTTGTGGCAGTTCGTAGATATTCTCTTTCTTGGCGCTATCTAGGGTTACATTGCCATTGATTGTTAGAGTGCCATTAGTCCCGCCTGGGTTGAAGTAGAGAATTTGCGTGCCGGCTACACCGCTAGCACCGGAATAGGTCGTCGCCGATTGATTTGACACATCGTTTGTAGCGCTGCCCTTGAGATATGCTGAGAGTCGCGTATCGTAAGAAGAATTATAGTTAATCCCCGAGTTTCCAAGCGCGCTGCCACTCGACTTCAAGCCATCATTGGAGATGGTCAACCAAGCCATATTCCAGTTGTTGCCGCTAACTAGACCAGGCAAACCAGCACCATAAGCCCCACTTGAAGCGAAGCGACTTATATTACTACCCGCAACCGCTAGGTTTTCTGCCCAGGAGCCGTAAGTAGTCTTATTACCGTCGTCATTCAATTTTGTAGGCTGGCCGCTATTCGCATCGTTGTGGCGCGGAGCAGTTGAAGAGACGATCCCTCCACCCGAGAAGATGCTGCCATTCCAAATCGCAAAGTTGGGTTTCTTGGCAATGGTACGGCAAGCTGGACTATAGTTGGTCCAATAATCTTTGCCATTGACGTGCGTCCAAGTTGCTGCGTCATCGGTAAGATTTTCTGCAGTCTCACCCTTAACGACCCCATACCAATAACCCCATTTATAACCGTAAGAGTTACAATACTTGGCGCCAACGTTATCAGGTACAGCGATATTAATCTGCTTTGTAAACGCACCGCTTGAACTTGGTATTTTCTCAACCTTGATCCCGGACAGACCATCGGTGTTTTCTGCCACGCTAAGACCATCACCGCTAAACTCGGCGCAGGTAGTGCCACCAAAACCAATCAGCGCGGCTTTGGACCCGAAGTAGGCACATGGGGCACTCGGCTGGTGCGCCATGTCACTGTTCATGGCGGCAGCACTCGCGACATCATCCCGCACCACGAAACCGACTGCAGAATAATCCGTTACCCGGCGAGTTGGAACCGACTTGGCTTCGACTTTCCAACCGATATTCGTCTGCTCACCAGCAAACATTACATCAGCATTGCTACTACCATTGTTCTTCGGGCCGTATGGATCCGGATCACCACCTTCAGGTGGATTCTCCGGGCGAGTAATCTCGATACAGGCTTCGGAATCCTCGGAGTCACCATTGGCTTGTGGCGTTCCATAGATCCACTGCGGGCCAATTGACCACGGACCAGTCCAAATTAATTTCTCGGTAATTGGCGTAGTATAGCTCTTTGGAGTGTATTTAATCTTGTGGCAGACTCTGTAGGTCTTGCCAGGTTCCATGCCGGAAATAGTATAGGTATTACTTGCGACTAGCTCATTTTGATTCTGAGTATTCTTATCTATACCAGCTTTGTAGGTACCATTTTCGCTTTTAGAGTTCTCGGTAACTTTACCGGTATCACCAGTTAACTCATAGCTAAGGCTCGTAGATGAGCCGACATAGACCCAGCCACCGACGCAAGTTATATTCTCTCCGGAGCCTACGGTGTATGCACATGAGTCCCAATAGCGCCAAATATTTCGATTGCTGTCTTCAACGCTAAAACTCATGTTATGTGAAAGCGTGAACTGCAGGCTATCGCTATCGGTACTGACTTTGAGACCAACGGCTTTGTCCCAGTCGGAAGTCTGCTTGCCCGGATCATATCCACCGAGCTGCGAAGAGGCATTGGGAACTTCAACACTGGAGTTGGCCTTAAATTCGTCGGTGGGTTCCTCTGGTTTGTCGACATGGCTAACATTGACACAAGCCCTGGTGTGTGCACGGCCAGCCTCATCTGTCACCCCCCTCGCTGTTATTAAACTTAAACTTGGTAGGCTCTACTGTCATGGTATGGCAATATTCATCGCCAGCATTAACGGTATAGTTGACACTCCCTACCTTTTCCTGTTTATCCGTAGTTTCCTTAGCAGGGATTGCCCACAGTGTTTCGCAAGTCCATTTGCCATCACAGGCATCATACTTATCACCTGACTTACCACCTTTTACATCCCAATATAAATCAAGAGTAATCCCTTTATACTTCTTTGCTTTTTGCTTAACAGCTGCCCAGCCATCACTCGTATTTTTATAGTACTGATTATGCCATATTTGACCGGATATTTGCGAAGTCGAAGTCTGTACGGAAACCGTCATCGCCGCTGTCTTTTCAAGCGAATTATCGTAATTTTTTGAACCCACATCAGCTCCTGTTTTATCGCCACTTACGCCTGAGACGTTAATACTGGAATCGGCTTTTATGGCACCAGTCCTTGGGTCAGGATCTTCATTACCGCAAAACCAAGTCGTATTTTCCCAAGATGTATTTCCATCAAAAGCTGATCTATAATACTCATAAGCTTCTTTTGCGTCAGTCCAGTCTTTAGTATCAGCCAAAACAGTCGGTCCGACAAACTTATACCAACCGGTTGAATACGGAGGTTGGACTTGGGCTACATGTACGTTCTTATTGGGGCGATCGAGTACTTGTTTCCCTTGGAAGGAACCATCCCCATTCACCCACTCATACGCTAAAATCCAAATCCCCTCGACATCCTCTTCGGCACAAGTATTCGCCGGTCCACTATAGTTGGCTATAGAAGAGACCTGAGAGAGCGTATAGTATCGCCAAGATACGCCAAATTCTCCACAGAAAGTAGAATGGCCATTTAATCCTCCGCATGGGGTGCTTGCTGGAGGTTTACCCCCATTCGCGCCGGTTACATTGCCGGCCGATACACCATGGGAGAAGAACATTATGCCGCTCAAAACAGCCAACGAGCAAAAAATCGTACTCAATACGCCATATAAAATAGTTTTTCTTACATTAGACACTCTCATTGCATACACTCCTGTTTACTGCACAGTTGCTGGATTTTTTCTCCTTCAATCCTAAACGCCTCCTGGGCTTTTTCTGTATCTCCATTACTGTCGTAAACGGCATACAGAGTTGCATAATATGTTATCTGATCTTGCAAGCTTAACTCATCAAGGTTTATTTCATCAGTGAGACTTATGACCTTGTCATAATCTGAATTTTGATACGCAAGCACCATCGCCGCAATTCGGATTGAGCCCGCCTGTGCCTCCCCTTGTTTTGACTGTACGGCATTATCTACAGCTTGAATAACTTTCTCCATACCAGCAGCGTTATCGGAGCCATTATCCGAACCTGCATTATATATCTTTTGGAGTTGAGCTACATAATTATTTACTGCCTCATTCCCCATGCCGTCATCATTATTTGTGTTGTCGTCCAAAACTAGCGAAGTTGTAGTACCCTCATCATTGGAAGAATGTATTAGAGTAACTACCGCCCATATCGACACGGCGAGGACAATAGTACCGAATATGCCAAGAGTAGTATAGAACCATCGGGGTCGCCTCATTTATAGTCCCCCCCCAGTTTATTTGTACAAAATCCGACAGATGCTGCTGAAGTCATGCCCACAGGCTGTGAATATGGGGCATCTGTGGCGCTCATTTCCTCCTGGAACTCGTTCATGGTTATGATTATAGCATACTTTATGCTGCAAATAGAAAAATAGATTAGCTTAGTTGTGGGAATGGTTTCGTTCAACTTTCTCCGTACGGGTCACTACAATCGCTCGGGTGGCAACATTAACGGGCACACTACGAGCGGTAACTGGTGGTCTACTACTGCTGGTCTTAGTATGGATGGTCACTACTTGAATACGTTCCCGACGTATGTCGGTCCTCAGTATAGCTATTCCCGTGGCTACGGTTTTGCCGTTCGCTGTGTGGTACGGGAGGGGTGAGAGAAGAGTAAACTCATACAAAAATCAGTTAATGCTTTTGGTGCAAAATGGTGCATCGTGTAAAATCACTCTCAAAACTTCACCATCTTCACAGTATAATTCCCTACTCAAGTTCCTACTCATTTGTCGTCATCAACCATAAAATGAGGCGTTCACCCCTATAAATCGGGGCAAACGCCTTATTTATTTTGTATCAAACGTGACGTGCTAACTTGATAAGGGAGATGTCCCCGTAATCGCTTGCATAGGCGTTGTCTTTGGATGCGGTGCGGACTTTCTGCAAGGTGTCAATGACAATGAGCCTGCTGTCGAGGTATTCTTTCAGATAATCCTCCAACTGCACGATAAGACCGTCTGACAGCTTATCGCTCGCCACGGCAAAGTGGAGCCGCCCGCTCGCTTCGTCCGTCAAGCGGAACAGCCTGTCCTGTATGCGGCAGAACGTGTCCTCAAGGCAGAGGTAAAGCACGTCGCCCTCCCGTGTCGGCATATCCCACAAGGGGATTCCCTGCGACACGCAAAGGCAGAGCTTTAACATGAGCCAGCTCTTGCCGATTTTCTGTGCGCCGCAGAACAGGGTTAAGCCCGTGGGTATCAGACCGTCCACCACAAAGGATGGTTTTTCAAGCGGCTCGTAGAGGAGCGTGTCGGCGTTGACTGTATGAAGCTTCTGCATGGGATTCCTCCTTTCGGGCGGTGTCTTTGGTTTTGTTGCACATAGACGTGACCTCCTTAAATAGATTTACTCCCACGGAAAAAGTGAGAGTATGTAATGCCGCCAGTCCCACGCAAAACAGATTTCTTTTTTCGGATGGTGGCGGTCACGGTTGGAGATACTTCCTCATTTCCGCCTTGACTTTCTCCCTTGCGACTGAAACAGACTTCTGGACAGCGGAAGCGGTGCAATGCTCCATTTCCCCGATTTGGTAAAAGTTAAAATCATACTCGTAATAGAGCAGGAAACGCCGCCTTTGTATCTCTGGCAGTCGGGCAACCGCATTGTAAAACAGTTCATTCCGTTCTTTCTCAATCATGCTTTCATCAAGCGTTTTAGGCACTCTCAACGCACGTCTGTAAAGCGTTTCGTCCCATACCTCGTTAAACTCCCTGTGCCGCTGGTTCCATTGCTGAAGATTCCTGTTCCTCCTTTCCATCTGCCGAAATTCAAGAAAGAGTTTCTCGGACACTTCTATCTCGTGGTGTTCCCCCTGCCCGTCCTTAAAACTGATAAAATACCTTGTGCCGCTTTCCGTGGATTCCTCCCGAAGCGTATATGTCTTTGCCCCGTATGCCATTTCCTTTCCTCCCGAAAAAAATTGAGCGGGAGGATTGCCCTCCCACCCAATAGCCCGTGGAAATGGTTAAATTTCCCCGAAAGGATAAAAAATAGGCTTCAATTTTTTACGGAGCCGTTCAAGGCGTTTGTAGACCGCCCTCTCGGTAAGCCCTGCCACCGCCGCAATCTCCTTTGTGGAATATCCCTGCATTTTCAGCAGGAGAATGAGCAGGGTATGCTTGTCCACCGTAAGAAGTGACTGATACAGTTTCTCGTCCTCAATCTCGTCCAGCAAGTCCGCAACGCTATTCGGCTCTGCCTGCTGTTCAGCGTCCGCCACTCCCTCAAGGTATTCGCCGAAGTCGCTCGTCCATCGGTAAAACCGCCTGTTGGAATTAAAGTCCGCCCTGTCATCCATGCGGATTTGCTCAATGACCGCTTCATCAACGCCATGCTCACGCAGCACTTTTTCCTCGGCTTCTTTCCAGATACGCCATTTCCTGTCCTCACGTCCGTGGTTATATGCCATTCCTTATTTCCTCCAATCTGAATTTTTGAAAATGTAAAAAATCCAGATTGGGAAGGCGGCGAACGACAGCCAACAGCGGAAACAGCCCTGTGGCATAATCTGATAAAAAACGACAAAAGAAAAACCGCAAAGGCTCTGTGACCTCTGCGGTTATAGGAGATACATATTCTGTTAAGTGGAGATTCTACTTCTGGTTTCATGGTGAGAAGTAGCGTTGCATAAGCAGGGATTTTTTTAACTGGCTTCCTGCCAATCCCCGATATGCTATGTATGTATAAATTCTGCATTGCATGAGCAGATGGATTACTGCCCGAAAAAAGAACATAAAAAACCCTCCAAACTTCAAAAACAGGTCTGGAGAGTGTCTGTTAAGTCTTTTCGGGCATAGCATAACCGCCCACCAATACACCGTTTTTTTATATGGTGGGCGTTCGCCTTAAAACCTTATGAAATAAAACAAAGCCGACAAACTGTGATTTTATTTCACAAATTCATCGGCTCTGCGTCTGTGCGTCTGGCTCTTTCATAACAACTACTTTTAACGATTTTACATTAATTAAACTTTCCTGCCTGCATTTTGGGCAATACAGAGGGAAGTTCTTTATTTCTGTATCTTCCCTTATTTTCATGCGTGTCTTATTTTTGCATATAGGGCAAAATATCCAATGATACCGTTCCATATCTTTCTACACTCCAAAACTATTTTACAATTACTGTTCCGCTGTTGCTCATGATAGATAAACTGTTTTCGCCCTTTCCGATGCTCCCATCTTTGCATCCGTCTGTATCGGTACTGAATTCCGCATTTTTAAGCTGTACGGTTACATCGTCCGAGCCACTGGATATATGGCAGGATAAATTATCTGGCATCGCTTCATGGGTCAATGATATATCTCCCGAACCCGTTTCTACAGACAGGGAATCATAGCTATTTATGTTGCTTATATTCACTTCGCCAGATTCTGTCGAAACAGCAGCCTTTCCAATAACTGTATTTTTCATGGTAACATATGCGGATTCTGTATTGATATTAGAATCCGTGCATGAAGCGTCTGTTATTTTAATATCGCCTGAAAGAGATTTTATTTTTGCACTTTCAGCTATGAAATCAGACATCGTTACATAGCCAGACTGGTTGTTCAAGGACAAAGTGGAAATGCTGACCGCTTCCAACTCCATCTCTCCCGAACCATTGTTAATGGCTAAGGAAAAAGCATTATCTTTAGGAATATACAATATTATCTTCCCTGCTTCGCCAAATGAGAATTGCTCCGCCAGATTTTTGTCCGTATCATCATCCTGCTGTACCATTAGTTTTCCATCTTTCTGCACAACCTGCATATCACGGTCATCTTCGACTTTTCCCTCGCAGGCTATGTGTACTTTGTCATCGCTGGAAGCCATCACTTTTAAATTCCAAGAGGAAATATCCAATACAATTTCTGAAATACCTTCCGCCGAAAATTCCTCGTTAGAATCTATTTTTTCTTTATTCCCGCATCCGCATATGCCAAAAGCTATCACTAAAATCCCCGCTAACAGTATTCTTTTCATATTCATAACCCCGCCCCCTACATTAAATCTTTGCTTTCCACATTTACGATTGACAAAGCGGCAAAAAGCAAAGAAATAGCCGTCAAAATAATGGGAAATACTGCGTTGCCTGCCATTGTGAAATCGCCAATGTTCGCCTGTGTGAGAAAAATCAGCAAAAATGAAGTGACAATCGTTGCTTTTGAAGATTTTAAAGCCATCCCGACAAACAGGGCAATAAAGCTCATGCTGACGATTACCACTGATTTTAGTATCAGTTGTATATAAAATGACAGGCTGCCTATTGAAAAATCAACAGCAAAGGATGACTGCATAAATTTTGCCCCAAAGAACACGCACATATAAATCGCCAGTTTTGTTAAAATGAGTGCGGCAAAATTAAAAGTCCAGACCGCAATCATTTGGGAAGCTAAGATTTTCTGCCGCTTAATAGGGTAGGAAAACATCAGATTCATGGTCTTGTTTTTGTATGCGCTTACAATAAAGGATGCCAACATTACACTGGTGTAAATAAGAAAAGCCATGCTGGTAAATAATTCGATAGGAGCGGAGATTACATCTGTCCCAGGCGCAGCATCCAGTGTCCCGTCTGGGTCGTTGGCAATGCCCAAAAACGCTAACGCAAAGACAAATAAGCCAAGCAGAGCCGCCATAATGATTACGCCCCCTAAATATTTCCCGATATTATTCTTTTTCCATTCAAGTCTGACAAGCTTTAACATGATTTTCCCACCTCCGATGTGATTTTTAAGAAATAGTCCTCCAATGTTTCGGTATGTTGGCTGATGGAAGCAATCTCTACATCATTTGCCATCAATTCCCTCGAAATCTTTTGTGTGGTGACACCCTGCTCATAAATACGAATCCCCGAATCGTTTACGATTTTAAAATTACTTAACTGCATTTTTTCAGCTAAAACATACGCCGCTTTCTTTGTATCCTCTACGGCAAGTTCAATATACGCCGTATTTGTTTCTGCAATTTCTTTCATGGATATTTCTTTCATCATCTTTCCATGATGGATAACGCCAACCGTATCGGCAATACTTTCTATCTCTGGGAGAAGATGACTGGATATCATAAGCGTCATGCCATACTCGGTACATAGCATCCGAAACAAATCTCTGATTTGCTTCATTCCTGCGGGGTCTAAACCGTTTGTCGGCTCGTCAAGGATAACTAACTCTGGCTTGCACAATATGGCACGGGCAATCCCCAGACGCTGCTTCATTCCTAAAGAATAGCTGCCCGCAGGCTTATCCGCCGCATCAGAAAGCCCAAGCATCTGAAGAGCTTCCTCCACGCTGCCCTTGTTGTAATACCCCATATACTCACAATGAAGCTGTAAGTTGTCCTTTCCGCTCATATGGTCATAAAATGTAGGAAATTCAATGATGCTTCCCATACGCTTCAGCACCTCGTAAGAAGTTTTTTCCAATGCTTTCCCAAACAGCGCAACCGTGCCGCTTGTCGGTTTCCAAAGGTTGGTAAGCATCTTCATCACCGTGGTTTTTCCTGCCCCGTTCGGTCCTAAAAATCCATATACCTCACCTTTCTTTACATGGATATTCACATCTGTGACTAACTGTTTTCCATCTATCGTTTTGCTTAGATGGCTTGTTTGCAAAATATAAGACATTTTTTGCCTCCTTTCCTTAATGTTGCCAGCTTTTTGGCATAGAGGGATACCCGTAGGGTGTTTCCTTAGTAACGCCTTTCTCGGACGTAGCAATACGCCCAAAGGTGTTTTATGAATATCATTATAGCGATATAGATTTTCAAAACTCTTGACTAATTCTTACGAATTTCTTTCGCAGGGAATTTAATAAGTTATTTTTTTGAGGCTTACTGTAAAAGTTGTTTTGACATTCGCTATGCTGTCTAAAAATATATCGCCCTCTAATTGCTTTGCAAGATTCTTCGCAATCGTTAAGCCTAATCCGTTCCCTTGTATTTCCCTGTTTCTGGAATCTTCCATTGTATAGAGCCTGTCAAACACATTCGATGCAAATTCCTGTTCAATCCCTTTCCCTTTATCAACCACATCAATATATACATTGCTCTTGTCTTGACGCAAAAAAACTCCTAAATATTTTCCGTCGGAGCCGTAGCGTATTACATTTGACAATAAATTGTATAAAATCCTTTGCAGGGCTTCTTTCTCCCCCTGCACAAAAATAGCTGTTTCTGGAATAAACAAATCAACATCAAAATCTTTCTGCAATAAAATATCATAAAACTCCAAAACATTCTCCCTGCATATCTCGTTGATATTGACTTTGCCAAGATTTATATTTGTATCGCCAGATTCCAGTTTTGCTAATGTAAAAAACTGATTGATAAGATTCATAACTTGATTCGCTTTTGTTTCTACTTTTTTCAACATCTCATTATCTGCATGGTTCAAACGCATAATTTCCAGATAACCCAATATGACCGTTAGAGGTGTTTTTATGTCATGGGAGATATTCGCCAACATCTTTTTAGATGAAATTTCTTCCCTTTTAAAATCTGCCCTTATTTTTTGGCGGTCTATCAGCAGGCGGTTGATTTGTCCCCCTAATTCCATCAAAACAGGGTTATCCGTAAATACCATTACTTTCTCGTCACTTCCAGTTTCTAAAATTTCCTCCAACTTTTTATTCATCCTTTTTATCTTTGCCTGTATTCCCCTGCCAAAAATAAAACGCTGGTATAAAACCACAAGGAATAATAAGCAGACAACAACTGCCAAAAAGAATATGATTGTTTTATCGCTCATCATTTCACTCCCCCAATTTGTATCCGATTCCCCATACCGTAATCACATACTGCGGTTCACGGGGATTATCTTCTATTTTATTCCTCAATCTGCTGATATGGACATTGACAGCATTTTCATCACCATAATAGGTATCATTCCAGACAAGGGAGTAAATCTGTTCTTTCGTATATACTTTCTTTGGATTCTGCAATAACAGCTTTAAAATTTCAAATTCTTTTGATGTAAGCTCTATTTTACAGCCGTTTTTTGTTACAGAATACTCATTCAGATTCATGACAAGGTTTCCCGTTTGAAGTATTGGCTGCTGTTCTGTGGCACTTGCAGCATACTGTGTAGTTCTTCGGATATTTGCTTTTATCCTTGCCAATACTTCTGTGACGGAAAACGGTTTCGTTATATAATCATCTGCTCCCAAACCTAAACCAAGCGTTTTATCAGAATCGGTATCTTTTGCCGAGATAATAATAATCGGGACAGTGCTGTTTTCTCTGATTTTTTCCATGACTTCGATTCCGCTTATCTGAGGAATCATCAAATCAAGCAAAACCAGACTGAAACTATCCGAAAAGAACCTGTCAAGGGCACTTTTGCCATCATACGCTGTAATTACCTCAAATTTCTCTGTGGTCAAAAAATTCTTTAGCATGGTACTGATTTCCATATCATCTTCAACCAATAAAATCTTACTCATTGTCCGATTCCTCCTTATCTCTTTTCTTAAAACGCCCATCTTTTGGCTTTGATGCAGTCTTTGGAATCAGCCACACATTGCTGATTCGCATTACATCGGGGATTCGGTTTGTAGCACATAATACCTGTATTCTCCGTTCGGACAATCCCCATTTTTCAGCCGCTTCTTTTACATTCATGTAATCAAACATTGAAATAACCTCCTTCATAACTGGTGTACTCTCGGAAACTCGAATCCCTTGTTTTATAAGGCTTCAGAAATTTCCGAA